>DASUUI010000173.1:0-28778 GCA_036374155.1 Gemmatimonadaceae bacterium | reverse complement strand
CAGCCGGGATCTACGTAATTGACAACACGGATGAGGGACACTCTTTCAATCTCACCGGGCAGCTGCGCAAGGCGTTCGCCTTCGGTGCTGAGGCAACGCTGGGATACAGCTACACGCAGGCTAAGAATTCGCTCAAGTCATCGGAGATCGCCAGCGTCCTCTGGCAGAACCAGCCGGTGCAGGGCGATCCGAACAATCCGGAGTTGAGCTACTCCGAGTTTGGACAGCGGCATCGCATCGTCGGCGCGGCGTCGTACACGAAGACGTGGTCGCCCCGATATCGCACGCAGGTCGGGCTGTTCGCGGAGATCGCCGAGGGGAACCGCTTCGCCGGCGCGGGGGGCAACCGCTATTCGTTCATCTACTCGGGTGACGTGAACGGTGACGGCTATTCCAACGACCTCATCTACATCCCGCGCAGCGAGAGCGAGATCCGCCTGGCGCCGTTCCAGGATGCCAGCGGCCAGACCGTATCCGCGCAGGAGCAGTGGACGCGGCTGAATGCCTTCATAGAGCAGGACGATTATCTCTCGGCGCACAGGGGCCAGATCGCGGAGCGGTTCGGCGCTCTGAATCCGTGGTACACCAACCTGGACCTCCGCGTCCTGCAGGACTTCGTGATCAGCCGCGGGCTGAAGCGGCACACGTTCCAGCTCAGCGTGGACGTGCTGAACGTGGGCAACCTGCTCAACTCCGACTGGGGCGTGCGCAAGGTGGCCAGCGCCACGGCCACGTCGCCGCTGAGGCTCGTGGACTTCGATACGGACGGCGAGCCCATCTTCAACTTCACGGGTCCGTCGCAGACGTTCATTGACGACCCCAGCCTGTTCTCGCGCTGGCGCGCGCAGATCGGGCTCCGCTACTTCTTCGACTGAGTCAACCCGACCGTCCGCAGCCAAGAGAAGCCCCGCCTCGTGGCGGGGCTTCTTTTTCTTCGGGCCATCAGCGATGCGCCCGCGCTGTCAGCGGCGGGCCGCCGGCACATCCACGGCGATGGTGCGCCACTGCCCCTGATTGAAGCGAAGCACGCTCAGCAGCGCGCGCGTCGCGTGACCCGCGAGGATCGCCAGCCAGATGTCCATCGGCTCCAGGGTGCCGAAGCTCTGGATCACGAAGCACGCGCCGAGGGGGATGACCACCTGCGAAACGATAGAGATGTACAGCGGGCTCTTCGTGTCGCCCGTGCCCTGGAGCCCGCCGGTGTACGCCAGTGCGACGGCAATCAGGAGCCCCGACAGGCTCAGCACGCGCAGAAGCTGCACCGAGATCTGAACGACCACGGGATCATCCATCCCGAAGACCGCGAGCAGCTGCTGTGGAAAGAAGAGAAAGAAGATCCCTATCGCCGCTGCCCCGCTGACGCCGATGCGCGCGGCAACGTGCACGGCATCGCGTGCGCGATCCGCGTTACCGGCACCGAGGTTCTGCCCGGCGACAGCGGCTGCGGCACCCATCAGCCCCACCGACGTCCACGTGATGAGCGAGAAGAGCTGCGAGTATGACACGGCGAACGCAGCCTGTGCCGCGGCGCTCTGCGCCAGCGATCCGATGAACGCAAGCATGAGAACACCACCCACGTTCATCGCTATCCCCTGGAAGCCGGTCGGAAGTCCGAAGCGGAACAGAGCCTTGATGGTAGGCCAGTGCGGCGCGAGCCCGTACTCCCGCGGGAACGACACGACCCACCCTCCATGCCACAGCTTCCAGATCGAGTACACGGCCAGCAGGCCCGATGCGATCACAGTGCCCATCGCCGCGCCCGCGGTACCGTACGCCGGTATCGGTCCAAGACCGCGAATCAGCACGACGTTGAGTCCGACGTTCAGCACGGTCAGCACGATCCCCATCACCATCGGAGTCCGGGCATCGCCTGCCGAGCGGAGCGCGCCGCTCAGCATGAAGAAGACGAGCATGCCTATGCTGAACACGAGCATGATGCGCAGGTACGGCAGAGCTTCGGCCTGAACCGCGGGCGCGGCATTCACCAGCGAGAGCAACGCGGGCGCACTCACGTAGCCGATGGGTGCAAGGATGAAGACAGAGATCGCCGTGGCGGTGAGGAACGCCTGGTACACCGTGCGGTCGGCCTTCTCCTCGTCACCGGCCCCGACGAACCGTGCGACCAGAATGCTCATTCCGGTGAACACTGAGACGATAAACACGATCACCACGATCCATATCTGCGTCGCCACGCCGATGCCCGCGTTCGCGGCGTAGCCCACGAAGTGCCCTACCATCGCATGATCGACGATGCCCTGCAGCCCGCCGATGATGTTGGTCAGCATCGTAGGCCACGCGAGCTTCCACACGGCCGGCAGCAGCGGGCCTTCCACGATCGAGCGGTCGTACCGCCGCCGGTCGCGCGGCGCGGGGGCCGGCGTTGCGGCTGCCGCGGGCGCGGCCTCCTGCGCCGGATCCGTCGCCGGGCCCGTCACGCCGGAAGCCCGCTTCCCGGGTTGTGCATGCGCGGCTAGCGCTCCTTCCGGTACATGCGCAGCGACAGCGGCGCAAAAACAGCGGTGATGACGGCAGAGGCGGCCAGCACCCACCAGACGTCGGCCAGCACGACTCCGCCGTGCATGAGCCCGCGCGACGCCGACACGAGGTGTGTGACGGGATTGAATCCCACGGCCGTGCGCAGCCACCCGGGCATCGTCGCGGGATCCACGAAGATGTTGCTCACGAAGGTGAGCGGGAAAAGCACCACGAAGCTGCTGGTCATGACCGACTCCGGGCTCTTGACCAGCATTCCGACGGGGATCCACATCCACGAGACAGCGAACGCGAAGACCAGGATCAGAGCAACGCCGAGCACGACACCGAGCGGACCCGCCCCGGGGCGAAATCCGAGAACGACGCCAAGGCCCACGACCATCAGCGCGGCGATCGAATACCGCAGCACGTCACCCAGCAGCGCGCCGACTATCGGTGCGGGTTGCCAGATCGGTAGCGACCGGAACCTGTCGAACAGCCCCTTCGTGAGATCGGTGTTGAGTCCGACGCCGGTGTACACCGTTATGAATACGACGGCCTGGACGACGATCCCCGGAAGCAGGTACTGGATGTACTCCCGGGGAGACCCTGCCAGCGCACCTCCGAAAAGGAAGGTGAACATCAGGGTCATCATCAGCGGGAACACCGTCACGTCGAACAGCTGAAATGGCACGTGCTTGATCTTGAGGAGCGCCCGCCAGCCCAGTGTGATGCTGGCGGAGAGTGCGCTCGCCGGAGGCGGCCGCATCGACCCGGACAGCACACCGTGAAGGCTGCCACCTGGAACGGACACCGGAGTCGAGGTCATGATTGCGCCTCCGCGCTCTCCCGGTCAGCGGTATGTCCGGTGAGCGCGAAGAACACTTCGTCCAGACTGGGCTGGCCAAGAGAGAACTCGGCGACCGCTACCCCGCTCCGGGAAAGCGCCGCCAGAGCGTCGGCGACGAGTGCGTCGTCCGCCGCGTGCGCAGTGAGCAGCAGCGGGTCGCTCCCATTGTGAACGTCCACGCCGAGAACGCGCGCCAGCAGCGCTTCCGCTTCCGGGCGCTGCTCGACCGCCTGGATGCGCAGGTGCAGCGTGTTGCCGCCGATGGATCGCTTCAGCTCGCGGCTCGTGCCTTCGGCAATCATCCGTCCGTGATCGATGACCGCGAGCCTGTCCGCCAGCCGGTCGGCCTCCTCCAGGTACTGCGTCGTCAGCAGGACGGTCGTGCCTTCGGCCGCGATCGCGCGCACGATGTCCCAGACCTGGTTCCTGCTGCGCGGATCGAGTCCGGTCGTCGGTTCGTCGAGGAAAAGCAGCTCCGGCGTCACGAGCAGGCTGGTCGCGATGTCGAGCCGGCGCCGCATTCCGCCGGAGAACGTCCGTACCTGGCGGCCACCCGCCTCCGCGAGATCGAACGCGTCGAGCAGATCCGCGCCCCGCGCGCGGGCAGCGCGCCAGGAGAGGCCCAGCAGCCGCCCGACCAGCACCAGATTCTCGTGTCCGGTGAGATCCTCATCGATGGACGAGAACTGCCCGGTGAGACTCACCTTGGTGCGAACGATCGCGGCTTCCCGAACGACGTCGTAGCCGAGCACACGCGCAGCGCCGTCATCCGGACGCAGCAAGGTGGCCAGCACGCGGATGGTCGTCGTCTTTCCGGCGCCGTTCGGGCCAAGCAGTCCGTAAACCGAACCACGGCTGACCTCGAGATCGATGCCGGCTACGGCGCGTGTCTTCCCGAAGTGCTTGACGAGCCCGACGGTCTCGATCGCTGGAGTCATGTCAACCGTACGCTGGTTCGCGATCCGGAGTTACGACGGCTTTTCGCAGTTGATCATCCACGGCGTGCCGAACCGGTCCACTACCATCCCGAACCGGAGAGCCCAGAAAGTTTCCTCGAGCGGCATCTGCACGGTACCCCCCTCCGCAAGCGCGTTGAAGATCCGCTCGGCCCTGGCGGCATCGCTGAGCCCTATGGAGACGTGGAGACCCTGCGGCCGCGAGTACCTGCCGGGGGGCGCGTCCGAAGCCATGAGCACCTCGTCATCAACCCTCAGAGACGCGTGAAGAATCTTGTCCTGCCACTCCGCCGGTGTCTCCGCAGCGGCCGGCGAGCCCCGGTTGGGCATCATCGCCTCGATGGTACCGTCAAGCACTTCCGCGTAGAACCGGATCGCGGCCTCGCAGTCGCCGTCGAAGGTGAGGTAGGGTTGCAGCAGCATTTTCACACTCCTGTGAGGGTTGGCCTTTCGCCTGGCGAGGGGCTGGTCTGCTTTTCCCCGGGGCGCCCGCGGCGGACGCTCTCCTGCGCTTCGCTCCAGGCAGGAAACGCGGCCTCCAGCTTCCTTCTCCCGGCGGCTGTCAGCCGCAACCGGCGCTCCCTCCCATCGGTGGCGGCAGCGGTGTCGAGCCAGCCCCGCTTCGCCATCACCGCAGCGGCTCGCGTGAGAGTCGTCCGCTCGAGTACGAGGAAGTCCGCCAGCGCCCCGATCGGCGTCGGACCCTTCAGCGCCAGGGCAGCGAGCACTGAGAACTGGGTCGCCCGCAGGCCATGCGGGCGGAGTTTCTCCTCGTACAGCCTCGTCAGGGCACGCGCTCGGCGCCTGGCCGCGAGGCACAGGCAGTCTTTCGTGGGGAGCAGGTGGGCGTGCGGCCGCATGAATGAGTGTATATACACGTAAACCGCGGCGTCAACGTCCAGACCGTGGAGCCAACCCTTTCGCCAGTCGATCGCTCTAACCTGGCACCGCGTCCTTCCGTTTACCGTAAGGCTCCTGACATGACGAAACCGGTGGCACTGTTGGCGATCGCGTGGCTTCTCTCCGCCCTTCCCTCTGCGGCGCAGGATGTGACACCCGAGCTCCGGCCGGAAACGGTTCGGGGACGCGTGATGGACGATTCGGGGCGCGCAGTCGTGGGCGCAACCGTGATGGTCACCCGCGGCCCGGATCGCCTCACGCAGCCGGGGACCACGGACAGCAGCGGCAGCTATCGCGTTTTCTTCGCTGAGGGCACCGGCGACTATCTCGTGTACGTCAGTGCGACCGGGCTCGGATCCGCGCGCAGGAGGGTGCAGCGCCAGGGTGCGGAGACCGAGCTCGTTGCCGATTTCACCCTGAAGCCGGCGGTGACTGAGCTCGAGGCCGTGCGCGTGGCGGCCACACGCCCGGTACGCGCCACCAATCCGGTGAACCCGACACAGCTGGAGACAGGCGCTGCGGAGCGATGGAGAGACGGCGTGAGCGGCCAGCTGGCTCCATCGGTCGCGGGCGATCTCAACGCCGTCGCAGGCACCATGTCGAACGTCACGCAGACGGCGACAGGCCCGTCGATCCTCGGAGCAGGCGCCGAGTCGAATCTCAACACCCTCAACGGAATGGGCATGGCCAGCGGCTCCATTCCCCGCGCTGCCAGAACCGAGGTTCGCGTCACTGGTGCGACGTTCGACCCCACACGCGGCGGCTTTGCCGGCGCGAACATCGACGTACGCCTCGAGCCCGGCAGCCGCATGTACCAGCGCCGGAACGGCTTCGTGACGTTCGACCCGCCGGGTCTTCAGTTCGCAGATGCCGCTGCAGCCGCACTCGGCGCGCGCAGCGGTGGATTCCGAACCAGCTTCGGCGCAGACGGTGAGCTGATCAGGCGCGCGCTCACGTACAACGTCGCACTGGAGGTGGCGCGAAACTCCAGCGATCCGGCCACGCTGGTGAGCGCGGACATCGATGCGCTGATCCGCGCCGGAGTGTCACCCGACTCAGTCGCGCGACTCGTAGCCGTTGCCGGCCCGCTCGGGTTGTCGCTGACGGGAGCGGGAATTCCCGGTGAGCGGCGCCGCGACGCCGTCAGCTGGCTCGGGCGTCTGGACGACACCCGCGACACGCTGCGAACGCGCGCACTGACGACGATGATCGGATCCACTCGCGATGGTGCACTCGGCTTCGGACCTCTGTCGGCACCGTCGGCGGCGGGCGAGCGCCGCGAGCGAACCTTCGGCGGTCAGCTCACGCTCGGCGAGTACGTAGGGCCGGGACGACGGATCCTGACGGAGACACGGCTCGCGGCCAGCAGGGTCACCACCGAAACCAGTCCGTACCGTTTGCTCCCCGGAGCGAACGTGCTCGTCCGCTCGCCGGACGAAGGCGGAAACAACGACGTCGCCGGACTCGCCGTCGGCGGCGGTCCATTCTTCTCCGCGGACGACAGTCGCTGGACTGTCGAAGGCGCGAACGAAACAGTCTGGAACGTGAGTGGACGAAAGCATCGTTTCAAGGCGTTGCTGTGGGGTCGGGCCGACGGACTGGAACAGGCAGGAGCTCCCAATCAGCTGGGCACGTTCACCTTCAACTCCATCGGAGATTTCGCCGCAGGCACGCCGAGCAGCTTCTCCCGCACGCTGTCACAGCCAGTGCGCAACGGACGAGTCTGGAACGCGGCGGGCGCGCTGGCCCACCATTACACGAAGTCTCCGTTCTTCAACGTGCTGTATGGCGCTCGCATCGAGGGGAGCGGCTTTCTGGAATCGCCAGAGAAGAACCCCGCCCTGGAACAGGCGCTCGGCGTGCAGACAGGCGCAGCCCCGCGGCGGATGCGCGTCAGCCCGCGATTCGGGTTCAGCTACCGGTACAACCGTGACCGGTCGAACGGGTCCGGGACCAACCAGAGCCCGATCGGACGATTCTACCGCTACAGCACGGGCGTGATACGCGGCGGCGTTGGTGAGTTCCGCGATCTGCTTCGGCCGGACATCCTCGCCGATGCCTCCTCCGCCACCGGTCTTCCAGGTGGCAGTTCCACGCTGTCGTGCGTCGGCTCAGCCACCCCGGCAGCCGACTGGTCGCTGTTCGCCGCCGATCCCGCTGCGATCCCCACTCAATGCCTCGACGGCAGCGGCCCGCTTGGCGAGCGCGCACCGGGAGTGACGCTCATTCATCCGTCGTACGACGTGCCGCGCAGCTGGCGAGCGACGCTGGACTGGTCCACGAACATCGGCTCATGGCTGCTGCGCGCCGGTGGGCTGGCGTCGTACGACCTGTCGCAGCCAGGAGTGGTTGACGCGAACTTCTCCGGCACGCCGCGGTTCACTCTCGCGGGGGAATCCGCCCGCCCGGTTTACGTGTCTCCGGCGGCCATCGATCCGGCAAGCGGCGCAGTCTCGCCGGCAGAGTCACGCGCGTCCGACCAGTTCGGTCGGGTGAGCACGCGTGTCAGCGACCTCCGCGGCTACGGCGGGCAGCTGACGTTCGGACTGTCGCCCGACGTGTTCAGGTTCAGGAGCAGGTTCCAGTTCTATTCGTCGCTGAACTACACGCTGCAATGGACGCGTCGGCAGTACCGGGGCTTCGATGGGGCGGCCGTCGGCGACCCCCGTGAGCGTGAGTGGGCGCCCAATACCAGCGACGCGCGACACGTCCTGGTGCTGACCGGGGCGTTTGCGCACAGGCGCATCGGCACGGTAACGCTTTTCGGGCGCGCGCAGTCGGGGCTCCCTTTCACTCCCATCGTGCAGGGAGACGTGAACGGCGACGGCCGTGGTGGCGACCGCGCCTTCGTGCCCGATCCACAGACCGAGTCTGATCCTGTGCTCGCCGCGCAGATATCGTCGCTGATGCAAACCGGGCCAGCCAGTGCGCGCGAGTGCCTTCGCGCGAACCTCGGCGTCATGCCTGGCCGCAACAGCTGCCGCGGCCCGGGCACTCAATCACTCAACGTTCAGTGGCAACCTCCCCTGCCGAGGCGCTGGGGCCGTCGCGTTCAGCCGAACGTGTACTTCCAGAACGTACTGGCACGCTCGCAGTTCGCGGATCCTGTGCTCCTGCTCCCAAGGGCGTTCGACGCGACCGGGAACCGGTTCCTGTACGACGTGAACCCTCGGTTCGGGAGCAACCGCGCAGGACGTGCGATCAGCCGTGATCCATTCAGGGTCGTCATCGATTTCTCGGTCAATCTCTCGACCGATTTCGACCTTCAGGAGCTGCGCCGTGCCGTCGAGCCCGTGCGCAGCCCGGTGGGCTGGGAGCGCCGTGGCGCCGACTCGATCACCGCGTTCTACCTGCGGAACACCTCCAGCGTCCACAAGCTTCTGCTCTCCGAAAGCGATTCACTCTTTCTCAGTGCCGAGCAGATCACGCGGCTGCGCCACGCAGACTCAGTGTACTCGGCGCGCGTGCGCGCGGTGTACGCGCCGCTTGGCGAACTGCTGGCGCGCGGTCAGGGCACTGCGGGCAAAGCCGAGCTGGACAGCGCCCTTGCCACCCAGAGGGCGTACTGGAAGATCTTCTGGGAGCAGCCGGAGATCGCCGCGGAGATCGTCACACCGGCGCAACGGGAGCTGATCCCGATGTTCGGCCGCATGCTCGGCACGCCGACGCAGGACAGAGAGAACAGCCGCTGGCAGTTCGGTCATCCCGTGCGCTTCGACGATGCGCCTGCCCCCCTGACCCGGCCTGGCCAGGGTGGCCAGGAGCAACGCATCCGCCGTTAGCCGCCGCCGTCGGCATCTGCAGCGATCTTCCGTGCGCGCTTTGAGAGGCGTGCATCGCCGAGGCGCGCAGCGGTCGCCTCGAACCGCGACGTCGGTCCGCGCCAGCGCAGCTCGTCCACGTCATCGAACAGCGGCGCATTCGTCCGCAGCGTCGCGAGGTTCTTGAACAGCAGCGCCAGCTGCCGCCGCTCCCCCAGGACCTCGTCCGGGAAGTCCTCCAGCGGCCCATGCTGGTTCAGCAGCCGGGCCGCCGTCGCCGGACCGATTCCGGGCATGCCGGGAAAGCCGTCCGCCGAATCACCCACCAGGGCGAGGAAGTCCGGAATCAGCTCCGGACCGACGCCGAACTTGTCGCGAACGCCCTGCTCGTTGCGGATCTGATCGCCCTTGCGAATGATCTGGACCACACGGTCACCACGAACGCTTTGCGCCAGATCCTTGTCAGGGGTCCAGATGCACACTTTGCCGACGTGCGGATCCGCCGCCGCGAGGTGTGCCGCCGACGCGAGAGCGTCGTCGGCTTCCAGCTCGACCATCGGCCACACGACTACCCCCATCTCGGAAAGCGCGTCCTCCAGAGGATGGAACTGGGCAAGCAATGCGTGCTCGATCCCTTCGCTCGTCTTATAGCCGGGCCACAACTCATTGCGGAATGACTCGATGACATGGTCGGTCGCGACGCCAAGGTGAGTAGCGCCCGTCTCGAACAGCTGCAGCACCGTGTTGAGCACGCCGATCACCGCCCCGAACGGCGGATCCTTCCCCTTGTTGAAGCGCCGGATGCCGTAGAAATGGCGGAACAGCTCGTAGGTGCCGTCCAGCAGATGAACGATCATGATTGAATGGGTGCGGCTGCCGGTTGCGAGCAGAGTTCAACCCGGGAACATAGTGTTGCCGCGCGTCGGCCACCGGGGGATCTTTGGCCATGATGCAGCAACTGGGAGCCGGTCAGAGGGAGACTCTCGACGCCTTGTGTCGCTGCCTGGTCCCGGCGGCGTACGACAATCCCGGCACTCATCTCAACCTGGCTGGCCTTGTTGAACAGCAGCTCAGCGAGGCGGAGCCGTCTGTCCGGCGACGGTTTGCCCTGCTGCTGACACTGTTCGGCAGTGCCCTCAATTGCGCGACAAGCGGCGGACGCTGGCTGCGGTTCGGGCGCACGCCGCCGGAGCAGCAGGACACGCTCCTCCGCGCCTGGGAGCGCAGCAGCATGCCAGCGCGACGAACGGTCTTTCAGGCGTTCCGCCGCCTGATTCTCTCGACGTACTACGCACAGCCGGAGTCGCACGCGGCGATTGGCTACCGGGGCCCGCTGTACCGGCGCGGGGTGGTGCTGCCGTGGGAAGGGGCCCTGCCGGGAGATCAGCGCGACGATGAGCCGGTTGCGCGCAATCACCAGCCGGCTGTGCTCCCCGTTCCCGCGCGCGCGGCGCCTCCGGGAGGTGTCGTGCAGGGCCACGAGGTGGCCTCCGACCTCACGCTCACCGCCGACGTCTGCGTGATCGGCACCGGGGCGGGCGGAGCGGTAGTCGCGGCGCGGCTGGCCGAGGCAGGCCAGGACGTTGTGCTCCTGGAGGAAGGCGGGTACTGGACCCCTGCGGACTTCACCGAGAGCGAGGCGGAGATGGTGCCGCGGCTGTACGCCGATCGCGGGTTGCGAACGACTGAGGATCTTGCGGTTTCACTCCTCCAGGGCCGCTGCGTCGGCGGAGGCACGACCGTCAACTGGATGATGACGTTGCGCACTCCCGACTTCGTCCTCGACGAATGGAGCCGGTTGCACGCGGCGGAAGGGATGAGCGCGGCGGCGATGACGACGGTCTTCGACCGCATCGAGGATGAGATTCACGCACGGCCGATCCCTGACGATGCTCACAATCCCAACAACAACCTGCTGATGGATGGCGCCGCGCGACTCGGCTGGACTACGCGCGCCGCAGTCAACAACGCCAGGGAATGCGTGCGCGCCGGATTCTGCGGCATCGGATGCCGCTACGATGCGAAGCAGAGCGCGCTGAACACCTACGTGCCGCGGGCGCTGGCTGCCGGCGCGCGACTGTACAGCGACGTGCGAGTGGAGCGGCTCGAGATCGCCGGACCCGGCGGGCGACGGGGGCTGAAACGCGTCCGCTGCACCGTGCTCGACCGCGACACCGGCGCCGCGCGTCGCAGTCTCGTGGTAAACACGCCGACGGTGGTGCTGGCCGCCGGCGCCGTCGGTACTCCCGTGATACTCCAGCGATCGGGGCTGGGCGGAGGCGGCGTGGGCCGCTTTCTCCGCCTCCATCCCACGACTGCCGCGATGGGTATTTACGACCGCGAGATTTACGGCCCGGCCGGCATCCCTCAGTCGGCGCTGTGCGACGATTTTCTGCGCGGAAACGGGGACGGCTACGGCTTCTGGATCGAATGCCCCGCCCTGCTCCCCGGACTTGCAGCGGCTGCGGTGACGGAGTTCGGGGCTTCGCACAGGAGGATCATGCAGCGGTTCGCCAGCTTCGGTAGCCTGATAGTCCTGGTGCGCGACGGCGCAGAGCTGGATCGCTCGGACGGCAGTGTGACCGTGGGTCGCGGTGGGCGTGTCAAGATCCGTTATCGGATCTCGCAGCCAACGGCTCGCATGCTGCGCGATGGAACCGCCGCTGCGGCGCGGGTTCATCTCGCAGCCGGCGCGACAGAGGTTCAGACGCTGCACTCGCCGGCGGTACGGCTGCGCAGTGAGGCAGACCTGGGCGAAGTGCATACCGCCGCCTGCGGTCACAACCAGATCAATCTTTTCTCCGCGCACGTCAACGGCACCTGCCGCATCGGCGGCTCGCCCCGGACGAGCGGATGCACGCCCGAGTTCGAGCGCCACGGAGCGCCGGGGATTTACGTCGCCGACGGATCGCTCCTGCCGACCGCGCCGGGTGTGAACCCGCAACTCACGATCATGGCCGTGGCCGACGTGGCGGCAGGCCGCATTCTCGCGCGGCTGCGCTGAAGCGCCGCTGCCTCAGCGGCGACTGCCTGCTTTCCTGACCTCGGCGTCAATCCATTCCACGGCCGCCTCGGGGCTGGTCGCAGAGTGAACGGCTGCGCTCGCGAGCCCGGCGAGAAACGCCGCGTCTGAACCGACGAGCGCAACTGGCCGCCCTGCCTGCATCGCCAGCGCTATCTCGGACAGCGTCCCCGCGCTCATCCCGCAGGCGATGACGCCGTCAGCGGCGGTGACCAGAACCGCGTTCCGCGCCTCGCCGAGCCCGGTCGGCAGGCTTGCCGTGAGCGACGGCGCCGCATCCCCGCGGTCGCCGCCAGGCAGCACGCCCACACTGACCCCACCCGACGATGCGGCGCCCTCGGCGGCGGCAGCCATGACACCCGAATTTCGCCCGCCAGTGAGGACGATCCATCCGCGGGCCGCGCAGAGAGCGCCGATCGAGCGGGCGTCTGCGACATTGCGCGCGGTCGCGCCGTCGCCGGGACCGACTACTGCCACGTGGATCGGTGCGTGCATCGCCGTCGGCTCACCGCCACGTGGCAACGGTCAGTTCACACGCTGGGCGCGTTGGACGCCACCCGGGCCGTCGAGCTCCAATCCTGTGTCGGTGAGCCGCATGACCGTCGTACGACCTGAAGCGAAATCGTACGCAGCCCATTCGGTCGCCGACACCGGCAGGAATTCGGGATCACGCGGCGGCCTGATCGTCCGGACGCCCGCGATCGTCGCACCGTCCCACACGATCTGGAGGTATCGCTCACCGCGCTCGAAGCGCATGCGTGCCGTTGTCATTGCGCGCGGACCCTGCGGCTGGCTTCCAAGCACGTCAACACCGCGGAAATCGCCGACCCGGGCGCGGACTCCCGAGGACCATTCGGTGTGCATCCGGACGAAATCGTCGGCACGGTTGCCGGCGGCCGCCCGCAAGGGGCCCGTGTCGCCGCGCTCCGCAGCCTCCAGCAGCTGGGCGCTGGCGCGCGAGAGCGAATCGAGGCGACCTGTGGACTCGAATCCGCGCAGCAGGGCGAACGCGTCGTCCCCAGCTGCGGATGCCACGAGCCGTCCGCCCCGTGCCGCGAGCGTGACCGTCCCGCCGGACGGCAGCCGGTAGGTCCCCGCCGGTGGCGCAGCTCCGACCGGCATGCTGCTTTGAACCACGGGAGGCGCGCCGTACTCTCCGCCGAAAACGAGGCGAAGCAACTGACCCTGCGCAGCGTTCGCCGACGCGTCGGAATTGGTCGATGCAATCAGGAAGACCACGCCCTCACCGACGTAGCGCCGGAAGTCGGCGAAGAAGATCCCGTTGCCACCGTTGTGAGCGATGAGCGGAGTTCCACGGTTGGTTCGGGTCACCGCCCAACCGTATCCGTAGTGCGATGTCGCGTCAGCGTTCTCCGCGGCGTGTGGTGCGAACATCCTGGCTTTCGCCTCCGCAGAGAGCACCTGGTCGCCCTCGAGCGCCTGATGCCATTTGAAGAGCTGCGGCAGCGACGAGAGGATCCCTCCGTTGCCGCGCAGGTTCCAGTACGGACCGTCGGGCGCCCAGAGGTGGTCGGTGGGAGAGCCCCACCGCTCCGCGCCACGGTAGCCAACCGCGAGCTCGCCCGGCCTCCAGTCCACTCCGCGATACCCGGTCCGGGTTAGCCCCGCCGGAAGCAGCACCTTCTCCCTCAGATACTGCTCATACGGGATCCCTGACGCCTTCTCCACTATCGCGGCGAGAAGCGTGTAGCCCGCATTCGAGTATTCATAGGGAGCCGGCGGTGACGCGATCAGCTTCGATCCGAGCGCCACCCGGACGAGCGAGTCACGCTCGGCGACTTCGTAGTCGCCGCCAAAGACGTCCTCCAGCCCAGCGGTGTGCGTGAGGAGGTGATGGATCGTGATACCGCGCTTGTCGTCCGGGACGCTGTCGAACCAGCGACCGATCGAGTCGTTCACGGTCAGCTTCCCTTCCATCTCCAGCCTGAGGATCGCCGCCGCGGTGAACTGCTTGGTGATCGATCCGATGTCGAACACCGTCTCCGCGGTTACGGGAATCCCCGCCTCCCGGTCGGCGAGGCCGTAGCCCTTGCTGAGCAGCACGTTGCCGTCTTTCGCCAGCAGAACCGCGCCGCTGAATCCGAACGGCACGAGCCGGGAGAGGTGTGTGTCGATGCGCGCGACGACTCCCTGCGGATCCCGCGCTATGGGAATGGCATCGGCCGTGGTCGTGGTGGTTCCGGCGGGCACCTGGGAAGCGGCCGGACCCGCCGTGAAAAGTGCCGCAAGGAACGCGAGACCAATTGAGCGCATACGCTGCCCTGAGTGAGAGACTTAACCCGAACGGAGGGGGGTCAGTCGGTGAGACACCCGTCCTACGCTTCCCGGTTGCCCGTGGTTTCGCTGGTCCGAGGTACAGCCTTCAGCGACACGAGTGGAGAATTCAGCGGGTCCCCCACTGAAGCAGCTCGTCGATCGTCCCGGTCGCGACCGAGTGGTAGGTCGGGCGTGCACGACGATAGATGTCGCGCGCCATCGCGCGCCCCCATTCGGTCTTCATCAACTCGGTGTAGAGCGGAGTCAGGAACTTGCGCCGGCCCTGTGAGGTGAGAAAACGATCCAGGGCCGGGAACGCCGCCTCATACCGATTCCTGATGGCCAGCACCAGCCACGTCTGCAGTATCTCGGCGTTTCCGCTCTGTGAGAGCCTGAACTGGCGGTCCATCTCCGCAAGTCTCCCAGCCGCAATCGTGTCGGGAAGCGCCCGAAGGAAGTGCAGCCACTCATGCGTGGACCACGCTGCAACCGGCAGGTCCGAGGCAGGCGCGCCGCCGTTCCACCTGGCGACCTGCGAGTCCACCGCCGCAAGCAGGCGCGACTGCACTGGCGGAACGTTGGAGGGGATCCCCGGCTGATAGGCCCATTCCTCGAGTCTGATGCGCTCTGCTTCGCCTTCCCGCAGGAGATTCGCCCGCATGTCGTCGAGAAGCCACTCGGTGGTCATCGGCTTGAATGCGTTGCGGTCGAAGTACGACCTGAGCCACGCGTCGAGCCGCTCCCGGCCGACAACGGACTCGATCGCCTGCAGGAACGCTGAGCCTTTTTCATACGCTATGTTCGTGACGCCGTCGTCCGGGTCGCGTCCCTCGAGATCGAGCCGCAGTCGCGTGTCGGCGCTGTCGGTCGTCGCGAGAGTTTCCTCCAGGTCCTGCCGGCCCAGCTGCCGGAGCATGTCCGCATAGTCCTTCCCGCGCACCGCTTCCATGATGCGCGCCTCGATATACGTGGTGAACCCCTCGTTCAGCCAGAAATCATCCCACGTGGCGTTGGTCACGAGGTTTCCGGACCACGAATGGGCCAGCTCGTGGGCCACGAGCGCCACGAGTGAGCGGTCCCCTGCAATGATCGTCGGAGTCGCGAACGTGAGGGTGGGATTCTCCATCCCGCCGAACGGGAACGACGGCGGCAGCACGAGGATGTCGTAGCGCCCCCACCTGTAGGGACCGTACAGCCGCTCGGCTGCCGCGATCATGTCGTCCACCTCGGCGAACTCGTCCGCCGCCTTCTCCACGACTGAAGGCTCCGCGTAAACGCCGGTGCTCGACCCTATCGCGCGGAACGCGATGTCCCCAACTGCAAGCGCGAAGAGATACGGCGGCACCGGGTGCCGCAGGTTGAACCGGAAAACGGACCGGCCCTGCTCGTCGCGTTCGCTTTCCGTGCCGGCGCTCTCAGCGCTCATGACCGCGCGCATCCCCGCCGGCACACGCACCACGGCGCTGTACGTCTGGCGAATGCCCGGGCTGTCCTGAGTCGGGATCCACGTCCGGGTCAGGATGGCCTGACCCTGCGTGAAGAGAAACGGCAGCTGTCCGCCGGCGGTCTGAGCCGGCGTAAGCCACTGCAGCGCCGCGGCATCAGGTGCCGTCTCGTAGTGGATCGTCACCGTATCGGTGCGCGCCGCTCCCGGCGCCGCCGGGTCCGACGTGTCGGCCTGCGGGAGCGCGACGGCGAGCCGCGATCCGAGGAAACCTTGGGGCTCGCCGAGGACGAAGCCGAGTTGCTCTCCGCCGGCCCCCGCCACGCGAGTGATTGTCAGGCCGCGCGCGTCGAGCACGACGGTATCGACACCGGGTGCGCGCTGCACCGTCAGCGCGGCGGTCCCCCGAATGCGCTTGGCATCGAAGTCGGGTGCCATGTCGAGCGAGACGTGCGTGACGCGAGCGGAGTCGGGACGCGCGTACGAGTGCACGTCGGCGGGAACGGGGCGCTGCTCGACCTGTGCGGGACCGGGATCCTCCGCAGGAGCGCAGGCGACGACCAGTGCCAGCGCAACCGTTCGGAACGAGGCGGATGGAGTGAACATGTATGTCGCCCGAAGCGTGTCAGGGTCCTTCAGAGGTACTGCCTGCACCGCGCGCCTCCGCACCTGCAGGGCAGCGTCCCTTCGTGCTGGGTCTCGCCGTAATTGCAGGTTACTTCTTCGCCGCGCTGAATGGTGCGCAGCGCATAGAACTCGACGTGGTCGCGGAAAATCCGGATATAGGCGTTCGGGGTGCAGGAGTGGTTGATGAAGCGGAACTCATTGCCCCCGACGGACGCGTCTATCGCCCCACCCTTCGGAAGCTCGACGATGGCAATCCGCCGCCTGAGGGCGGCGCGCTTTCGCGCTTCGCGCAGAGTTATCCGCTCTCCCTCCAGCTCGCCGAGCTTTCTCCGCGCCGGTATCCTTGAACGGGCGAAGATTCCCATCCCGTCGATCGCGCTGCTCGCGATGTCGAATCGTGCACTCATGATCACATTGTAGTCTGGCGCCATTCAGACGTACAGCACGCGCGGTTGCAAGCGCGCATCAACGATGGTCGGTAATGTCGCTTACCGAAAAACCGGTTGCGGGCCACCATAGGTGAGCGAGCGCCACAGCCATTCCAGAGGGCCGAACCGGAAGACGCTCAGCCACAGGGCGCTTACGACGATCTGAAAGGCCATAACTGCGACGGCGAGCAGCGGCACCCAGCTGTGCGACACCCGCCCCAGCAGTCCCATACCCACACCCGTGAACAGCGCAACAGCGATCGCCGACTGCATGACATAGTTGGTGAGAGCCATCCGACCGGCGGGCACGAAGGACCGCAGGATTCCCGGTCCGCTCCTCCGCTGCCAGAGAAGGACGAACGCCGCGACGTACGCGGCGGCCAGCAGCGGCACGTGCACGGCGTAAGCGATTCCCTCATACAGCTGTGCCCGTAACGGGCTCCCGAGATCCATCTCGCCGATCCGCCGCATCGCGAAACCGGTGGGGATGCCGAGGAGAAACCCCCAGAAGCAGATGCGTCGCAGGGCGACCGCGTAGCGCGCCGTCTGCAGGTACAGCCTGCGGCGCCCGATCCACAACCCGAGCAGGAACATCGCAAGCACGCGCGCGAACCGCATCTCGCCCACGAGGCTGCCGTATCTGTAGCCGATTTCCGCGATGTGGGAGCGCACGAGCGTGCCGTAATCCGGCGTGAGCCACACCTCCAGCTGCCCGGCGGGCGCCCTTCCCCACACATCCACCATCCGTGCCCTGCCCCACCTGAAGAACGGCCGCGAGGGGTCGAACCCGGCGTAATGCAGGTCCAACGCGTACCACGCGATCGGAAAGAGCCAGAAAAGAAGCGCAGCGCCCAGTACGAGCCGGTCCGGCACGCGCCTGAAGAGCAGCAGCACCGCACCCATCATCGCGTACAGCGCGAGAATGTCGCCCATCCAGAGCAACACCATGTGCGCAATCCCGAACCCGAACAGGACGAGGATGCGGCGCAGGTAAAGCGCGGTCCCGTCGTCGCCGCGGGCCCTGGCACGCTCCAGCTGCAGAGCGAAGCCGATACCGAACAGCAACGCGAAGATCGAATAGAACTTGCCGAGAAACAGCCAGCCGATCGCGAACTCGGCCGAGTCGGACCACCCCGCGCCGGGAAGGTCTATCCACCGTGCGCGCGGCTGCCCGAAGAAGCCGGTGTACACAGCGAGGTTCACCATCAGGATCCCGAACAGCGCGAACCCGCGCACCCCGTCGAGCAGGTGGACACGCTCGCTGGCGGCGGCCGGGCCCGGCACGGGCGCCCGGGCTTCAGCCGAGGGATCGCTCGCGATCAGGGTGCCTTGACTGGATCAGGCTGCGACTACGGTGAGTTCCCTTCCAGCCGGACGCGCCGCTTCGATGAACCCCCCGCCCAGGAGCCGGTCGCGGAAGTCATACAGAGCGAGACTCTGCCCCGGAGCGATCGCGGCGACAGGCTCCTGCAGCGCAATCTCCACTTCCCCTTCGTCCACCCGGATCAGTTCCCCGCTCACCAGCGGCGCCCGGTGGCGCACGCGCACCTGCACCATGTCGCCAGTCCCGGGCTGTGGCTCGACCAGCCAGTTCAGCTCACGCGCCACGACACAGCGCCCGAGCAGCTCGTCCCGCGGCCCCACGACTACTTCGCGCCGATCCGGGCGGATGGCGACCACGTACATCGGAATACTGGATCCGCCAGGGAGGCCGCGCCGCTGTCCGATCGTGAAGCGCGCATACCCGTCGTGCTCGCCGATCACGCGACCGTCAGTCGTCACGATCGGGCCGCGCGTCAGCGCGGGGGCGTCGGCTGGCAGCCTGTCACGCAGCACGCGCATGTAGTCACCATCGGGAACGAAACAGATCTCCTGACTCTCCTTCTTGTCCGCAACCACTTCGAGTCCCAGGTCGTGGGCCCGCGCGCGCGTTTCCGCCTTCGTGAGCTCGCCAACAGGCAACAGCATCCGCCTGATCACTGCACGACCGATTCCCCACAGGAAGTACGTCTGGTCCTTGCCGTGATCCACCCCGCGCAGCAGCTCGCTGTTGACGACGCGCGCGTAGTGGCCGGTCGCGATGAAGGCGGCGCCAATGGCGTCTGCCTTCTCCAGCAGGTCCCTGAACTTGGTGAATGTGTTGCACCGGACGCACGGAATGGGCGTGCGGCCGCGGGAGTACTCGCTCACGAAGTCGTCCACCACGTCCCTGCTGAAGCGACTCTCGAGGTTGAGCACGTAATGTGGAATTCCGAGCTGGTCGGCCACGCGCCGCGCATCGTTCACCGAATCGAGCGAGCAGCAGGGGCGGTCGGGCAGCTCGTCCGCCGCTCCTGAGCCGCAGAACAGCTTCATCGTCGCGCCCACGACGTCGTAACCCTGCTCGACCAGAAGTGCGGCGGCTACCGATGAGTCCACGCCGCCTGACATGGCGACTAGGACACGGGGACGGGATGCGGGGGCCGGCACGGACATCCCGGAATCTACCGCGTTTCGGCCTTGGCGACGAGAGCTAAACCGCTGCGACGCAGGCGGTTAGCGACAAGGTCAAGGCGTGGGACGGCCGCCCCGATCCCCGAAGACGGCGAGCAGCCGCTGCCGCGTCGCCCATGGCAGGGCTCTGCCGCGACTCTGTGCCGCAGCACGCACGGTGAGGCGCATCTGCCCCAGATACAACTCGCAACCGTCGCACACGCGGAGGTGCGCCTCGAAACGCTCCCGCAACTCCGGGGAGAGCGCTTCCTCCAGGTAATCCGTGACGAGCTCCACGAACTCCTGGCAGGGCAGATCGTCAATCGGCGGCATGATGGTCACCGTTCCGTGAAGTATCTCTCGAGCTCACGACGAACGCGGGAACGAGCGCGATGCAGCAGGACACGCTGATTGGCTTCGCTGATGTCCAGGAGCTCGCACACCTCCGAGCTGTCCCAGCCCTCGACGTCGCGCAGCGTCATCACCTGGCGTTGCGCTGGCGGGACGGACTGCAGTGCCGTCATCACGAGCGCGCGGACCTCCTCGGCGAGGAGCTCATCCTCCGGTGACGCGGCCCACGCGACGGGAGGCTGCGTCCAGTGTCCGGGCCACCGCGCATGGTTGCCCGGGAGGAAACGCGATTCGTCAACCGCCGGCTCCCGCTCGGAGCCCCTCTTCCACTCCAGCGCCGAGAACGCGACGAACTTCCCCTCTCTCTGCAGGCGCGTGCGCAGGCGGTTGAGCAGGATGCGGAAGATCCACGTGCGGACGGACGATCGCCGCTCGAAGCCCCCCGCGCCCCTGATCACACCAAGCCAGGCATCCTGCACGCAGTCCTCGGCGAGAGCTTCGTCCCCTGCGTACATGCGCGCGAAGCGGAGCATCGCTGCTCCATGCCGATCCACGAGCTCGACGAACGCGATCTCCTCGCCCCTCTTAAGCGAAGCAAGCAGCGCATCGTCGTCACCACGCACTGGTGTTTCCTGCGCGCCCGCAAACGGCCTCGACCCGAGCCGCTGCGCCTGAACGTCCGTCACACAGTGAAACTACGGTGTTCTGCTCCAGCGTCCAGCGCCCGCCGCGCTGAGCGGCAGGTCCGCCTGTAACGAACCTCCGCCCGAAGGGACTGTTCGGTGAGGCGAGTGCTGACAACGACAACGAGGCGCATCTGATACGCTCTGCACAGCTCGTGACGGTGACCGGTGCAACCGGGAACAGCGGAGGGGAGATCGCGCGGCAGCTGCTGAGCGCGGGTGTGCGCGTGCGTGCAGTGGCGCGAAGCGCGAAGAAGCTCGGTGCGCTCGCTGCCGCAGGAGCGGAGACATGGTCCGGTGATCTTGCGGACCCGATGTTCCTTACAGCAGCGCTGCGCGGCGCCGATGCCGCATATGTCATTGTCCCGCAAAGGTTCGACGTTCAGGACTACGTCGCGGATCAGCGGCGACTGGTCGGCAGCGCGATCGCCGCATTGCGCAACTCCGGCATCCGCCGCGTCGTCGCGCTCAGCACTCCGGCGGCGAGCCTGCGAATGGGCCCACCGGTGATGCTCGCGGAGTTCGAGGAGCAGCTCTGCGCGATCCCGGAAATTGCCGCGGTCATCCTGCAGCCGATGTTCTTCATGGAGAATCATCTTGCGGCCATTCCCATGATCGTGGGCGCTGGCATCATGGGTGGGGGGATCCGCGGGGATGTGGCTTTGCCGATGATCTCGACAAGGGACGTTGCCACCGCCGCCATGGAGCACCTCCTTCAGCCGAGCTTCAGCGGGCAGACGGTTCGCCGACTCCTCGGTCCCCGCGACTACACGTTCAGCGAGGCAGCCGCGACACTCGGCGCCTGCGTCGGCATCCCAGACCTGCGCTACGTCCAGTTTCCAGTGCAGGAGTTCCGGCATGGCCTCGCCGCCGCGGGGTTCTCCGAGACGGCCGCGAGCGCCTTTGTCGAGCTGGCCGCTGCATACAATGAGGGTCGCATCCAGGCGGGCGTTACCCGTACCCCGCCGAACACCACGGGGACGACTCTGGAAGCGTTCGCGCGCGATGTTTTCGCGCCCGCATTCAGGGCTGCCTCAGCCGGCGCAGTCCCGGTCGGGCATCCTGAGAGACCCGCGTAAAGCGGCTACCGTCGGCTAGGCCATGACTCCGGCAACGGCACGAGCCCTTGCCGCAACGGCAGCAAGCGCCGTCGCCGTACGCTCCACCAGATCCGGCGTGCTGAGGGGCCCGAGACTGAACCGCACCGCACAGCGCGCCACTTCGGGCGCCACTCCCATTGCCTCGAGCACGTGCGACGCACCGATACTCCCGCTCTGGCACGCCGAGCCGCCGGAAGCGGCGATCCCCTGAAGGTCCAAGCCCATCAGAAGGGCTTCGCTCTCGGCCCCGGGCACGGAAACGTTGCTCACGTGCGCCGCGCGCTCGACGGCACGCCCGTGGATCACGGCATCGGGGAGGCGCTGCAGGATCGCGGCCTCGAGGGCATCGCGAAGGGCCCGCAAGCGCGTGGACTCGCCTTCACGTTCGGACGAGGCAAGCTCCATTGCCCGCGCGAGCCCGACCGCGAACGCCACGTTCTCGGTTCCGGGACGCCGGCCCCGATCCTGAGACCCCCCGTGCATCAGCGGCTCCAGCTTCGTTCCGCGGCGAATGAACAGCGCGCCGATCCCCTTGGGCGCACCGATCTTGTGCCCGGACACCGTCAGCAGGTCGTAAGGCTGGCGCGATGCGTTCACGTCCACCTTGCCGAATGCCTGAACGGCGTCCGTATGAAACACGGCGCCCGCTGACTTCGCGACCTCGGCGATGCCCTCCATGGGCTGCACCACGCCGGTTTCGTTGTTGACCCACATCACCGAGCAGACCGCCACGTCGTCCCGGATCGACTCCGCGGCCGCATCCAGGTCAACGACGCCGTCGGAGTTTGCGGATACCAGGCGCTCGACCGCCCCTTCGCGGGCGGCGCAGTGGATGGCGCCGAGCACCGCCTTGTGCTCGATGGCGCTGGCTACCACCGCGTTACGGCCGCCGAGCCGCCGCGCATGCCATACGCCCAGCACCGCCATGTTGTCGCCTTCGGTCCCGCACGAGGTGAAGCAGATCTCGTCGGCTCGCGCCCCGAGCGTCCCTGCAACCCGCTCCCGCGCTTCGTCCAGAGCGACCCTGGCCTCGCGACCCCAGCGGTGAGTGCTCGACGGATTGCCGAACCGCGGGCCGAAGAAGGGGAGCATCGCCTCCAGCACCTCGTCGCGAACGGGTGACGTGGCTGCGTGATCCAGGTACACTGGCGCAGGAGTGGAGTCGGGCATGGCTCCAATTTAGCCCCGCGCCGCCACATGGTGCACGGCGACTGCGGGTGCTTGCGCCCGCCCGGCGGCGGTGCTCAGCCCTCCGCGATCCTCCGCAACGCCTGCACTGCCTCCACCGCGCGCGCGGTGGGAAGCGCCGCCGGCGCGACTGCCGGTATCAGCTTGTCGTCGCGGCTGTACAGGTCGTTGCCAAAATGCAGTGCGCCATCCCGCATGAAAGTCGTCACGTACGCGATGTACACCGGGATCTTCCGCTCCAGCTGAACGGTCCGGTCGTCCGGGCCGTTCTCCATCCGGTTGCGAACGCTGTCTGCCGGCCAGCCCAGCACCCAGGCGCCAAGCTCGTCCGGCTTCTCGACCCGGATGCAGCCGTGACTGAACGCGCGGATGTCCTCCTCGAACAGATCTCCGTGCGGGGTATCGTGCAGATAGATGTTGAAATCGTTCGGGAACATGAACTTCAGGAGGCCGAGCGAGTTCTCCGGGCCAGGCCTCTGCCGTACCCTGCGCTCACCCTGCGCGGTGTACACCTCCATGTTGTTCGCGGCGATGTACGCGCTTCCCTTCGGGAAGATCTCGTTCTGCGCGATGCTGGGCGGCACCAGCCAGTACGGCCGGAACACCACGTAGCTCATCGAATCACTGAACACCGGCGTCGCGCGGTCTTCATACTCCTCGCCAACTATCACCCGCATCTCCAGCGCCTTCCGCCCGCCCTCGTAAGCCTCGAGCCTGAACGCGGGCACGTTCACGAAGATGTACCGTGAGCCGAAAGTCCTCGGCAGCCAGCGATAGCGCTCCATGTTCGCGGCGATCTGCGCGAGGCGGTATTGGGCGGGCTGGTTGAGCGCTTCCAGCGTTCCGCCGCCGAGCACGCTGTCCACGACGATCGTGTGCCTCGCCTGGAACTGCGCGACTGCAGCGGCAAGGCCACGGTCGTACGTGGTGGTCGCGTGCTGTGCCGAGCCCGCCGAAGCGGCGGGTCGACGCGTGGCGGTATCGCCCGCTGGTGCCGCCGGCACCGTGATCCCCTCGGCCGCGAGTCGGGCGCGCAACGCTTCTGCGACTGCGACCGGAATGGGCTCGCCCGGCTTCACTGATTCCGTGTCCGGAACGCGCGGCCACCCTCCACGCACGGCGATCTCACGGTACCGCAGCAGCTCCTTGCTGAGCGCCGCATAGTCGGAGTCCTGCGGGCGCATCGTGGCGAGCGACTTGTCGAGGGCGGCGATGCGCAGACCTCGTGCGAGAGCGCTGTCCACGTTCTCTTCCTGTGGATCCACGTGCCAGCTCTGAGCGACCGTCCTGGGATTGATCTGCCCGGTGAGCAGATCCTCGCCCAGGGCCGCATACGTGGCCGTCAGCATGACGTCGGCCTCGACCAGCTGCTCTGCCGTCGGCCGTTGGGCCTGCTTGACGGCGGCCAGCGCGGTCGCCAGCCGGCCGATCGGATAGTCATCCAGCCTGAGCGCGTCGGCGTGCGCATTCAGGATGGCGTCGGTCAGCGCTTTCGTCCGCTGTTCGTGCAGTCCATCCTCCGTGAGCCAGAGCGGGTTGCCCCCGTACGCCTCGTACAGCTTTTTCGCGTGGCGCCACTGCTCGGCATCGATGGTGACAGGGGCCGTCTCGGACAGCTTTGCCTCCATCGCGGTCTGGAGCTCCGCGATCGGCACGCCATTGACCTGCGTGAGCTGCGCCGGCGACCAGGTTGCGGCTGGCTCGGCAGTCGTGGCCGTCTCGCCGCGCGAGCAGGCGGAAAAGGCGAGCGCGACGGCCAGAACTGCGGCCGGGCTGAGGATGCCACTGTGCGGTGTAGTCATGCCCGTCATAGGGCGAAATACGGGCCACTGAAACTGCATTTCGATCGCGCTGGGGCCCCCAAAGACGGAACAAACCCGGCAGGCTTAGCTTCAAGGGGTGAGCGACGACCCAGGCTCCGGAATCGCGACTGCACCGGACGACTCAGCTCCAAGTCTCCTGCCGGCGGCTCTGACCCTTTTCGCCGTCTGGACGGCCGCGACGTACTTCTTAGAGGGCCTCCCGCGCACGCTGCTCCGGCCCGAAGCTGCCGGCCTCCGCCTGACGTATGCGGTGGCGGTCAACGTTGGTGTCGGCCTGATCGGAGCGATGTGGATCCTGCGAAGGGCGGTGGTCAGCGCCGCGCTGGGCGAGTACTCCACAGGATTCGGAGGCGGGCAGCGCGCCTGGATAGGGACTGCTGCGGGTGCGGCGCTCGGAACAGCGCTTTTTGTTGCGCAGCAGCCCCCGACGCTGGGCGGCACTGTGGTGCTCAACGCCTTCAGCCAGGTGCTGGTGGTCTCGATTGCCGAAGTGCTCGTCTGCTGGGCTGTCGTCGGCGCATCGCTGGAGACCAGCCTGCGGCGGCGGAACGTCCCGCTGCCGCGGCTGTGGGCCGCGATCGCGGCAAGTGCGCTGTTCGGCATCTATCACCTTGCACACAGCCCGCCGTTCAACAGTCTGCGCATGGTGTTGCTGCTGACCATGGTGGGGCTCATCACCAGCGCATTCTTCTTCACCGTGCGCAGCGCCTATGGGACGATTTTCCTGCACAACTTCCTCGGCCTGTTCGGCGTGCTCGAAGCTCTTGCCCGCAGAGGACGACTGGAGAGCCTGCAACGGCCCAATGTCGCATTGCTCGTGACCGCCGCCGGGGCGTTGGGGCTCCTGTTGATGTTACACCGCGCCTGGCTTCACACACCTGGGGCGCTCGCAACAACTCACACGAACAAGGTGACCAGGTCATGACCGAAGAAATCCAGGGACTGTACGCGTACAACAGGTGGGCGAACCAGAGATTTCTGGATGCGACCGAGGGACTCTCAGCGGAAGAGCTCGAGCGCGACCTGCGAAGCAGCTTCCCATCGGTAAAGGCGACCCTCGAGCATATCCTGCAGGCTGAATGGATCTGGCTTGAGCGGTGGAATGGCGTGTCCCCGACCGAGATACCGCCATGGGACACGGGCACGCATGCGGCGCTCCGCGCGCAGTGGCGGCGTATCGAGCAGGACCAGCTCGCCTATGTTGGCGGCCTCACGGACGAGCTGCTGCAACGAGTGATCGATTACCGCAACTTTGCGTCGCAGCCGTTCTCCCAGCCGCTGTGGCAGCTGCTACGCCACGTCGTCAACCACTCCACCTACCACCGGGGGCAGGTGGCGACGATGCTGCGGCAGCTCGGCCACCCCGTGCCGGTCAGCGACCTGGTCGTGTATTACCGGGAGCCGCCCGCGTGAGGCGGCGTGGAGCCATTCACCCGGACGGACTGGCACGCCGGGACACCGCCGCTCCGAGAAGATGCGCCGCCGCCCGAACAGCGACTGTAAAACCAAAGAAGGGCCCGAAGTCAGCCATCGCGCACGAGCTGGTGAAGTAGAGCCCCGGCACGGTGCTCTCCATGTCTTCGCTCAGCGTCGGATATCCGTCGCTCGTTCCGAGCTCCGCGAAAACATTTCCCGCCGTGAGAAACGGGATCCTCGCAACATCGACCCTGTATCCGGTAGCGAGCACCACGCGATCCACCTCGAGTCGCGTTCCGTCGCTGAGCATCACATCGAAACGATCGTCGTCGGTCGCGCTGCAGCGACCGACGAGCGTCCCCGGAAACTGCTTCACCCTGTCGGGAGGCATGCGCGGCAGCAGCCATGGCTCGAGCTTGAGCCGTCCCTCCGCCCAGAGACGCTGTTTCACCGCCTCCTTCTCGTCGCCAGTGAGCGACCGGTACCACCCCGGGTTGACGCGAATGGCGCTGACCAGGTCGTCCACCCAGCTCCAGTGCGCTGTCTCGAACGATGGAGTCGCATGCCGGTACGCGATGTTGACGCGTTCCGCGCCCGCCTCCTGCATCAGTGCGGCCCACTCGAACGCACTCTGCCGGCCGCCGACAATCAGCACGCGCTGACCGGCATATCCGGAGAAGTCCACCGCATCCCTCGTATGCGTGTAGCGGCCGGGCGGGATGACCGCTCCGACCTCCTCCGGCACGTAGCTGAAGTACCCTGCGCCGAGTGCAACGGCTGCGGCGGCTGCCGTCAGCGAGCTGCCATCATCCAGCGTTGCCACGAACTGCCCGGTACGCGCGTCGCGGTCCAGACGCGTGACCCGACAATCCCGCGGGGCGATCCCCTTCTCCCGGCGGAACCATTCCGCGTAGCGCAGATACAGGTCCAGTGACAGGGGCTCCGCTTCCGCGCGCGTGAGACCTTCCAGCTCGAGGAACCGATCGATCGTGTGCACGCCGGCAGGATCCAGGTGCCAGCCACTGTCGGAGCGCAGGTGCATTCCCGCGGGCATGTGCGTCCGCCAGAAGTCCATCGCCCGGCCGACCATCGCGTAGTTCACGCCGATCCGGTCGGCCTCCGCCGCGAGCGACAGGCCGAAGGGGCCGGCTCCGATGATGAGGAGCTGCGCGTCAGGTTCCATGGGCTCTCCGTCCTGAGTACGGCGACACCACAATATGGGCCGGCCGCCGGCAGCGAGCACCCTCTGAAAAATCCTTGCGCAGACCCGCAGCCCGATGCACCATCTCAGCCTCCGCGTCCCTGCCAACCGTGAGGCCAGATGAAGATCCTCCAGGTCGTCCCGCGGTCTGATTCAGAAGAGAGCCTGAAGTCGCTGATGAAAGCCAAGGAGCGCGCGCTGCGCGGCGGCACGACGGCATTTCGCCGCCACGCGGAAGGGCGCTGGCGACACGTGAAGTATCAGGGCTGGATCAAGTGGGAGGAGGTGATGGGTGGCATCATCGTCGCCGAGATCCGCGCGCGTGACGAGAACGACTGGCAGCTGATGCAGTCGTTCGTCGGCTACCTGGACAGGCATTTTCGCGATTCCATCGAGTCGATCACCATCACTTACCGGTAGCACGCCTACCTTCTGGCGCCGGGCAGGATCGGGATGTAGGCTAAGCCGAAACCACCCACCAGCCCGGAGGCCCCGGATGTCCGCCGAACGCGCCCGCGAGAATTTCCAACGCTATATCGACTCGGCCCACGAAGACCTCAGCATGATGGCCGAGGACGTCGTGTTCACGAACATGGCCACCGGCGATCGGCACGAAGGCGTCGAAGGCGTCCGGCAGATGCTGCAGTACATCTATCACGTCGCGTTCGATGCACACGCTGAGACGCGCACCGTGTTGGTCACCGAGGACCATGCGCTGCTGGAAGGGGACTTCGTGGGCAGGCACATCGCGGAGTTCGCGGGAATCCCGGCCACCGGCAGGAACGTGCGTGTTCCACTGTGCGTGGTCTATGACCTTGAGAACGCGATGATCAAGCGCGGCCGGGTCTATTTCGAGGTGCCGGCCCTGATGCAGCAGCTTGGCGTCGGGCCGGGGGCGGCAGCCGCGGCCGTGTAGCTGCGGCTACGGCCGCAGCCGGCGGCGTGGCCCGCCGTATGAAGAAGAGAAGCGGTGGACCTGACTGGAGGCCGCATGCAGCTCGACCAGACCACGCTTCTCATCATCGGCGCCGTCGTCGTTCTCGTTCTCATGGTCGTCATCATAGCCAACGCCAGGCGGAGACGGGCGCCGTCGCCGCCACCGACACTTGCTCAGCGTGCCACGGCGCGTGCAGCGGACGACGGATCCGCCGAGGTGCGGCTGTCGCGCCTCGCCGACCTGCGCAGCAAGGGACTGGTCACCGAGGAGGAGTACGAGGCGCAGCGGACCAAGATTCTGGCCGAGATCTAGCTCCGCAGTCGCTCGATCCAGCGGTCGATCTTCGCTTCCAGCACCGCCAGTGGCAGCGCTCCGTCCTCCAGGATCGCTCGGTGAAACGCCTTCACGTCGAATCGGGTGCCCAGCGCCTGCTCCGCGCGGGTGCGCAGCTCGCGGATCTTGAGCTCGCCCATCTTGTAAGCCAGCGCCTGCGCCGGGATGGCGATGAACCGCTCGACCTCGCTGATGATCTGCGTGTCTGATTCAGAGGAGTTCCGCTGCGCGTACTCGATCGCCTGTTCACGCGTCCACCCCTTCGCATGGATACCGGTGTCGAGCACGAGACGGATCGCGCGCCACAACTCGCCCGCGAGGGCGCCGTAGTACTGGTACGGGTCCGTGTAAACGCCGAGCTCCCTCCCGATCGACTCGGCGTACAGTCCCCATCCCTCGGAATACGCAGTGAAGCCACCGAATCGCCGGATGCGGGGCAGGCGCTCGAGCTCGCGTTGAATCGTGATCTGGAAGTGATGGCCCGGGGAGCCCTCATGCAGCAGCAGCGATTCCATCCGGTATCGGGGACGGCTGGGG
>DASUUI010000172.1:0-2897 GCA_036374155.1 Gemmatimonadaceae bacterium | reverse complement strand
AGCGACGAGCCCCGGCGCCTCGCCGGTGCGAAGCTGGCCCTGCGCCCGCAAGGCTCCGCTCAGCCGCGGAACTGTGTCAACGACGCGGGCCAGGAGCCCCGTTACGGCAGCGAGCGAGTCTATGGCCGCAGCGATGCGCATCGTCGCAGAGCCGCGCCGGACGAGCGCGAGCGAGCCAGCGGCGTCGATCGCTGCCCCCGGAAGCATCAGCGCCGCGGTGTCGAGAGCGACCATCCCCTGAGCGATCGCCCCGTTCGCGAACGAAGGCAGCAGCCGCAGCTCACCGAGGCTCGAGCTGTCCACGCGTACGGTGAAGGTGCCCGAGGCGCTGTTGAGGTCGGCCGCGGAGATCGCTATCCGATACGAACCGTTGAGGCGGGACTCGGGCGCACCTTCGCGCCGCAGCAGGCGGCTCAGGTCCGCGCCGGCAAAGGTGCCTTCACCCTCGGCGCCGTATGAAGGAGGATCGGTGTCCACGACGCCGTCGAAGCTGAGTCGCCCCCCCGGTCCTTCCAGCGTGGTGATCAGCCCAAGCCGCGGGGCCTCCCCCCGCACCCGGATCGGCCCGCTGAACTCGCCACGCAGCGGCAGATCGGGATACGATCGCCCGAGCGTTGTGAGAGACAACTGCGGAGCGAAGAGGTTCAGGTCGTAGCGCAGGAACGGATCGGCAAGTGTGATGCGCCCTGAGCCAGTCACGTGCGTGACCGGGCCGTCACCATCCCTGTGCACGAGATTCGCGTCCCGGGCGCGCACGTCCAGCCAGAGCGAGTCGAGGGTGACGGTTCCCGATACCTCGCCGGATACCTGCGGGAAATCGGGGATCACCGCGCGCGGCGTGCGGAGATCGAGCCGTGAGACGTTGAGGCGCAGTCCGTGGAAGACGGTGAATCCGGGGTCCGTGATGTCGAGCGCGCCGCTGGCTATCGCTGCGGAGCTGGATCCGCGCACGTGCCCGTCGGCGAACACCAGGTCGGCACGCTCGACACGGAAGCGGTCCAGGCGCCCACCGGAGGCGTTTACCGTACCGGTGAACGTACCGCGCCAGTCGTAGGGAAAAGGTTCCCCGTTCACCACGCGCAGCAGCTCGAAGTCCAGCGGCGAAGCGCGCATCGCCAGGTTGCGTATCGAGAGTATGTCGCCGCTCGGATCCACGACCATGCGGCCCGTCAGACGCGAGCCGTGGGTCCTGATGTCCATGCCCGAGATGGCATACTCGATGATGGACTCATCGTGCGCGGCGTTACGCACCTCGACCGTGGCGCGGCCGCCGCCCGAGCGGGGGAACGTGGGATAGATCCACGCGACGTCAGCGAGGGAGCCCGTTTCCGCGTCGATCCTGATTGCGTATCGCACGGGACGACCCCCGCCCCATCTGATCGTTCCGCGCGCGCGTCCTTCGGAGCCGGGGAGCCGCCAGTGGGGAGCGTCGAACCAGACGGAATCGCCGCGCTGCTGAACGACTCCTCGCGCGTCGGTGAAGCGAAACGGGGGCGCGCTCGTTACGGTCGCGATCTGCAGTACGTTGACGAGGCGGCCGGCGCTATCGGGGTGGGCGAGCCTCGACCTTCCCAGTCGGGCGTTGATCTCGTCCCAGCGGTACACCCTAGTGGGGCCGTATGCGGTCTGCCGGACCCGGCCAGCCGTGTCGGCGAGCACTTCGCGCAGGAGGCGCGACTGCGCCTCGCGCGTCGCCCCTGCCGGTGGACGCCAGGGCAAGGATAGCATCACGCGGCCGTTCGCGATCACCGCCGAATCAACGACTACGAAGTCGCCGAAGCCGCGCCGCTGCCCTATGGGCGCCGGCTGGCCGCCGGGAAAGATCCGGCGGAAGTTCCAGGAGCCGTCGTGATACTGCCGGACGTGGACGACGGGATTGGTCAGATCGAGGTGCCTGATCATCGTCCGGCGATCGAACAGGTCACGCAGATCGTAGCGGACCACCGCGGTGCCGCTGGCCACGAACAGCTCACCCCGGTCGTCGCGTATCTCGATCGAATCGACCGTCACGCCGTTGAGAAACCCGCCCCGCACGCGACCGACGTACATCGAGCCGCGCACCTTCGATGAGAGCCATGACGACAGGAAGGCCCGCACCCGCTCCTGGCCGTACTCGGTTCGCGTGGCCACGCCGCCTACGGCAACGAGCAGCACGAGCAGGCCCGCGAGCAGCGCAGCGCTGAACAGGACCACGCGAAGACGCCGCGACATCAGAAGGCCTGTCCGATGGCGAAGCTGAACGTGAGCCGACCGCGAAAGCTGCGCGCCGATTCCGGAGTGAACGTCGCCGGGCACCGCCCTTCGAGCTGGACCAGCACCGTCCCCGTCTCGGTTTCCTGGCCGCGGACCGGCAGCAGGTTGTCGGGGCTCACGCAGGGCAGGCCCCCGCCTTCCGCCGCGCTCTGTTCGAAGTAGATCGGCCCGCGGGGGCGGTCATACGGATTGTAGCCAACCACCATCCGGATCAGTCCCACGGGCGACGTTCCTCCCAGCTGAATGCCGGGGGTCGTCTTCAGGCGGAGGTTTCGAAACACGTCACTGCTGCCGCGATTCCATACGTCGCCGACGTCGGTGAACAGCGTAAGCTGCAGAAGGTCGGAAAGTACCGGACTTCGAACCCGCCACTCGAAATTCGCTACGATGAGTGAGTTGCCGCCGACGGGCACGGCACGCAGGTAGGTCCGCGTCGAATCAGCGATCCGGAAAAGCGTGTCGGGGCCGGAGAGGACCGTGTCGTACTGCGCGGCGACGTAGATCGCCGAGCCGAGCTCGTTCTGCGGGAAGCCGCGTACCGTGGTCGGCCCCCCGGCGAATAGCCGCTCTTCCGGGGGAACGAAGGAGCTCACCGATCCGAACCCCGGCGAGAACACGCTGCCCGCGCGCAGTCTGAACGCGAA
>DASUUI010000171.1:0-3345 GCA_036374155.1 Gemmatimonadaceae bacterium | reverse complement strand
CCAGCGGCAACGGCCGCAGATCGAAATCCTCGAAGGCGAGCAGGTCGAAGACGAAGAAAGTCGCGGGCAGCTCCACAGCGGCCCGCTTTATTTCGATCGGGGATGTCAGACGGCCGCGCTGCTGCAGGCGCGCGAAGCTCGGCTTTCCCTCGCTGTCGAGCACGACCACTTCGCCGTCCAGAATGCAGCTCTCGAACGGCAGCGCAGCTACAGCGCGGGCGATCTCCGGAAACACGGCCGTGTAATCGTTGCCGTTTCGGGAGAGCAGCAGTGCCTTGCCATCCGACTTGCTGGCAAGCAGGCGATAGCCGTCGAGTTTGAGCTCGAACACCCACCCGTCCCTGGTGAACGCTTCGTCCGCCGTCTCGGCGAGCATCAGCTGGACGGACCTGGGCTGTACGCGCACGCGTGGCGCAACGCTCGATTCCAGTGCGCTCCGCAGTGTCGCTGCAGGCGTCCGACCGGCCCTGACTTCCTCGACGGTGAGCCCTGAAAGCACGGATTCTTCGGGAAACTCGTCGCCTGGCGTCCTGACCCACTCGTCGCGTTCCTTGATCAGCAGCCAGTCGCGCTCGCTCTTCTTGATCCGGACGAGCGTCCACCTGCCGTGCAGCTTGTAGCCGCGCAGCTCGAACAGGAGCTTCCCCTTGATCAGCCCCTCATGCCAGTCCTCCAGCGGCACCCACTCCCCGCGGTCCCACACGATCACGCCGCCGGCCCCGTAGTTGCCCTGCGGGATCACCCCCTCGAAGTCACCGTACTCCAGAGGATGGTCCTCGACCTCCACGGCCAGGCGCTTGTCGTTCGTGTCGTATGAGGGGCCTCTGGGGACTGCCCAGGACTTCAGTACGCCATCCATCTCGAGCCGGAGGTCGAAGTGGAGTTGCCGCGCCGCGTGTTTGTGCACGACGAACAACCTGCCCGGCGTCGCCGACACGGTGCCGACCGGCTCCGGAGACGTGTCGGGCGACCGCTTGGCCCGGTACGCCTTGAGCGCGTCGCCCGGTTGTGCGTGGTCGGTACCTGAATCCATAGTTGATGGGTGCGGCGGCGGCTGACGACCCGCGATTCGCCGGCAACACCGCACCACCAATAAACCCGCAGATCAGCCGGTTGCCAAAGGCCCATCGCCTGCGGCCATCTCCTACATCCTCAGCACCCCGCTCCCATGCCTGCGCGCGCGATCGGTACCGCCAACATCTCCTTCGGCCTCGTTTCCGTCCCGGTCAACCTCTACTCCTCGGCAGAGTCGAAGGCGAGCATCTCGTTCAACATGCTGCACAAGAAGTGCGGCACCCGTCTCAAACAGCACTACACCTGTCCCAAGGACAACGAGGTCGTCACCCGCGCGGACACCGTGAAGGGCTACGAGTACGCCAAGGACCAGTATGTGGTGCTCACCCCTGAGGAGCTCAAGGCGCTGGAAGAGAAGTCCACCGGGATGATCGAAGTGATCGAGTTCGTCCCGTTGGCGAAGGTCGACCGCGAGTACGTGGACAAGGTTTACTACCTCGGCCCCGACAAGGGCGGGGATCGCGCCTACCGGCTGCTGGCCGCGGCGCTGCAGGACACCGGCCGTGCCGCGCTCGGCCAGTACGCCGCGCGCGGACGGCAGCATCTCGTGCTGCTGCGCCCGCTCGACGGCGTGCTCGTGATGGAGCAGCTGCACTATGCCGATGAAGTGCGGCCGGCGAGTGAAGTTCCCGTGCCGGAGGGTGAGGTGAAGCCCGCTGAGCTGGCGCTCGCGAAGCAGCTCATCGAGCAGACCGCGAACGACGAGTTCGAGCCTTCCAAGTACAAGGACACGGTGCGCGACCGGGTGCTTGAGACGATCCAGCGCAAGGTCGAGGGCCAGGACATCACAGCGGCGGACGCTCCCGCACCGGGAGGCAAGATCATCGACCTGATGGAAGCGCTGAAGGCAAGTCTCGAGACCGCCCCGGCGGCGCCCGCGCCGGCGAAGAAGGGACGCAAGGCTTCGTGAGACTGCTGGCCGGCACCAGCGGCTACGCCTTCAAGGAGTGGAAGGGAGCGTTCTACCCGGGAGACCTGAAGAACGATGCGATGCTCGGCTACTACGCCGGCAGGTTCCCGACCGTGGAGATCAACAACACGTTCTACAGGCTGCCGAAGGAGAACGTCCTGCTGGAGTGGGCGTCACAGGTGCCAGACACCTTCACCTTCGCGATCAAGGCAAGCCAGCGCATAACGCACTACGCACGGCTCAAGCCGGAGTGCGAGAGCGCGGTGGAGTTTCTCCTGCGGAACACGAGCACGCTCGGCGGCAGGCTCGGGCCGGTCCTCTTTCAGCTTCCACCCAATCTGAAAAAGGACCTGGATCGCCTCCGGGTGTTCCTGGACATGCTGCCGTTCGACCGGCGCTTCACGATCGAGTTCCGCAACGAGAGCTGGTTCGAGGACGACGTACTCGACGCGCTGCGCGCGCGCGACGTCGCGCTGTGCATCACCGATCAGGCGGAGTTCGCGTCTCCCGTGTTATCGACCGCGTCGTGGGGCTACGCGCGCCTGCACAGACCAGACTACGACGATACGCGGCTGGCGGATTGGGCGAGTCAACTGGCCCGCCAGTCGTGGACCGACGCGTACGTGTTCTTCAAGCACGACCATGTCGAGGGTTCGGGACCGCCGGCGGTGGACTCCTTTACGCGCTCATTCGCTCAATCCAGTTCCGGCTGACGTCCGCGATCAGGGCGAGCACCTCCGCATCGGTGCGTCCCGACGACCTGGGAACGTGGAAACTGTGGTCCGCCTGTTCGACCCAGTGCATCTCCCATGACGCAGTAACGCTCGCGAGCACGCGATCCATGAGCCCGCGGATGCAGAACGGATCCCTCGTGCCGTTGAAGCACAGCACCGGCATCCGGATGCGCGAGAGGTGCGCGTCGCGTAGTTGCTCCGGCTTTCCCGGCGGGTGGAGCGGATAGGCAAGCAGCAGCAGGCCGTCCGCATCGTACCCCTCGGCAGCGAGCATGGAGGCTGCGCGGCCTCCCATGGACCGCCCCCCGATGACGAGGCGATCCGGGTTCAACTCGGAGCGCGCACGCTCCGCGACCGCGGTGAAAGTCTCCATCAGCTTCGGCATCGGGTCCGGACGACCTGACTTCTTCTCCCGGTACAGGAAGTTGAACCGCACCACGCCAATGCCCTGGCCGCCGAGCGCTCGCGCCGTCGCAAGCGTCGCGCGGTCAGCGATGTTCCCGCCCGCGCCGTGCGCACAGATGAACACAGCGTTACCTGGCGCCGCCTCATCGTAGATGGCGGTCGTCTGCGCATCCGCGACCGGGATCTTCCATTCGACAGGCGTCACGTCGGGGATTCAGGTGA
>DASUUI010000170.1:0-11861 GCA_036374155.1 Gemmatimonadaceae bacterium | reverse complement strand
TGCGCAGGAGGGACAGCAGCTGCGGATAATCCGCGAGTCGAAGGGAAGCCGCGCGGTGACTCCGCCCGAGAGCGTGAACGACCTCATCTCCTGGCTGGAGCGGATCGGCGAGGACGACGCGACGTTCATCCTGGTGGACCGGCCCGCTGCTGGCGACGGCGGTGACTAGCCGGTCCCGTCCGGCACGCGTTTCACCCGCGGCTCAGGCTGAAACGATCAGCCAGATCCCGATCACTCCGACGGCTGCCCCGACGATCTTCCTGAACAGCTCGCGGGGCAGCCGCTGGAGGAGGCGCTGGCCGAGGAGCGTGCCGAACACGACACCGGCGGTCATGACGCCAATGTCCTGGCCGACTCCCGCGAGTGCGTCGGCCGACCGGGCCAGATAAACGGGCATGCGCGCCGCATCCACTATCAGCCCGGTGGCCGTCGCGGTGGCGATGAACGCGAGCGGCTCGAGGCGGAACGCCAGCAGGGCCCCGGAGCGCACGCCGCCCTGATTCCCCACCAGTCCGCCGAACGCGCCCGACACGGCGCCCAGCAGGACGGCGAGTCCGCGCGGCCATTCGCGGTGGTCGAGCACCCCGGTAAGAGACGCAATCGCCGTAAGGATCAGCAACGCACCGAGGAGGATGGTGAGCCCGCGCGCGCCGAACACCGGCTGGAGCAGTGCACCGGCAAGTCCGCCGGCTGCGCTCGCAAGGCCGAAGCGCAGCAGCACACTCCATGAGGTGTGACGCCACAGCGTGGCGAATCGTACCGCTGTTCCCACGAAGTGCGGGATGGAGACAGCCGCGACGGCCAGCGGCGTTCCGACCGAGAGCGCGATGAACGGGGTCAGGATGCTGCCGATGCCGAAGCCCGTGACTGAGGCAACGGCGCCGGCGATCGACGAAACGATAAAAAGCAAAACCAAAACAGCCAGCCAGCAGCTACCAGCTGGAAGCTTCCAGCCGGCTGACAGCTGTCGGCTGGAAGCTATCAGCTGGCGGCTCTGCTTTTCGCAGTTCGCCGTTCACAGTCACGACATCCGACCGGAGCTCTTCACCCTCCCGTCTCATCCCCCAGCTCACGCACCGTCGGATACTCGTGCGTGTACGACTCCTCGTCCTCACGATCCAGTGCCTCGTGCTCGCGATCGATCGCCTCACGCTCGGCGCGGTACCGTTCGTACCATTCGCGCGTGATCTCGCCGGCCAGCTCGCGGTTGCCGAGCCCGAAGGCGAGACCCAGGGCGAGTGCGATGGCGCCGAACAGCAGTGCGAAGGCCGTGGTCACGATTCCACCGGCGATCCCCAGTTCCTGCAGCGCCATGAACACCGCCAGCACAATGACGCCGGCCTTGCCGACGCGCGCGAGCGTCGGGCCGCCGTGCATCCCGCCAGCGCCCGCCATGATCAGCCCGCCGACGAAACCGCCGAGCACCATTCCGACGATGATGATCGCAATCGCGGCGATCACGCTCGGGATGTAGCTGACGAGCTCGGAGAAAACGTTGGCCAGCTGCTCCAGTCCGAGCGCGTTGGCGGCGATCAGGAGCACGACGAACATCGCGATCCAGAACACCATCGTCGCCGCTATGCGCGTCGGGTTGAAGTGCGTGCCCGACCGCTCCACCGCCTGCAGCACTCCGCCACGCTCGAGCAGGCGGTTGAAGTGAATGCGGCGGAGCACCTTCTCCGTGCCGCGTTCCAGAAGACGCGCGAGCAGATATCCCGCGAAGACGATGACCAGCGCGCCGACGAGCGCGGGCACGTAGGTATAGACCTGCTCGAAGCTGAGGCGCAGCCGTTCGCCGAAAGTCGCGGCTACGTAGGGGGTTTCTTGCATTTGCCGAGTTGGGTACCGCAGTAAAACCTATAACGGTTAGCGATTAGCGGTTAGCGCAAAGCGACTCCGGAACTGCAGTAATCGCGGTTGCTTTCCGCTAATCGCTCACCCCTAATCGCTCAGTTCCTGGTCCCCCTCTTCAGATCAAACAACGCGCTCCTCTTGCACTGCGGACAGATGAGCCACTCGCGCCGCCGGGCGTAGCCCAGCCCGAACGACCCGCCGCCGAGCGGACGGCTCGTCATCCCGACGTCGCAGCGCGGGCACCGTGCCGAACCGGCAGACTCCGGGGCGATGAAGGCGCGGCGGATTGCCTCCACCTCCTCCTGCGTGTACTGCGCCTCGTCGCTCACTGTCCTCACTCTGCGATGCGCAGCACGACCTTGCCGAACTGCGCCGCGTCCTGCAGCCGCTCGAGCGCCCGGCGGCCCTCCGCCAGCGGAAAGACGGAATCGATCACCGGGAGGAGCCGCCCGGCCGTGAGCTCGGCCACGATCGCGTCGAGCTCCGCATCGTTCCCCATCGTGGATCCGAGGATGGTCCACTGGTTCCAGAACAGCTTCCTGACGTCCGTCTCAACGACCGGGCCGGTCGTCGCACCACAGGTCACGAGTCGACCTCCTTTGGCGAGTGCGCCGAGCGACTGCTTCCACGTGGCCGGTCCCACGTTGTCGAGCACCACGTCCACCCCCCGCTTGCCGGTTCGTGCCCGGACCTCTTTCGCCACATCGAGCGTGAAATGGTTGAACGCTTCGTCGGCGCCGAGCTCGCGGGCGCGCGCGAGCTTCGCTTCATCGCCGGAGGTCACCCAGACCCGGGCACCGCGCAGCTTCGCAATCGCCAGTGCGGCGAGTGCGACCCCCCCGCCGATCCCCCAGATCAACACCGTCTCGCCCGGCTGGACCGCCGCCCGCGTGACGACCATCCGCCAGGCGGTGAGGGTGACGAGCGTGAACGCAGCCGCCTGCTCCGGAGTCACGCCATCCGGTATGCGACGGACGTTCGGCGCAGGCACTACCACATACTCGGCGAACGTGCCGGGATGGTGCTCGCCCAGCAGCCCGTAACGGATGCACATGGAGTGCTCGCCCCGGAGGCAGAACTCACAGCTGCGGTCGCTGATTCCGGGGTTGATGAGGACCAGCTCTCCTTCCCCCGGGGTCCCCCCGGGCACGTCGGACCCGCGCGACTCGACGATCCCGGCGCCGTCCGCACCCATTACCCAGGAGTCAGTGATCGTGACCCCGGGCAGGCCGCGGACGACCCACAAATCCAGATGGTTCAGCGCGGCGGCATGAACGCGAATGCGGACCTCACCCGGGCCCGGCTCGGGAACGGGCACGTCGGTCCTGTACTCAAGGCGATCGAGATCGCCATGCTCTGAAATGGTGAGTGCTCGCACGGTCGGGTATCTTTCGCCGGAAGATAGCCGTCCGGATCACCTGCCACTCTCCGATGCTCCAATTAAAGGTCCCACCACTCGGCGAATCGATCGTCGAAGCGACCATCTCGCGCTGGCTCAAGCAGGAAGGCGACGCCGTGGCAACCGGCGAGACCGTCGTGGAGCTGGACACCGACAAGATCACGGTCGAGGTGGCCGCGCTTCGTGGCGGCGTGCTGAAGAGCCGCGCGAAGAATGAAGGGGACGTGGTGAAGGTGGATGAGGTGCTGGGCGAGATCGACGACAGCGCCACCCCGGCGGCCGGCGTTCCGAAACAGGCGGTTGATCAGCCCGCAGCCGCACCGGCGCCCGCAGCCGCACCGGCGCCTGCGGCGGCACCGGCGGAGCGGGCGGCCCCGGCCGAGCCGAAGGCTGCGGCACCGGCTCCAGGCGCGCCCGCGGCGCAGCCGGCTCCAGGCGAGCCGCGGTCGTCGCCGGCCGCCAGACGGGTCGCCGACGAGCGGGGGGTGGACCTGAGCGCGGTTCAGGGCACCGGACGTGGTGGCGTGATCAGCAAGCCTGACGTCATCGAGCAGGCAGCTTCGGCGGCCGGGCCTCAGGCCCAACCGCAGCCCGCCGCTCCGCCGGCGGCAGCACCTGCCGCGACAAGCGTGCCTGCGAAGGCAGCGCATCCGGCTCCTGACGGCCAGCGCGAGACGCGCGAGAAGATGACCGTCCGCCGCAAGCGGATCGCCGAGCGACTGATCGAGTCGCAGCACTCGACGGCGCACCTCACGACGTTCAACGAGATAGACATGAGCGCCGTGATGTCGCTCCGGGAGCGGCTCAAGGAGCGCGTCGAGAAGGAGCACGGCGCCAAGCTCTCGTTCATGCCGTTCTTCGTGAAGGCCGCCTGCATGGCGCTGAAGAGCTATCCGGTGATCAACGCGCAGGTGGACGGCGACTCGATCATCTACAAGCACTACGTGCACATGGGGATCGCCGTCGCCTCGGACGACGGCCTGGTAGTGCCCGTGATCCGCGACGCGGACAGCAAGGGGATGATCCAGGTGTCGCGCGACATCGTGGACATCGCGAAGCGGGCGCGCGACAGGAAGCTGACGATGGAGGATCTCACCGGCGGCACGTTCACGATCACGAACGGCGGCGTGTTCGGCTCGCTCATCTCAACGCCGATCATCAACTTCCCGCAGGTCGGGATACTCGGGCTCCACAAGATCCAGGAACGGCCGGTCGTCATTGACGGCAAGGTCGAAGTCCGGCCGATGATGTACGTCGCACTGTCCTACGACCACCGCATCGTTGACGGGCAGCAGTCGGTGCTGTTCCTCGTGCGCGTGAAGGAGCTGATGGAGGACCCCGCGGCGATGCTGGTGGAGTGATTCACCGGATTCGAGCACTCTTTCTTTTTGCAGAGGAGGCCGTATGCGTCGCACAACGATCCTGATCCTGGCACTGATGACAGCGTGTGCTCCCGGCGAGGACGCGGCGACCGATACCACTACCGCAACGGACGTCTCGCTCGCCGACTTTGCCGGCACGTGGGACGGCACCGCCAGGGCCCAGGGGAGCGACATCGTCGTCGCGAACATCGAGATGCTCGCCACGTCCACGACTGAAGGCTGGTCGTTCACCGTGGTGAACGCGACCAACCCCGCCCTGGCGAGCACGTCCCCTGCAAGGGTGACGGCGATCGAGGGCGACAGCCTGGTCCTCGAGGCGGGGCCGTTCGAGAGCATCCTGCGCCCTGGTCAGCAGGTGTCCACCAGATCGGTCTACCGGCTGCGCGGCGGAAACATGGTCGGCGCGGTGAGGGCGATCTACACGCCGGCGGGCGACACGGTCATGCTCAACAGCGAGGCGACGCGGAGGAGGTAAGCCGCGCGCGACAGGAGAAGCACAGCAGCTGATGCCTGAAGATCAACAACAGACAACCGATGTGCTGGTCCTCGGCGGCGGCCCGGGCGGCTACGTAGCAGCCATCCGGGCCGCTCAGCTGGGGCTCTCCACGGTGTGCGTCGAGAAGGACAAGACGCTGGGGGGAACCTGCGTCAACATCGGTTGCATCCCGTCGAAGGCGCTGCTCACGTCGTCCGAGCATTACGAGTTCGCGCGCACTCATGCCGCCGAGCACGGCGTCGTGCTCGGTGACGTAGGGCTCGATCTCGAGCGGATGATGGAGCGGAAGGACGACGTCGTCGCGCAGAACACCCGCGGGGTGGAGTTCCTGTTCCGGAAGAACAGGATCACCTGGGCGAAAGGGACCGGCACGCTGCGCGCGGGAAACGTTGTCGAGGTGCAGGACGCCGACGGCGCCACCACGACCTGGAAGGCGCGCGACGTCATCATCGCGACCGGATCGGTGCCGGTGGAGCTGCCGTTCCTGAAGTTCGACGAGGAGCGCATTCTCTCCAACGACGGGGCGCTGCGGATACCACGCGTGCCCGAGCACCTGGTCGTGATCGGCGGGGGCGTGATCGGCCTGGAGCTGGGATCGGTCTGGCGCAGGCTCGGGGCGAAGGTGACCGTCGTCGAGCTGCTCCCGAACATCCTGCCCGGCACCGATCCGGACATCGTGAAGGAAGCTGAGAAGGTGTTCCGCAAGCAGGGACTCGACATCCGGACGGGAGTCAAGGTCAGCGGCGCCCGGGTGGAAGACGGGAAAGTCACGCTCGACGTGGAGGCCGGCGGCAAGACGGAGAGCATCACCGGCGACTACGTGCTCGTGTCGGTCGGGAGGAAGCCGGCACTCACCGGCGTTGACGCGGCAGCGCTTGGCATCGAGCTCGGCGGGCGCGGGGAGATCAGGGTGGACGCGCAGATGCGGACCAGCATCGAGCACGTGTACGCCATCGGCGACGCCGTCGGCGGCAAGCTGCTGGCGCACAAGGCGGAGGAGGAAGGAGTCGTCGCAGCGGAAGTGATCGCGGGACACCGCGTGCAGATGGACTACAAGTCGATCCCCTCGATCGTTTACACGTGGCCGGAGATTGCCACCGTGGGACTTGGCGAGCACGAGGTGAAGGAGAGCGGCCGCGCCTACACCACCGGCCGGTTTCCCTTCTCCGCCAACGGCCGCGCGCGGACCATGGGCGAAGGGAGCGGCTTCGTGAAGTTCGTCGCAGACGCCGCGACGGACGAAGTGCTCGGCTGCCACATAATCGGACCGAACGCATCGGACGTGATTCAGGAGGTCGTGCTCGCGATGGAGTACCGCGGCTCGTCGGAGGACATCGGGATCACCGTCCATTCGCATCCGACGCTGGGAGAAGCGGTGAAGGAGGCGGCGCTGGGGGTTCTCGGCCGCTCCATTCACATTTGAACCCTGGACGGGGTTCCGGCCGTAGTGTGAGTGTCACCCCGATGAGGAACTGAAATGCCCGAGCCACGCAAGGAACTCCGCCGCTCCCGCACCGACAGCGTCATCGCCGGCGTGCTTGGCGGCATAGCGCGGTATTTCGGATGGGATCCGACAGTTGTCCGGGTCGTGTTCGTGGTGGGCTCGGTGCTGTCCGCGGCCTTCCCGGGAACCGTCGTCTATATCATCCTGTGGATCATCATGCCGCTCGAGGAAGAGCGACTCTACTGACCACCGGCATGGCGCAGGCAGGCACGCCAGCGTGATCCGCCCGCTGCAGCCGCGCGACCTGCAGCAGCTCTCGCCACTCTGGGCGGCGTCCCACTCCGGCGCGCGCGCAGCAGACCTCCAGCGAATCGCGGAGGACGCCGTGCGCGGTCCGGGCGCAGAGCATCAGGCGCTGGCCACCGCCGACGGCGCGGCAGTCAACGGTGCCGTGCTGTTCCGATCGGTGGCGGGCTCGGTCGGTACAGGAGAGATAGAAGCGGTGGCGGCAGAGGATCCGGCGGTCGCGCAGAGCCTCATCGAAGCGGCCATCGAGCAGCTTCGCGCAGACGGCGCGCGACTCATCGTGGCCGAGTACGCCGACACCCCGGAGGCATCCGGGTATGCCGCGTTGCTGGCGGCTGCCGGCTTCGGCGTGAAGGCGCGCATCGGCGATTACTTCGGCGATGGGGTTCCGCTGGTGATCGCAGTGCGCGACGCCTAGCCGGGCGCGCTGGCGGCAGGATGAAGCTGCCGTGTCACGGCGCCTGTGAACGGCTCAGAACCACAGTACCTCGTTGCGTCCCTCGAGCGGCAGCGGCTCGCGGTTGATCCGCAGCTCCAGCAGCGTGGTGGTGAACGGATAGAAGAAGCTCACTGCGGCGTCACCGAGCAGCCCGGAGAGATCGAGAGAGCCGTCCCACTTCCCTTCCCGGGTCGTACCGCTCGACGTTTCGCCGATCCTGTCGGAGCCGAACCCGGTGTAGCCGACCAGCTGGGAACCGGAGGAAGCGATCACGCGGAGCAGCAGCGACTCCAGGTCGGCAGCCCGCACGCGACTCAGATTCACGTGGAAGCAGCGGAGACTCGGATCACCGCGAAAGACGTGAACGTCGGTGGCGAACGCGCGCAGGTTCTTTTCTGACGATCCCCGGGTGCGGCCGTAAAGCTGAATGTTGTAGTCCGTGACCGGGTCGCCGCGCTCGTCGATCACGCGCACGACGAACTGCTGCCACTCGTCCATCGCTTTCCGCACGCGCGCGGTCACGCGGCGTGCCTCGTCCAGCCAGGATGTGAACGCCGCCGCGGAGGACACGTTCAGCGCCGCTTCCACCAGATCGAGCAGCTGAGCGGGGGGCGCGCTGAGAATGGTCCCGTGGTTCGCGCCTTCCACCGGGATGAGCGGCACGTCCACGTTGGTCCACGGCGCGATCGAGACCCGCTGCGGTGCATCTATCCGCGCGGGATCGACAGTGAGGTCGAGGACGATCTTGCGGACGTTGAGCGGACAGCCGGCCCAGCGCACGACTCCATCGCTGCCCGGCTCGTTCAGCAGCCCGCGCAGACCGGAGTAGCCGCGGGTTCCGCAGAAGGTGAACACGAACGGCGTCGTCCGGGTCGGGCCGTAGAACGTCTCCTCGCCGAGGAGATCCACGTGCGCGAGATCCCAGGTGAAGCGGCTCGCGGCTTCCAGCCCCTCGAGAATGCGATCGCCTGCCTCGAGGAAGTCGGGGCCTAGCTCCCTGTTGCCCTTGAACACGGCGCCGAGCCAGCTGCGCCCCTTGTGAGCGATCGGGGAGCCGAAGGTCGCGGGCGCGAGAGCGACGAGGTGCTTGAGCCTGTCTCGCCGTTCTGCGTAGGACGCGAGCCATGACCGGACGACGAGCATGCCGGTGGAGTGCACGATCGCATCGAACGGCTCGTCCCCGGCCAGGCCCGCGCGGATCCGGAGTGCCCGGTCGAACCCCTCCGCTATGTCGCTGATCGTGAGCTCGTTGCTCAGCGACCGGTAGGTCGAGACGTGCACCGTCGTGACGTCGTAGCCGCGACGCGTGAGCGCCGTGACCCAGGGGGCGAACGCGGCCCCGGTGGAGGAGTAGCCGTGGACGAGAACTACTGGGAGCCGGTCGGGCACGTTTAACCTCGTTCCGGGCAGACGAAAGAACTTACGGCGCCCGCCCCGTGCCGGTCACCTTCGGCCGGTTGCGGTGTAGCAGGGTTCATGTCCGGTACAGCGAAACGGTCGATGACGATCCTCCTCGCCGTGGCCGCTCTCGGCGGCTGCGTGGACGTCCTCGATTCGCGCGACCGCAATTACACGGACGTGGCAGTCAGGGTGACGCAGGGGACGGTGATCGCGGAGATGTCGCTGATCACCGATTTTCGCGTGCCCGTGGAGATCACCAACCTCGGCCCGAACTGGGTGCTGTACGACCGGTGGTGCGAGTGGCGGATCGAGCAGTACGTGAACGGGCAGTGGGTGCCCGCGTATTACCCGTACTGTACGATCGACGCGCAGGAGTACAACTCGATCCCGCCCGGGGCGACCTACTTCGAGTCGCTGCCCGCGCACAGGGACTGGCGGGTCGGCAATGGCGCCGGCGTCGATGGGACGTACCGGGTCGTGTTCCCGATTTACGAGGAAGTCGATTTCGACCGGCACGTCCAGCTGCGTGAGGAGAGGACGACGTCGAATGCGTTTCAGGTGAGGCGGTGAGGAAGGGCAGAATGGCGAAAGGCAGAGCCGCCAGCTGACAGCCAGCTGAGAGCCGTCAGCGTGCCGACCGCTGGCAACGATTGGCCCACTCCGCCATAGTTAGGGCAGCGGCCCGCGCGTGCCGCTCCAACTCATGGGGAGGACGTGCCGTATGCGGTACAATGCAGCAGGAAAGGCCGCGGTTGCCCTGGCTCTCGTGTTTGTCGCAGGGTGCGAGGAGATCGTGGATCTCGAGCCTGAGGAAGTCGCCGTCCGCGCGGCGCAGGCGCTCCCCTCCGGGGGCACTGCCACGACCGATTTCACCGTGGACGTGGCCGTGGACAACTTCAGCACGCGCACGCTGTACGTGGCTACGTCGTGCGACTGGGTGATCGAGAAGCTCGACGTGAGCACGTGGGTTCCGGCCTACACGGCGCCGTGCACCACCGAGACTTTTCTCGAGATTGCCCCGAATACGACCAGCTCTCTGACGCTCACAGCGCTGGTTGCCGAGCGTCTCGACGAAGCATTGGCGCCTCCCGGCACCTACAGGGTGAGGCTCGCGATCGAAGCGACGTACAGCAGGATCCGGCGGCAGGATGTACCGGAAGCCTCGAGCACCTCGAACGAATTCGCCGTAACGGCGGACGCGCCGCTGATCTAGTCGGGGAGCGCGCGACGCCGCGACGTCGCGCTCAGGTCTTCAGCTGCGCGATCGGCGGTCAGCCGCCGGTGTCGGGAGTGAACTCCTCGAACCGCGGCTGAGGGACGGTTTCCTCGGGCGGGCGCGGTGCCAGGTTCCGCCGGTCGTTGCCGCGCCGGTTCTCGCGCCGGTTCTCGCGCCGGTTGTCCGACTCCTCGTCCCGCCTGCCGCGGAACACGTCCCGGATCGCGCGGCCGACCCGATCGGTGAAGTCCTCGACCTCCTCCATCGGGTCGTACCAGTCCCACTCGGGATCGTAGATCGGGGCGCCGTGCACGGGGCACTCGATCCCCGGCTCACCGCCGGGCTTGAACCATTCCTGCACCCGGGCGGGACACCACTCATTCGCGAGGTATCCCGTCTCCGGATCGATCACGCTCGAGACCATCCCCGGCGGCGGCGCCCACTCCCTCGAGGTCGAGGTCTCGCGCCAGCCGGCGGTGAAGAACTCGGCCCACGCCGGCGCGGCGAGTCGTCCGCCTGACGCATTGGAGCCGAGCGAGCGTCGCTGGTCGAGGCCGAACCAGAAGGCAGCCGAAATCGTCGGCGTGTAGCCGACGAACCAGACGTCGGAGCCGTCGTTGGTGGTCCCCGTCTTTCCAGCGACCATGCCGCGAACGCCATAGGACCGGAGCACCGCGCCCGTGCCGTAGTCAACGACCGCGCGGAGCATCGACGACACCAGATACGCGTCGCGCGGGTCCATCGCGCGCCCTGGCGTAGCCGATTCCTGCGTCCACAGGACGTCGCCGTTGCCCCCCTCGATCCGCCGCACCAGCCGCGGCTGCACGCGGTTTCCCCCGTTGGCGAAAGGCGCGTACGCGGTGGCCAGCTCCAGGGGAGTGACTTCCGCTGCACCGAGCGCGAGCGATGGGTAATTCTCCAGCGGGCTCGATATCCCGAGCCGCTTCGCCAGCTCGATCACGCGCGCGCCGCCCACATTGCCCCAGACGCGCACCGTCGCGGCGTTGGCGGAATGCGTGAGCGCGTTCCTGAACGTCGTTCTCCCGAGGTAGCTGTCGCCGTAGTTGCGCGGCGACCAGACCCTGCCTTCCATCTGCAGGTCTATCGGCGTGTCGTCCACCTCGGTCGCCGGTGAGTAGCCGGCGGTCATCGCCGCGGCATACACGAACGGCTTGAACGCGGAGCCCGGCTGCCGCCGGGCCGCGACCGCGCGATTGAACGTCCCGCGCCGGAAAGTGCGCCCGCCGACGAGCGCCCGGATGTCACCGTTGCGCGGGTCAATGGCGACCATCGCGCCTTCGACGCGCCGGCCGATGGCCGCGGCGCGGCGTCGCACCGCGCGCTGCGCAGCCCGCTGGGCGCGCGCATCGAGCGTGGTGTACACCGTGACCTCCGAGACATCGAGGTCGCGCTCGCCGAGCACGGAGTCCACCAGCTGGCGGACGAGGTCGAAGGCGTGCGAGTCGGCGCTGTCGTCGGGATACCAGCCTTCGCGGGCAACCCGGATCCGCTGCTGCTTGAGGCTGGGAAGGCGGTCGGCGGACACGTAGCCTTCCCGCACCATCAGGTCGAGCACGAGGTTCCGCCGCTCGAGGGCGCGCTCCGGATGCCGCCGTGGCGTGTAAGTCGTCGGCGCCTTGGGCAGCCCAGCGAGCAGCGCCGCCTCCGGCAATGTCACCCGCCGCACCGACTTGTTGAACAGGTCGCGCGACGCAGCCTCGACTCCGTACACGCCGTTCCCCATGTAGATGGCGTTCATGTACAGCTCGAGGATCTGCTGCTTGGTGAGCGATTTCTCCATCAGCCGCGCCAGGCGCAGCTCGATCAGCTTCTGCCGCAGCGACCGGCGGGGAAAGCGGTTCGCGACGAACGTGTTGCGGGCCGCCTGCATCGTGATGGTGGAGAACCCCTCACGCACGCCGAG
>DASUUI010000169.1:0-6871 GCA_036374155.1 Gemmatimonadaceae bacterium | reverse complement strand
CATCGCCGGGAAGTTGAACGGCGTGATCGCGGCGAAGACGCCCATCGGCTGGCGGAAGTACTCGCAGTCAATGCCGGCCGCGATGTCCTCCAGCGACTTCCCCATCATTAGAGAGGGGATCCCGCAGGCATGCTCCACGTTCTCGACGCCTCGCCGGAGCGAGCCGCGCGACTCGTCCAGAGTCTTGCCGTTTTCTTCGGTTACGAGGCGGGCGACCTCGTCGAAGTGCTCTTCGAGCAGGTTCTTGAAGCGGAAGAGGAAGCGGGCGCGCTGCACCGGCGGCACCCGGCGCCAGGCCGGGAACGCGGTCTTCGCGGCATCCACCGCCGCGTCAACTTCGGAGCGCGTCGAGAGCGGAACGCGACCGAGTGACTCGCCAGTCGCGGGGTTGGTGAGGTCGAGGTAATCGGCGTTCTCGACGGCCAGCCATTCGCCGCCGATGTAGTTCCGCAAAGTGGCTTGCAAGCGGCGCCCTCCCGGGGCGTTCTGGGTAGACCCGCTAAGGTGGGTTCCGCTACAACCCTCTGCAAGCCTCGCTATGAGATGGGCTGCACGCAGACTCGGCAAGCAGGCCGCGATGATGCTCCCGAGCGTCCGCCCTGGGAGTTGTATATTCGGGTTTTGTTCGGTATAATAGAGAGGCCCCTTTTCCGGAAATCTCCCATGCCCAAGACTACGCTCTCCTTCAACCCTGCCGAGTACGCGCTCGTCGCAGATCGGATCTCGCTCTTCTACGAGCAGTACCCGGCCGGACGGATCATTACGCGGATGATCTCCCGTGACCGGGACGTGGTGTTCCGCGCCGCGGTGTACCGGATGCCAGACGACCGTACCCCGGCCGCAACCGGCTGGGCCTCGGAGCGCGAAGGCGACGGAGACATCAACATGGTAGCGTGCGTGGAGAACACCGAGACGTCCGCCATCGGCCGCGCCCTCGCGAACCTCGGCTTCACCGCATCGCGCAAGCGGCCCAGTCGTGAGGAAATGCTCAAGGCCGACCGCGCCCGCCAGCGGCCCGCGCGGGTTGCCGAGGTCCCGGTGAGCGTGCCGTACCGCGCAACGCGCCCTGAGGCGCCGGTCGCCGGCGTTTCATCGCCGTCCGGGACGCAGTCTGGGCCAGCCTCATCCGTGACGGCGGCCGCGACGGACCTGCGTGATCTGCTGGAAGAGGCTGAAGTGAAGGGCTTTCCGAGTGAGCGGCTGTCCGCGGTGCGTGCGCTGCTGAACGGCGGGGCTTTGAACGAGACGGCCATCGCGAAGCTGGAGCAGAGCGTCCGCGGCTGGCTTTCGCGGCGCGCTGCGCCAGGCGCCGCGTTCGACACGGGCGAGGCGAAGTGATGTAACACCCCCGACTCCTAGTAAGTGGAGAGCGCGTGGTTCGAGCTTCACCGTGAAGCCGGCGCGCTCTCCGGGAGCAGGGGAGACAGCCTTGGCACGTCCGCATCTGCAGGATTCAGCAACCCTTCTCGCGAATCTGCGCTCAGGTGATCCTCGCGCAGCTCGCGAGTTCGCGCGGCGATTCAACGGCGTCCTCAAGAGGAGCGGGCGCAGGCTCGGGCTCGAGCCATCGGACCTGCCGGAGCTGATCGCGACGGTGCTCGACGATGTGATGCTGCACCTGATGCAGAGCAGCGCAGCCGCACCCGAAAACCTGGAGTCGTATGTGGTCGTGGTGCTGAGGAATACCGTCAGACGCGAGGTGCGGCTCGCGGCTACGCGGGGTGCGGACAACGAGATCAGTCTGGAAGCCGCACGCCACGAGCTTCGAACCGCGGCGGCGTCGGCGGATGCCGGTTCGGACGACCACCCCGACGGGGAGCCGGCGGACGACGGTCCCGCCGATGAGGCGCTCCGGCGTCTGTACGAGCCGGTGCTCAGCGGGCTCACTCCGGAGCAGCGGGAGCTCCTCGGCTACATGCTCGATCACGTCCCGGCGCGCGTCGTCGCGCAGTGGCTGGGGATCGAGCACGCGGCGGCACGGGTCCGGATTCACCGGCTCCGGCGTCTCGTTCGGACGCGGATACTCGCCCGCCTGCCGTTGATGAACGCACGGGACAGGGCGCACGTGGAGCGGCTTCTGCGCCGCGCAGGCGTCGTCCTCAGTGCGCCTGCCCCTGCCGACGGCGGCGAGCGCGCTGAGACCAGGACCGACAACACGAGGAGTGGAGCATGAAAAAGGAGATACAGCAGGACATAGAGAAGGAGATGCAGATTCTGCTCGACCTCATGCCGGGCGATCTGGCTGACGATCTGACGACCGAGGCGATGATCGCAAACCCACGCTTCGCCGCGTGGTACGCGGACGAGGCTGCTTCGCTGGAAACGTCGGCGGAGCACGAGGAGACCGAAGCAATCGCGGAGGTGCTGGCGCGGCGGATGATCGCCCGCACCCGTGCCCGCGAGGTCTCGCAGCACCTCCGCGAGGTCCCGCGCAGCCCAAGGCGGGCGCTCGTTACCGGCACGGCCCGGCGCATTCTGCCGTTCAGCGCGGCCGAGCACTGCGCACCGCTCATCGCTCTGCCCGTCGCGGCGGGGGTGGGCTACGAGCTTTGGGAAGAAGCGAGCGACACCTGGCTCGAGCTGCCCCCGGAGGTCGCGCGGGGGGAGTATCTCGCGCTCCCGGTGCGCGGTGACAGCATGGAGCCTGTGCTGCACGACGGCGACACGGCGCTCGTGAAAGTCGGGAACGCGGCCGCTCCTGGCTCGCTCATCGTGGCGCGCACGCCGGACGACGGATACGTGGTCAAGTACGTCGAGGGTTACGACTCGACCGGGCTGAGGCTCGCTTCGCTAAATCCCGAATACCCGTCCACGGTGGCGGCATCCGACGCGCTGGCGGTCGTGGGCACTGTGGTGGCCCGCTTCGCCCAGGAGGAAACTTGACCGGCACCAGAACCGCCTGCGTTGAACGCGCTGTGCTGCTCCGTCTCAACGTGCGCTGTCCCGGATGCGGCTCGGCACCGGCCATCCGCGTGACCGCGGCCACTGTAGCGGACTGCGCTCATCTCGTGCCGGATGCACGGGTGGCGACGTATCAGTGTCACCGCCGCAGATGCGGCAGGATCTACGATCTCACCGCGCGCGCGTACCAGGAGGCGGCATAGCCAACATCGAGTCTGAACCAGACGCACTGAAGTAGCAACAGCAGGACAACACACCACACACGGGCTCTCTGAGGCCCCTGCTCGGCAAAGCGACCGGGCGGGGGCCTCTCGTTTTTGCCACCCACTCTAGCACGAGGCACCGCAGCAATGATCTACAGACGACCCTTCTCACCCGCAGCGCTGGCGCTGATCTCTCTCCTCGCCTCCGCACGCGGGGCCCCGGCGCAGGACGCGATCCCGCCTCCGGCCCAGCCGCCGCCGGCGCCACTTCCGGCCTATCGCGCACCCGTGATCGCGCTCGCGCAGCCCGCGCCCGGGGGCGCGGTGCCGCAGGACAGGCCGGTGGTCGTGTTCCGCTTCGCGGCCGGCGAGCCCGGCGATCCGGTGGACGCGCGCAGCTTCGCCGTCACTGTCGATGGCGAAGACCGCACGGAGCTGTTCCAGCTCTCGCTTGCAGTGGCGTGGGGTCCGCTTGCCTCGCCGGATGATGCTATCGAGCCCGGCAGCCACGAGGTCGTCGCGCGGATCTGCTCGGCGCGCGGTGCGTGCATCGCGACCACTACGCTCGTCACCGTCGGCGTGTCCGCCGTGAACACGACAGAGAGCGCGGGCGGAAAGAGCACACGGAAGAAGAAGCAGCTCCTCGACGCGCTATTCGGCGCGCTGAGAACGCTCATAGGCAACTGACACCTCTCACTGGAACATCACAATGCAATTCACACGACTGCTGTACCTGACGCTGCTGCTTGCTCTGATTGCACCTCGTGCGGCCGCGGCGTGGCCCGAAACCCAGCTGATCTGCACCGGCGGTACGATCACCATCGCCCCGTGCGATCCCTCAGCGACGACGCCGGTGTACGGCAGTGCGTCGATGCAGTTCACGATCACGAACACCAGCCAGTTTCAGCAGAACTACTTCGCCACCACGCTCTACACCGGGGGTGTGGCTTCCGCGTATGTGGATCCTGCGCAGGTGTCGGTCGGCGCCCAGAGCAACACGACCGTGACGGTCTACTGGACGATGGGCTCCGCCCAGACGAACGGAACCGTCACGCTCGAGCTTTTCGATGGGGCCGATACCTGGGTGACGATCATCAGCATCACGGCCGTCGGGCCGTTCACGGTGGACCTGAGCCACAACAACAACGACTTCCAGCACCCTGGACTGTGCGAAGCTGGCTGCTTTGCTGTCCGGGCAGCTCACTCCACTGCGCCATACTTCAGCCTTGGGTCTCCTCGCTCGGTGACCCTGGTTTATGACGGCGATCGCGCACACCCGAGACCCTTCATCCGGGCGGATGTTGCGAAGATCCCCGCAGCGCCTTCGATCACCTATTGGACGCTCGAGGCGACGCTCGGCGGCACTCCTGTCACCTTCCTCAATGGCGACACCAGGCTCTACTTCAGTCCCGGAGGCGAGCCACTGAGGCTCGCCGGCCAGTTCGACGCGAGCGGCTACAGCACGGGGCTCTACTCGCTCGCGGTCAAGGTCGGTGCCCGCGACGCCAACTCGCTCGACAGCTACACCACCACGACGATCCAGATCTTCATCGTCAATGACGCGGCCTCACCCATAGCGAAAGGGTGGACCGTTGCAGGCCTGCAGCGGCTGTACACGAGCGGCGGATACCGCATAGTGGAGGGCGGCGGAGCCGCGATCGTCTTCAGCGGCTTGAACACTGCGGGGCCCGACTTCAGCATCCTCACCCAGAGCGGCTCCAACTACATCCGCACCTACCTGGACGGCACGAAGGCGACTTTCAACTCCTCCGGCTACCAGACCGAGCTGACCGATCGGCTTGGGCAGACCGTCACCTTCGGCTATGACGGCTCGAACCGGCCGACGAGCGTCGGCGATCCGGTACGACGTTACAGCGGGAGCCTGGTCTCCTACATCACGCTCAGCTACGGCACCTATGGACTGGCCAGTGTGGTAGAGCCGGGGGCGAATCACGTGCCCGGCGGCGGCCGCACGACGAGCTACACCGTCAACTCGGGCAGCCAGCTCGTCACGATTACCGATCCCGACTCGAAGACGACCGGTTTCGATTACGACGGCTCCAGCAGGCTCTGGAAGATCACTGACCGCAGGGGCGGACTGCACGAGTTCGTGTATCACTCGCCCTCCTGGAAGCTGTCTCAGGCCAAAATGCCGCAGATCGACATCGATGCGGGGGGCGGCAGCACAACGACGACTATTCCCACGGTGACCTTCTCAGCCTGGCAGAACGTCGGCGTCCCCACTACGAGTACCAGCTCGGGCTTGCCCGCGGCCGCGGCCTCACTCGACACCATTCAGGGAAGGGTCACCGACCCACTCAGCCGGGTCACCCGGTTCACAGCGGACCGCTGGGGGCAGCCGCTCAAGATCGTGGATCACCTGAACAGACAGACGGTGTTTACGCGGACTGGCATGTTCGCCACGACCGTGGTGCGCCCGCCCGGCGTGACGGACCAGTACGCCTACACCAACGGGCTGCTCACCATGTCGCAGCCCGCCGGGAGTGCGGCTACTTACTTCCGCTACGGAGTGAACGCTCAGATAGACAGCGTCTGGGGTACGGGCGCGCGCGCGGAACGCAGATTCCTGCAGGCCAACGGCAATGCGGACTCGGTGCGCATGGCGCGCAGCGGAGGCGCTGAGATCGTGCGCTACCGCTACGACGGATCCGGCAGGCTGGACAAGGTCACCGACCACTCGGGCGACTCGACCACGTACGCGTATGACGCCGGCTTCGGCAATATCCGGCGCGTGCTCGTGCCCACCGGACTCGTGGACAGCACCTTCTTTGACGGCTACGGCCGTGATTCCGTGCTGGCGAGCACTGGCCAGCCCAACCGGACGGTGCTATACGACGCCGTCAACCGAGCGACGCATCTGTATGACGGAGTCAATACGAACCCGACGCTGACGCAGTACGACGCGCTGTACGACACCACGGTGACCGACTCAAAATCGCAGGTGTACCGCTTCCACCGGAATCCACTCGGCTGGGTCACGCGCGAGTACACGGCGAATTCGGCGTCCGTCTATACGAGCTTCCGCTACGATGCCACCGGCCAGCTGACGAGCTGGACCAATCGGCGTGGCCAGCGGGTGAATCTCAGTTACGATGGCCTCGGACGACTGATTACGAAGAGCGGGGACAATACCAGCACCGACTCGCTCAGCTATTCGGAAGCCACGGGCGTTTCACTGTTCATGGGGAAGAACGCGTTCTCCGGCGACACTCTTTACGTCGAGGAGCAGGCGGGAACCACCACTGCCACCCACGGTCTTGGCGGCCAGCGCTTTCAGATCGTGTACAAGACTCACCCGAGCCTCAGCACGCCCGATACGGCGACCATCAGTTGTACGAGCTGCAGCAACGGGCTCAGCTTTTACACGAGGAGCTTCCACTATGACACGACGAGCGGAGCGCTGGCATCTCTCCACATCGGGAGCGCAGTCACTTTCTTCTCCTATGGCGCCGAGATGGAGCGGACGACGACGTCATATCCCGGCTTCCAGCCCCGCCACGAGAGCTACACCACCTCGACCCAGCGCTATGACAGCAGGTTCGACAGCGTCGCGGTCGACCAGACGCTTCGCCGGGCCTACAGGTTCGACCAGTTGGGGAGGATAGAGCGCGACCAGCGGGAGGCGCCCAACCGCACCATTCAGCGCAGCTTCGGCTATGACGGGCTCAGCAGATTGACCGGTGCCGAGAACCGCACGCAGGGCTGTATCGTGTGGCCGGGAGGAAACGCTGACTCGCTCTCCGCGC
>DASUUI010000168.1:0-19405 GCA_036374155.1 Gemmatimonadaceae bacterium | reverse complement strand
ATCGACGGCGCGGTTTGGCACCTCGATGTCGGCTTATCACATCCTGGGGCTGGAGCAGGTCCCAAGGGTCCGGCTGTTCGCCGGTTAAAGTGGTACATGAGCTGGGTTCAGAACGTCGTGAGACAGTTCGGTCTGTATCCGTCGTGGGCGTTGGAAGATTGAGGGGCGCGGACCCTAGTACGAGAGGACCGGGTCGGACAGCGCTCTCGTGTACCGGCTGTGGTGCCAACTGCAGCGCCGGGTAGCGACCGCTGGCAGGGATAACCGCTGAATGCATCTAAGTGGGAAGCCCTCCCCAAGATGAATCTTCCCTGGAGCCTTGAGCTCCCTGAAGGGCCGGGATAGACCATCCCGTCGAGAGGCCGCACGTGGAACGTGAGCAATCACCTACAAGCGAAGCGGTCCTCATCGCCCGTGAGGCTTGACTGTTCCCTGTGGGACCATCGCGCAAGCGAAGATCCCAACACAACACACCGCAGAGCACTGCGCAATTTCACGAGTTTCGCTCGTGCCACGATCACTTCCCACTTCCGTTGTTGCCAATAGAAATCGCTGGCGACTAGAGCGTAGGGGCCACACCCGTTCCCATTCCGAACACGGTCGTTAAGCCCTACAGCGCCCATGGTACTCCGACCGAGAGGTCGCGGGAGAGTAGGCCGTCGCCGGCACCTTATCAGGAAGCCCCGTCTCGAACGAGACGGGGCTTTTTCTGTTGTCTGGCCATGTGGGCACTGAGACCTGCGCCAAGCTGTGAGCTGTGAGTATTGAGTGATCAGCAGGCAGTGACCGCGGTTACTAACTACTCAGAACTCAGTACTCACAACTGACAGCTTGGCGCAGTCTCAAGTGCGACCGTGGGCAGCTACGCCGTACAGAAGGTGCGGCCCCCCAACTGCGTCCGACTCAAACGTTGCACATCGCTCAGGGCGCACTAGCTTCCGACTTGAGGATCGCAGTTAGCGTCAACCCACCAGCCGTATTTCTGCGAAGGAGGCACCATGCCGGTCTACATGGCGGATCGCGAAGTTCCGGGAATGACGATGAACCAGCTTGCCGACGCACAGCGGGCGGCGATCGACAAAAGCAGGGAATTCACCGACGAAGGAAAGCCCGTGCGCTATATCCGCTCGACGTTCGTACCCGGTGAGGCCCACCTGATGTGCCTGTTCGAGGCCAAAGACGCGGATACCGTAAGGGCCGTGAACGAAGCTGCCGGGTTGCCATTCAAACGGATCGTAGAGGCGAACGACCTGACGCCGGCCTGAACAGGATGGCCGGTTACGTGGGCATTGCGGCCTGCGCCAAGATGTGATCCGTGAGTAATGAGTCGTCAGTAGTCAGTGACCGCGGTTACTGACTACTGAGAACTCAGTACTCACAACTGACAGCTTGGCGCAGTCCTAAATGCGGTAGCAGGCAGCTACGCCGTACAGAAGGTGCACCCCGCCTGCTGCGCCCTATTCACAGCGTATACCCCCGATGGCACAGCGACCGCGCCGGGGATGAGCCCGGCCAGCCACTCAGCCTTCGCCTGCTCGGCCGATACTCCGGCGCCCTCGGCCGCCATACCGCTCAGGACCTCGATTGCGAGACTGCACGCGGTCATGATCACCGGACGAGTGGCCATCAGCGACTCGTACGTGAGCCCCGGGTACAGCATGATGTTGTTGTGGAAGATGTTGCGGAGGGCAGGCGCGTTCGTCTGCGGATCCGTCACGCTCACCGGCGGCAGCGCGCCGATCTTGTATTTCGCCCAGATCTCGTCCCTCAGCAGCAGCGGCGTAGCGAAGTGTCGGTAGCTCACGACCGCGGTGTGCTCGTTGTCGGGGAGGTTGTGCGCCTGCTTCGAGCTCTCGATGAAGTTGAGCGCGTACACGGCAGCGAACCCGCTGTTCGGCTCGGTGGCGTCGAACACCTGCCGGTGCTTGCCCTTAATTCTGGCGACCCAGTCATCGTTGAGAGCTAGGTCGGGCGCGGACGGGACGGGCTCGGCCCGTGCAGTGGACCACCTGGCCGCGACCAGCGCTGCCGCGCCTGCCGCGACACCCTTGACGAAGCCACGTCGCGGGGTGGGGGACTGAATGACGTTCATGAGCGCCTCCTGGAGGAAAACAGAAATTATGAACGGGTCGGGTCGTCGTCGCCAGCAACCGCCAGCGATGCCCCGCTTCCGGCGTCGAAGAAGTGCAGGTGCTCACGATCGGGCGCGAGCCAGATGGTGGCCCCAGGGTCGGGCAGCGGCTGTGGCAGCACCCGCGCTGTGACCTCCCGTGCGCCCGCAGTGCCGTGAAGGTAAACCACGTCACCCATCGGCTCAATTGCGTCGAGCTGCACGCCCATGGCGTCAATTGATCCGGATGGAACGACGGAAAGGTGCTCCGGCCGCACTCCCAGGAGTATGTCGCGTCCCATTACCGCACGCGCGACCGTTGCAGCGTGCATCGGAAGGCGCAGCGAAAGCCCGTCGTCTGCGCCCTGAAACGAGGGTGCGCCGTCACCCTGCACGAGCGTGCCCGGAAACAGGTTCATCGCCGGACTGCCGATGAAGCCGGCGACGAACGCATTGGCCGGCCGGCGATACAGCTCCAGTGGCTCTCCGATCTGCTGCACCCTGCCGTCGCTCATGACGACGATCCTGTCACCCATGGTCATGGCTTCGGTCTGGTCGTGTGTCACGTAGATCATCGTTGCTTTCAGCTCGCGATGCAACCTCGATATCTCGCGCCGCATCTGCACCCTGAGCTTGGCGTCCAGGTTCGAGAGCGGCTCGTCGAACAGGAACACCCGCGGCTGTCGCACTATTGCCCGTCCCACAGCTACGCGTTGTCGCTGCCCGCCGGAAAGCTGCCGCGGGTTTCTGCTGAGGAACGGTCCAAGGCCGAGAATGTCCGCGGCCGCCCGCACGCGCTCGTCGATCGCCGTCTTCGACAGCTTCCGCAGCTTGAGGGCAAAGGCCATGTTCTCGTACACGGTCATGTGCGGATAGAGCGCGTAGTTCTGGAACACCATCGCTATGTCGCGCTCTTTGGGCGGCATGTCGTTCACCACCCGGTCTCCGATCAGGATGCGGCCGCCGGAGATGCTCTCCAGCCCGGCTATCATGCGCAGCACAGTGCTCTTGCCGCTGCCCGAGGGGCCGACGAGCACGACGAACTCTCCGTCGGCTATGCTGAACGAGGCGCCTTCCACGGCTACATTGCCGTCGTAGACTTTCCGTACGTCCTCGAGAGTCACCGTTGCCATTCGATCTCCATACCTGATACGCAGCCATGAAACGAGGGCCGTCGTTTCCCGCCAACTTCCTCTGGGGAGCCGCCACGTCGGCCTATCAGATCGAAGGCTCGCCCCTGGCCGACGGTGCGGGGCCCAGCATCTGGCATCAATTCTCCCACACGCCGGGGCTCGTCGCCAATGGCGACACCGGAGACGTCGCGTGCGACCACGACCGGCGCTACAGCGACGACATCGCGCTCATGAAGGAGCTGGGACTCGGCGCCTACAGGTTCAGCATCTCGTGGAGCCGCGTCCTGCCCGCCGGCCGCGGAGCCGTCAACGACAGGGGCGTGGGGTTCTACGACCGGCTGGTGGACGGGCTGCTGGCGACCGGCATCGCGCCTGCGCCGACGCTGTTCCACTGGGACCTTCCGGCCGGGTTGGAGGAGCGCGGCGGGTGGCTCAACCCTGACATCGCCGGTTGGTTCGCCGAGTACGCCACCGTGATGTTCAGGGCGCTCGGGGACCGCGTTCCGATGTGGGCGACCCTGAACGAACCGCACGTTGTCACGGACGGCGGGTACCTGCACGGCGCACTCGCGCCTGGCCACCGCAGTCTGTTCGAGCCGGCGGTGGCCGCGCACAACCTGCTGCGCGCGCACGCGGCCGCGGTGAAGGCGTACCGCGCCGAGGCGAGCGGCAGGATCGGGATCGTCGTGAACCTCGAGCCCAAGCACCCGTCCTCCAGGGATGTCGATGCGGAGGCCGCGCGCCACGCCGATGCATACATGAACCGGCAGTTCCTGGACCCGATATTCAGAGGCGAGTATCCGCCCGAGCTGGCCGCTGTGTTTGGCGAAGCGTGGCCCACTCACCCGCCGCACGAGCTCGACTTCATCCGCGAGCCGATCGACTTCCTCGGCGTCAACTACTACACGCGCTCCGTCGTCAGGCATGATTCCAGCGCGTGGCCGGTCCGTGCCAGCCGCGTGAAGCAGCGCCGAAAGGCGCATACAGCCACCGCGTGGGAGATCTACCCGCAGGGGCTCACGGAAACGCTTCTCTGGGTGAGGGACCGCTACGGCGACATTCCGCTGTACGTCACCGAGAACGGCGCGGCGCTTCCGGAGCCGGACACCGTCGCCGGCCCCGTCCTCAACGATCGCCGCAGACAGGCTTTCCTGCGCTCGCACCTCCGCGCGGCCCGCGACGCCATCGCGCAGGGCGTCGATCTTCGCGGCTATTTCGTATGGTCGCTGCTGGACAATTTCGAGTGGAGCCACGGCTACTCCAAGAGATTTGGAATAGTGCACGTGGACTTCGCGACGCAGCGACGGACTCCGAAGGGGAGCGCGCATCTCTACTCGGAGATAATCCGGTCGAACGGCGCGTCGCTCGGCCGGTAGCGCGCGGGTGTGGGGCCGGTGGGCGCGATCGCTGGCGTTGTCCGTGTGCTGTGTCATGTCGGCAAGTCTCAATACCTGATCTGGATTTCCGCCGGCAGCGAGCGCACGATTACCTCACCGGCGGGAGACAGAGGAACGACCGCTTCGTTAACAAGCACGGACACTGGCGGGTGATCGGAAGGGGGACGCAGTGCGATTCCGCCTGGGGGAAGGCGCACGCCCTGGCCGATGCTGACGTGAACCGCAGATCCGCTCCGGCGCATTGCATAGCTGAGAGCCCCGTAGTGGGTGCGCAGGTCACGCACGGACACGCCCGGAGCCTCGTTCACCCACCCGGGGAGAATTCCCGCGCCAACGACCAGCGTCGAGTCGGATTCCCGCTCGTACGCGAACAAGTCGAGAACGGAGCGGATGAAGTCGGACCCGACCCAGGTGTGCGGCATGTCGCCGATGAAACGGGGCGTGGCCGGATCGCGCCAGACGACTTCTGCCCAGTGGTTCCATCCAGCGGGGCGCTGATCACGTCTGAAATACTCGAGCAGCGCGTGCGCCCTGTCCGGCTGTCCCAGCCTGATGAACGTGCCGGTCACACGATGCTCGTACGGCGTGTACGCGTCCCAGGTCGTATCGGCGTCACGACGCTGAACGAATCGTTCCCAGTATCTATCGAAGGTCCGCTGCACGGCGGCGGGCGGCAGTCGGGAAAGCTCGCCGCCGGGACTGATCCCGACCGTCGTGGACGTCGCGTCGAAATCGCCCAGTTCCACTGAGCCTGGGAGATAGTCGATGGCGTGGGCCGCCATCGCGCGCGCGAATGACGCGAGGAGATCACGGCGAAACGCGGCCGCCATCGCCGAATACTCCGCGGCCCGGTCCCGCTCGCCCAGCGCAAGGGCAAGCTCGGCGGCGTCCTTGAATCCCTTCAGCGCGAAGAAATCGTCCCAGTACGAGTGCATCGGCTTCGCCGAATAGCCCTCGTGGCTGATGCTCTGCGGAAGCAGCCCGTAATAAGCCAGCGAGTCTGCGTGGTATATCGGCGTCATGCGGCTGTGCCTGAGCGAATCCATGTACGCCACGGCGCGCACCACGTGAGGCCACATCCGGCGGGAAAAAGCCGTGTCGCCAGTGAACCGCCAATGCTCGGCGATGAGGTAGATGAGCTGTCCGTGGCTGTCGTTCTCGGGAACGGGATCGGCGCCGCGGCGATCGACGCAGCAGGGGACCTTGCCGTCAGCAAACTGAAATGGCGCGTACCACTCGATGAACTCCCGAACCTCGGCTTCCCGTCCCAGGCGGAGGAGCGCCTCCGACGTGAGAGCGCCGTCGCGGATCCAGGAGCGTTCGTACGAGCGCGACCCGGGCTGGATCGAGGGACCATCGCGGTTGATCAGAACGTACGCGAGATTGCTGCGCAGCGACCGAACGATCCACTCGGCGGCTGCGGGGAGACGTATTTCCGGCCCGCCGAGCGCGGAACGCCAGTAGCTGGTTGCCGCGGTCAGGACGCTGTCGCCAATGCGTGCGGCTGCAGGGAAAGCGAGCCCGGAGCGCGGCGGCTCGGCGGCCGCACGCAGCGGCACCGCTATCCAGACCTCCTCGCTGCCTTGGGGCGGCACGGTCAGCTCGTAGCTGAAAACACCGGCCGCCCACCCTGACTCATCGGCTGCGGTGAGAGCGGCAGGAACGTCGCCGCGTGCGAGCGCATCGCCGAGCTCGCCCTCGCGGGCAGCGCCGAAGGCAGTGGGGCGGGTAACGGAATGGAGCACGCGTTTTCCGCCACCAACAGTGGAATCGTCGTTGACCGTGAGTCGCGCGCCGTCGAACGAGAGACGACTGATGCGGCCGACGCCACCGGGGCGGTTGAGGAACTGCCAGGTCGGATTCACCTGAAAGGGGCGCGCTGCCAGATACAGTGTCGCGCGCTGAGGCCGGCTGTGATGACTGCTTACCCGGTAGCGAACCCAGAGCGTCGAGGAATCGCGCGCCCCCGCGACGATGGCCGTGACGTCGAGAGCGAGGGGGACGGGCAGGCTGTCCCATCTGACTGAGGGGATCGGGAGGAAGCCATCCTCGAGGCGCTGAGCGGTGCTGGCGTCGGCCCATGAGATGAGCCTGTTGCCGGAGTACAGGAACGGCTCGATCGAGAACGTACCGGCCTGCGCCTCGACCATGCCTTCCTCGTTGATCAGCGCCTCGGCGCCGTCGCCGTTCGCACCTGCGATGGTCCAGTAGGACTGCCTGCGACTGAAGTACTTCGGATAGCGGCCGGGCGGCGACCGTGCAGCCACCTGCTCGAAGAACTCGCTCTGGTTCTTCGCCCAGCTCGCGGGCTTGACCTCGAGCTCGCGCAATGCATGCGTGCCTTCGGCCGTGCCGTCGAGAACCAGCCGGAAGAAGCGGGCTTCCCGTTCCGGCAGGTACAGGAAGTCCGCATCGCCGGCAGACACCAGATGCGGTGCCTCGAGCGTCCAATCGGCGGTGTCAGTCGCCTGCGCCGCTGTCATGAGCCGGTATCCAGTCGCTCGCTGTCCCGGCTGCCAGCGGAGCACCACGGCGCTGAACTCCAGGGGGCCGCCGTAGTCGAGCAGCAGCTGCGGCGGCGGAGACTGCGCGCCAATTCGCCAGGCCGTCGCCGAATCGCCGTCCACGGCAAATCGCGGGTCGCTTCCCGGAAGCGACGCCGAGGCGGAGGCCCTCGGCCCGTCAGGGTAGGGCGGTTGCGGCCGTCGCTCGGTGAGGGTGAAATCGTCGAGCCACACAGTCCCTTTCCCGCCGCTGCCCGCAGTGATTGCGATCTCGATCGCCGCGGTCCGCGTGAGCGCCGTGTCGCGTTGCGGCCCCCAGGCGAACTCGATCTGCCTCTTGCGCGTCGTCACGCGCGTCCAGGCGCGGGGAAAACGGAAGTCGCGGCGGTTGATCCACCACACGTTCTCGCCGCTCGGGTCCACGAGCTTGAGCTCGAGGTTCTGCGGCAGCGCGTCGCCTCTCACCCAGAAGGCGAGCTCATAATCGTCCGGGAGATCGAGGGAGATCTCCCGCCGGGCGATGGCGTAACCCGCGCCACCATGGAAGTCGAAGTCGAGCCGCATCGCCGAGCCGGAGCGTCCCGCGTCGCGGCTTATCCGGAGCGATACGCCGTCGGAGGGATGCGCCGTCCAGCCGCCTTCGTCCTCGAACGCGTCGATGACGCGCGGCTGTGCGGCAGCCGCCGGCGCAATGGCGACTGCTGCCACCAGCGCGAGACCGAGTCGCCCTATCAGCATCAGCCTTTGACGCTGCCGGCGGTGATCCCCTGCATGTAGTACCGCTGCAGAAAGATGAACACGAGGACGACCGGCGCGATCGTGGCCACCGACCCGGCCATCATCAGTTCCGTGTCCTGCACGTGCTCGCCGGAGAGGCTGGCCAGCGCCACGGGCAGCGTGTACTTCTGCTCGTCACTCAGAACGATGAGGGGCCACATGAAGTCGTTCCAGGCGTTGAGGAACGTCCAAATGGCGAGCGTTGCCAGGATCGGCCGGATTACGGGTAGCACGATAGACCAGTAGATCCGGAACTCGCCCGCGCCGTCGATGCGGGCCGCGTCCAGCAGATCGTCGGGAACGGACATGGTGTACTGCCGGATGAGGAAAATGCCGAAGATGCTCGCCATGCTCGGGATGATCACGCCCCAGTAGGTGTTGATCACGCCCATGCTCTTGAGCAGGAGAAACAGCGGCAGCATCACCACCTGCACGGGTATCTGCATTCCCGCGGTGAGCAGCGCGAATACCCCGTCGCGACCGCGGAACCGGAACTTGGCGAAAGCGTACCCGGCCATCGAGTTGATCAGCAGCGAAAAGGTCGTGATGGCCAGGGCGATGATGCTGCTGTTGATGAGATAGCGCGTGAGGTTCAGCCGGGTGAACAGCGTGTCGTAGTGCTCGAAAGTCACTGTCCGCGGGAGAAGCCGCGGAGGATAGGTGTTGGCCATTCCGGCGGGCATGAGGGAGGCCGATACCATCCACAGCAGAGGGAGCAGGGCCATGACGGCGCCGGCTGCCAGCGCTGCATACAGGGCAACGCGTGCCAGCCGCGTCTTCATCGGGCCGACGCCGGCCGCCATCTGAGCTGCAGGAACGTCAGCAGCAGGATGACGATGAACAGCATGAACGCGATTGCCGCGGCTGTGCCCATCCGCCACCAGCGGAACCCTTCCTCGTACATCAGCAGCACCAGGCTCGTGGTGCTGCGCAGCGGGCCTCCCTGGGTCATGACGTACGGTTCGGCGAACAGCTGGAAGTACCCGATCATCGTGACCACGCCGACGAACACGAGCGTTGGTCCGAGCATCGGGAGCGTCACGTTGCGGAACTGGCTGAGCGGTCCAGCGCCGTCTATCCGGGCGGCTTCGTACAACTCCTCCGGGATGCTCTGCAGGCCGGCGACAAAAATCAGCATGTTGTAGCCGAAGTTCTTCCACACCGCGAGCAGGATGATCGCCGGCATCGCCCAGCGCGGGTCGCCGAGCCAGTCGATGGGCGCGATCCCCACCATTCCGAGGCCATAGTTGAGCAGGCCATAGCGCGGGTGGTACAGATAGCGCCACACGATGGCGACGGCGACGAGCGTGGTGACGAAAGGGAAGAAATAGATCGTGCGGAAAAAGGACTTGAAGCGGATGAGCCGCGAATTGACGAGCAGCGCGGCAGCGAGCGAGGTGGCGATCGTGAGCGGGCCGCCGACAAAGGCGAAATACAGCGTGTTCTTCAGCGCCGACCAGAACTCGCCGCTGCGGAGCAGCGTGGCGTAGTTGCGGCCCGCGACGAACCTGGCGTTGGCGGGGTCACCAACCGAGTAGATGTCGAAGTCGGTGAAGCTGAGCAGCAGGGAAGCCACCACCGGGAGGAAGAAGAACAGCGAGATGAGCAGGAGCGCGGGCGCCAGGAAGAACCATGGCGCGAGCCGGCTGGACCGCCACGTCTCGCGGGCCCGAGGGGCGGGAGCAATCGGCGCCGCAGCGATCCTGTCGCTTCCCCCACCGGCCATGGTCACGGGCGTACGGCTCCGATCATGGGTTGCGGCGGCGTTGGAGCCCTGGCAGTTGAATCACGCCGGGCGCGGCGGGCGAGCAGCCAGCGCCGCTTTTCCAGCATGCGGTCCACGTCTTCGTCCAGCCGGGCCAGCACCTCGTCCACCGAGCGTCGGGTGCGGACCGCTTCCTCTACTGCCTCGAAGGTGCGCGTGGCGATCTGCTCCCATTCAGGGACCTTTGGAGTTGCGACGACATGATGCAATTGCTGGTAGAACGCACGAGTATACCTGTCGGCGGCGAGCCCGGTCGCCTGCCATGCAGACTCCCGCGCCGGCAGATTGTTGGTCAGCTCGTAGAACCGGATCTGCTGCGCGGGCTCGGAGAGATACTCGATCAGTCGCCACGCGGGCCCTTCCTGACCGCGCCCGGCAAACAGCACGAGGCTCGAGCCGCCCGCGAGCGAAACGCCCGGCTCTCCTGCACGGGGCCCCGGCATCGGCGCGGTCGCCCACCGACCTTCCATCTCCGCCGGAAGACGCCTGCTGAACTCGCTCACGTTCCACGGTCCCGTGATGTACATGGCGAACAGACCGCGGGCGAACTCCTCGTACAGGTTGGCGACCTGATTGCTGGAGACCGCGGGCGCGAGCCCTTCGCGATATAGCTCCACGTAGAAAGTGAACGCCTCGCGGAAGCGCGGATCGCGGAACCCCCCGTATCGCCCATCGTCGCGGAGGAGCGGAGAGCCATTCTGCAGCCCCAGGAGGACGGGTTGCGGCCACTCATTGGTAGGAAGGAGGATCGCGTACCGGTCCCGGCCGACGTCACGCTTGATCGCGCGCATCGCCTCGCGCCATTCCGCCCACGTTGCCGGCACCGTCGCGTAGCCCGCCTGCCGCAGGATGTCGGAGCGGTAGAACAGTACGCGCGTGTCCACGTACCACGGCAGTCCGTACACGGTTCCGTCGATGACGTTCGTGTCCCAGATCCCCGCGAAGTAGTCGTCCTGCAGGACGATCGTGGAAGCCGCGATCAGGCTGTCGAGCGGCACCAGCGCGTTGAGAGCCACGAACTCAGGCACCCAGGTGTTACCGATCTGCGCCACATGAGGCGTGGCGTTCCCCACGTAGGCAGTGAGCAGCTTCTCGTGCGCCGCGGTCCAGGGGATCTGCTGGACCTGGACGCGGACACCGGGATTGCGCCGTTCGAATTCGGGGATGAGCTGCTGTACGACCTCGCCTTCGCGGCCCAGCGCCCAGAACCTGAGTGTCACCTCATCGCTGCGGTCTGCGCACGCGGACAGCGCGACGAGCAGTGCGAGGGCCCGCCTCATTGGCCGGACGCGAGCCATCCTCCGGTGAACCCCGCTCGCTCCAGCCCGCGTCTGATGTGCGGGTTCTTCCGCATCAGGCGCCAGATCAGCTCGCTGCGATAGTTCTCCACCATCGCGAGGATGGGCCCCTGGTCAATCCCCAGGTGGTCCGTGTCGTACCAGCCGTGAACCGGATCAACCCGGCCGTGCCTGACCTGCACGCCTGTGAACGTGAACGTTGGATTGAACGAGTCGAGGAAGCCGTACTCGGTGAACAGCTTGCCGGAATAGGCGCGGCGCATGGATTTGAGGGCTGGAATCGCGATCTCGGGCGCGAACGGAACCGAGCCGCCGGCAGCAGTCGGCGCGATCGTGCCGTCATCCCTGATCTCGTTCGCGGCCGCGCCGCGCGCGGCGTAGGTAAAGAAGCGACGCTCCACGCCGCTCACGCTGATGGTCGTATCGATGGGCCCGTCGGCCGCCGTCAGCCCCCAGATATCGGCCCCGTAGCCGCGCCAGCGCATCGGGTTCGCCATGGCATATGTGCGCTGACTGTAGGTGGCCCGTCTCGAGTTCTCGAAGTAATCGATGCCTCGTTCCCGCATGTAGCGGTCCCGGATGCCGCGGAAGTCGATCCAGACGTGGGAATACTGGTGACCGAACAGCGGTGCGAACTGCACCAGTGTCTGCCCCTGGAAGGTGCTCCACGAGTACGTCTGCGTCCACGCGTCCCACGCAGCCGGCTCTATCGGGTGCGTGGGCGAGCCCAGCGCCAGAATGAGCAGGATCATCGCCTCGTTGTATCCGCGCCAGTCATACGCGATGAACCCATCCTCAGGGCGCCACCCCATCGAGACGAGCGGCGCGCGCACCTGCGCCCATTTCCAGTCCACGCGGAAGTAGATGGAATCGGCGAGGTCGCGGATCGCGGTCTCGACCGTGCCCGGGCCGTCGAAATATTCCCTGCAGACGAGCGCGCCTGCGAGCAGCAGGGCCGTGTCTATCGTTGACAGCTCGACCGTCTGGAAGCGATGCCCGGTCTGCATGTCGAGGAAGTGATAGAAGAATCCGCGATGCCCGGTGATCTGCGCCGGCTGCGGGCCCTGCGGCGCTTTCCAGAAGAACTCGAGCGTCGTGCGCGCCCGTTCCGCCGCCTGGGCCCGGCTGATGTACCCGCGCTCGACACCGATCGGGTACGCTGTGAGGCCGAAGCCGACAGCCGCGACGCTGGAGAACGATGGTGTCGGCCAGCGATCGAAAATGAGCCCGTTCTGCCGGTTGCCGAGCTTCCAGAACCAGTCGAAGGTGCGGGACTGGAGGGTGTCGAGGAACGGCTCCGCCCGCAGGGAAGCCGGCGCAGGCGGGATGCGTGCGGGCGCGCAGGCGGCGGCCTGCGCGACCACTGCTGCCGCGCACACCAGCGCAGCAAGGCCGTACCTCGTGCGGCCGGCGCCAGCCGCGATGCTCCGCAGCCAGCGCCGGCGCACTGCTACTGCCGTGTAACGGGCGGGCAGATCAGCGTCCGCCACCCACTGGCCTCAAACCGTATCGCAAGCCGACCTGCAGGCGACGGCCGAGACCTGCGCAATTCGCGTTGCCATAATTGGGGCTGGATCCAAGTCCCCCCGGCTGAATCGTCGTTTCGTAACAACCGAAGTTGCGGCTGTTGAAGGCATTGAACACATCGACCACCAGGCTCGCGGTCTGCCCAGTGACGAGCGGGAAGTCCTTCTGCAGGCGAACGTCCATGTTCTGGTAGCCGAACACATTGCCCAGCCCGAGGAACGGTCGCGTCGGCGGCTGGTACGTGTACGTCACCTGCCTGCCCGTCTCGAACCCGGCCGTCGCATCGGTGGCGTTCACCGCGATGCCTGAGCCGAGGTTGATGATCGTGCTGAACAGCATGTCGAACGGAAGCCTGACGATCCCGTTCATCACGACCGCGTGGCGCTGGTCGCCGGGCGCGCGCAGCCGTGGCCGGTCACCGACTGTCGGATAGCGGCCGTCGAACCCCCAGAAGAGATCCTGACTCTGACCCTGCTCCTCCGACTTGGAGAGCGTGTAGGCGAGCCCGCCGCCCCAGCGCGCGCCAACCGTCAGCGGCCGGTCTATCTGCAGCTGCATCGCGTCGTACCAGGTCTTCACCCTGTCGTCGGCCACGAATACCGTGTTGTACGGCAGGCCGCCGCCGCCCCAGGGGCTGCCGCGCACGAAGTTCATGTAATTACGCCCGCGGAGACCGTTGTACGACAGCGTCACGCGCTGCGCGCCCATCTCCCGACGAATGCCCGCCGACATCTGCACGGTGCGGGGCGGCACCATGTCGTTGGCGACGAGGAACACCTCCGGTCGTCCGGTGGCGACCGCCAGGGCGCGAAGCTGCGCGGGATCGTAGTACTGCTGGTTCCAGGCAGCACAATTTGGCGCCCCGGCGCAGTCATTACGGAAGTCGATCCTGATCACCTGGAATTGTCGTCTGAACTGCTCGTCGAACAGCGTGTTCCAGTAGTTGCGATCGAAGTACAGGCCGGCTCCGCCGAACAGGACTGTGCTCCCGTCACCCAGCAGGTCGAAGGATGCGCCAAACCGCGGCTGGAATGCCTTCTTGTACATCGGGCGTGAGCTCGTGCCGTTGCTGAGATAACGCTCGATCCCGCCCAGCTGCCGGATCACTTCCACGTTCTGTGTCTGGTTCTCAGGCAGGGGTTGATCCACGATCAGTATGCCGGCGTTGTACGCCATCCGCAGCGAGTCCGCGAGCGGTGCCGGAGTGACGTAGTCGTTGTTGATCATGTTCGTCTCCCCGTCCCAGCGGAGACCGAGGTTGAGTACCAGGCGGCTGCCGACCGACCAGTCGTCCTGGATGAACGCGCCGAACTGCGTGTTGTCCCGCTCGATCGTGGGATCGCCGAAGCCGATGAAGGCCTCGAAGGGCTGGGCCCAGTTCTCCGGGTCGCGACGGAAGTTGAAGACCGGGTTGCCATTGAAGTACTTGGTGCCGCTGTAGGACACGAAGTCCACGTTCACGCCCGCCTTGAACACGTGATCGCCGGCGAAGCTCCATCCCGTTCGGGTGATGTCATCGCGCAGCGAAAAACGGTTCTGCTCGAACTCCTGTTCCGAGTCCTTTCCGCCGACGCGGAGCAGGCCGAAGTAGTTCCTCCCTATCAGGCCGAAATCACGGGCGACGTTGCCCCAGGTGAAGAGCTGTCCGCTGGCCTGGGCTTCGTTGATCCATTTGTCGCCCACGGTCTTGAAGTTCACCACGCCTGTGGTGGTCTTGACGCGAAGATTTTCGGCCGCCTCGAACGCTGTTTGCCCGCCGAATCCGCGGAAGTCATCGTCGCGGCGAATGCTCAGGCTCGCATCGAGAGTGTTCCGATCGGACGCCATCCAGGTGAGCTTGCCAAGTCCGAGATGCTCGCGGAATTCCTGAGCTCGCTGCCCCTCGCGCGCCACGAGCTCCTGTCTCAGGGCGGTCGGGGCGAGGGCGCTGTCACCCCCAAGGCGGATGTAGGCAGGCTCGTCGCGGAAATTGAGCTCGTACGTGCCGAAGTAAAACAGCCTGTCCCGGATGATCGGGCCGCCGATGTTGCCACCCGCCTGCAGGCGCTTGTATTCAGGTCGGGGGGAGTTGTTGCGCACCGATACGGCGTCGCGCGCGACGTAGCCTCGTCCGACTCCGTACGCGAACAGGTCCGCTTCCAGCTCGTTGGTCCCGCTCCGCGTGGTGGCCGCAATGATCACGCTGGCTGCCTTCTGGTACTCGGCCTTGTAGTTCTGCGTGAGGACGCGGAACTCCTGGATGGCTCCCTGCGGCAGCGGGTTGCCCTTGCTGGCGTCCTGGCCCACGACTCCGCCGCGAAGGACGTCGTTCTTGTAGCTCGCGCCGTCAACGAAGATGTTGACCGCCTCGGGCGGCTGACCTCCGCTCGCGAGGAACTTGTCGCTGTTGTTCACGGCCTGAGCGGAGATCCCGGGAACGAGCTTCGCGAGATCGAGCACGTTGCGCTCGAATGTCGGCAGGTTGTCTATCTGCTGTCGGGAGATGTTCGTGCCGATTTCAGAAGTGCGGGATTCCGAGGGTGTGGTCGTGAGAACGGTAACCGCCTCCAGCTGCACCGCCTGGTCACGAAGCTGGAAAGCCATGTCCACCGTCGTGCCGATCTGTACGTGCACGATACGGCTTTCCGGCGTGTACCCGATGCGGCGGACGGTCACCTCGTAGCGTGCCGGCCGCAGTGCAGCGATGAAGTAGAACCCGCTCGCGCTGGTCACAGTTGATCGCTGGGCGTTGGTCGCGATGTCGCGCGCAGTCACCTGCGCTCCGGCCAGCGGGGCTCCCGCGGTTCCGATAACCGTTCCCCGGATATTGCCCGTGCTGGTCTGCGCCCCGGCTGATGCGCTGGCCAGGACGCCGAATGCCAGGAGGGCCAGCGCGGTGCGCAACCTGGTGCCGACTCTGAATGCAATCATGGGACTGCCTCGATTGGAGTGGGAGCATTGAGCGACGACCTGGAAGCGGCTGCTCCCTGGCGTCGCGGGTAGTCGTGCGGACCGCAGGTGTTTCGAATGGCGAGCTGCGTCGCCACCAGCTCGTGGCGGCGGACGTGGTGGTTCTTGTGCTCGGTGGCGTGCACCAGGCAGGCAATCGCCCTGCTCCCGATGTCGCTCGCCGGCACGCTCACGGATGACAGGGAAGGCGTGAGGTAGCGGCCGATCGGAATGTCGTCGAACCCCGCAACTGCCACGTCTTCGGGCACCGCGAGTCCGGCTTCCGTGAGCGCGGCGATCGCGCCGATGGCCATCGAATCGTTCGCTGCGAAGATGGCGGTCGCCGGCTTTCGCACTTTGAGCAGCGAGCGCGCGGCATCGTAGCCGGAGTCCTCCGTGAACGTCCCGGGAAGCTCGAGCTCCGCCGCGACGGCGAGCCCGGCATCCTGCAGCGCTGCCCTGTACCCCCTGAGCCGCTCGCGCGCGTCGCAGTTCCGCTCCGGTCCGTTGATGATCGCGATCCGGCGGTGGCCGTGGGAGATGAGATGCGCGACGATGCTTTGCGCGCCCCCGACGTTGTCAACGCTCACCGAATCGAGCGCCGAGTGCTTGATGTCGCAGTTGACCAGCACGATCGGAAGGTTCTCCGGCCCCTTGATCGCCGCGCCGCCCGCGATGAGGTCCGGGGACATGATCGCGAGCCCGTCCACCCGCCCGCGCATCGCGCGCATCGCACTCTCCACCTCGGCCAGGTCGCTGTGCGCACTGGAGACGAGCAGGTGGTAACCGTGCTCGCGGGCCGCTTCGTCCAGCCCGCGGATGACCTCGGAAAAGAACTCGCCGTACAGGTCCGGGAGGATAACGCCGAAGGTGCTCGTGCGCCGCGTGATCAGGCTTCGCGCGGCTCCGTGCGGCACGTAACGCAGCGAGCGCACCGCGTCCTCGACCCGGGTGCGGGTCGTCTCGTTCACCGGAGCGCTGTCATTCAGCACCCGGGACACGGTCGCGACCGAGACTCCAGCCTTGCGCGCGACTTCGGTGATCGTTGCCGACAGGGAGGCTCCTGTGTAGCCGAAAGCTGCAAAGCGGTTCTTTGGCCGTGAAAACGTTTACATCCGCCCCCCACTCTGTCAAGAAAGATCCCGCCAGCGAAGGCGTGGCGCAAAGGAACAACGCCCCGCCGGCTCGTGCCGGCGGGGCGTCCTCCTTCGCGTCAGGGGTGACTACTCACCGCGCTGGACGCTCTCCCATGTTCGGCTTATGGATTGCTCGCACAGGCTGCTCTTACGCGCGCTTCTTCCGACGGCTGAAAGATGGCGAGAGCGCTGCCGGATCGATCAGCGTCGCCGGTCCCCACGGCGGCCCCGAGGATCTGCACCGCCGTTGCCGACGGACCAGAGGTGTTCGCGATGATCGCAGTGGCGCCAACTTCAGCCGCCGACTGCTTCATCCGGTTGACCAGGTCCTCATCCGTGGTCCACACGGCGTTACCCTCCGCGGTAATCCACGCGATCTCATAGTAGTTCGAAGGCACGGCGACCCTCGTGTCGAACACCGTCACGGCCTCGGCACAGGTCCGCGCGAAGCCGTACTGCGGGGTGGTCCGAGTAACATTGACTCCGGAGGCACAGGCGGCCGTCACGAAAACCGCCGCAACTGCTAAGTTCTTCCAGTATCTGGTCATACGCTCCTCACTTTCCAGGAAACTTTAACTCCCAGGGAGCGATGGCTCCCATATACGAACGCTCCCAACGGGGTGCAAAGGGAGGACCGCTGAGCCCCGACGAACCCGACGATTCCCCGCGCCCGAGCACCTCTCCGGCCCGTCCTGGGGACCTGGCGCAGGGTGCTGTGTGGGAACCGCTCGCTGGAAGGCTTCGTGCATGACCGGATCTCCTTTACGCCCTCACAGCACCATGCCGAAACGAAAAACCGCCGATTCCAACCTTCCTTATGAAGTTCGCCGCTCTGAGATACAGGGGCGGGGAGTATTCGCCACGAGGCGGATCCGCCCCGGGCAACGCATCATCGAGTACGCAGGCGAGCGGATCTCCAACGCTGAAGCCGACCGGCGGTACGACGAGGAGAAGATGGGGCGGCATCACACCTTTCTCTTCACGCTCACGAGCCGGACCGTCGTGGATGGCAACCGGCAGGGAAGCGATGCTCGTTACATAAACCACTCCTGCGACCCCAATTGCGTGGCCGTGATCGAAGACGGTCGGATCTGGATCGAGGCACTGAAGAACATCCAGCCGGGGACCGAGCTCGCGTACGATTACCAGTACGAGCGCACAGGCCTGAAGGACGAGGAGCTCGAGGAGTTCTACCGGTGCAAGTGCGGCTCGGCGAAGTGCCGCGGCACCATCCTCAAGCCGAAACCGAGGCGGCGCCGCAAGGCTGCGTCGCGGAAGAAGCAGGCCGGACGGCGACGCGGCTGAGGGCACGGGGAGGGGATCGCCTGCCTGCGAGCCGAGTGTCGTCGTGGAGGTTGGCTTGGCGCCGGGTGCGGCTGGATGCTGCCTTCGATTGCACTGGTTGCGCGGCGCTCGAGCGCCGCCTCAGCGACCGACTACTTACCAGATGGTCGGGTCGATCCTGAGCTCCACGTCCACGTTGTGCCGCAGGTTGCCGTCCTTGAGAGTCTGACGTATCCGGAGCCGATCGCCGGAGATGCGGCCGTACGCGGTGCCCCCGCTTCCGTCACGGCGTTTTGCGGCGTGCAGCTCGATCGTGTCACCGCGGATCGTGTAGCGCCCCTGTGTGGCGTCGTTGAGCAGCCGCTGGGTGGCGAGGCGAGGGGGGCGCGTTCCGTCTCGCAGCAACTGACGGTAGAACCTGGCAGAAGCCGCGAACGTTCCGTTCCGTCGCAGCCTGAGCACCGACTCCTCGATCCTGATCCAATGGCGGCTCCCCGCCGTGGAGCGGAACTCCACGTCGCCTGGAACCGGCTTGCCATTGACCCTGATCAGTGAATACACCCGGTCCACGCTCTTCTCCGGGGGAGGCGAGCCACCTGCGAGTGCCAGAAGAAATCCAACGAGGATGGCGGTGTGCATACTGACCTGAAGGGGTGACGCGGGCTGAGATCGAGCCGTCTAAACATATAGTGCTGCGGGCTTTAAGGCGACCGCGTTGCGGGGATGGCGGCCGCCGCCGCGGCTGCGCGGCGAGGTTCCGCGGCGGGACCGAAGGCAGCGCCCGGGGGTCGGGGTGACGCGCAACCGATTCATGCGTCTCCACCTGAGAGCCACCCGCCACCGCGTTCTGCAGCCTGCGCGCGATCCGGAGACGGCGAGAGACATGTCAACCGAGACGGACGTGTACCGAATCGAGAAATCGCGCATCCCTGTAATCGTCACGCTGGCGCAGGGCGAAGAGCTGGCCGGCGACATGTTCGCGCAGGGCTATGCGGCGCTCCATTACGGACCGGAGCGCCCCACGGACATCCTGAACGACCCCAGGGAGTTCTTTCCGCTGGCGCTCAGCGACAGTGAGACGGTGCTCATCAGCAAGAACAGCGTGCGCGAGGTCAACGCCCTCAGCTCCAGCCGGGACGACTGGCGGCTGTTGCCCGCCTGGCGGCAGCAGCGGCTGGAGGTGCGCATGGCCGACGGCGCAGTCTGCTCCGGAACGGTCGATCTTGCCGTGCCGGGGGACATGCCGCGGCTGATCGACTACCTGAACAAGATGCCGGACCAGTTTCTTCCGGTTCTCACCAGCGAGGGGACGCGCCTGATAAACCGGCGCTTCATCGTATCGGTCCGACCGCTCGACTGATCGTGTCGCACCTGGAACCGACAGCAGTCGCAACTCCCCCCGTGGGGCGCCCCGGTCGGGAGGGAACCGCTCGGCCGAATACCGGAGGGTCCGGGAACGGTGCTGCGGGCAACGCGACATCACCGGACGCGGCACGCAGCCGGATAGACGAGCTGCTTCGCCTGTTGACCAGCAGCGGAGCGTCGG
>DASUUI010000167.1:0-3164 GCA_036374155.1 Gemmatimonadaceae bacterium | reverse complement strand
GCGTCAGGTCTGATCCCCCTCCCTTTGCGGCCAGGCCACCGTCACCTGCGACTGTGGGGTCCACGATGCCGCTGTCACAACCGAAGACCGCTATAGCCGAAAGCGTGAGGAGGAACAGGGCGGGCGATCGCATGACTTCTCCTGAATGCGTGGGATGAAGGGCGACGGCCCGCGTGAGCGGGTGCTCCCTTGCGCATTAAGGCGGCAAACGCCGGCGAAAGCGGACACGGGCACCCCGGTGCGCCGCTAGTCGTCCGTCACGGTGAGGTCGATCATCTGTCGCTCGCTGGTACACACGACGCTCTTACCGCTTGTGAATTCGTACCCCTCAACCAGCAGCAGCACGAAATCACACCCAGCCTCATAGCCGGGACGCTTCGCGTTGCCCGTGAGCTCGTATCGTCCTGCCGCGTCAGACGTGGTTGACGCGAGGACGTACCCGGATTCAAAGGACGAGCGTTTGTCCAGGAGTATCACCCGCGCGCCTGGCACCGGTGCCTGAGTCGCAGAGTTGCGTACCGTCCCGGCGATCTCGAGTCGCACCCCCGCTGGCTCGGTGCCGCTGCTGCAGGCCGGAAGCGTCGCGCACAGCATCAGCCACAATGCGCGGCAATGCGTCAATGACATCGATGATGGATCTCCCTCATGCTGGTCAGCGGCGCCGTCCCCCCCTCACTATTTTCTCAATATGGCTGCCGAGTATGAGGACCGGGGCGCCACTGGCGACCGACGGTCCGAGACACACCGTCGCAACGCCGAGCTGCGCGACGATCTGACTCCCATTCTTGCCGCGTGGGAAGCAGTCAGCGCGGATGAGCCGTGGCACGTGCACCCGGAACGCTACGGACTCGACAGCCTTCACGAAACGGTGCGCGCGGTGCTCGATGTCGCGCTCGGCGACGGCGGAGACGAGCAGGCGTCCGAGCGGCTGGTCCGCGCCGCCTCCGCGCATGGCGACCAGCGACGCGTTCAGAAGACCGGCGACGACGCCGTGCTGCGCGAATATCACGCGCTGCGAGCCGCCCTCTGGCGGTATCTGCGCCAGCTGTCGATTCCCGCGAACGAGGCGCTCACGGCGATCTCCAGGGTCGATGTCGTGATCACTGTCGCCACAACGGCGGCGCTGCGAGGATACCACCGGAGCGATACGGGGCCCACGCCTGAATGGGCGAGCGAATTGCTGCGCGCAGTTGCGTCGGGCACGCGGGACCTGCAGTCCGCCTTCGGCCGCGTTGGCCGCGTGGACAAGGGACGGCGCGAGCTCTCCGGGACAGAGGGCGAACCGTAGAACGCAGCCTGACCCGGCACATGGGGCCAAGTTCCTCCAAGCGACAAGGTCGGCTCCGGCTTAGCCTTGCAACCCGCCGCGCTCGTAATGGGTCTCACACAGACAGGCGTGAGAGCTTTGGCGGAAGACTCACGCATTACCGGTCCACACACGACGACATGCATCGCCCTTTGTCAGCGACTACGGTCCTTGGAATCGCGGTGTTCGCCCTTGCTGTCGGTGTGAACCCGGCAGCGGCCCAGACACCAGCCGAATCGACAACAAACACGGTTCGCCCGCACAGCGAGGCACCGAGGGCGCTGGCCGCGCAACGCACGGGCCCGATACAGATCGACGGCCGGATTGACGAGCCTGCGTGGCAGGCAGCCACTCCCGTCACGGAGTTCACCCAGAACGATCCCAGCGAGGGTCAGCCCGCTTCTGAACGAACCGAGGCGCGGATCCTCTTCGACGGAGAGGCCATCTACGTCGGAATGCGGCTGTACGACCGTGAGCCGCAGCTGATTCAGTCACAGCTCGCACGCCGGGACGAAAGCATCGAAGGCGATCTCGTGGAGGTCGCCTTCGACACGTATCACGACCATCTCACCGGCGTGATCTTCCGCCTGTCTCCTTCCGGAGCGAGGCGCGACGCCGCGATCACGACCAGCGGCCACCAGGACAACTCGTGGGACGCCGTCTGGGAAGGGAGCGCAACCGTCGATTCGCTTGGCTGGACAGCCGAGTTTCGCATTCCGCTTTCCCAGCTCCGCTACAATCCGCACCTCGACGAACAGGTCTGGGGGCTGCAGTTGGGCAGGAAGATCGCGCGCAAAGCCGAGGTATCCGTGTCCTCGTTCACTCCCAAAGGACAGCAGCAGGGGGTAAACCGATACGGCCACCTGACGGGACTCGGCCGCCTCTCGGCGTCCAGGCGCCTCGAGCTGGTGCCTTACGTGCTCGCGAAGAACGAGCACCCGTCGGTGGCGGCGAACGACCCGTTCCGCAACAGGAACTCGATCGCGCCAGGAGTCGGCCTTGATCTCAAGTACGGCATCACCAGCAACCTCACTCTCGACGCGACGTTCAATCCCGATTTCGGTCAGGTGGAAGTCGATCCCGCAGTCGTGAACCTCTCCGCATTCGAGACTTTCTTTCCCGAGCGCCGGCCGTTCTTCGTCGAAGGCGCGGGGATCTTCGGCTTCGGCTCGATGCGATCACAGAACACCTCGAACGGTTACAACTTTCTTCATTCGCGTCGCATAGGTCGCTCTCCGCAGCGCTTCATCGGCGGGCCGGACGTCACGTTCGTGGATGCTCCGCTGGAGACCACGATAGCCGCCGCGACAAAACTCACCGGCCGAACCGCCGGCGGTTGGTCCCTGGGCGTGCTGGACGCGCTGACTCTGCGCGAGGAGGCCCGATACATGACCCTCTCAGGGGAGGAGCAGAGAGCCACGGTCGAGCCGCGGGCAAACTACTTCGTGGCCCGTGCCAAGCGCGATCTCCGGCAGGGCAACACCACGATCGGAGTGGGAGCGACTGCGGTGAATCGCGATCTGGAAAGCGATCCGGAGCTGGAGTCGCTGTTCCGCAGCGCTGCGTACGTAGCCGGGTTCGACTGGAATCACGCGTGGCTGAACCGAACCTGGGCCTTCGACGGAAACGTTGTCGTGAGCCACAACCTGGGAAGCGAAGCGGCTATCGGTGCGCTGCAGCTCTCCAGTGCCCGCTATTACCAGCGTCCCGACAAGAAGCGGTCCCGATACGATCCCACCAGGACGTCGCTAACCGGCTACGTCGCGGAGATGACACTCGCGAAGCTCGGCGGCGAGCACTGGCGCGGAACCGTGAGCTACCAGGAATACAGCCCTGGTTTCGAGATCAACGAAGTCGG
>DASUUI010000166.1:0-9778 GCA_036374155.1 Gemmatimonadaceae bacterium | reverse complement strand
TGCTCCGGAACGGGCGAACGAAGAGTCGTGCATATGAAGCCCCCGCTTGCGCTGTGATGGGCATGGCTGTGCGGGCGGCTCCAGTACCTCGCCCCCGCATGAAGCACCGAGGGGCCAATACTACGGCGCATTTAAACACGTGCGCAAGAAGCAGTACGGCCGCGTGCGCGTGCGCGAGCGCGCGCGCGCGAGGTCTTATCAGCCGGGGGGGTTAGCCCCGCCCAGCCGCTCCCTGGCCAGCCTGACGATCAGTTCGGCGGCTCCATCGAGCCCGAACCAGGCCGTATCCAGGCTCAGGTGGTAGTTCTCGTGGGCCCGCCACGCGCGCGACCAGTGCTTCCGCACCCACTCTTCGCGCTGACGATTGGAATCCTCGACGAGCTTCGCTGCCTGAGCCTCGGCAATGTCCTCCCGCTCCATCGTACGGCGGATCAGCGCGTGCCGCGGCGCGTAGCAGAAGACGTGGAGCGCGTCTTCCCGTGCAGCGAGCATGGACTGCGCGCCGCGGCCAACAACGACCGCCGGGCCCCGGGCAATCGCTTCCTCGACCACCCGCCGCGTCATCTCGACGAGCCTGTCGTCGCTGGGAGGCATCGGTGCATCCGATACGGGCGCAAGCCAGTCCTGAGAGCTCAGCGCCATCGCCCGGGCCAGTCGCTCGACCAGCGACGGCACCCGCTCCTCCCGCGCTGCGACTTCGGCACGGTCGGCACCGAGTCGCTGGGCGACCGCGTCAACGACCTCGTTGTCGAGCAGCTCCCACCCGAGCTCGCTAGCCACGCGCTCGGCGATCTCGGAACCCCCCGATCCGAACATCCGGGAAATCGTGACTATCGCCACTATCGCTCCTCGTCGGTTGGCAGCGCGTTCCCGAGCACGCGGACCTGCAGCTGCTCCGCCTGGACGAAGCCGAGTGCACGCCAGGCGGCGAGCGCCGGCCGGCTGTCGGATGCGGCTGACAGCCTCATCTCGGTCAGCCCGCGGTGAGTCGCCCATTCCTCCGCCGCCGCAAGAAGGTGCCTCAACACCCCCCTGCGACGCCACTCCGGGGCCACGTACACGGAGGAGACGTATGCGTACCGCTCAGGCAGCAACAGGGGAGAGCCCTCGATATCCGCGCAGCGGAGGATCCCGATCGCCCCGGCGCCGTGCTCGGCAAGAATCAGCGCTTCCGTTGCCGACACGAGCTGTGCCGCGAACAGCCGCCGTGCCCGCCGTTCTGCGTCGGGGTGTACGCGATGATACGGAGGGTGGGGCGACTGCTCGCGCAGCAGCGCGAAGCGCAGGCGGACCACGGCCTCGAGATCGCCTGCCCCGGCGCGCCGGATCGATACCGGGCGGTCCGCCTCTACGCTGAAACTCCGCCGATGTAGTCCTGGCCGCCGCGTCGCCGCTTTTCCTCCACAGCCCGTCCGTACGTCCCCCCGTCACTGCGGGAGATCTTTCTTCGCGCGACCAGCGCCTCGAGCACGAGCTCACACGCGGCTACCATCAGCGGCGGGTCCGCTGCAGTTGCAAGACCGGTCTCCTCCACGATCTCCCGGAGTCCCGGAACGGTTCCAAACGCCTCTGCGACCGCCTCGCTGGTGACGTCGTCGGTCACCTGGAGCGCACCGCCTGCGTCGAACCACATCACGATGTCGTCGGTGTTGACCTGGCCTGCCCGCGCGTGGAAGGTCTGATCGGCTGCGCGGCGTATCAGCTCGCGCGCGATCACTCCGCCCCCGATCAGTTCGCCTTCGTACTCCAGCTCGATCTTGCCGGTGATGGCCGGCTGCGCGGCATACACGTCCGCGATGCGGGGCACCGCCTCGGTTTCGCCGGTTGCGAGCGCGCGACGCTCCGCGCTGGAAACCACGTTCTCTATCAGCGAGATGGGCAGTCGCTGCGAAACACCGGAGCGCTTGTCCACACGCTTGTCGGTCCGCGCCTCGAACGCAACGCGCTCGATGACTTCGGCGACGAAGTCCGGCATCCTGAGCGGAACTCCCTCGCGGCAGATCCACGCCTCCTGCCGCGTTATCTCGATTCCGATGTCCACTGTTTCCGGATAGTGCGTCACCACTTCGCTGCCGATGCGGTCTTTCAGTGGCGTGATGATCTTGCCGCGCGCGGTGTAGTCCTCCGGATTGGCAGTGAAGCACAGCATCACGTCGAGCGGCAGTCGCACCGGGTAGCCTTTGATCTGGACGTCGCCCTCCTGCATGATGTTGAACAACCCCACCTGGACCTTACCGGCGAGATCGGGAAGCTCGTTGAGAGCGAAGATTCCGCGGTTGGCCCGTGGCAGCATGCCGTAGTGAATGGTCAGCTCGTCGGACAGAACGTGACCACCGCGGGCCGCCCGGATCGGATCCACGTCGCCGATGATGTCGGCTATGGTCACGTCCGGGGTTGCGAGCTTCTCCACGTAGCGACTGCCAGGATCCAGCCAGGCGATGGGCGTGTCGTCGCCCGCCTCCGCCAGAAGTTGCCGCCCCTGCTTGGATATGGGAGCGAACGGGTTGTCGTTAACCTCGCTGCCCGCGATGATCGGCAGGGCAGGGTCTAGCAGTGTCGTGAGCGCGCGGAGGATGCGCGACTTGGCCTGACCGCGGAGTCCGAGGAGTATGAAGTTGTGCCGGCTGAGGATGGCGTTGACGATCTGCGGCATGACCGTCTCGTCGTAGCCGAGCACGCCGGGAAAGAGCGGCTCGCCGGCTGAGAGTTTCCGCAGCAGGTTCTGCCGCAGCTCGTCCTTGACTGTGCGCCGTCGTCGGTGCGGCTCTGCCAAAGGCAGGCGTTTCAGACCACCAAATGTTTCCGGTAACACGGTACGACTCCGGATAGGCAGGGTGCCGCCAGCTGCATAATGCGCCATCGGCTGTTCACTTATTGGTAGCGTGTCGGACGGCCTCCAACAACCGGAGTCGCGGCGAAGCGGTGCGCGGACGCAGCAGAGAAGGACCTGGCTGGGGGGTCTCCTTGACTTGACTTTCGCCGGTTCTAGATTCCCGCCGCGCCTGTACCGCGCACTGCGACCGCATGCACGGAGCCGGCTTTCTGTTAATTAACTCCGGAGGAGATTTCTAACATGAAGCGCCTTGCTGTTGTCGTCGCCGTGCTGCTTATCGCCGCCTGTACCGCGAGAGAGGAAGCACCTGCTGATACCGCCGCCCCCGCCATGGCCCCGGCTCCGATGCCGATGGATACCGGCATGCGGATGGATACGGGCATGATGGGTGACACGATGACGCCTCCTCCTCCGACGCCGTAAAGCAGAACTCCGCGACAGGAAAAAGGGGCGCGACGAATCGTCGCGCCCCTTTTTATTCTTGATCCTATGAGCAGACGGCCGTGTCCTGTCATCGGGGCGAGGCTCCTTTCAGGGGCTCTGGTGACAGGTGCCCTCGTTGCCTGCTCCAGCGACCCCACTGGCCCCACCCAGCCGGGCACCGACACCCGCCGGATATCCGTTGGCGAGAGCACGGTGTGCGCCGCGCACAGCAATGGCACCGTGTACTGCTGGGGCGACAACTCCGGGTACATGGAGTTCGGTGAACCAGTTCCGGGGAAGTTCTTCGTCGCCGAGCCGTATGCCGTAATGCTCGTGAGACCAGCGACCTTCGCCGGCGGATCGAGCAATCACATGTGCGGAATCAGCACAGCCGGCGGAGCGACCTGCTGGGGACGCTCGTCGCATGGCCAGCTGGGCTTCGGATCGGTCGGCTCGCCCGCGGGTTCGGCCCCAAGGATGGTAGCGGGCGACATTGCGTGGTCCGGGATCTTCGTCGGGCGCATTCACACGTGTGGCGTCTCCACCGGGGGAGTTGGTTACTGCTGGGGTACCAACAACGCGGGCGAGATCGGGAACGCGTCGATCCCGCTCGGCACGAACTCGCCGGGACCGGTGCCGGTTGATGGGGGGCTGACGTTTTCGACCGTCGTCGCCGGATGGCGTCATTCGTGTGGAATAACCAGCGACGGTTCCGCGTACTGCTGGGGCGAGAACACCAGGGGGCAGCTCGGCCGGGGTCAGGCCGACTCGACGTTTCATCGGACGCCCGCGCCCGTTGCGGGCACGGACCGGTTCGTACAGCTGAGCCTGGGCGGCCGGCACACGTGCGGCATCACGACTGATGGCCGCGCCATGTGCTGGGGAGAGAACTGGGCGGGCCAGCTCGGGGACGGCACGGCTGCAGCCCGGAGTGTTCCGACAGCAGTGAGTGGCGGCCATCGCTTTCGCATGATCTCGACCGCGAGCGGGTTCGCGGAAGGAACCGGCGTCACCCCTGCGGGCCAGGCACAGCTGGCGCACACCTGCGCGCTCGCGGACAACGGGACGCCGTATTGCTGGGGGTGGAACGGCGTCGGCCAGGTCGGCAGCGGCAGCAATGCGCAGTTCATCTTCGAGCCGGTTCCGGTGAGTGGTGGCCTCAGACTCGAGACCATAGGCGCGGGCGGCGGCTTCACCTGCGGCATGACTGGAGATGCGGTGTGGTGCTGGGGCGCCAACCTGCGCGGCCAACTGGGCAACGGCGGGATCGCCACGTCGGCAGTACCCACGCGCGTCGCCGCTCCCTTCGACTAGCCGTCCGCGCAGTCGCGGCGTGGCCGCGTGGCGCTTTGATTATTATCGACCTGCAACGGCACCGACCCGCCCATGTGGGCGGGTTTTTCATCAACGAGTGATGGAACTGGATGTGAGCGCGCCGGTACATGATCGGATCATGACGTTGAGCCGTTACGCAGCCTCGAGCTGCCTGCTGTTTGCAGCTGCCGCGTGCGCCGACACGGATGGCCCGCTGGGACCAGGCGCGTGCGATCCACCGACGGTAGCTCTGAGCGAAGTCGTCGCCAACCCGGCAAACGTGCTGAGCTCGGTAGTGACGGCCAGCACGACCCTCGCCGACAGCGTTGCCGTGCGCTATGGCGAAGCGGGATCGTCCACCGACGGCACGACTCCCGCCGTCGTGCCGAGCGGAAATTCGAGCGTCGTCCCGGTCCTGGGACTTCGGCCTTCGACGGGGTACACGATGCAGGTCGTCGCGTACAACGCGTGCGCCCAGGCCACCGGGGCGACGCTGCAGCTCACAACTGGTGTCCTGCCGGCCGACATCCCGACGTACAACGCTTCGGGCTCGAATCCGTTGCCTGGCTATGTGGTGTTCGCCGCCGGCTCGTACGGCCTTGCGATCGACAACGCCGGGAGGGTTGTCTGGTATCACCACTTCACCAACGGCCCTGGGCTGAATTTCGAGGTCCAGCCGAACGGCCGCTACATGGCCAAGCCCGCAGGCCCAGGCGCGGGGCCGGGCGCTGACCTCGTGGAGGTCACCCCTCTCAACACAGTCCGGCCACTGGGGTGTTCGGGCGGACTCGCTGCCAGAGTCCACGATTTCATCGGCCGGCCCGACGGTTCCTACTGGCTGATGTGCGATGAAGTGCGCACGGTTGATCTCACGGCCATCGGCGGGCAACCCAATGCACAGGTACAGGGCACGGTCATCCAGCACATCGGCCTCAATGGAGCCCTGCTGTTCTCATGGTCGCCATTCGACCATTTCCCGATAGGGCCGTCAGTGTTCGGGGAGACTCTCGCCGGAAGTCCGGTCTTCAACTGGACGCACGGCAACGCTCTGGACCTCGACGGCGACGGCAACCTGCTCGTCTCGTTCAGGAACCTGCACGAGGTGACGAAGATCAACACCAGCACCGGGGCGGTGGTCTGGCGCATGGGAGGGTCCAGCAACCAGTTCACCTTCAGCTCCGGTTCCGGCACCGGCTTCACAGGCCAGCACGGAGTGCGGGCAACGGGGACTGGCCGCCTGCTCCTTCTCGACAACCTTGGCGATCCGCAGGACAGCCGTGCCGAGCGCTATGAATTCGATGAGGGCCAGCGGACGGTGCGGCTTGCAGCGTCCTACGCTTCATCTCCCGCGATCGTCGGACGGCTCGGCGGCAGCACTCAGTCGCTGCCTGGCGGCCGAACGCTGGTCTCGTTTGGAAACGGTGGACGCGTCGAAGAGTACGATGCCAGTGGAAACGTCGTGTGGCGCATCGATGGAAATCCGGGGTACATCTTCCGCGCCCAGCGGATCCGCTCGCTGTACACCCCGGGCGTTGGCGACCCCCGCTAGCTGCTGCCGCGCGTTGGCGCAGCAGTAGCCGCGTCAGCTCTCAGGCAGCAGACTCAGGTCGGCCGCGGCCCCGTTCCACTCAGCCCGCAACGTCGCCGGGGCTGTAATTTCGCGACGTACCATCGCTATCGCCACGCCGCCGTCCCGTCCGGAAATCGCGGAGCTGCGCACGTCGCCCACCGATTTCCCGGTGGACGGGTCGAAGATTTCGGCTCCGCGGGGGATCTCAGCGTCACCGGAATAGCGTGCGCCGCGCAGGTACCGGTTCACGTGCCCACGGAAATGGACGCGTGCGACCGTTTCCTGGCCCGTGTAACAGCCCTTGTCGTATGAGATGGCGCCGCGTGCATCCAGGCTCGCCTCCTGTGCCAGCGTGCTTTCGTCCATGTCCGTTCCCCACGCGGGCCATCCGGCGGCGATCCGTCGCACCTCCCACGTCGCGAGCGACGACAGGAGCCCTCCGGCCTGCGTCAGCAGCGCAATGACGCGCGCGGTCTCCTCCGCAGCCACGAGGAGGTCGTATGCGGGAGCTGCGATCTCGGGTGTGCGAACCAGCAGCCGCGTCGTGCCACCGAGCGGCAGTTCTGCATGCGCGTGCGGCGCCAGCCCGCTCAGCGTACCCGCATCGAGATCGAGTGCCGTCCCGATTATTTCCGCTGCGGTCGGGCCTGCAACCGCAATGTCAGCGGTAGCGTCGGTGATCTCCTCATACTTCGCGAGGCGGGGATTGACATACTTCCGGAGGATCTCTGCCCATCCGACCCCGGCTGCGGCGGAAGTATCCACCAGGTAGTCGCCTTCCCGGGCGAAGATGCGCAGGTCCGCGACGACCTTTCCCTTTGGAGTCAGCGCGGCTGCGTAACAGCCACTTCCCGGCGCGACCCGGGTGACGTCATTCGTGACGAGGCCGTTCAATACGTCCATCGCTTTGGGGCCGGCCACCCGCCACCGCCGCCGGTCCGTCCGCTCGACGACGATTGCCGCGTCGCGGAGCGCCGCCTCTTCGCGAGCGTCCGCGCGTATCGCCGGGTGCAGCGTGGTATCAGTCACGTCCAGCCGAATACGAGGCGTCGAGCAGGTCCACTGGGTGAACGACGCGAGCAGAGCTGCCGTCCTGAATGAGCCCCGCACCGATCTGCATGTGACAACCCGGGTTCCCCGTCACGACCCACGCCGCCTTCGTCTCGTCCACGTTATCCAGTTTCGCTTCGAGCACGCGGTTTGACGTCTCGGGCTCGATGAGATTGTAGATCCCGGCGCTGCCGCAGCACTGGTCCGCGTCGTTCAGCGGCTCGACCTGAAGTCCCGGAACAGCGGCGAGAACCGCAAGCGGGGCGTCCACGATGCGTTGCCCGTGACGCAGGTGACAGGGCGGAGAATACGTCACCCGCAGGGGAAGCCGCTGGCCCTGTGCCGGACCGGCCGCAGCGAGCAGCTCGCTCACGTCGCGAACGCGGGCGGCGACTGCCGCGGCCCGCTCATGCCAGTCACGATCGTCACGCAGCAGGTGGTCGTACTCCTTCATCATCGCGCCGCAACCAGCGGCGTTCACTACCACGTAGTCGGCTCCCGACTTCTCGAAGGCGACGATGTTGCGTCTGGCGAGCTGTCGCGCACCATACAGGTCGCCCGCGTGCGCATGCAGCGCACCGCAGCAGCGCTGGGCGGGCGCACTCCGCGCCGCGTACCCGTTCTGCTTCAGCGTGCGCTCGGTCGCGCGATTGGTCTCGGCGAAGAGTCCTTCCATCACGCAGCCGCGCAGCAGAGCGAACGTCCCGCGTCCACCGCGATCTTCAGGCGTATAGGCGCGTCGCTCGATCTTCGAACCCGACGCCGCAAGCATGGCCATAGCGAAGCCGAGCCTTCCCGGCAATCGCGAGAGCAGTAACGGGATCGGTGTCGCTGCCAGCAAACGGGAGGCCCCCATCGCAAGCCGCAGCAGCACGGGGCGCTCGAATGTCCAGAGTATCGCCCGGGCCACGAATGGTGCGGGGCGGGACTCGCTGAGCGTTGCGCGCGTCGCTTCGAGCAGGTGGCCGTACGGAACTCCCGACGGGCACGCCGTTTCGCATGCGCGGCAGCCCAGGCACCTGTCGATGTGCAGGCGAACGGATTCGTCATGCACCGTCGTGGTTCCTTCGAGCAGCGATCGCATGAGCACGATCCGTCCGCGGGGGCTGTCGTTCTCGTCGTCCCACGCGTGGTACGTGGGGCATGCCTGCAGGCAGAAACCGCAGTGCACGCATGCGTTGAGCCCGGGAATCTCGCCGGCGAGCGGAGAATCGGGCAGCGCGCATCCGGGTGGCGGTGCCTGCAGCGCCGGCTCATCATCGGCGCGGTCAGGTGCGGTGCCCAGGGGCGAGTGCGGAGTGGCCGTCACGATACCTGGTGCCCGAGTATCCCCGGGTTGAGGAGCATGGCCGGGTCGAATGCCTCACGGACGCGGTGTGACAGGCTGCTGGCCGCGGTTGCGGGAACGCGTGCCCATGCATCCGCCGGAAGTCGCTCGAATATGCGTGTCGCCTGATCGCCATCGGTACCGATCGCCGACAGCAGGCCCGCCGACTCGTACGGCACGGCGCAGCGAACAACACCGCGTGCCGGCGTTCCGTGCATGAACGGGGCAGCCGGCCCGAGCTCGCGCTGGAGCCGCAGCCAGAGCGATCCGAATTCGATCAGCGGTCCGGAGACCCGGACCGTCGCCGCGCCTGCCGGCTCCGCCTGACGCAGACGGTCCCATACCGTCGGCTCCGCATCGCGGATCTCTCCGAGCCGGCCGAAGAGCTCGCGCTGCGCCGCAACGACCGCGCGATTACCTCCCAGGCGGACGAGCAGGAGCGTGTCGTCGTCATCGGCACCGACCGCGCGCGCAGCCACGCCGTTCAGCAGCTCCAGCGCAAGCGGTGCGATCTGCGCTTCCATGACGGCGGCGAGCGTTTCGCGGAATTTGACGCTGTCGGCAGAAACGATCAGCGCGATGGTTCGCTCGGCTTCCGGCCGCGCGCGAAGCCTGAGCGTGGCGTCCGTGATCACTCCCAGCGTGCCCCAGCTGCCGATGAGCAGGCGCGTCAGATCGAAGCCCGCGACGTTCTTCACGACCCTGCCACCGCTGCGAACGTAGTCGCCGCGTCCCGTGACGAACCCGAGGCCGATGACCTGGTCGCGTGGCGTCCCGAATGCATGGGCCAGAGGCCCGGCGGAAGCTGTGGCAACCGTGGCGCCGATCGTCATGTTCGGGCTCCCAAACGGGTCGAGCGGCAGCCACTGATTGTGCGGGGCCGTGAGCTGCGCGATGTCGCGGAGCGGCGTGCCCGCGCGGGCGGTGATCGTGAGATCCCCCGGCACGTACTCCACTATCCCCGCTGGTCCGGGGGAGAGACGATCTGCTGCGCCGACAGGTCTCCCGGCATCGAGCCAGCCTCCGGCAGCTGCCACCCGCAAGGGAGTGCCGTTCTCCAGCGCGGCCCGCACGGAATCGCGGACCTGCGCCGCGGCCGTCTCGAGCTCCGCGGAGAAACTCACGACGCGCCCCAGGCCGCATCGCTGCCTGCAGCTGCGGAAGCCCGCCGCGCAGCAGGCACGCCGCTCCACTCCCGGCAGGCGTGAATCGGGACGACCTTCCCGGGATTGGCGCGCCTCCCGGGGTCGAACACCTCTCG
>DASUUI010000165.1:0-5113 GCA_036374155.1 Gemmatimonadaceae bacterium | reverse complement strand
GCCATGAACGCCTCCCACATCTCCTTGGAGACGCGCCCCTGGGCGGTCACCCGGTCGAAGCTGCTCAGCTCGGGGTGGCGTGTTGCGAGATCGACGAACGCCGGGAACATCAGCTCGCCGCGCTCACGCGTCACGATGGAGGCAGCCGACACGATGCGACGAACCAGCGCCGTGTCCCGTGGGATGTTGTCCGTCACTGGCTGAAGCCGATGCTCGATCGCGGCGAGGAACACGCTCCCGCTGCCGCTGGCTCGGAACTCGAGGTCCAGTCTGCCGACGGCAACCCCATCGCCGGCGCTTCGCGCGATGAGTGCCGGGGCTCCCGGGCGGGCTGCCGGGCGGTCCGGGAGCTCGACCCGCGTGTACGTCACCTCGGGCGCGAATCTGCTCGGCAGGTCCGCGAGAATGGCATCGATGCCCTGGACGCTCTGCGCCAGCGTGGCATTGTCCGCGGCGTCGAGATTCGACAGAGCCACCACCGCGTTCGCGCCCTCCGCCCGCAGCAGAGCGACTTCTCTGCGCGCGGCATCCGCAGCTGACTCGAACGTGAAGTCCTGCAATCGGTCGCGCGGCAGCCGCTCGCGGATCGTCGAGTTCACCAGTCCCAGCAGTCCGATCCGGATCTGCCCTGCCTGGACGATTCTGCGCGTGACGAACAGCGACGAGTCGGCGGTCCGCACGTTCGCAGCCAGCAGCGTGATCTCCGGATAGAGAGCTGCGACGGCGGCGAGTGTGTCGGCCCCCAGCCCCAGCTCGAACTCGAATGGCACGACGAAGCCGTAACTCATCTCGCGGAGCGCCATGAAGTCCAGGCGCGCGCGGTCCGCTCCGGCGACTCCGACGTCGCCCTGCTGGTGACCGAGGTCTGCCGCGATCACGACCCCGGAGCGCGAAGCGGCGGCCGCGCGCATGCGTGAAAGCAGCGTGGCGCGCGGTCCAAGCTCACCGAGATTCAACGGCAGCTCGAACACCCTGGAGTCGTGCACGTCCACCCGGTTGATCTCCCCCGTGGTCCATGCCGATTCGTCCTGCGGCCACACCGCACCGGCCGTCTCGACGATCACCACGCGCTGATCCCGGGGGGTGCGCAGGCGCGAAACCGTAACAGTTGTGGGAACCAGATCGGGAAACTCGAGACGGCGCCGCGGGTTGCGCTCGAGCATCGCCAGCAGATCCGGTTCCGGCCTCCACGGGTCCTGCAGCAGGAGCACGTTGGCTGACGTGAGAGCGCGAATGTTCTCCACGCGCTCGGCCGTGTCGCGCCCGGCGAGGGCGAAAGCAAGCTCGTCGCCTTCCGGTTCCTGCCCCGGGAGGAAGATGACAATGCCCGGCGCGCGCCACGCGAGATGGCTGACGAGCTTGAACGGGGCCCCTTCGGCGTTTGCCTGCTCGGTCAGCAGCTCGTGCTCGTCCTGCGCGCGCCGCACGCCGAGAGCGCCGAAGCTTCTCCCGGTGTAGAGAATGGATACTCCCGACCTCTCCCCCGGTTCATGCTGCTCTGCTCCCTGACCAGACGCAGGAACTGCGGCGAGCCACCATGCTACCACAGCCAGGATGGCGGGGCGCTCGATGCGGGGCGGAAAGTGCACGCGCCAACTTACGGCCCGGAGCGGTCGGGCGCCCAAGGATCCCGCTGGGGCGCCGGTCCCGGAGGTGCGAACCGGTGCGCCGGCGAACAGCGTGCGGGCTCTAGGGCTCGCCTTCGCCGTACAGCCCGCGGTACAACGCGTGATTTCGCGTGAGGATCCTCACGTAGCCGCGCGTTTCGGCGAACGGGATACGCTCCGTGAACAGGTCATCGCGACCATACTCCGGCCACTTTCTCCACCATTCGACCCGGTGGGCGCCTGCGTTGTACGCGGAGAAGATCGCCGGCAGCGATCCACCATAGCTGGTCGAGTGCCGGGCCAGGTAGTACGTGCCCAGGTGAACGTTGATCTCGGGTTGGTACAGCAGCTCCGCATCCCACGGCTCTACTCCTGCCGAGTCGGCGAGCCCGCGGCCGGTCGATGGCATGATCTGCATCAATCCGCGCGCGCCGACGTGTGAAGTAACTCGCGACTCGAACATCGATTCCTGCCGGATCAACGCGGCCGCAATGAACGGGTCGAGATCGCGGCCGCGCGCTTCCTCGGTGATCAGGGTCCTGTACGGAAACGGATACAGAATCCGCAGCAGTCGCCGATTCAGCTGCTCGGTCTTCTGCATGTCGAGGCCGATTCGGATCGCGCGCTGGCTGTAGCCACGCTCGGCGAGGGCTTCCGCGAGCGGATACAGGACGACCGGGTCTCTGCCGGCCACCGCGACGACCCGGTCGGCCTCCGCGGAGGCCTCGTCGGGAAATCCCGCGGCGCGCAGCAGGTCCAGTCCCCGCAGCAGCTCTGCGACACGCTGCGATGCGGCCGGGTCCGCCGGGGGCGTCGCGCCCATCGGCAGCGGCCAGAAGGGCACTCCGAGATGACGGCTTGCAAGCAGGGCGTAGTATGAGTCGCGCGACCGCTGCATCACCGAACGGAACAGCCCGGCAGCGCCCACCGAGTCGCCGTCTTCGAGCCGGGCGCGTCCCGCCCAGTAGGTGGACTGGAGAGCATGTTCGCCCCGGGGGAAGCGGCTGCGATACTGATCCCACATCCGCGCGGCGTCCTGGTACCTCTCCTCGAGGAACGCCATCCCGGCAAGGCGCATCATCGTCAGGCCGGCATGGCTGCTGCGCGGGTACCGGCTGAGGACGCGCTCATACAGCTCGCGCGCGCGTCGTGCATCGTTGTCGTCGTGTCGCGCGCTGGCGGCCAGGTACAACGGGTACGCCCCTGAGCCCGCAGCGAGGTACAGTCGCACCGCCTCGTCAGTGTTGCCTCTGTGGGCCTCCGCGCGCGCATGCAGCAGCCGGGCGCTCCCCTGCCCTGCGACCGGGCGGAGCGCCTCGCCAACCTCGTCGTAACGATTGGCATAAAACAGCGCGTTCGCGTACTCCATGACGACGGCCGCGCGCTCGGCCGCGCTTCCCTCCGCTGAATCGAGCCAGCGACGATAGCTCTCGAGCGATTCCTCGTGCAGCCCCTGCGCGCGATCCACGCGCGCGGCGGCGAGATGATCCGCTGGGGTCATCTGTCCGTTCCTGAGGAGGGCGGCGGCTTCGCGGGCGTACGGGCCTGCGGTCTCCAGCTCGATCACGCCGCGCAATGCCGTCCGTCCCGCCGCGACGTCTCCCATGTCCAGAGCGGCCCGTGCAGCGGCAAGCATGAACTCCGCCCGCGTACCACGGGTGCCTGCCCACGCGCGGGCCTCGTTCGCGAGCGATCGCGCGCCCGCGAGGTCGCCGGCGTGGCGCGCTGCCGCTATGCGCGTGCGCCACGCACGCAGACCGGTCAGGCCGCTGGTGAATCGCGCAACCGCCGCGCGCACCGCCGCAGTGTCCCCGCGGCTCGCGAGTGCCTCCGCGTGCAGGAGCTCGAGCCACACCGAGGCACCACCGACGCGCGCTGCGGCAACCTGCATCTCCCTCTGAGCTTCCGCCGCGCGCCCCTGTCGCGCGAGCGCCAGCCCAAGGCGCAAGCGCGCGGCTGCGCGCTCTTCCTCCATCCTGCCGGCCGGGGCGGACAGAGCGAGGAACGACCGATACGCCTGCACCGCGCCGGCAGCTTCGCCGGTGGCATCGCGCGCGCGGGCGAGGAGGTACAATCCGATGCCGTCATCGTAGCTGTCGAGCGAGCGGAGCCCCTCGAGGAGCGCGCGTACTTCGGCCCACGCGCCCCATCCCGCCTCCGCGCGCGCGGCCAGCACCCGGTGCTCCGGACTGAGCTCGTCCACGCGCTCGCGATAACTGCGCATCACCCGCGATGCTCGCCATGGCCGGTCGGTCGCCAGAAACGCTTCCGCCTGAGCGGGCATCTCCCCCGGCCTCATCTCCGCGAGCGCCGCATCCACGTCCGCCGGCGTCGCACCACGTGCCACGCGGCTTCCGGCGGTTCGCGTGAACAGCAGCACGGAGCCAACGATCGCGACGATCACCGTGACGATCAGCAGGAAGCGGAGATTTCGCGGCATGACGGCCGGAACAGCAGGAAGCGTGCACCATTCACTGCAATCCGCCCGCTACTTACACACTCCGAGGAACACCGTGCACTTACACCGCCCGGAAACAGCTCCTCGTGTGGTCATCCACGATCCCCACAGCCTGCATGAACGCGTAGCAGATCGTGGAGCCCACGAATCGGAAACCGCGTCCCAGCAGTTCGCGGCTGAGGGCGTCCGACTCGGCGGTGCGGGCTGGGATCTCGCCCAAAACCTTCCAGCGGTTCACCCGCGGAGCCTCCGGAAACATCCCCCAGAGGAATGCGTCGAAGCTGCCGAACTCCTTCTGCACGGCGAGGAACGCCTTCGCATTGCTCACGGTGCTCGTGACCTTGAGACGGTTGCGCACGATTCCCGGATTCTGCAGCAACCGCTCGACGCGCGCGGCCGTGAAGCGCGCGACGCGCGACGGATCAAACCCGGCAAACGCCTCACGGTACGAGTCGCGCTTGCGGAGGATGGTTTCCCAGCTCAGGCCCGCCTGAGCGCCTTCGAGCGTGATGAACTCGAATAGTCGCGCGTCATCGTGCACCGGGACACCCCATTCGTCGTCGTGATACGCGATGCTCAGGGGCGTGCGCGCCCACTCGCATCGCTCGATGCGGGGGTCAGTTGACACCGCTGTCACTCTGCGACGCGGCGCGCGTCGCCGGCGGACACCACCCGCATGTCAGGGGCTGGATCCGTCCGGGCTAAGGTCGCTGAATCCCTGCGGAGTAACACGCCCGTGGATGTGACGAAGGCCTCTTTATGGATCGTGAGGGTCCGGCCCGTTTCGGCGACAGGGACAGGGCGTAGTCGCGCATCCTGCCATCACGAGTGCGACCAACACTGCCGGCCCGAAGCGCATTGCGACCTCCTCAGAGTCTTGCCTCCTTGAAAGCTACGTCCCAGGCGTGACAAAAGTACGGACGTTCCGGCGGCCTCGCCTCGCTCAGGCACCCCCCAGCGTGCCGTGCACCTCCCGTCCGAGCCGGGCGACAATCTCCGGAACTGCTGCCACATCAGCGGAAGTCGTGTTGAAGTTCACGATGCACGC
>DASUUI010000164.1:0-10496 GCA_036374155.1 Gemmatimonadaceae bacterium | reverse complement strand
AGTCGGAACCGACCTCGAGATCATGGGGCGGTACGGTGTGAACATCTCCTACTCGGAAGCCGTGATTGACGGGCAGATCCTGCCCGTGCAGCCGTCCACGGCGACCGGTTTCGCCCGGCAGTGGCAGAACGCGGGCGAGATCACCAACAAGACGTGGGAGGCGACGCTCGCCATCCCGCTGATCACGCGTGGCTCGCTGAACTGGACCTCCCGCTTCATCTGGGACCAGACGCGGTCGCACATCACCCGCCTCGACGTACCGGAGTTCGTGGGCACGATCTCACCGGGGCCGGGCAACACGTTCGACATCTTCAAGTTCCGCCAGGGTGAGCGCATCGGAACCACTTACGGCAACGACATGGTCCGCAGCTGCGACCAGCTGCCCGCGCCGTACAACACTCAGTGCTCGATGAGCTCGAGCGACCTCAGCGCCGCATTCCGCCCGAACCGCGATGGCTTCATCGTCTGGCTCGGTGCCGGCAACCAGGAGACGGACGGCATCACCCGGAACCTGTGGCGTTCACGTCTGGAGCAGGGAAGCGCTGGTTGCGTCCCGGCACTGGACGCCGAGGACCAGACGCAGACGTGCCCGGGTCCGTGGGGTAACAGGACGAACTGGGGCATGCCGATCACGCTGCGTGATTCGACGAACAACATCGCGTTCATTCCGCTGGGCAACGGTCTGCCGAGCTACCACTGGGGTTACTCCCAGAACCTCGATTGGCGCCGGCTGAGCCTGTACGGCTTGCTCGACGCCTCCATCGGCCAGAAGATGTGGAACGTCGCACGTCACTGGTCCATCGGCGACCTCCAGGTCAACGATGTCGATTCGTATGGCATGTCGGTTGAGGAAGCCCGCCCGATCGGTTACTACTGGCGGCGCGGTCCGTCGCTCAGCCCGGGCGGAAGCTCAGGCATCGGCGGCATGTACGATGGTCTGGCCGTCCACGGCTGGTCGTTTGAGGATGCGAGCTATATCAAGCTCCGCGAGCTCTCCGCTAACTACCGTCTCGGTGCCATTGGTGGCCGCGGCGACTGGAGAATCGGCCTCATCGGCCGCAACCTGAAGACGTGGTCTGACTGGCACGGGTTCGATCCGGAATCCGGTAACACCACGGGTCCGTTCAACTCGTCCATCCTGACTCCGGTCGCAGGGTATCGCTTCCCGAACCTGCGGACGTACACGATTCAGTTCTCGAGCACGTTCTAAACGGAAGCGATCTCAACTGGGTGTGGGGGAGGCGGCGTTCAACGCCGCTTCCCTCGCAGCCTTACCCCTGAATTAGTGAGGCTTGTCTGTGAATAAGAGAACTCTTGTTAGGAGCGTTGCAGTGGTGACGCTGGGAACGGCAACGTTCCTCTCGGCGTGCCGCGAGGATCCGCTCGCGGTCGACAACCTCAATCAGCCTGACGTCGAGCGCGCGCTCGGTACGGCACGGCTGACTGAAACGGCGATCTCGAAGCTTTTCCAGCAGATGTTCAACGGCCAGTACAACGTGGCCGGCGACGCCATTTGGCCGCAGACGCTGGTCATGGCGTTCGAGAGCTCGTCGCAGCTCGGAAATTTCGGCATGGGAACCCGCAGCTCGATCCCCAGGCCGCTCATCGACAACTCGATCGGAAACCGTGAAGCCGCGGGCAACTTCCGCGACTACGACTTCCTGAGCCGCAACGGACGCAGCGCGGCCAACACCGTTAATCGCCTGAAGGCGTTCATCGCCGAGGGCGTTGGCACCGGTACGCCCGCGCGTGACGCAAAGGCGCTGTCGTTCGCATACTTCAACATCGGTTACGCGCTCGGCCACCTCTCGCTGATCTACGATCAGGCGGCGATCCTCACCCCTGACCAGTTCATCGACAACAACGAGCTGGTGCCGGACCTCTCACCGTACGGTGAGGTGAACGCGGCTGCGCTAGCCATGCTGGACGAGGCGCTCGCATATGCAACCGGCGCGAGTGCAACCGACGGAACGGGCGGCTGGCCGATCCCGCAGGATTGGTTCAGAACCGAGTCCACGACCGGTACGGACAGGCAGGAGTGGATCCGGATCGTTCGCTCGTACAAGGCGAAGTTCCGGGCCGGCGTCGCCCGCACCCCCGCGGAGCGGGCAGCGGTGGATTGGAACGCGGTCATTGCTGACGCTACCAACGGAATTAACCAGGATCTGATCATTCTGGCGAATACTTCGCTGGGATGGAACATGGTTACGCTCAACCAGCTCGCCGTTGCATCGAGCTGGAGTCAGATGACGCCGTTCATCCTCGGCATGGCCGACACGAGCGGTGGCTATCAGACGTGGCTGCAGCAGGCGATCGGTACCCGTACGCCGTTCCTGATGCACACGCCGGACAATCGCTTCCCGAAGGGAGCCACGCGGGCTGCGCAGCAGACGAACTCGGGCGGAACGGCCACGACGGGACCGCCAGAGAGCAATCCGCTGCTGTACTTCCGCATGCGCCCGCCGGGTGACGACGCGGCCAACTACGACTGGGGTGTGTGGTATTACGACAACCACCGCTTCTGGGGAATCCGCGCCGGCGGCGGCAACGGCCCGTTCGTGCTGATGGCGCGTGCCGAGAGCGACATGCTCGCGGCCGAGGGTTACATCCGGACCGGTCAGGTGGCAGCGGCCATTCCGCTGATCAACTTCTACCGGACGCGCGCGGGCCTTCCGGCTATCCCGGCGACCAACGACGTCAATACGCAGGTTCCGGGTGGTGTCGGTTGCGTCCCGCAGGTTCCCGTCGCCACGGCCGTTCCGCCGGCAACCGTCTGCGGCAACGTGCTGGAAGCGATGAAGTGGGAGAAACGTGTCGAGACGTCCTTCACCGGGCATTCGCAGTGGTTCATGGATTCGCGGGGGTGGGGCGATCTGTACGCAGAAACGCCGCTCGAGTGGCCGGTTCCCTACCAGGAGCTGTTCGCCCGACAGATGCCGTCGTACACCAACGAGCGTCGCGCTGGGGTTGGAACCTACGGGTTCGGACGTAGCGCTACGTACTAGGCAATAGCAGTGGCAGTTCAGTCGAGCTTCAGTCGTTCGATCGCAGTCAGGCCGGTCCGGGGCGCGCAATCAGCGCTCCGGCCGACCTGGGGGCGCGTTCTGCGGGCCGCGGTTCTCATGTTCGTGCTCGGAGTGGCGCAGGGGTGTTACACCTACACTCCGATCGTGGGCAGGGCGGATCCTGGCGCAACACTCGTTCTCAGTTTGAACGACCGCGGCAGGACCGAGATGGGAGAAGCGATCGGCGCGTCGGCGAGTGAAGTGGAAGGTGTGCTGAGGGCTGAGAACGATTCTGCTTTTGTGCTGAACGTCAGCTCGGTGAAGTACCTGAATGGGCAAAGCAATGCGTGGTCGGGCGAAGCTCTAACCATTGGCAAGACCAACGTGTCCAGCTTGCGCGAACGGGAGTTCTCGAGAGGCCGTACCATGATCGCCGCCGGAGGTGGTGTGGGTGCGATTCTGCTTTTTGCGCTCACACGCAGTCTCACGGGCAATAACCCACCGCCATTCGAACCTGGTCCAATCGATCCGCCGGACGATCAATAGTTGGTTCACGGATGCGGGAGATCCGTAGGGTCCCTCGTTCCAGATCTTTTCCGCCTTTTTCTGGAGTACTGTGCTAATGCGTCTTAAATCTGTCGTGATGCTGGGCCTCGCGGCCGCCGTCTTCACGGGGTGCGACGACGATGAGGTGACCAATGTCGTGACCCCGCCGTTGGCCGGAGTTCGGTTGATCAACGGCCTGACGGAAGGCTGGGCGGTCGATATCCGCGCGGTGAACCAGATCGAGTGGACGCCGGTCGCGAACAACCTCGCCTACCGGAACTCCACCACTCATCAGCCCACTGAGGCGGGCAAGGCTCACGTGCTCCGCGTTTTCATGACGAGCACCGTCGCCGCCGTCACCTCGGTCGTGATGCACGAGGCCACCCTGACTTTCCAGGCGGGAACCAAGGTCACGCTGCTGCTGACCGGGAGCACCGCCGCGAATAACGTCCGGTTCGAAGTCATCAATGACGAAGTCGCCGCGCCGGCGGCTGGAAGCATTGGTGTGAGGCTGTTCAACGCTTCCGGCTCTGCCGTGGATGGTTACCTCGTCGCCACGCCGACGACTGCGATTTCCGGCGCCCCGACATGGTCCAACGTCGGTCCCCGCAGCGCGTCGCCGTACGTGGACCGGGCTGCTGGCGCAGCGGCCGCCCGCATCACCGCTGCCGGCTCCACCACGGTGATCGCTTCGGCTCAGGGCCCGTCCGCACCGGCTGATCCGTCGCCGGGCGTACTGCCTGCCGCCGGCGTGAACACCCCGGGGACGAGGTTCTCGGTCTATTACTTCCCGGCCGTGGAAGCGATCGGCGCGTCGCAGGGACGTCCCGCAGTTGCGGCAACGGCCGCTTCGGCGATCTGGTACGTCGATCGGAACCCGGCCGACTGACCAGACCTCATCAGCGGTTGCCGGCACGTATTCCGGTTAGCTGCTGATCGCGAGTGAAACAGGGCGCGCACCCTCTGCCAGTCAGAGGGTGCGCGTTGTTTTTTCAGGCATGACTCGCTCGCTCCTCCGCACGCGCGCCTGGCTGCTGGCGGCGGCCGTCATGCTGTCCCAGAGCGGATGCTACCTGAGCCGCGCCGCCTGGGAGCAGGCAAAGATCCTGTCGGCGCGGCGACCGATTGCGGACCTGGTCCGCGACCAGCGCGTGCCCCCGTCCACCCGGGACAAGCTCCAGCTCGTCCTCGACTCGCGTGCCTTCGCTGCCGGCGTCCTGGCGCTGCGTGCGGGAGACAGCTTCACGGCGTTTTCCCAGCTCGATCGCGACACTCTGGTGCTTGTGCTGTCGGCGGCCCAGGCCGACCGCCTCCGGCCGCATACGTGGTGGTTCCCGATCGTCGGCACGGTCCCCTACAAGGGTTTTTTCGACTTCGAAGCCGCTCGCCGGGAAGCACGATCCCTCGCCGAGCGCGGGCTCGACGTTTACCTCCGCCCGTCAGATGCGTACAGCACACTCGGCTGGTTCAACGATCCCTTGCTCTCGACCACTCTGGCGCGGGACAGCCTCGAGCTGGTGAAGACTGTGATCCACGAGCTGACGCACAACACGTTTTATGCAGCCGGCCAGGCCGAATTCAACGAGTCGTTCGCGAGCTTTGTGGGTACGCGGGGGGCCGCGGCATTCTTCCGGGCACAGCAGCTCCCTGCACTGGCCAGTCGCGTGGAGCTGCGCTGGGAGGACGAGAAGCTGCTGGGCCGGTTCTGGGCCGAGGTGTCGGCACGTCTGGATTCCGCATTCGCGGCGCACCCCGATGATCGCGCCGCCCGGCTCGCCGTCCGCGACACCGTTTACGCCGCCACGCGGCAGGCGCTGATTGCCCGCGTTGCGCCCAGCCTCCGCACGATCTCACCTGCGTATGCCGAGCGGGTGCCGCTGAACAATGCCTGGCTGCTCGCCCAACGGGTGTATGGACGGGACCTCGACGTCTTCGATCAGGTCTGGGCGCTCGAGGGGCACGACCTCAGGCGAACGATTGCGACGGTCGTCCGCCTCGGTGGCTCCGGCGACAAGCCTCCGTTCACCGCACTGCGCGAGTGGGTCGCGGCCAGGGCGGCGCCTGCCGCTTTACCGCAGGACGGTCCGGCTACGCCTTGAAGCGGTTTCGGAGCAGGGCGCGTACGTCGAGCATGCTGCCCACCGCGGTTTCCTCAGGCGGCGGCGCATCGCCACCGGTGGGGGTAACCCGCTCCATCTTCGCCCGCACACCTGCATCGAAGAAACGGGAGAGCTGCGCCACGAAATAGTCGGCTCCGCCCCGGGAGCCGTAGGCGCTCAGCGGATGGACGACATTCAGGTGATTCCGGGCACGCGTCAGCGCGACGTACATCAGACGGCGCTCTTCCTCGAGCTGGTCCTGGTCGTCGAGGCTGCGTGAGGAGGGGAACCAGCCGTCCACGGCCCAGATCACGAAAACGGCGTCCCATTCCCGGCCCTTGGCGCTGTGCGCAGTGCTCAGGACGAGGACGTCGTCCTCCTCTCTACGGTCTCCGCCAGCCAGATCCTGAGTTGCCTGTGGCGGCTCCAGGGCCAGCGCCGAGAGAAAGCTCTCACGGTTCGGATACCCGGCGGCTATCACCTGCAGCTGGTCCAGATCCGCCAGACGCGGGTCCACGCGGTCGTACCGCTCCTTCAGAATGCCGTCGTACATCTGCCTCACGCGGGAGATGTCGGCGCTTACCGTCGGTGACTCCGCCCCGGGAGCGCGGCGCAGGTCGTCGAGCAGCTGCACCAGGGCGGCATGTGCGGGTCGCGCCCGGGGTGGGGGAGTGAACCGCGCGAAAGCAGCCGATTCCCAGGCCGCGCTCGCCAGGGCGGAGATCGCCGCGCGGGCCGTCACGTCCCCCACGCCCGGCAGCAGCTGCAGGATGCGGTACCAGCTTACCTCGTCCCGCTGGTTCTCCAGCACCCGGAGGAACGCGAGCACGTCCTTCACGTGCGCGGTCTCGAGAAACTTGAGTCCGCCCCACTTCTCGAAGGGGATCTTCCGGGCGGTCAGCTCGATCTCCAGGTCCGCGGACATGTAACCGGCGCGGAACAGCACGGCGATCTCCCGCAGCGGCGTCCCCTCCTCGTGCAGCTCGAGAATGCGGTCCACGACGAAACGCGTCTGCTGCTGCTCGTCCCGCGCCGAGACGAGCCATGGCTGCTCGCCGCCGGTGCGCTCGGTCCAGAGCTCCTTGGTGAATCGCTCCTCGGCGCGGGATATGAGCGTATTCGTCACGTCCAGGATCGGCTTCGTCGAACGATAGTTCTGCTCGAGCGTCACCACGCTCGCGCCGGGGAACTGCTTCGGGAACTCGAGGATGTTCCTGAAGTTCGCGCCGCGGAACGAGTAGATGCTCTGCGCGTCGTCGCCTACGACGGTGATGTTGCTGTGCGCCCGGCACATCCCGCGCAGGATCCTTGCCTGTAGAACGTTGGTGTCCTGGTACTCGTCCACCAGCACGTGGTCGTACAGCGCGGTGATGCGCTCCGCCAGCTCCGGCGACGCCTCGAGCATGGTGCTCCAGAACAGCAGCAGGTCGTCGTAGTCCACCAGATTCCGCTCCTGCTTCCGCTGCAGGTAGTCGGCGAAGATGCGCGTGAAATCGTCGAGGTAGTCGGTGAACTGGGGAAACTCCTCGCGGACGATCTCGTCCATCTGGATCTCGGTGTTGATGTGCCGCGAGTACACGTAGTGCAGCGTCTCCTTTTTCGGGAAGCGCTTGTGCGACGTCGTGTATCCGAGCTGCGCGCGCGACAGCTGCATCAGATCCTCGGCGTCACCCTGATCCATGATGGAGAAATCCTTGGGAACGCCGGCGGCACCACCGAAGCGCCGCAGCAGCCGGTGGCCGGTGGCGTGGAACGTCCCGCCGTGCACGCCGCGGCTCGTGCCGCCCACGAGGCGCTCAGCGCGCAGCAGCATCTCCTGCGCGGCGCGCCGGGTGAAGGTGAGCAGCAGGATTCTCTCGGGCCGGACTCCCCCGTGGATCAGGTGCGCCACCCGGTGGACGAGCGTGCGCGTCTTGCCCGTGCCTGCGCCGGCGATGATCAGCAGAGCGCCGTCGCCGTGCGTCGCAGCCGCCGCCTGGGCAGGATTCAGCCGGGCGGTGAGATCCGCGCCGGCCGGGGCCGGTACGTCGCGGCGACGGGCCTGGAATACGTGGGGGTTTGCCGGCACGACTAAGAATACCTGCCGCGCGACCGGCGCAGCAGCAGGGCGTTGCGCGAGGTGCTAACCCGCTGCCGGCTGCATCCCCCGCAGGGCGGCTGGCTCGACTGCGGCAAGCTCCAGTTGAAAGACCGAGGCGAAAGCGGCTGCGATCAATCCGCCCACGTGCTCCACCGCCCGGTCCGGAAGAGCGGCGCCCTCCTTCTGCGCCGACGTCATCTGAACGCCGCTGATCCCGCAGGGAACGATCAGGTCAAAATACGAGAGGTCGGTCGTGACGTTGAGCGCGAAGCCGTGCCAGGTGACCCAGTCGCGGCTGTGCACGCCGATGGATGCGATCTTCCGACCGCTCGTCCACACGCCGGTGTAGCCCGGGTTCCGCTCGGCCTGTATCCCCAGCGCCGCGAGAGTGAGGATGAGCGCCTCCTCCACCTGCCGCAGATACCAGTGCAGGTCCAGCTTGTGGCGCTTGAGGTCGATCACAGGATAGCCGACAAGCTGTCCCGGGCCGTGGAAGGTGACATCTCCGCCGCGCTCCACCTCGAACAGCTCGACCCCCCGCGCAGCCAGAAACTCCGGCGACGAGACCAGGTGAGCAGCTTTCGACGCTCGCCCCAGAGTGACCACCGGCGGGTGCTCCAGCAGGAGCAGCACGTCTTCCGTGATGTCGCCGCTGATGCGGGCCGCGGCAACCCACCTCTGCAGCTCCAGCGCCTCAGCGTACGGGACCACGCCGAGGTTCGCGACCAGGAGCTGGGGGGTCACGCTCCCGTCGCGCTGCTACGCATGGATCATCCGGCCCATGGAGTCCAGCGCCGCTTCAGCCACCGCTTCGGCCATGGTGGGATGGGCGTGCACGGCCAGATCGATCTCCTCCACCGTGTATTCGTTCTCCCGTGCGACGGCAAGCTCGTGGATCAGCTCGGTGGCATGGGCGCCGATTATGTGGGCACCAAGTATCTCGCCGTACTTCACGTCACGGATGATCTTGACGAACCCCTCGGTGTCCCCTGCCGTGCGCGCGCGTCCGCTGGCGGAGAAAGGGAACCTGCCGACCTTGTACTCCAGCGTCTTCTCCTTGCACTGCTCCTCGGTCAGCCCGATCGAAGCGACTTCAGGGTGGCAGTAGGTGGCGTTCGGGATGTTGCCGTAGTTCACGGAATGGCCCTGCTTGCCGGCGAGTATCTCAGCGAGCACGGCTCCTTCGCGCGATCCCTTGTGCGCCAGCATGGGCGGCCCGGCCACGTCACCGATCGCGTAGATGCCCTTGGCCGACGTTTCCATCCGCTCGTTGATGCGGATGAACCCACGGTCGTTCAGCTCGACCCCGGCTTCCTTCAGTCCGATGTCCTCGACGTTGGGTGCGCGTCCCGCAGCGACCAGCACCTGATCGACGGTCACCTGCTTCTTCTCGCCCCCTTTCACGCTGAGGGAAAACGTCACCGAGTCCTTTCCTGCCTTGACGTCGGACAGCTTCGCCTCGGTATGGATTTCAATGCCGCGCTTCTTGAAGCTCCTGGCCAGCTCGGCTGAGCAATCCGCATCCTCCAGTGGGAGGATTCGGGGAAGAACCTCGACCAGCGTCACCTTCGACCCGAAGGCGCTGAACACGTCGGCAAACTCGCAGCCCACCGCGCCGGCCCCCACGATCGCGATGCTCGCCGGAGCCGTCTCCAGCACGAGCGCCTCGTCGGAGGACAGGATCGTGGACTTGTTGAGCTCGAGCCCGGCCTGGGGCAGGCCCTTCACGCGCGATCCCGTCGAGATCACCACGGCCTTCTTCGCGTCGTGCTTCTCCTCTTTTCCCTCGGCGGACTTCACTGTTACGGCATTTTTCCCGGTCACGCGGCCGGTGCCCTTGATGTGGGTCACCTTGTTCTTCTTGAACAGGAACTCGACGCCCTTGGAGTTCTGAGCGGCCACGGCGCGAGACCGCTTGATCGCGGTCGGAAAATCGAGCTCGACGTTCCCCACCTTGATTCCGAACTCGGCTGCGCGGCCGATCCGGTGTGCCAGCGATGCCGACTCGAGAAGCGCCTTGGCCGGGATGCACCCCCACAGCACGCACGTTCCGCCAAGCCCGTCGCGCTCTATGACCGCGGTGGAAAGGCCCAGCTGCGCGCAGCGAATGGCCCCGACGTATCCCGCCGGTCCACCGCCAAGGAAGATGACGTCAAAGGTTGCCATGCCGTGGTCCCCGTTCGCTCAGTAAACCAGCATGAGGGGATTCTCGATGAACCTCCTCAGCGTCTGCAGAAATCTTGCGCCCGTCGCGCCGTCGATCACACGGTGGTCGCAGCTCATCGTCACCCGCATGCGACGACGCGTATGCACGCCACCGTCAACGACTACGGGCTTCTCCTCGATCGCGCCGACCGCGAGGATCCCTGCTTCCGGCGGATTGATGATCGCGGTGAAGTGCTCGATCCCGAACATGCCGAGGTTCGATACGGTGAACGTGGCTCCGGTGTACTCTTCGGGCTTCAGCCGCCGCTCGCGTGCGCGACCGGCCAGCTCGCGCGCTTCGGCGGATATCTCCGACAGGCGCTTTCGGTCGGCGTCGAAGATCACGGGTGTGATGAGTCCGTCCGGAACCGCCACCGCGAGGCCGAGATGCACCCGGTTGAAGTAGCGCATCCTGTCGCCCAGCCAGTGCGCATTCACCTCGGGGTGCTGTGCCAGCGCTGTCGCCACGGCCTTGAGCACGATGTCGTTGAACGACACCTTGAACTCGTCGCCGAGCTCGGTCATCGCGGTTCGCATCTCGGCGACCCTTTCGAGATCGTA
>DASUUI010000163.1:0-15373 GCA_036374155.1 Gemmatimonadaceae bacterium | reverse complement strand
GCTGTGATCGTGAGGTCGCCCGGCACGTACTCCACTATCCCCCCTGGTCCGGGAGAGAGGCGATCCGCTGCGCCGACAGGTCTCCCGGCGTCGAGCCAGCCTCCCGCAGCTGCCACGCGCAAGGGCGTGCCGTTCTCCAGCGCAGCCCGCACGGAATCGCGGACCGGTGCAGCGGCCGTCTCGAGCTCCGCGGAGAAGCTCACGACGCGCCCCAGGCCGCATCGCTGCCTGCAGCTGCGGCAGCCCGCCGCGCAGCAGGCACGCCGCTCCACTCCCGGCAGGCGTGAATCGGGACGACCTTCCCGGGATTGGCGCGCCTCCCGGGGTCGAACACCTCTCGCAGCGTGCACATTGCGGCGAGAGTGTCGTCGGAGAACACGAGCGGCATGTAGTCGAGCTTGTCGAGGCCGATGCCGTGCTCGCCGGTGAGCGTTCCTCCCGCTGCGATGCACGCGCGCATTATCTCACCCATCGCGCGGTGCACGCGCTCCCGCTCAGCGGGGTCGTCCGCGTTGTACGGGATGTTGGGATGAAGATTGCCGTCGCCCGCGTGGAACACGTTGCACACCAGCACGTTGTGCTCGCTCGCAATCGCGTGGATCCGCGCAAGGATCTCGGGAAGCTTCGTTCGAGGGATCACTGCGTCCTGTACAACCAGGTGCGGTGCCAGGCGCCCCATCGCGCCGAACGCCTTCTTTCGTCCCTGCCACAGCCGCATGCGCTCGGCGTCATCGCGCGCCACGCGCACGTTGCGCGCACCGGCATCGCGGCACAGCACACGCACCCGCTCCACGTCCTCGTCGATTCCGGCTTCCAGACCGTCGAGCTCGATCAGCAGTATCGCCTCGGCGTCCGACGGGTAACCCGCCGCGTACACCGACGATTCGACAACGCGCGTGAGCGGCCCATCCATGAACTCGAGCGCAGCGGGGACGATCCCCGACGCGACGATCGCAGACACGGCCTGCGCGCCGGCGTCGAGCGACATGAAATCGGCGAGCAGAGTGCGTATCACCTGCGGTCGCCGCGTCAGCCGAACGGTGATGTCGAGCGCCACTCCGAAGCAGCCTTCCGAGCCAACGAACGCACCGAGCAGGTCGTAGCCATCGTTCTCGCCGTGCGGCGAGCCGAGACGCACCACTTCTCCATCGGGCAGTACGGCAGTCACGGCCGCGATGTGATTGAGCGTCACGCCGTACTTGAGGCAATGCGGGCCGCCAGCGTTCTCTGCCACGTTCCCGCCGATGGTGCAGGCGGCCTCGCTGGAAGGGTCGGGTGCGTACAGCAGCCCGTGCTTCTGAGCAGCGCGGTTCAGGTGGAGGTTGACCACGCCCGGCTCGACGGTCGCGCGCCGGTTGCGCACGTCAATGTCCAGCACGCGCTTGAGCCGCTGCAGCCCTATCAGCACGGTTCCGTCCGCGAGAGCACCGCCCGACAGTCCGGTACCTGCGCCTCGGGGAACGAACGGCGTATCGTGATCGCGCAGTGCGCGCACGACCGACACGGTCTCATCCCGGCTTCCAGGAAAGACGGCGAGCATTGGCATCTTCTTGTAGCCCGGCAGGCCGTCGGAGTTGTACACGAGCAGCTCGGTCTGCTTCGTCAGCACGTGACGCGCTCCGACGATCGCCGAGAGCGCGGACGGCAGTCCCGCTCGCACGCCGCTGACCGGCGTCGCTGCGCTCACCGCCGTCATGCTTCGTCGCCCGGGGACTCGGCAGCGGGTGGCCGCGCGCCCACGACATGCAGCGAGTCCCTGGCGAGACGGAACTCGAGGGGAACCGGGACCCGGATCAGCTCTCCGTCGAGACCGACGGTCATCGAGTGGCGTCCCCGCACGCGAACCGTGCAGGACTCTACGATGAAGGCATCGAGATCGGGCGATGCGGCGGCGTGCACCACTCCGCGAGCGGCGGCTGCGAGCGCCATCGTCAGCAGTCGTGCCGGCCGGCGACCGCGAACGATCATTACGTGCAGCCCGCGGCGCCCTCCAGCGATGCGTCCACCGAATTCGGGCGCCTTGAGCTCGCGCTCGCCTACGCCGACGAACAGCAGCGGCGTCCGGTACTGATGCTTCGCGCCATCCACCTCGAGCTCGACGGACAACGCGCGCGGCCGCAGGAACGTGGCGATGAACGCGGCCGCGCTAGCAACCCTGTAACCGAGAAACCGTTCCAGGCGCTCCCGGGTGCGGACGTAGCGGACGTACATCCCGACCGATGCAGTGTTGAGGAAGGCATGATCGCTCACCACTCCGGCGTCCACCTGCGCGGTCGCGCCGCCGAGGGCGGTCCCGATCGCTTCGCTCGTGTCCTCCGGAATTCCGTGATCCTTCGCGAAGTGATTGAGGGTTCCCGCAGCGAGGACGGCCATTTCCACGTCCTTGCCAATGAGAACCGCTGCGGCGGTCCCCAGCGTTCCGTCGCCACCGGCGACGAGCAGACGGCGGCATCCGGAGTCCACCACACTCTGTATCCGCGAGCGGAGCGACTGGCCATCGAGATCGATGAGCTCGAACTGGTCAATCTGAGCGAGCGCCTCGCGCGCGTCGCGTCCGCTTGGCGAATTCGGATTCACGAAAGCGGGAATGCGCGCGGAGAATGCGGGCGAGGGGGCGCTCGCGCGCACCGGGTCGGACACGGACATCTTCTGAATAGAAACGGGGGCGTCGGCTTTCGCCAACGCCCCCCGGTCGTGAAATCAGTGCTGATTTACGCCGTTGTCCAGAATCCCGCGAGCGCGGAGCCGTCAGGCGACTGGCGCAGCTTCTCGAATGCCCGCTCCCGGATCTGCCGGATTCGCTCCCGGGTCACTCCCATCAGCTCACCGATTCGTTCCAGCGTCATCGCCTCGGAGCCTTCCTCCAGTCCATAGTACAGGTAGAGGATCTTGCGCTCGCGCGGTGTGAGGTAGCGCCGGAAGGCGGCGTCGATGTACTCGCGCATCATGTTGAACTCGGCGTGATCCTCGATCTCGCCGCCTTCCACCCCGGCAAACCGTTCGCCGAGCGTGGACGCTTCGCGATCACTGCGATCGATCGGCGCGTCCAGCGACAGCTCCGTGGCTGACATCTGGCGCGCGGAGCGGACGTCGTCTGCCGACTCATCCAGCATCCGCCCCAGCTCGGTGTCGGTGGGATCACGCTTGAGTACCTGCGCAAGGACGGTTTCGGCCCTGGCGAGCTTGATGAGCTGCGAGTTCTGATTGAGCGGGATGCGCACGGAGCGTGTCTGCTCGGCCAGCGCCTTGAGGACGGCTTGCCGGACCCACCACACCGCGTAAGAGATGAACTTGACGCCCTGATCGGGATCGAATTTGCGCACGGCCTTGAGCAGACCCTCGTTGCCGATCGCGACGAGCTCGCTCAGATCCAGCCCGTGCCCCTGGTACTTCTTCACGTAGGAGATCACGAACCGCAGGTTCGCGGTCACGAGCCGCTCGGCTGCCTCTTCGTCTCCCTTCTGCGCCAGCCGTGCCAGGCGGCGCTCCTCCTCCACGTCCTTTATCAGCGGCAGCTTCTGTATGTCCTGGAGGTACTGGTCGAAAGCTGTGGAGGGCGAGTTACGAAAGAATGCCTTCGAACGGCTCTCGGCGGCCTGCTGCATAACACTCCTCATCGGGTGGACGGGGAGCGCACGCGGCCAGAAGATCTGGCGGAGAAGATGCGCGGCGCTTGCACTTACATCGCGAAGAGCCGCCAGCATACGGGCGCGTTTTCAGTCGGTCAACAGAGAATTTTGCGCAACATCATGCGCGCGCTGCACTCACGCACTTATGCACATTCTCATAGGGGTTTTGCACAGATTTTGTGTACAAGTCAGCCGCAAAAGTGCAAAACTTTCTGCACGATTGCGGCTGCAGGGATTGTGGACTCCGGATCGCGGGATTGACGTGCTCACTGACCCGCTGGTCCTGCGTGACGACGTCAGGGCGCGTCGGGTGGTGCTGGCGGGTCCTTCGTCTTGGTGCGGGTCGTAGCCATGAGGATGGCCATCCCGACGAGAATCACGATTCCCACGACGATCCAGACCGGCGGCGCGTTGAGCAGATAGGCTGCAAGCGCGAGCCCGAGGATCAGAACCACGAAGCCAACCATGTAGGTCGAGAACGAAGACATCGATTCCCTCTGGATTAGGAGTTGCTCCGCCTCTGCCAGGACCGTTACGGCCGCGCCGGCCCTGTCCTGACTCTACCTGGAGTCACGTGCTATCAACACTGCGTGCCCCCATTGCCGGCCGAACCGACGGGCTTCTCTGCAATTAGGCGTCCAGATGTCCAGCGTGTTTCCGATCACGTTCTTCCCGGTATCGTCCACGAGGAAGCGGCCGAGGTACTGGGCTCCGAGGAAGACCTCGACGTGCCGGGCCAGCGGAAAGACCTTGGGATCGGCGGCGACGATTCCGGGGCGCACCCATCGTCCGCGCCTTGTCTCCCCCCGGAGGCAGTACTGGGTGAGGGACACACGCACCGCCTGCCCCTCGGCGGCGCGCTCGGCGGGGTGCATCAGGCGGGGCAGCGGGCGCTGAGCTCGAACCACCATCGGCCGGTGCATGAGCTCCGCGACGACCACGACCGGGTCGTAGCGCAGCTCCGACCGCGTCAGCGGGGTCTGCACGATGCCGCCGGAAAGGAGCCCCACGGCCGCGAGAGCGGCGACTCCGGTTCTCGCTACGGCGAGCTTCCCCCGCTCCACAGGAGCAGGGGCCGTAACCCGACGCCTCGTCATCGCAGAACCTCGAGCAATACATCCTCCGAAAGCGGCACGGTCCATCCATCGCCAACACGAGCCATTTCACCAATCCGGCGGGGCAGGGAGAACTCCAGCACCCCGGCCTGCCTCTTCTTGTCGGTCGCGGCAGCCTGCATCACCGCCGCTCCCGTAACCCCTCCGGGCAGCTCCACCGGCAGTCCAGCAGCGCGGAGCGCGCTTCTGATCGCGTCGGTGGTGCCTGCCTCAGTTATCCCGGCCAGCTCACCCGCAGCTGCCTCCGCCACCATCCCTATCGAGATTGCCTCGCCGTGCAGCAGCGAGAAGCCGCTGGCCAGCTCGACGGCGTGACCCACGGTGTGGCCGAAGTTCAGGACCTTCCGGATCCCGGCCTCACCTATGTCCGCTCCGGCGATCCGGATCTTGATCGCAATGCTGCGAGCGATGATCTGCCGCAGCGTCCCGCCGCCGCCGTGATCAACGCTCAGCAGCCCGGGTAGCGCCCCGGCGACCTCCGAAAAGTAGGAGTGGTCTGCGATTGCGCCATGCTTCAAAACCTCTGCCAATCCGGCTTGAAATTCTCTAAGTGCTAGTGTCGCAAGAACTTGCGGGTCCACCAGAACGCCAGCCGGGAGGTGAAATGCTCCCACCAGGTTCTTGCCCGCCGGCACGTCCACAGCGGTCTTCCCGCCGATCGCCGAGTCCACCATCGCGACCAGGGTGGTTGGCACCTGAACGACCGGGATGCCGCGCATGAAGGTGGCTGCGACGAACCCCGCGAGATCCCCGACCACACCCCCGCCCAAAGCGACGATCGAGGAGTCCCGGCCGAAACCCGTCGTCAGGAGCTCGTCCGTCAATACCGTCCATGTCTCCCGGGTCTTGTGCCGCTCGCCGGCGGGGAAGGTGAACAGATCGACTGCGGCTGCCTGATCGAAACTGGCCTTGACCGCCCCGGCGTAGAGCGGGGCGACCGTGGAGTCGGTAATCACCGCGTACCGGTGAGACGGAGCCCATTGCTGAACGAGCTCGCCGACGCGGTGGAGCAGGCCGTCGCCGACAGCCACCGGGTGGCCCAGGCCGTCTAGCCACAGCGGCTGACCGATCATCGGCGGCTGCACCCGGTGCCCGCTACCAGGTGACTTCAGCGGCGCCGCTCTCTCTGTTGGCGACCCTGGCGAGCATGAACAGCAGGTCGGAGAGCCGGTTGAGGTATATCACGACGATCTCGGGGAGGTCTTCGTCGCGGCGCAGCGCGACGACCGACCGTTCCGCGCGGCGGCACACGGTGCGCGCGACGTGCAGCGCGGCCGCCCTCGGCGTCCCGCCGGGAAGTATGAAAGCGCGGAGGGGCTCGAGTTCCTGCTCGCAGTCGTCTATCGCCCGTTCCAGCTCGGCGATCCGGGCGTCGGTGACCTGGGCCTTCTCGAGGTGCTGGGCCATCTTCTCCCGGTCGGGCGTGGCCAGCAGCGAACCGATAGCGAAAAGGTCCCGTTGCACCGGGACGAGCACTTCATCGATGCGGGGCAGGGGCCCCGTGGCTCGAGCCACGCCGATCGCGGCGTTCAGCTCGTCAACGTCTCCATAGGCGGCCACCCGCGGATGGTCCTTGGGAACGCGGCCGCCGCCGAACAGTCCGGTGTCCCCGCTGTCGCCGGTGCGTGTGTAGATCTTCATGCCCGATGAATCTACAGAGCCCCGTGCTGGCGGCTTGATGGCGGATTACAGTTGAAGGCTATGAACCGCCCTCAGGTTGACGTCACCATCATCGGCGCGGGGCCCACCGGGCTGTTCGCGCTGTTCTATGCGGGGATGCGGGGGGTCAGCGCCCAGGTCATTGACGCGCTCCCGCAGCTGGGTGGCCAGCTCGCCGCGCTCTACCCGGAGAAGTACATCTTCGACGTCGGCGGGTATTCCCGCGTGCTTGCGAAGGATCTGATCCGCGAGCTCGCCGACCAGGCGGGACAGTTCGGCGCGCAATGGCACCTCGATCAGCACGTGGTCGCCCTGGAGGAGGATGACGGCGTTTTCACCCTGGTCACGGCGACCGACCGCTTTCCGACGCGCGCCGTGGTGATCGCCGGCGGGATCGGCGCGTTCAGTCCCCGGCGCCTCCCTCAGGCGGTTGCGGACCCGTGGTACGGCCGTGGGATCTATGACCGCGTAATGGAACCGGCCGAGTTTGCCGGCCAGAGGATCGTCGTGATCGGCGGTGGGGATTCCGCCTTCGACTGGGCGCAGCAGCTTCGGAACTATGCGACGGCGATCACCCTTGTGCACCGGAGCGACCGGTACCGGGCACACGCTGCGACGGTCGCTGACGTGCACGCCGACGCCGCATCGGGTGGCCGCACGACGATCCTGCCGTTTCACGAGCTGTGCGACATCCTGGAGCTCGATGGCCGCTTGCGGGGGATCGTGGTTCGGGACATCAAGCAGAAGAGCACCCGTGAGATCGAGGCGGACGCCGTACTGCCGATGCTCGGCTTCCACAGCGAGCTGGGCGCGATACGGGACTGGGGGCTTACGGTCGAGGGACGCGACATCCTGGTGAACAGCCGCATGGAGACCGGCCGCTCCGGAATCTGGGCCGCTGGTGACATCACGACGTATGACGGGAAGCTGAAGCTGATTGCCACCGGATTCGGCGAGGCCGCCACCGCGGTTAACCAGGCAGTGCACTGGCTGTACCCGGCGAAGAAGGTTGATCCGGGGCACAGCTCGGACATGGCGATCTTTGGACAGCAAGCGGTTAGCGATTAGCGGTTAGCGGAGAGCGACTGCGGATGGACGAGGGCATACCCCGTCGCCGCCCGCCACCACTCTCCGCGAGTCACACGCGCCTTCCCAGCCAGTCAAGCTTTACGGGGCGCCTCCCGGGGCTTTCCTGGCGGCTCCCGGAGGATCATGTTGACGCCGTGCTGGATGGGAGCCGACGTGGTTCACGGTCTGGCGAGTGCGTGCGAGGGCCCTGCCCAGTGATGCGAGCCGGCGTGCTTGTGCTGTCGGGCATGCTCGTCCTGCCCATCTCCGCGGTCGGGGCGCAGGGCGTGACGGCGGCTGCAATCCGGGGGACTGTCCGCAGCGAGGCGCATCCCGTGGAGTCCGCTCGGGTCCGCGTCGTGAATACTGCAACTGGCTTCGCGCTCGAGACTTCTGCGCGCCGTGGCTCGTTCCTCTTCCACGGCCTGGAGCCAGGTGGTCCGTACACCGTCTCGGTCACCAGCCTCGGGTTCGTACCAGTGCGCCGAGACAGCGTGTTCGTCAGACTGGGCGAAGTTCTCGACCTCCGGTTCGTGCTCGAGCCAGTGGTGGCGACACTGGATACCGTTGCGGTCGTCGCGCCTTCGGATGAACCTGGTGCCGCTCGAACGCACGGCGGCACATCTATGACGATCCCGGCTGAAATGGTCGAGAAGCTCCCGACCCTGAACCGGGATCTGTACGACTTCATCCGCCTTGTGCCGCAGATCTCCACGCAGACCTCCCTCGCCAACCCTGCTTTTTCAGCGGTGGGAACCGGCTTCCGCTTCAACAATTTTCTCATCAATGGCGTTTCGGAGCGCACCCTCAGCGGCGGGGTGTCCAACGCCTTCGCGGGATTGCGGTCTGTTCCACTCGAGGCTGTCCGGGAGTATCAGGCGCTGATCTCGCCATACGACGTGCGGTACGGGGACTTTGCCGGCGCGCTGGTCAACACCATAACCAGGTCAGGCACGAACGCGGTTAACGGATCCGCTTTCACCTATTTCAGGAGCGATGGACTAGCACGTGAATCCGGGTCGTCCACAGCGACTCGCTACGAGCAGGGGCAGTATGGTTTTTCACTCGGCGGGCCAATCGTGCGCGATCGTTTTCACTTCTTCATCGCGCCTGAGCTCCAGCGGCTGACATCCCCGGCGCCGGGACCCTACGTCGGTCAGCCGCCGGGGGCGGAGCGACCAGTTCCCGTAAGCGATGCGGATCTGGCGAGGCTCGACGCGATCATGACGGCATTCGGGCTGAGTGCGGGAACGGGTGGCCCTGTGGAGAATGCCGTGCGGCGAAGCAACGTTTTCTCCCGTCTCGACCTGGCGCTGCCCAGGTGGAACAGTCGTGCGGTGCTGTGGAACAACTACAGCGCAGGAGAGGATGTCTCCTTCTCGCGCTCCGACCCCCGGACCTTTCCTCTCTCGTCGACCCGCGAGACCTCGCTCCCGATCACCCGGATTACGGCGGTGCAGCTTCACACTGCTCTGCCGCGTGCGGGGGGCGGGCACAACGAGCTGCTGGTCTCGAGTCGTGCCGACCGGCTCCGTGGCGCCGGCGCAGTTCTTCAGCCCACCGTGCTGGTCACGGTTCCCGCAACGACCGGCGGGGGAGTCACGCTGAGCACTGGGACGCCCGGAAACGCGCAGGGAAGCGGTATTCGCGGATACAGCGTTGCGCTGAGGGACAATCTCACGCTGCCGCTTGGTACAGCACACGTCCTGACAGTCGGCGCCGAAGTCGAGCGATTTCGCCTTCGCAGGTCCCGCGTGGGGAGCACGTTCGGCACCTGGACGTTCGCCAGCCTGGATGACCTGGAGCGCGGTGCCGCGGATCGGTACGAGGTCAACGTGGATTTCGGCAGCGGTACGACCCCGCTCGATGGCCGCCAGTACGCCTGGTATCTGACCGACCAGTGGCAGGCGGGCGCGCGGCTGTCGATAACGGCGGGGCTGAGAGCCGACAGGCTCGTGATCGATGGACGTGCACCGTATCAGCCAGCCGTCGATTCGATTTTCACGCGGCGAACGGATCAGATGCCCCGCTCGCGCATCGAGCTGTCGCCGCGCGCCGGGTTCGTCTGGGACGTGGGGGGCACCGGGCGACATCACCTTCGCGGCGGAGCGGGAATCTTCACGGGCCGATTTCCACTCGCCTGGGCTGATGTCGCACTATCGAGATACGGAGTCTCCGGGGGAACGCTGCGTTGTGGTCGCCTCCCCGGAGATCTGGGCCTTCCGCCGCCATTCACGCCTGATTACCGCGCGGCGCCGACTGCGTGCGCCAACGGGGCAACGCTCGCGGCGAATCCGCGCGGGGACGTGAACCTGCTCGACCCGAACCTTCGAATGACACGGGCGCTGCGTGGCTCGCTGGCCTACGACCGTCGACTTACCGACGCGATGGTCATCACGACCGAGGCCGTGTTCAATCGGATGCTCAGCGACTTCCTCTTCGTGAACCTCAACCTGAACGACCCGGTGTCGGCGGACCGCGACGGCCGCGTCATGTACGGCTCCCTCCCCGCATCCGGTGTGGCGATTACACCCAGGCCCTCTGGCTTTACTGAAGTGATCGATGTGAGGAACACCTCCCGAAACCGATCGTATCAGCTTGCCACGCGCCTGGAGAATGAGTTCGGGTCCCGCTTCTCCGGGATGCTGTCATATACGTACTCACGGTCGCGGGACGTGCAGACACCCCTGCGGGTGAACACGGCAGGACGGGTAGCCTGGGCCAGTGCCCGCGTCGTTTCCGGGAGGCATGACGACCTGTCGCCTGGAATCTCGGCGAACGACATCCCGCACCGCATCGTGGTCGCCGGTATCTATCGTGTGCCGCGGCTCGGCCCGACTGAGCTCTCCTTCTACTGGGTGGGCGAGTCGGGGCGGCCGTTCACCTACATCGCATCCGGAGTGCTCGGGCGCGGTGACCTGAACGCAGACGGTGCGAGCAACGACCCGATCTATGTGCCGCTGAGCGCCTTTGATTCCAACGAGATTCTGTTCAGTGGAGCGTCGGGCGGCGTTGGCGCGGATACCTCAGCTGCAGCGCAGGCTGAACGCGTACGCGTCCAGCAGGATGCATTCGAGAGGCTGATCAGCCGGACTGATTGCCTCCGTCGGCAGCGCGGTGAGATCCTTCGGCGGAACGGCTGCCGTGAGCCGTGGTTGAACACCACGGTCGCTTCGCTCCGGCACACGATACCGGTTGCCGGCCGCTCGCTCGAAGCGCAGGTAGATGTCTTCAACGTGCTCAACCTGCTGAACAGCCGATGGGGGCTGCGGCGCGAAGCTGTCACCGGCTTGCTGGAACACGTGGGACAGACGACAGACCCCGCGGGCGTGTCGCAGTCGGTTTTTCACTTCGACGCAACCCGGGGGCAGTGGACGACGCTCCCCGAGGTTTCCGCCTTTCAGCTGCAGCTGGCGGCGCGCTACCGATTCTGAAGGCCGAGCCGGCGGCGGATGCGCTCGAAACCAGGATGCGCGTGCAATTCCGCGAACATCGGGTACATGACGATTCCCTGGAGCGAGAAATCGTCGATCGAGCGATTTAGCCAGAGTACGCCTTGATCGTAGTCGCCGAGGCCGGCGTGGATCAGCGCAATGCTGAAAGCTGTTTTACGCCCCAGCCTCCACCCCTCGACCAGTTCGGGAAGGCGCTGGCGGGCTTCGTCCGCTCGCCCCGCCCGTGCCAGCGCATAACCGTATAGGGCGTTTTCGCGAATCGGATCTGCGATCGTACCTGGTGGCGGCTCCATGGTTGCGACTACATCCTGCCAGGCACCTCGCATTGCGTGGCAGGTCGCGACAAACCCGCCAATCCGACGTAAGGGCGGTTGTAACGTTGCCAGGCGCGCGAGTTGCGCCAGGCCTTCTTCGTACCTGCGATTCACGCACAGCGCCAGCCCGACTTCCGCTGCAGCCGTAGCAGAGAGCGGGTCCTCCTCGACGGCGCGCTGTGTTTCGGCGAGCCCTTCGACGGGCCGGCCAGTGTGCAGGTACAGTCGGGCCAAATGCTCTCGCGCGCGTGAGTAGCCCGGAAGCGCCAGAGCACGTTTGAACGCCGACTCTGCGCCCGCCAGATCGCGCAGACGCACGAGCCCAGTGACGCCGACGGCGGCATGAGCTTCCGGCAGCAACGGATCGAGCGCCACTGCTTTCTGCGCGGCCGCTTTCGCGAGACTGATGAACTCGTTCGTCTGCGGCACGTCAACCCGCTGGCTTAGAAGCATGTACATGTATGTCATGTTCGCGTACGCGCCGGCGAACGTGGAATCGAGTGCTACGGCTTGCTGCAGATAGGTCAGGCCTCTGTTGGCGCCCTCATCCGACCTGAACAAGGTTGGATCGCGACCGCGGAGGTAGAGCTCGTATGCGGCGATGCTACGGGTGGGGCGGCGCTGTATCGCGCTCGCGGATCGCTCACCGAGGCGCAGGTCCAGCTCCCGGGCAACCGCGGTTGCGATCTCGCTCTGGACGGCGAAAAGGTCCCGCAGCTCGCGATCGTACGTCTCCGACCAGCGCGTGCTGCCGTCCAGCGCATCCATCAGACGGACCTGCACCCGCAGACGCTGGCCATCCTTCTGCACGCTGCCGGCGAGCACGTTGGCCACGTGCAGGCTGTCCGCAATGTCGCCCACGTCGAGCGCGCTGTTCCTGAACGCGAATGCCGAGGTCCGGGCGATAACGCGCAATCCGTCGATCCGGGACAGCATGCCGATGAGCTCTTCGGTCAATCCATCCACTATGGGCGCGTCCGCAGGAACGGCGCTGAGATTCGTGAGCGGGAGCACCACGATCGATCGAGCCGCGGTGCGCGGCGTAACCCCCGCCTGATCCGGGGGCGACGGGTCGCTCCTCAATACCACCGTGGCCATTGCTCCCAGTCCCACGATCGCGCCGATCGCCATCAGTGCCGGTACGAGACGGGCTCGCGTCGGCCGGTCAGCTTTCGCAGCTTCGGTCCGCGGAGGAGACTGTGTTGGCGGCGGTGGCCTCGACGGAACCGGCGTCGCGGGCTCGAAGGCGGGTGTTGTTGATTCCGCGGCTGGGGCGGATTGCGCGCCGCGTTCGGCGCCATGGTCGGCTGCGGTCGGGCGGGAAGCGGGGGGCGGTGGCGCGCTCGCGGCCGCGCGAAGCTCGGCCGCCATGGCCGCGATGGCAGCGCCCGCACCCGTCCCAAGTTCCTGGCGAACGACGCGCTCGTATTGCTCGGCGTGTCGCAGTGCCGCTGCGTGATCGCCGATCCCGGCCAGGCTGCGCATGAGGCCGATCGCGGCCTTGCTGCTCACCGGGTCGGCCTCTGACAGCCGTCGCCACCATGCGACGGCGGCGCCGTGGTCACCTGCTGCCGCTGCGCGCTCGGCGAGCCGCTCCAGCGCGCCGCCGTAGCTGCGGGCCAGTCGCGCCCGCTCGGCGTCCATCCACTGTTCGAACTCGGGGGCGTCGCTGAGATAGAAGCCGTCCAGAAATGGCCCGACGTACAGCTGAACCGCGCCGTCCAGGTCGTCACGCGCGATCGCGTCGTTGAAATCGCCAACGTCACTGCGTACCGCGTCGGGATTGAGGCGCAGCGGATTCGCGCCGGCGAACACGTCGTCGCCGATGGAAGTACGAATCGCGTAAACCAGCTGGTCCAGCGAATGGCGGGCTCGGGACTGCGACGCATCGGGCCAGAACAGGAGCAGCAGCTGGTCCCGCGTGCGGCCGTGCTCCCCGGCTGCCGCAAGTGCCGCGAGGAGCGCCAGCCGGCGACGCTGCTGTCCGTGCTCGCCGACGACTGTCTCTCCAGCCGCGCCTAGGAGCGCGAGCGAACCGAAGGCCCGGAGCCGGAAACGTGGCGCCGAGGCCGTATCGCCGGACGCGGAGTTCACGGGCACAAGCTAGGGATTTCGGCGAAAGGCATCAACGAACGCGGGTCTGAGCCGGCCCTGATGCAGGTATGAGGCGCCCCTGAGGGGTCGCGCTCAGATTCGGCGGCAAACCAGAACAATCACCAATCTGCTGGCGGGCGGGCGTGGCCCTGTCTGGCGGCAAGGAGAACCAGCGATGGGAACCACAAACCGACGGTCAACGGAATACGCTCGGTTCACCCCCGCGGTGAAGCGCGACATGGTGTGCCGTATTGCACTTGCCTCGCTCCTCGTCACTCTGGCAGCGTGCGGCGGCTCCCTCGTCGAGCCGTTCGTTGGGGGAAAGGCCCCAGTCGGTGGCGACGCCGCCGGGGGGCAACCCGGCCCCACACCTGCCGCGCCCCCGGTTTCTCCGGCAGGCGCTCCGATCTTCCTTCGCGTATCGCCTTCCGATATCCCGGGGACCCAGCGCTACGTCTTTTACGACGACGCCTCGTTCGGGTTGCAGTACGAGAGACCGGACTGGGGCTTCTTTGAGTATCGCGGTCGCTATGGCAGGAACGGAGAGGGGGTCTCGTTCTCGTTTGACGCCAACAATGGGGCGTGGACGGCCACCGGCACTTTCCGCGGCGATTCCCTGATCGTGAAATACAATGACATGATGCTTTGGGACGACTTTGAGGACGGAGTTTACGTCCTGACGTCGAGCGTAGTCGCAACCCCGTAGTTCGCTTTTTGATTCGAAGTCCGCTCGATGCGGCCTGCGCGCGGGACCAGCGACGATCCGAAGTGAGTTGGCCGGAATACGGTGAGAACCGCCCGATAGCTCACATCATCGCCAGGCGCGCGATCGCCGCAAGCCTGCTCCTGGTTGTGGAATCAGGATGCGATCGGGCGACGGCGCCGTCTGATTCGCTCAGCGTCTCGTTGTCCGCTGCGTCTCTCGCGATCGCACCCGGGGACAGCCAGGCGGTCACGGTGACCGTGGTTCGCCGATCAGGGAGCGCTCTGCTCAGTGTTGCGGGCTTGCCGCGGGGCGTAGCCGGCACGTTAGTCCCGGCATCTCTGGCGGAGGGTGAGACGCAAAGCACGCTCACTCTGGTCGCCGAGCCCGCCGCTGCTCCCGGTCCTGCCATGGTCGTCGTCAAAGCGTCGGTGGCAGGGGTAACGCCCGGCGCGGGACACAGTGCGACGCTCACCGTGACTGTGGATCCGTGTCCTGGGTATGCGATTCCCTCGAGCTGCCCACCGTTCCCGACGGGCGGCAGCCGCGTCATCTCGGGAGTGGTGCAAGCTCGCACTGTCGCCGGCACTCAGCCACTCGCCGGTGCCTTCGTCTGGGCCTGGGTGCAGATGGAGACCAGTGGTTACAGCCGCGGCCGCGTTGAGACGGACGCTTCCGGGAACTATCGGATTTCGGATCTCCCTCCTGCACGCGTGCTGCTGCAGGCGTGGAGCGCCGGTTACGACCAGCCGTGTGCCTCGCTCGTCGAGCTCACGACGCCCACGGCAACCGCGGACATCGATCTTGTTGCGGAGTCAAACCCGGTCCTCCTGCCCGAGCCGCCGGCGCCGGCGCTGTACGGCGTCGTCTACCAGCCGACAGCGACGGGCAAGCAGCCGGTCCCTGGCGCGCGCGTGTACTTCGAAACGGCGATGGACCTGGTTGCGGCTACCACGACGACGGATGAGCAGGGGCGTTACACGCTATGCCGCCTTCCCGCACTGAGCCCTTTACAGGCTGTGACGCCGGTGAAGGCCGGGTACGTCACCCGCACCTCGACTGTTTCCGTATCCGGGGTCACCCGGCTCGATCTCGAGATGGAAAGACAGTAGGGCGTGTCGATACGCCCCCCCCGCTGCGCATCGCCTTCTGCGCTCGATTCGTGGAGTCTGAGTCAGCGCTGAGGCGCGACTGAGTCTGTGGTGAGTAGTGACTCTCAGATTCGCATGCGATTGCGGAAGCGGCTCCCGGCCGGGGTCCAGCCAGGCCCCGACGACGGAGCTCACGTCGAGAGGAGAATGGGTCGATGAAACGACAGAATGCGCAGGTTCAATCG
>DASUUI010000162.1:0-16388 GCA_036374155.1 Gemmatimonadaceae bacterium | reverse complement strand
TTCGTCCGTGCATTCCTCCGGGGAGAGCAGCCGAACCTGACGTTCCACGACGGCGTGGAAGTGATGCAGATCCTGATGGCAGCGTACATGAGCGCGGAGCGCGGACGCACGCTCGAGTTTCCACCGCGCGGGCTCAGCTCGTTCGTGCCGAAGGTGGCGTCGAAGCGGGCCTGAAGAGAAACGCGAACACGACCAGAATCGCGGCAGCGCCGACGGCGGGAATCGTCCAGATCCTCCGCCAGTCGTGCCCCACGACGCCGTCCGCGCCGGTGAGCGAGTTCGCCTCCACGATGAGCCCGGACAACCACGCCCCGATGAACAGCCCCGCACCGAGCGTGACGAACGCGATGAAGCCTTGAGCGGCTGCCCGGATGCGCAGGTCCGCGCGCTGGTCCACGTAGATCTGCCCCGTCACGAAGAAGAAGTCATAGCAGATGCCGTGCAGCAGGATGCCGGCGTACAGCATCCATACCATCGGTCCGGCGTCGCCCAGCGCGAACAGCGCGTAACGCACCGACCAGGCTGCCATGCCGATGAGCAGCACCCACTTAACTCCCAGCCGCAGCAGGACCCATGGCAGGATGAGCATGAAGCCGATCTCGCTCATCTGGCCAAGCGTCATCTTGCTGGCCGGCTCCGGCATTCCCAGCTCGTTGAGGAAGAGATTGGTGAAGGCATAGTAGAACTGGAGCGGTATGCACAGGAGAAAGGAGCCGGCGACGAACACGGCGAAGGAGCGGTCGCGCAGCAGTGACAGCGCGTCGAGGCCGAGCACGTCGCGCACGCTGAGCGGCCTGCCCGCGGCGTGCGGCGGCGTATGCGGCAGCAGCAATGCATACAGGCCCATGACCACCGAGGCCGCCGCGGCTATGCGCATGGGGACTGCCGTCGCCTCTATGCCGAGCCGGCCGACGATAAGTCCCGCCACGATCCAGCCGATCGTGCCGAGGACCCGGATCGCGGGAAACTCGCGGGCAGCGTTCTTCGTGTTGTCGAAGGTGATCGAGTTCGTCAGCGCCAGGGTCGGCATGTAGAACAGCGCGTACAGGATCAGCAACGGATAGAAGCGGCCGAACGTTGTGGCGCTCGACACCAGGAACATCACCGCCGCGCCGGCCAGATGAAGCAGCGCGATGATCCGCTGCGTGGGGAAGAACCTGTCCGCGATCATGCCCACGAAGAACGGCGACACCATGGCAGCAATCGCGGTACTGCCATAGGCCAGGCCGACCTGCGACCCGTCGAAGCGGAGCGTGGTGCTGAGGTACGTGCCCATCGTCACGAACCACGCCCCCCAAACGAAGTACTGCAGGAACATCATCACCGACAGCCTCAGGCGTATGCTCACGGCAGAACCCGTATCCTGATGTTACGGAATTCAACGTGGTCGTCGTGATCCTGGAGCCCGATATGTCCTTCGGTCGCACGGCCGTACAACGGCTCCCTCCCGAACTTGCTCTCGCGGACCAGCTTCTCCCATTCGGGGCTGCCGAGCTCGTACTCGACGACCTTCACGTCGTTGAGCCAGTGCTCGACGTGATTGCCCTGCACCAGGATGCGCACGGCGTTCCACTCGCCGGCGGGACGCGAGATACCACTGGGCACCGGATGGAGGCCGAAGGTCGCGCCTGCCGAGGTGACCGGTGACCGTCCGTCGGGGTGGCGCTCGTCGTCCAGGACCTGCATCTCGGGCGCGCTCTGCCAGATGTCGTCGCCGTCCTCGGTGGCGCGGTAGAAGATTCCGCTGTTCCCGCCGGGCGCGACTTTCCATTCCAGCGCGAGCTCGAAGTCACGGAACTTGTCCACCGTGATGATGTGCCCTGCACCGTCGGCCGCCCTGACAAGCGCCCCGTCCACGATCTGCCAGCCATCGGGCACTGACGTCTTGCGGTAGCCACGCCATCCCGCGGTTGTCTGTCCGTCGAAGAGCGACCGCCAGTCGCCGGCAGCCACGGCGGTCGTCGCACCGGCCCCGCCTGAATCGCTCGAAGGAGAGTTTGTCATACAGCCGCCACCCAGGATTGTGAGCGCCACGCCCGCCACCATCGCTCGCCGCGAGCCTGCAGGAAGCATCGATCCTCCTTGGGGTGTGCGAAAATAGGCGCGCGCCTGCGGCCGCGTAAGCACGCGGCTGTCCGCGCGCGGACGCTCCAGACATACAGCATCACCCGCTAAGTTCCGTGCGTATGCCGATTCCAGACAACCCGGGAGAGTGATGAACCGCACCGCAAAATTCGAGACGAACCACGGCACCTTCAGCGTCGAGCTGTTCGAGGACAAGGCACCGGTGACCACGAAGAACTTCATCGATCTCATCGAGAAGGGGTTCTACGACGGAGTGATCTTCCACCGCGTGATCAAGGGATTCATGATCCAGGGCGGCGATCCAACCGGCACGGGGCGCGGCGGGCCCGGCTACACGATCAAGGACGAGTTCCACAAGGAACTGCGCCATTCGACGCCCGGGATACTGTCGATGGCGAACGCAGGGCCGAACAGTGGCGGGTCGCAGTTCTTTATCACGCTGGCCGCCACGCCGTGGCTCGACGGCAAGCACGCCGTGTTCGGCCGGGTCACCGACGGCATGGATGTGGTGGAGAAGATCGGAATGACGCCGACTGCCGCGCAGGACCGCCCGCGCGAGGACGTGAAGATCGAGCGGGTGACGCTGAGCAGCTGATGCGGCGCCTGCTTTTCCTCGGGCTGCTCGGCGCTGTCGCCTGCGGCGGAGACAGCGGCACCGCGCCGATCACTCCGACGCAGCGCCAGCCGATCGTCTTCGTGCACGGCCTGGGTGGTTCGGCGGCGGACTTTGCCGGCGTGATCACGCGGTTCAGGCAGGACGGCTGGGTTGACCGTGAGTTGATCGCGGCCTCGTACAGCTCGTTCGCGTCGAACGCGTCGGTCGCGGCTAACATCGCGGCCCGGGTGGATTCCGTGCGAACAGCGACGGGGTGGAGCCGGGTGGACCTGATCGCCTTCTCCATGGGCAGCCTGTCGTCGCGTTATTACCTCAGGAATCTTGGCGGCACGTCGGCCGTTGACGCATGGGTCTCCGTGGCCGGACCGAACCACGGGACTGTGACGGCCGAGCAGTGCGCCTTCACGCCGTGCATCGAGATGCGTCCGGGCTCCGCGTTCCTTACCGAGTTGAACTCGGGGGACGAGACACCCGGCGAGGTCCGCTACGCCACGTGGTGGTCGCCCTGCGACCAGACGATCGTCCCGAACGAATCGGTGATACTCGACGGCGCCGTCAACACCCAGACGGATTGTCTGCAGCACAGCGGGATGTTCACCGAGACTATCTATCAGCAGGTGAGGGCGTTCATAGCCCCCTAGCGGCGTGCTACACGCCGGGCAGTCGCAGGGTGAACGTCGAGCCGGCGCCCACCGTGCTCATCAGGGTGATGTCTCCGCCCATGGCCCGGGCAAGGTCGCGACTGATCGCCAGGCCGAGTCCGACGCCGCTCGACCGCTTGGAGCCCGCGTGCGGCAGCTGCGCGAACGGCTCGAACACCGTCTCGAGCTGATCGCCGGGGATGCCGATTCCGGTGTCCGCGACATTGACGACGATCTCGTCGCCCTCCGCGCAGTACTCGACGCTGATGCTGCCGCCCTCGTCCGTGAACTTCACTGCGTTCGACAGCAGGTTCACCAGGATCTGCTCGACGCGCTCGCCGTCCGCGCGCACGCGCAGGTCGCCGTTGCTCGATCGGAGGTCGAAGTTGAGGCCCTTCGCGCGCATCTGCGGGACCGTCATCTCCGCGGCACGGGCGACCAGCTCGTTGATGGTCACCTCCGACAGCTCGTAGCGAACCGTGCCGGCCTCGATCCGCGCGAAGCTGAGAACCTCCTCCACCAGGCCGAGCAGATGCCGCTGGCTTCGCTGCAGCCGCTCCAGGAACTCGCGCTGGTCGCCGGTGAGGTCCCCGTGCACGCCGAGCTCGAGCAGCTGGGCGTAGCCGGCGATCGCGTTCAGCGGCGTGCGGAACTCGTGACTCATCGCGGCCAGAAAATCCATCTTCGCCCGGTTCGCCTGCTCGGCGGCGTGCTGCGCCTTCTGCGCCTCCTCGAACAGCCTGGCGTTGTCCACGGCGAACGCGGCGCGTCCGGCGAGGCGCTGGGCAAGCCACAGATCGTCGCTGTTGAACTCGCGGCGCGATTCCGCAGACACGAAGGTGATGGCGCCGAGTGTGCGCCCGCGGGCTATCATCGGAACGATCATCGCCGAGTGCAGGCCAAGCTCTTCGATGGCGCGCAGCTCCTCCTCGGACTCCACGGCGGCACGGAGCAGCTCCGGATTGATGACCGGGTGCATCTCCGGCTTCCCCGTCCGCAGCACGTTCGGCATTCCACTCGGTGAGTCGAACCGGGGCGGGTGGGTTCGTGTCCACTCCTCGGCCCACTTTACCCGGTCGGGATTCCTGTGCGCGACGGCGATGTTCTCGTACCTGCCGGTCGAGTCCCCGATCGCGATCGAGCACCAGTCCGCCAGCTCCTGCACGGCGAGGTTCGCGACCGCTGTGAGGGTCGTGGCGTAGTCGAGCGAAGAGCCAAGCTTCGCACCGGCTTCAGCGAGGAACCGCTGCGCCTCTGCCGCCCTGCGCCGCTCGGTTATGTCCTGCCCGCTTCCGACCATTCGAACCGGCTTCCCGCTCTCATCGAAAACCACGTGACCACGTCCCTCCAGCCACCGGATCACGCCATCGGCCCGAACGATCCGGTGATCGAAACGCAGCGGCGCATGGGACTGCAGCGCCTCCTGAACGGTCCGAGCTACCATCTCGCGGTCGTCGGGATGCACGAAGCTGAGGAACGTCTCGAAGCTGACCTCCACACCGCCGGGCTCGTGTCCGTAAATCCGAAAGAGCTCGTCCGACCAGGTGATCTCGTTGCCTTCGATGTCCCATTCCCAGCTCCCCAGCTGCGCGCTGCGCTGCGCCTGCTCGAGAAACTCGCGGTTGCGCTCCAGATCCCGGTTCGTCGCTTCGAGCTGGTCGTTGGCGATCTCGAGCTCGATCTGGAGGCCCTGGGTGCTCTCCATCTGCTGCTCTAGCTCGACCGCCTGCTCCATCAGCTCCGCAGTCTGCACGCGCAACTGGCGCTCGTTGACGCGGGCGCGGTGACTCACAAACGCGATGAGGGCGCCCAGCATCACCAGGATGAGGAGTGGAACCGCGTCGCCCGCCGACTGGAAACCGAAGCTGCCGGCAGGCGGTATCAGGATCAGATCCGCGATGAGCGCGGACAGCGCGAGCGCGAGCAGCGCAGGGCCGATCCCGCCGTACCAGGCCACGACCACGAGACTCGCGAGAAACACCGCGAGCACTGTCTGTCGTAGCAGCGGCTGAGCCAGGATCGTGATCCAGGCGGCCGCCGCTGTGAAGATTACGGCGAAGCCATATCGGAAAACGCGGTTCTGCAGATTCAAGTCCCTTCCTCCCGCGAGGAAAATATTGGGGACAGCAGGAAGCGGACAGCGGGAGTCCGGCCGGGCGAGCATGGATGACGGCGAGACGAGGCTGAGGCAAAAAAAACAGGCACGGGGTGAGCCCGTGCCTGTCTCGCCGTTGGTTCACGGCAGCCTACATCTCGCTCCAGTCCGAGCGGGACGTCCTTTCGAAGCCCTGCCTCACGTATGGACGCATCGTCTCGAAGTCGCGGTCGCGATCGGTCCAGCCGCGGCGCAGCTCCGGCTCGATCTCATCGAAGCTCCGGCCACGATACGTCGGGTTGCGCCCCGCGACGTGTCCCAGGCCATACCCCAGGCGGGCATCCTCCCAGCGGAGCTTCTCGGACTTGTTCTGATTGAAATGCTCGCGGTAGTACGGCTCATTATCGCCGAAGTCCTCAGCGGCGCGTCCAACCTTTTCGCCGGCCCACCAGCCGCCGACTGCGCCCGCGATGCCGCCGATGATCGTCCCGATCGGACCCCCAACGGAACCGATACCGGCGCCCGTGAGCGCGCCACCCACGCCGCCCACGCCCTCACCGATCTGTTCGCCCGTGCCCGGGTTGCGGTCGCGGGCTTCGTCCGAAAGGCCTCTCTTGTCCGTCATGACGTCTCCTTGTTGGAATGTTCAGGTTGACGCCACGAGAGAAGCGCAGACTTTGCGCCGGAAGACCCCATTACCCACGAACAGTCGATGCCGCAGGTCTGGCGGTTTCCAGCATCTGTCCTCGGACGGATGGGAGCGCGGGCGGCCGACCCGACGGATACCGCGCGGCCCGGGACTTGAATTACGCACGGCGTGCCTCGGTGCCCTCCACCAGCGCCTTGACGTACGCCTCGAAGTCGTCGTGCATGATCTTGACGGACGGATTGCGGATCATCCGCCGGAAAGACTCCTCCTGCGCAACCTCCCGCATCCGCTTCACCCAGGACCTGAAGTAATCGTCGGGCAGCTGTCCCTGCCTGTGCGCATACCAGGCGATCTCGAACAGCGAGAGCTGCATCAGGTTGAGGAAGTACTCCTGAATGTCGCGGTCAGAATGCAGGTTCTCGACATCGTGCGCATGCACGGACGCGAGTGTCGGGTTCTCCACGCGCAGATGCCGCAGCTGGTACTGGAGCTCCACCAGCTTGGAGAAATTCGCGACGGACTGCGCCTTCCGCGTGTAGCGGAACTGGACAGCGGCGTAGAGGAGACCGCCCGCTATGGCAAACGAAGACAGCGCCTGCAGGGTTATCTGGAGAAGCTGTATTCTGGCTTGCATCGGCGTGGCGGGTATCGTCGCTGGGATCGAGGCGCTCAGTCGCTCGTCATGATGAACAGCGGTGCGCCCTCGAAGTGATAGATCGGCCGGAGCCGGTCGGTGCTGTAGTACTTGGAGACGTCCACGACCTTCTTTTCCGATGTGACGCTCTGGATCGGCACGCTGTCATATGCGCCGCGGTGGACGCTGACGAGGCGCCCGTACTCGCCGCGGAGAATCAGATCGAGCGCAAGGTTGCCGAATGCCATCGGCACGATGGAGTCGAGCGCATCGGGATCGCCTGAGCGCACCAGATAGCCGAGTCGCTGGTTCACGACATCTATGCGCCGTCCGGCGTTGTGCCGCGGTGAGTATTCCTTGAGTGCCGCCGACACCTTGTCACCGATGCCACCGAGCTTGCGGTGGCCGAACATGTCCACCTCGTCGCCCTCGAAGCTCATACCGCCGTGCGTGGTGAGGCGCGCGCCCTCGGACACGAGGACGACCGCGTAGCGGCTCGGGTTGTGATTCCGGTCGTAGGTCAGCAGCTCGGTGAGCTGCTCCACGTCGGCCGCGTATTCAGGGATCACACAGCGGTGAGCCGCGCCCGCCATCGTTGGCAGCAGCGCGGTGAAACCCGCGTAGCGCCCGAACACCTCGATGACCAGGAATCTCTCGTGCGAGCCCGCCGAAGTGCGGAGCCGGTGCGTCAGCTCGATCGTGCGCGTCACGCAGGTGCTGAAGCCGATGCAGTAATCCGTGCCGTACACATCGTTGTCCATCGTCTTCGGTATGCCGACGACGTGCACGCCCTCGTCGTGCAGCCGCTTGGCATAGCTGAGAGTGTCGTCGCCGCCGATGGGAATCAGTACGTCCACTCCCATGTGCTGCAGATTGCGAAGGACGTCCTTCGTGACGTCGTTGATCTCGGCGGTGTAGCCGTCGAGGTGCGGCGGCACGCGCTCGCGCGGCAGGTGGCTCGGGCGCGTTCGTGAAGTGTGCAGGAACGTGCCGCCCGTGCGACCGGCGCGGTTGACGATGGACTCCGACAGCTCGACGACATTCTCGGAATTGTCGCTGCCGCTCTCCGGGGCGTAGTCCACCAGCCCCGCCCAGCCGCGCCGTATGCCGAGCACGCGGTACCCCTCGCGCAGCGCGCGGATGGTGATCGCGCGGATCGCGGGGTTCAGACCCGGCACATCTCCACCGCCCGTCAGAATGGCTATTGTCCCGCGCATCAGTCTCGAAAGCTGGGGTATGGCCGGCTCCGCCGTGACGGGTGCCAGCTGCTGCTGATCAGGCAGGAAAGCTAGTGCAGCAGTGCCCGCGCTCTCAGCCCGACCGGCGCCGATGCGCGGCGATCAGGGGAGCCAGACGGTGTGAGCCACGGCAGGCGCTCGCGGCTTTCCAGGCGGCATCTCCTCGGGTGTGCCGACGTGGATGATGGCTACGATCCTTTCCCCCGCGGCCACGCCCGCCGCCGCGCGCGCCGCCGGGTCGTCCATCACAGCTCCCGTCTTGATGTGTGTCCCCAGACCCAGTCCCACGGCGGCCAGAGCGAGATTCTGCACTGCCATCATCACGGCGGCGTAGTCCTCCTCGCGGATCTCCACGTTATCGCTGACGGTCATCGCCACGGCGATCATGCACGGCAGCGCGCGATGCTCCGCGGCGGTGCGATCACGGACCTCGCGTGCCCGGGCCGGATCCTCGAGCTTGCGCCCGCGCCGCTCGCCGAGGGCCAGTCCGTAGGCCTGCCGGGACTCCGGGCCGAGGACGTAGAACCGCCACGGCTCGGTGCCGCGGTGATTCGGTGCCCGGACCGCGGCGTCGAGCAACGCCTCGATCTGCTCGCGAGCGGGCGGAAGATCCGCGAAGCGCTTGATCGAACGGCGCGACTGAATCGCTTCAATGACGTTCATCGTGTCCTGTGGCAGAATGCGGCATAGCGAGCGGCCTGGTGGAAACTAGCTGACCCGCCGCGGGCATCAGCGCGGAAGATGCCGGCGAGCCGCGGCCATTGCGCAGTCGGGGTCCGCAGATTTTCGTTGGGGCGAGCGGATTCACGGCAGCTGTCGGCCACCTGCCTTCCCGCCCCGGTTCATCCGACAAGGCACATGCGCATTCACGTGCACGATAAACGACGCGAATGACAGAGTCAGCCAGGGAGCCGCGAACCCCTGATGGTCGTCGGCATGCGCCGATCAGTGCGCGCCGGCTGATTCTGCCGATCATGCTGTTCGTGCTCGCAGGCGTCCCGCTCATCGCCTATCTCTGGGAAACCGGCAACCAGCTGTTCGCCGGCCGGTTCGAGGCGGTCCGACTGCTCATCGCGGTCGCAGCGCTGATCGCGCTGTGGCTCGTTCTGAAGGTTCTCGCGCGTGTCGTCGAGCGGTGGGAGGGAGCGCGCTTCGACTGACCGCCAGTTGCATGGCAGCGCCGTACCCGGCAGAGAGCAACGGGGGAACACGATGCACGGAGACATGAGCCGCGAAGACGGGATCGGTGCCCCGGTTCCGACGCCGCAGCGGACTGCACCCGCTACCGGCACGGCCGACCCTGCGCGCACAGAGATGGCGCCGGAGGAGGAGCCGGTCACGACGGGAACTCTCTTTCTCACGATGATAATGCTGATGATCATCGGCGCCGTCTGGGTGATCATGTACATCATGCTTCTCGACCGCTGACCGGGAGGGCGCGCGCGTGAAGGTCCACAGCTACGAGAAGGCGTTCGTCACCGTGGGCGGGATAGTGCTGGTCGTCTGCGGGGCGGCACTCATCTACGCATCGGTCGGACACGGCATCCACCTTCCTGGCGCCGCCGGCCGTCTCGAGCCGACGAGCGTGTACAGTACGCCGCCCTTCAACCAGCCAGGAGTTCGCCAGACGGGGCCGAACCAGTACGAGGCAGTCGTGGTCGCCCAATCCTGGCTGTTCCTTCCTGCGGAGATCCGGGTACCGGCCGGCGCAGAGGTCACCATCACCGCAACTGCGGTGGACATCATCCACGGGCTTGCCGTCGCAGGGACCCGCGTGAACATGATGCTCATTCCCGGGCAGATCTCGCGGAACACCTACACGTTCGATCGCCCCGGCGAATACCTGCTCATCTGTCACGAGTACTGCGGGATCGGGCATCACACGATGTCGGGGAAGCTGGTAGTGGAGCCCGCGCGGCCAACCGTAGCCGGACCTGTTGAGCCGCCTGCAGGCGGGGAGGTCGCGCAATGAGCGCCCTGACACCGGTCGTCGTCGATCCGTCGGGCTACGACCTGCCCGAGAGCCAGAGGCGCGCCCTCCGCTGGATGCTGTACGTCGGTTACGCGGCGCTGACCGCCGGAGTGTTCCACGGCCTCGCCAATGCGCTGTCGTACGCGAAGATCGACATCATTGGCGCTTTCCCGGGCCTCAAGACCTACTACCAGGGGCTGACCGCGCACGGCGTTGCCAACGTCCTGATCTTCACGTTCTCGTTCTCCAACGGATTCCTGCCGCTGATGACGGCCCGGGCGCTGAGCCGGCCGCTCGATGGGCGGCTGCTGTGGGGCTCGTTCGCGGCGCTGCTTATCGGGAACCTGCTCACGATCTATGCGGTGGTGGGCAACAAGGCCAGCGTGCTGTTCACCGCGTACGCGCCGCTGCAGGCACACTGGACGTTCTACATCGGACTCGCGCTCGTCGTCGTGAGCACGTGGCTGGCGCTGGCGAGCATGCTGGTGATGCTGCGGCGCTGGCGGCGGGACAACCGGGGGGCGCGCATCCCGCTGCTCGCGTATCTCCCTGTCGTTTCGTACCTGATGTGGTTCCTCGCCTCCCTTCCCATCGCCGTTTCGTTTCTTGGCATCCTCACGCCGTGGAGCCTCGGCCTGACGGAGAAGGTGGATCCGCTCCTCACCCGTACGCTGTTCTGGTTCACCGGGCACGCGATCGTGTACGCGTGGCTGCTGCCGGCTTACGTCTCCTGGTACGCGCTGATTCCGCGGCAGGTCGGTGGAGTGCTGATCAGCGACTCCTACGCGCGTATCACCTTCATTCTCTTCCTGCTGCTGTCGATCCCCACCGGCTTTCACCACCAGTACACGGACCCGGGGATTCCCACGGCGATGAAGGCGATGCACGGCGTGCTCACCTTCGGCGTGTTCTTCCCCAGCCTGGCCACCGCCTTCAGCGTCATGGCTTCGCTCGAGATCGGCGGACGGCGGGCAGGCGGCCGCGGCCTGCTCGGCTGGATCCGGAAGCTGCCGTGGGGCGATCCGTCGGTCGCGGCACAGCTGCTGGCGATGATCGTCTTCGTGTTCGGCGGCGCCACCGGCCTGGTGAACGCGAGCTTCTCGATGAACCAGGTCATCCACAACACCACGTGGGTGCCGGGGCACTTCCACATGACGGTGGGGACGGCGGTGGCGCTCACTCTGATGGGAGTGGCTTACTGGCTGATCCCTTACCTCACGGGTCGCGCGCTGTTCAGCCGCGCGATCGCGCTCGCGTCAACATGGTTCTACACGATCGGCGTGCTGATCTTCGCGCGCGGCATGATATCAGCCGGGCTCGAAGGCATGCCGCGGCGCATCTTCCGCGCGCAGGCGACTTACGACAATCCGGCGTGGGACCTGGGCGGCATTCTCACGGGTGTCGGCGGGACGCTCATGTTCGTGGGCGTCATGCTGTTCTTCATCACGATCGGGCTCACCATCGTCGCCGGCCGCAAGGGAGAGGGGCCGAAGGACATCCCTGTCGCCGAAACACTAACCGCCCCCTCGACTGCCGGCTGGGAGCCGAAACTCGACCGGCTCGGGCTCTGGGTTCTGGCCGCCGTGCTGCTCATAGCGATCGCGTACGGGCCGTTCCTGGTCACCTACACGCCGCACGCCGTCTCGCTTCCCTTCAAGGGATTCTGAGGATCGGGCGTCGTAACGGCGAGGGAGCAGCCACATGATGGCTGACTACCCTCCGGCGTGACGGCCAGCCGGGTTTACGGGAGCACGTAGAAGCGCGTCAGCATTCCGGCGTTGATGTGGTCGTTGACGTGGCAGTGGAAGAGCCAGGTACCCGGATTGTCAGGCTCCATGTCAAAGACTTTCATGCTGGCGGGCAGGAGCTCGACGATGTCCGTGCGCATCCCCATGACGACGCCGCTCTGCCCGTGCCAGTGCGGCGTGTGGATGTCCACCTCGGTGCCCATGCCCAGCATGTACCAGCGCACCCGCTCGCCACGGCGCATGGTCACCCACTCGATCGGCTGGTAACCGTACACCCAGCCGTTGATGGCGTGCATGAGGTTGCTCTCCCTGAAATCGTCGTCCTCGGGATCGACGCCTGCCGGATCCCCGGCAAACGCGTTGATGCTCTGGTCGAGCAGCCAGCTCTCGTTCTCGTCGTAGATGGTGTACAGGAAGACGAACTCGCGGTCCACGTCGATTGGCTTGCCGCTCGCTGTGATCTTACCGCGCGCGGTGATGATGATCGGGCCGATGAGGCCCGTATTGGTGTCCTTCACCTCATCGGTGTGGGAGTGATACATCCACAGGATGGAGCTTCCGTCCATCGCCGCGGGTCCGGCTCGTTCGGGAACGGGCCACACGTACGTGACCATCTGGCCCGGGGGAACGGCATCGTCGAGTGACACCGGACAGGGCGCGTTCGGGATCGGATCCTTGCAGTAGGGGGCACCCTCGGAATCGTTGTCGTAGAACACGCCGTGCGGATGGACGCTCACAGGTTGAAGCGAGTTGTTCCGGAAAACCACGCGGATCGTGTCTCTCACCTGGGCCAGCAGGGGCGGGCCGAGCGTCCCGAGATGAGACCATCGCGCGCGGTACTCGGGGTCGGCGTCCTCCTTCAGTGTGGTGAAGGTGGCGTCAGTGTACTCCCGATACAGGATCTTGTAGTAGGCGCTGCCGACGCGGTGCTCGCCCTGCAGGACGAAGGTGCCCGCGTGGGGGTGTTCTTCGAAAGGAATGCCCGAGATGCGGTCACGGTCACCTGGCGCGTAGTCCCAGAGCACGACGTCAGCCGCCACGTAGTAGGTACGCGTTCTCAGGTTTGCGGGAGCATTCGCGCCAAGCGGTCCGGGGTCCGCGGCCGGGCCCGTCGGGACATCGGCACATGCCGCGAGGAGGAGTGAGAGAGCAACTGCGGCGAAATCGCGTCCATTCACTCGGCAGATCATCCGGCCCTCCCTGGGCGCCGCCCCACGTTCATGCGTGACTGCGATGGCCTTGCGCCGTTCAGACGCTGTTCGCAACAGCCGTCGCACTTGCGTATCGATTGTGGCGAATGCTGCCGCTGAATCCGTTTATGCGGTATCGTCGCTCTTACCAGCCAGTCGTCCGAATTTCCCTGACGCTCTGGTAGTCTTCCTGGACCGCCCGCAATTCCCGCGGCCACGCCGGACCGCTTCGTACCGCGGAACGGCTCTACATTTCGGCAGACGACCCCTCTCGCTGGAGCCCCCCATGCGCGTATCGCTGCTCGTCGCCAGCCTCCTGCTCCCTGCTGCCACGCTGGCGCAGGCAACCAGCACCGCGGTCGAGCGACCCGCGGCACTGGTCGCCGACGGCATTCCGCCTGTGCCTCTGGAGCTTGCCGAGCGAACCCGGCCGTACATGGAATTCCGTACGGCGAGTTTCGCTGGATGGCAGCCGCGCGACAGCTCGATGCTGATAACGACACGGTTCGGGAACACCAACCAGATCCACCGCGTCGCGCGGCCCATGGGTGCGCGGGAGCAGCTCAGCTTCGAGGTCGAGCGTGTCAGCGGGACGTGGTCGCCGACCGGGGACGTGCTGCTCGCAACGAAGGACGTCGGTGGGAACGAGTTCTACCAGCTGTACACGCTGCGCGACGGCCGGTTGTCGCTCATCACGGATGGCCGGAGCCGCAACGGCTTCTCCGGTGCGTGGTCCAGGGATGGTCGTCTGATCGGTTACAGCTCGACGCGCCGCAACGGACGCGATACGGATCTGTACGTAGTCGATCCACGCAACCCGTCCACCGACAGGATGGCGGCGCAGGTGAGCGGCGGGGGTTGGGCAATCGGTGATTTCTCGCCGGACGGCCGTTCCGCGCTGGTAATCGAGTACATCCAGATCACCAAGTCGAACCTCCATCTGCTCGACCTGGCGAGCGGACGTCTCACCCCGATCGGCGATCACAGCCAGCCGATCGCCTACGGCGACGCCGAGTTCGCCCCCGACGGTACGCTCTGGGTGACCTCGGATGAGGCGTCCGATTTCCAGCGGCTCGGGACCATCGATCTGCGCACCGGCGCGTTCAGCCCGATCAGCTCAGAGCAGAAGTGGGACGTCACGGCGTTCGACATCGCAACGGACGGCAGCTTCATCGCGTACGTGATCAGCGAGGCCGGCATCAGCCGGCTCAGGATACTGGACCCTCGCACGCGGCAGGTGCGAAGCGTGGACGCGCTTCCCGCCGGCATCGTCAGCGGCCTCAGGATCGCGCCGTGGGGCGAGATAGGGCTGACGTTCACGTCCGCCCGCAGCGCCGCGGATGCGTACTCCCTGGACCCGCGCACGCTGCGCCTGACCCGCTGGACCCAGAGCGAGACCGGTGGGCTCGATGTGAACGCCAACGTCGAACCGGAGCGGATCGAGATCAGGAGCTTCGATGGGGAGGAGATGTCAGGCTTCCTGTATCTCCCCGACAGAGCACGGTTCACCGGCCGTCGTCCCCTGATCGTCAACATTCACGGCGGCCCCGAGTCCCAGTCACGCCCGACATTCCTCGGGCGCAACAACTATCTGATAAACGAACTGGGCGTCGCGATCTTCTACCCGAACGTGCGCGGCTCGTCAGGGTATGGAAAGCGCTTCGTCGGGCTCGACGACGGGCCGTCCCGCCGCGAGAACTCGGTCAGGGACATCGGTGCCTTCCTCGACGCGCTGGCGCGCCATCCGGCGCTCGATTCCACGCGCTTCGGCGTCACGGGAGGATCGTACGGCGGGTACATGTGCTATGCCAGCGCGATCCATTACGGCGGTCGCCTGAAGGGAGCCGCCTGCACCGTTGCGATCTCGAACTTCGTCACCTTCCTCGAGAACACCGAGTCGTACAGGCGGGATCTCCGGCGCGTCGAGTATGGGGACGAGCGTGACCCCGCGCAGCGCGCGAAGCTGCTGGAGATATCGCCGCTCACCCGTGTGTCCGAGCTGCGGCTGCCGCTGATGGTGGTGACCGGCGCCAACGATCCGCGGGTGCCGGCGTCGGAGGCAGACCAGATCATCGCGGCAGTGCGCGCGCAGGGACGGGAGGCCTGGCACCTGCTCGGGAAGGACGAAGGCCACGGCTTCGCGAAGAAGGTGAACCAGGACTACCAGTTCTGGGCGACGCTGATGTTCTGGCAGCGCACGCTGCTGGGACAGGGGCGCCAGGGACGGTCGGAGTGATCAAGGCCGGCCGCGGCTCGCTGCTGCCGCGGCCGATTAAAGAGCTTCAGGTCGGATAATCCCACATCCGTGCCCAGACGTCGGCGTCATAAGTCAGCTCAACCATCCAGTATGTCGCCGAGGTCGCTCCCATCTCGAGCCTGTAGGGACCCTTCCCGCAGAAAGCCTCCGAGCTGAAACCGCTCGGGGGATAGAGGATCCAGTCCGACTTCGTAAGCTGGCCGCCAGAGAATTCCCACCCGTAGCCCGACGCCCCGCCGTCCACGGTCGCCACCCAGGGCGAGGTAGGCTGCTTCCTCGCAGACGCCAGTTTGCCCGTCTTCTGGTGAACGCACTGCATCGGGATCGACCACGTCACCCAGTAGTGCATGCTGACGGCTTCCCCATCCGCCAGTCCGGTTGCAGTGAAGTTGCACACCACAGTGCCCGACTGCAGCGCGCAGTCGGAGTCGCTGGTGAACTCGAGTGCCCCAGCGTTGGAGAAGCTGGTGAACCGCGCGGAGGTGGGCGCGGCGGTGACGGTGGGTGCAGCCGTTGGAAGGTCCGTGCAGGCCATGCTTACGGTCACCGCAAAGAGAGCCACAGAATACAGGTGCGGTCGCATCGTATGCCTCCAATCGGCAGATGACTGCAGCTGGAGCTAGCACCACTTCGATCAGGAGTCACGTCGGGTGAGTCCGGAGATTTTGTCAGGGATTCGCCGCGTACAGCCCGACGTCCAGCTTCCCCCTGCGTCTGGACCGGCGCTAGGCCTTTTCGCATCTCCTAACCACTGCCGGTCTTGCCGAATCGGGACGGCGGGATTTGATCGGACTGCCGCGAGCCGCGGGCGAAGCGGCGACGGAAAGAAGACCGGCGGGATTTGACCGGACTGCCGCGAGCCGAAGGCGAAGCGGCGACGGAAAGAAGACCGGCGGCCCGAGAAACGAAGCGAGCAGGCCGCAAAGGCCTGCTCGCTTGCGTGATCGGGACGGCGGGATTTGAACCCGCGACCCCCTGAACCCCATTCAGGTGCGCTACCGGACTGCGCTACGTCCCGCTGAAACTGCAATAACTGCAACGCTCGATCGGGTCGCGTGCGACCCCCTGATCCGAGACGGAGCGGAGCGACGTCGAGGACGCTGCCGCACGCGACTCCGGAGCGGGCGGCAGCCACCCCATTCAGGTGCGCTACCGGACTGCGCTACGTCCCGCCACGACGTAAGTCGCGGCTGATTCTTAATTTACCCCGCCAGAGCGCCCGCTACAACCGGACAGCTCCAAGCGCCGCGATCGTCCCCCGGA
>DASUUI010000161.1:0-2369 GCA_036374155.1 Gemmatimonadaceae bacterium | reverse complement strand
AGGGCAGCTCGAGTTTGCCGGGGGTCGCGTTATGGGGGTGCCTGCCAGCAGTGCCGGCGGCACCCTCACAACCAGCGAGCTTCAGCTCACAGAGTGACGGATGCGTGACGCTCGCGGGTGGAGCTCGCTGCAGGCCCCATGAATCGGATATAGCGTTCCCGCACCGTCATCCGGCGTGACCACGATGAGAGTCGCACAGTTCGCTGCACTGCTGCTGGCCACTGCCCAGGTCGCGATCGCGCAGGTACCCGAGGTCACCGGAAACCGGCGCCGAATTCGAGCAGCCGCTGGCTGACGTGCGGCGGGCATTGTACACCCGCGTGATCGTGCCGCGCCCGGACGGGACACCATAGGCCGCGCCCGGGTGAAGTCTGGCGGGAGCGGGGTTTCGACGCTTAGCTTGGCGACCCCTACACCAGACGTTTGATGACGCGATTCGCTGCCTCCCTGCTCCTCGTCACCTGTGCTGCTGTCGGCGGAGCGCAGGCGCCGGTCATCACCGCGGCCGGGGACCCATCGGTCCGGAGCGACTCCATCTACAGTCTCGCCGTCTCCGCGGACGACTATCCGGAAGACTCGTGGATCTTCCTCCTCGACGACGGCGTCGTGTCGGTGGAACCCGATGGCCGACAGCGCGCGACCTACCGGTACGTCGCGCAGGTGCTGCGGCAGGACGCGGTCGAGCAGTGGGGAGAGCACTCGTTCTCCTATTCAGGCGCGCGGCAGCGATTCACGCTGAACTGGATGCGCGTGGTCAGCCCGGACGGAACCGTGATCGCCGACGGCCCTTCGCATCAGCAGACCTCGGGCGCCGACGTGGCCGTCAACAATCCGGTGTACACCGACGCGAAAGTCCACCGCGCCACGATCGGCGGAGTCGCTCCGGGGACGATCGTGGACTACAGCTACACGGTCGAGGACATCGAGCCGCTGGTGCACGGCGATTTCTTCTCGACGTGGAGCGTTACGACGGGTCGGCCGGTGATGCGCTCGCGGTTCATCGTCGAGGCGCCGGTCGCGATGCAGCCGCGGATCGTGGAGCGGAACCTGAGCTTCAGGCGCACTGAATCGGAACGAAACGGCAGGCGGACGTACGTGTGGGCGACGCGCGACGTACCGAAACCCGAGCCGGAGCCGTTCGCCAGCGACTCGAACAACACCATCAACCAGAGCATCCTGGTTTCCGGAAGCATCGACTGGAGCCACATCTCCAGCTGGTACGCGGAGCTGGCCCGGGGACGACTCGCCGCATCGCCCGCCGTAAAGGCGCGGCTGGGCGAGATCGTTGCAGGCAGACGCACGCTGGCCGATTCGCTGCGCGCGGTCCACCAGTGGATTGCGCAGGACATCCGCTATGTGTCGCTGTCGCTGGGGATGGGCGGCTACCAGCCGCGCACCCCGGACGACGTGCTCACTACGGCGTTCGGCGACTGCAAGGACAAGACGACGCTGTTCGTGGCGATGGCCAGAGAGCTCGGCCTGCAGGCGTTCCCCGTGCTGACCAGCGCCGGGCCGCGGGTTAGACGGGACGCGCCGTCGCTCAGGCAGTTCGACCACATGATCGCAGCCGTGGACGCGCCGGGTGGCCGGACGTTCGTGGACCTCACCGCTGCCTACGTCCCGTGGGGTGAAGTCCCGTTCTCGCTGCACGAGGAGTTCGGGCTGCTGGTACGGGACGACGGCGCGAGCGAGCAGGTGACGATCCCGGGCGACCCGAGTGCGCGCCACGTGCACACCGTCGTGACAGGAGTCATCACCCCGGCCGGTGAATTCAACGGACGCGTGACGCACCGCTACCTCGGGGGATCGGGCGATGGCCTTCGTGCCGCCTTCGCGCGCGAGCTGACGCAGAAGGAGAAGGACGAGTTCCTGCGGACCGTGTCCGCATCGATCTTCACGGGCGGCAGGCCCGACAGTCTCGAGATCTTCGACGGCCGCGACCTGACGGCAACGCCGCAGGTCTCCTTCGTCGTGCGAGGCGCCCGTGCGGCGCGGCTGTCCGGCGGGAGCGCGATCCTCCCGGTGCTGTTCGAGCCGCCGGATCCGTCGGAGACGATCAGCGAGCTGGCCGCGTACATCCCGCGCAAGTACTGGATCGCGGCCGCGGGGGTGATGGGGATCGGCAGCAACCGTCAGGAGCTGCACCTCACGCTGCCCGACGGATGGCGCGCGCGGCTGCCGAAAGGCGTCACCGCCGAGAGCGAGTTCGGCAGTTACATGTCCGAGTATGCGCAGGAGGGACAGCAGCTGCGGATAATCCGCGAGTCGAAGGGAAGCCGCGCGGTGACTCCGCCCGAGAGCGTGAACGACCTCATCTCCTGGCTGGAGCGGATCGGCGAGGACGACGCGACGTTCATCCTGGTGGACCG
>DASUUI010000160.1:0-16277 GCA_036374155.1 Gemmatimonadaceae bacterium | reverse complement strand
GGTGGGATGGCGACTGTATACCTCGCCCAGGATTCCAAGCACGATCGCGTCGTTGCGCTCAAGGTGCTGCATCCCGACCTCGCCGCCTCTCTCGGACCGGAGCGCTTTCTCCGCGAGATAAAGCTCGCGGCGCGACTCAATCACCCGCACATCCTGCCGTTGTTCGACAGTGGCGAGGCCGACGGGTTCCTGTACTACGTGATGCCGTACGTGGAGGGCGAGTCGCTTCGAGAGAGGCTCGACCGCGAGAAGCAGCTTCCGGTGAACGAGGCAGTCCATCATGCAAAGTCGATCGCATCCGCTCTCGATTATGCCCATCGCCAGAGAATTGTCCACCGGGACATAAAGCCGGAAAACGTGATGTTGTACGAGGGCGAGGCCATGGTGATGGACTTCGGTATCGCCAAGGCCGTGTCCTCCGCGAGCTCCGATACGCTCACTCAGACGGGAATGATGGTTGGCACCCCCGCATATGTCAGCCCGGAGCAGGCGTCAGGTGAGCTCAACCTGGACGGGCAGAGCGACCAGTACAGTCTCGCCTGTGTCCTCTACGAAATGCTCGCCGGCGAGCGACCGTTTTCCGGTGCCACCGCTCAGGCGGTTCTGACAAAGCGATTCACGGAAACACCGAAGCCACTGCGCGGCGTGCGTGGCAGTATTCCTGAGCACGTGGAGAACGCAGTAACGAGGGCCATGGCGACCGAGCCATCGGGCCGATTCGCCACAACGGCGCTTTTTGCCCAGGCGCTGGGCAGCGAGACTCTCGTGACGCCCAGCAATACCGCTCCGGTACCATCGCCAGGTGTCTCCGCTGCGAAGTCGGTTGCGGTACTGCCGTTCGCCAACATGAGCGCCGATCCCGAGAACGAGTATTTCACAGAAGGGATGGCGGAGGAGCTGATTAACGCCTTTTCGAAGATCCAGTCGCTTCGCGTGGCGTCGCGCACGTCATCATTCGCCTTCAAGGGAAAGAACGAGGATATCGGTGAGATCGGACGCAAGCTCAAAGTTTCGACCGTACTCGAAGGAAGCGTACGCAAGGTCGGGAACCGGCTTCGTATAGGCGCGCAGCTGATAAACGTCGCCGACGGCTATCAGCTCTGGTCGGAGAAGTTCGACCGGGACATGGCGGACGTGTTCACAATCCAGGACGAAATCTCCCAGGCGATTTTCAACGCCCTGCACGTGATACTCAGTGAAGGCGAGAAGAAGGCGATCGGGCGGGACCACTCGGTGAACGTCCAGGCCTACGAGTACTATCTGCGTGGGAGGCAGTTCATCCACCAGTGGAGCAGGAGCGGACTCGAGTACGCCCGGCAGATGTTCAGGCGGGCGATAGAGATCGATCCCGAATACGCGCTCGCGTACGCTGGCCTCGCCGACAGCTGCTCGCTGCTGTACATGAACTGTGATGCCAGGGAGCAGAACCTGACGCAGGGAAACGCGGCCAGCCGGAGGGCGCTCGAGCTCGGGCCTGACCTGGCAGAGGCACACCTCGCCTCGGGACTGACCCATTCGCTTAGCATGCGCTTCACCGAGGCAGAACGTGAGTTCGAGTTCGCAATGAAGCTCGATCCAAAGCTGTTCGAGGCAGTCTACCACTACGGAAGAGCGCTGGTCGCTCAGGGCAAGCTGGCGGAAGGCGCCAAACTGTTCGAAAGGGCCTGCGCGCTGCGGCCGGAGGATTTTCAGGCCACTCATTTCCTTGCGCAGTGCTATCACGGCATGGGGATGAAGGACGAGAGCCAGGCGATGTATCGCAAGACGCTGCGGCTCATCGACGAACGCCTGGAGCTCAACCCTGATGATGCGCGCGCGTGCCAGCTTGGCGCGGGAGCCGCGGCCAACGTCGGAGAGAAGGAAGCGGCCGCCGAATACGCGCGACGCGCACTCACGATCAACCCCGACGATCCACTGCTCCTCTACAACATCGCATGCATGTACGCGACGCTTGGAAACCCCGATGAGGCGATGAACTGCCTCGAGAAGGCCGTGGACAAGGGCTATGGCCAGAAGGACTGGGTCGCGCACGACTCGGATCTCGATTCTCTCCGGGAACTGCCGCGTTTCCAGACCATTGTGGCGGGGATGTAGGTGGGCGTTCGTTGGAAGTGACGACACTTCAGGACCGACTGGCCGAAGGCCTGGCGGGACGCTACGAGCTCCTCGAGCAACTTGGCGAGGGCGGCATGGCGATCGTATACCTTGCTCGCGATCTGCGTCACGATCGCACGGTCGCCGTCAAAGCGCTCAGGCCTGAGATCTCGGTAGAGATCGGCGAGGACCGTTTTCTGCGCGAGATCAAGCTCGCCGCGGGACTGACGCACCCGCACATACTGCCCGTCCATGACTCCGGGAACGCCAACGGAGTGCTCTTCTATGTGATGCCGAACATGGAGGGAGCCGCACTCCGGGACCGGCTCGATGCCGAGCGACAGTTGCCGCTGGATGAGGCTCTCAGGCTGACTCGCGAAGTTGCCTCCGCACTGGACTACGCCCACCGCCACAACGTCGTACATCGCGATATCAAACCGGAGAACGTACTCCTCCACGAGGGGGCGGCGATGGTCGCCGACTTCGGCATTGGGAAGGCGGTGACTGGCGGACGCCCGATTACGCGTACCGGGATGTCCATTGGCACGCCTGCGTACATGAGTCCGGAACAGGCATCCGGGGAAACCAACATCGATGGTCGGAGCGATCTCTACAGCCTTGGCTGTGTGCTCTACGAAATGCTCACGGGCGAGGCGCTGTTTACCGGCCTGAACGCGCAGGCGATCCTGATGAAGCGGTTCGTGTCTCCGGTCCCGAAGGTGCAGGCGACGCGTGACGTCCCCGCCGACGTTGACGACCTGCTCGGCAGGCTGCTCGCGCGCAACCCGGTTGACCGCCTTTCGTCGGGATTGCAGCTGATGGAAGCACTCGATCGCATCGGGCGGGCAGCGCGCGAAACTCCCGGCAAGCCTGAAGCAGCCCGCAACGTCCGATCTCAAAAATCGATCGCCGTGCTTCCCCTGGCGAATCTCAGCGCCGACCCGGAGAACGAGTATTTCAGCGATGGCATGACCGAAGAGATCATCAACGCCCTGTCGAGAGTGCCGAGTCTGCAGGTGGCCTCCCGGAGCTCCTCGTTCGCGTTCAAAGGCAAGCAGGTGGACATCCGTGAAGTCGGGGAGAAGCTCGGCGTTGCGACGGTGCTGGAGGGGAGTGTCAGGAAGGTCGGCACGCGAATAAGAATCAGCGCACAGCTGGTGAATGTCGAGAACGGATATCAGCTCTGGTCAGAGAGCTACGACCGCCAGCTCGAGGACGTATTTGCGATCCAGGACGAGATCTCGCGTGCCATCGTCGAGGCACTCAAGCTTCGGCTGGTGGACTCCTCCGAACAACTGGTCGTGCCCGCCAAGAACCTCGAGGCCTACAACCTCTATCTGAAGGGCCGGTTCTTCTTCAACAAGTTCACCGAGCCCGGACTGAGAAAGAGCCTGGATTTCTATCAGCACGTTCTGCTTCAGGATCCCGGGTTTGCACGGGCTTATGCCGGAATCGCGGACTGCTGGTGCCAGCTGGCTGACGACTGGATCGCGCCGGAGGAAGCATATCCACGCGCTAAAGCCGCGTCGAAGAGAGCGCTGGAGTACGATCCACAGCTGGCGGAGGCGATGACTTCGCTGGGCAAGGTCCTGTGCTGGTACGAATGGGACTTCAGTGCGGCCGAGCGACAGCTGAGGGAGGCCGTCTCGCTCAATCCGAACGACGCGGAGGCCGCATGGTCCTTCGGGAGTGCTCTGCCGACGGTCGGAAAGCTCGGCGAAGCCATTGCCGAGATGAAGCGCGCGGTCGCGCTCGATCCGATCTTTCCGAAGTCGAGCCGCTGGCTCAGCCGGTTCTTGCTCTACGCCGGCGATTATGCCGGGGCGATAGCGCAAAGTCAGAAAACCCTCGAGCTCGACCACGAGTATTTCCAGTCTTATCTCGATGCCGGGTCCGCCACTCTTGCCCAGGGCGACGCGGAGAAGGCGCTGGAATGGTATCGGCGCGGACAGGGGCTGGACAACAGCGTCCGATCGTACGACGCTCTCATTGTCAGGGCGCTGGCCGTGCTCAACCGCAGAGACGAGGGTGAGGAGATTCTCGCCAGGCTGGAGGAAGAATCCCGCAAGCACTACGTGCGCGAGGAAATCCTGGCGATGGGGTATGCAGCCATGGGCAACCTCGATCGCGCCTTCGCGTGCCTCGAGCGCGCGGTTCAGGCGCGCTCGGCGGGCGTGATCTATCTGCATCTCGATCCCGGTTACAAGCCTCTGCGCGAGGATCCCCGATTCGACGCCCTGGTAAAGCGAATTGGATTGAACTGAACATTCCAGCCGTTGCGACGTTGCGTTCGGGCAGCGCCTGCCGGTGCTGAATCCGTCGCACGCAGCACAGATGGCACAGAAGTTACGAGTAGGGCCTTTCTGCTGCTAACTGCCAAAAGGCCGTACCGGAGTCACCAGACGATCAGCAACCCGTAGTTCTGCGTCATCTGTGCACGTGCATCATTGCGCGTCAGACGCCCTGCCTTGCATCAGCCGGCGCTTTACCCGGCCGGGGGCGCGGAAGGAGGCGGGGCCGCATCGGAATTCCAGATGTCCCTGATCAGCTTCCACTCGGAATTGATCCGACGGAAGAGAGAGAGGTACTTCCCGCTATCCACGGTTGTCCCCGCTGAATCGGTGACGGTGAACGTGCCGGTCAGCCATCCAAGGTCTCCGCTCACGCCGACGCCCGTGATGTCAGCGCCGTTGAGCGCCAGCCCCGCCGCCTTGGTATTGGGAATTTCGCTGGCGAGGAAGCTGCGAATCGCCTCCTTTCCAACAGCAGCCGGGGCACCGGGTGCCATGAGGACGGCGTCGTCCGCGTACAGGTTGGCAACACCGTCGGCGTCCCCCCGGTTGAAGTGGTCGAACCATACCGGTGCATCGGCTCTGAGCTTCGCTTCGTCAGCCGAAGCATCCACGGCCGCAGCCGGTGTGTCCGTTGCCTCGGTCGCGCACGCGCCAGCGGCTATGATAGCGGCGGCAAGCAGGAGTGCTCTTCGGAACACGATCGCCCCCATGTCGAGTGTAATGTTCGTCCCGGGTTGGACGGAGGCCCGCCGAGCCCCACCTGGCCGGCGGGCCTGTGAAGTATGCATTGCAACTTCGCCCACGGCGACTGCCGCGGGCGGCGGGGCGGTTCAATGCGTGGCGAAGCAGTAGAAGAGGCCGGCTCCCCCGGTCGCAACCAGGCTCTCCTGGCTGCAGCCACGCGAGAGGTGGACCGCGTTCCACGACGCGTTCGCTCCACCAAGCCGGTCGTGATGGCCAACCATGGCGCGTCCTTCGCTGTTGCTCGTCCAGTTGTTGCATGTTGTGACCTCCGCGGGTCCCAGCAGCGCCCTTCCGTGCGAGTCCGAGCCGGTGAGGATGTCGTGCTGGTTTGGCTGATCACCGGAGCCCTTCACCTGCTCCCCGCGCTCGTTGAGTGCCGTCGGCTTCCGGATGTTGTTGCGGTCGCGCTCGACGTCCCCGTGCAGATCGGCCACGCTCCAGGCGATCACTGCACCTGACGCGTTGTGCCACGGACCGCTTCCGATCCGATCGCGTGCGTTCACCGGTCCCTGCCCGCCTCCCGCGGCGGTGCTCAGGTACGCCCGCCAGGTTCGGTCACCGGCGCCCACAGCAGCGGCGAGGGCCTGGCAGTGCCGGTCCGCGCCTTCCAGCCCGCCGAGGTTGGCGCCGTCGCCGGGACCCGTGCTCGTGACGAAGAAGCTCATCGGCTGCCGCGGCTGCTGTGGCTGCTGCTGGGCCGCAGCATCGAGTGGCAATCCGACGAGGACGAATGCCGCAACAGGGACGGCGAGTGCTCGCGATTTCATGGTGACCACCTAAGTCGGAGGGGAATACCGATGGGCGCCGGGAGCAGGCCGCCAGAGTGCGCTCGGAGAACTACGGGCTGGTTCTGGTATGACGCAAGGTGAAACAGGCGTGCATCAATACTGCATGAATTCGTGAATGTCAGCCGCGACCCGCTCAGGTCTCTCCCAGTTGGCACAGTGGCCCGTCTCCTCGTAGACCCTCAGCGTCGCTCCCTTGATTGCGGTCACGAGGAGATCCTGATCCCCCCTTGGGAACAACGCATCGTGCTCCCCCCAGATCAGGAGAGTGGGCGCTGAGATCCCGATGAGTTGATCGGCGTCGCTGTACTCGAACAGCCGGTCGAGTATCTCCCGCCACAGTCTCGCCGGCAGCTTCAGGCTCTCAGCAACGCACCCTTCGAAGAACGATTCGGGAAGCGGAGCGTACGCGGTGCCAGCCTGGAATTCGCGCGCAAACTCGGTGGGCACCGGATCCTGAAGGTCCTGCAGAGCCTGTTGCGCTTCACGCGTCACCGGAACGGACGCCGACACGCCCGCGCCAATCAATATGAGTCGCGCAACCCGCTCGGGATTTGCGATCGCGACCCGCCGCGCAACGAAACTTCCGAAGGAGTGTCCTGCGAACGTTGCGCGTTCGATCCCCATGGCGTCGAGGAACGCCACCGCATCAGCGGAAAAATTGTCAATCGCATATCCGGTGTCGGGACGGTCCGACTCGCCGAATCCCCGCTGGTCCGGCGCGTACGCATGAACCCACGCGGGAAGCAGCGGGAGCACGCGGCTGAATGTGAACCAGGAGTCAGGCCATCCGTGGAGGAAGATGATCGGCTCTCCGGCCTGGTCGCCCTGCTCGGCATAGTGAAGACACGGGCCAGTAGACAGCGCAGCGGTTGCAAATCGCAGCTTGGTCATGGCCGTCTCCTCGGGAATGACTGTCGAAATTACCGCGGCCGCGGGACCTCATAGTGCAACTCGGCGAACCCGGTACCGACCGCTCTCACCGACATGAGACGGAGCGGAGGGTTCGTCACGCTCCGCGGGAAGAGCGGTTTCCCGCGACCCAGCGTCACTGATCCCACCTGCACAAACATCTCATCGAGGAGGCCGTGGTCATAGAACTGACCGGCCAGCTCCCCGCCGCCGACGATCCAGATATTTCTCCCGTCCGCTACTGCTGCCATCTCCCTGTGGACGGGGCGCACGTCTCCCCGGACGAAGCGTACGTCGGCGCCTGGTACGGACGGCAGCTCCCGGGAGCTGAAAACCCAGGATGGCTGCGGATAAGGCCACGGCTGCGGGCGGGACGCTTCCGGGCCCACGGCATGTCGCAGCATCCATTCGTACGTTGCCGAGCCCATCGCGAGTGCTCCGACCCTGCTGATGAACTCCGGATAGCTCGTCTCCTCGACGTTGCCGAGCGGGAACAGCCAGTCGAGCGAGTCGTCCAGGGTGGCGATGAATCCGTCGAGCGTGGCAGCCGTGTAGTACTGGGTCTTCATGCCCTCGGGATCGTCGTCACGGCGCGCCGCCTACTTCCACGAGCGCTACGCGGTTCACACCACTCAGAGCCAGCACGAGGTTTCCGTCGGGCGTCGCCATCATGTGTCGCACTATTCCGCCTCCCGACGGGATCGTCCAGGTCTGGAAGCGCTCCGTAGCCGGATCGAACCGCACGAGTGTGTTGGGTCTCACCCCGGACTCGCTGTACCACACGATGGACCCCGTGGCCGCGATGCCATACGGCCGTGATCGCGGTCCACCCGGCGAGGGCCACTCTCGCACCGTGCGGGTCTTCGGATCGAATCTCCCCAGGTAGCCGCGGGCGTGATCGGTGTACCAGACTGCATCGTCGGCGGTGATCGCTATTCGCCGCGGGCGGGCAGCCGTATCCGGCAAGGTGTATTCGCGAATCTCCATCGTCGTCGGATCGACGCTTCCGACTCTGTTACCGCGAAAATCGACGTACCACGGCACTCCTGCGGAGTTCACAGCGATTCCGTAAGGATATGTGTTGGCAGTCGGCGTCCGGACGACTTTCACCTCCCCCGTCGCAGGGTTGATCCGCCCGACCATCCCGGATTGCAGGGTGAACCAGACGGTGCCGCGCTGATCGAGGATCGGCGTATGCGGCCCGCGCGCGGCCGTATCGGGCATTGGATACTCGGTCACGTCTCCGCTTATCGGGTCGAGTTTCCCGACATGGCGCTTCCCTATCCCCGTGTACCAGATGTTGCCTGCGCTGTCAGCTATGAGACCATGCGGATCCGAGTCGGGAGTCTTGAGCAGATATTCCCGCAGCGAGCCCGTCTTCGGATCCAGCCGGCCAAGGACGTTCGCCCATTGCCCTGTCCACCAGATCGAGCCGTCGGGCGCAGGCGCTGGATCGTGCGGACGCTGGCCGAGCGTGGGAAGCATCCATTCCCGGATCGTTACCTGGGCGTCTCCGGGAACCATCACTGCCTCCGGCCTCGGTTTGACCGGGTAGTGCTGTGCGAGGTATGCCGTTACAGCTGCCTCGTGCTGACTGCGGAGCCTCACCATCGACGCTATGAGCGCCTTCCACCCATCGCGCGTGTAACCGCCCGAGTTGACCACTGCATTCAACGAGTGGCACTGGGAGCAGACGACCTGAACTATCTCCTTCCCCTCCCCCTCGGCAAGCTGAACCTCCTGCCGCTGCTGGCCCTGGGGTTGGGCCGTGGGCACCACGCTCAACGAGGCTGCAGCGAGGATGAGGACGAGGCGCTTCTGCATGATCGCTTTCCGGGGGGTTGAATTCACAGTCGGTCGGGGCGCCGATCGAACGAAGAAGATCGCCCGCACTGCGGATTGAGCAAGGCAGCAATGTACGTTCCAGCGAGGTCGCTGAAGCTGGTCATGACCGACACCGGCCGGAGCGCGCAGGTGCGGATGACCTCCACTTATCGCCGGCGGGCCAGCATCTTGAGAGCCATGCAGCGCATAACTGGTGTTCTTGCCCCCGTGGTCACGCCATTCAGTCGTGATCTCCAACCGGATCCGCGGCGACTCATCAGCCATTGCCGCTGGCTGCTTTCGCAGGGCGCGGGTGTCGCCGTGTTCGGTACCACCTCCGAAGGGAACTCGCTCTCGGTGGAAGAGAAGATCGAGCTCCTCGACAAGCTCACGGATGGCGGGATCGATGCCGCGCGCGTCATGCCGGGCACCGGATCCAGTGCGCTGCCCGATACGGTACGGCTCACGGCACACGCGACCAGGCTCGGTTGCGCCGGCGTGCTGCTGTTGCCTCCGTTCTACTACAAGAACGTCAGCGACGAAGGCCTGTTCAGAAACTTCGCCGAAGTCATCGAGCGCGTGGGCGACGCGCGGCTGCGGATCTATCTCTACAACATCCCGCCCGTCTCGCAGGTGCCGATAACCGTGCCGTTGATCGAGCGACTGCTCAAGGCCTACCCCGGGACCGTTGCCGGCGCCAAGGACTCCTCAGGTGACTGGGAAAATACGAGGTCCTACCTCGACAATTTCGCCGCACAGGGCTTTGACGTGTTTCCGGGGAGCGAGGCGTTCCTCCTTCAGGGACTGCGTCACGGCGGCGCCGGGTGCATCAGCGCCACCGCCAATGTGAACGCGGCGGCCATCGCGCGGCTCTTCGCCGCGTGGCAGGCAGCCGATGCCGATGCGCGGCAACTCGAGCTGAATCAGGTACGCGCGATCTTTGCGCGGTATCCGATGATACCGGCACTCAAGGCTGTGCTCGCACACCATACCGAAGATGCGGCGTGGAACACGGTCCGACCGCCGCTCGTGGAAATGACCGGCGAGCAAACGGCTTCGCTCCTGGACGAGCTCCGGCTGGCGCGGTTCACCATGGCCGGCCAGGTCCGTCAGGAACGCGGCGGCTAGCCCGGTGTCGATGCGCCGGCGAACGGCTGGGAGCGCGGAACGCCGGGCCGTGCCCCCTGCTGCGCGGCCAGTCGGCGGACGGCGCGGTACACAGCATCGCGCAGTGCCTTCTCCCTGGGGTCGTCGAAAAGGTGGAAGTCAAGTCGGTTCATCACGTACGCGTAGCCGAGCCTCGCGTCCGGGTCGGCGAACGCGAATGACCCACCCGCGCCTGGCGATCCGAATGCCCGCGGGCTCGATCCGAAGAGAACCTCAGGCCCGGGGCGGAGGAACCCGAGGGAGAAGTAGCTTGGAATCCCGATGACCTCATCCCTGGGCGTGGCGACCACGGGGGGCGCCGTGACCCGTGCGAAAGTTTCTGGCGTGATCCGAAGCTCGGCGCCTCCCTCCGCAAACACAGAATAGGCGCGGGCGATCGCGCGCGCCGTGCCTACGCCGTTCCCGGCAGGAACCTCTATCTCGAGCGAGCGGCGGTCGGTGAAGTCCAGGTCCACGACCATCATCGTCCGGCGAAGCAGGGAGTGCGGCTGCAGAATCCTTCTGATCAGCACCGGCGGAGTGTTGCGCAGTGCGAGCAGTGCGCGCGTCCGCGACAGAGGCTTCACCACGGCGAGACGCTCGTCGGGGATCTCCGGCGGAAGCCCGATGTAGAATTCCAGGTCCAGCGGACCAGCTATCTCCTCACGGAAGAGCCGGCCGAGCGTGCGATGCGCAGGATCGACGCGGCGGATCAGCTCCTGCATGTACAGGCCGATCGTCATGGTGTGGTAGCCGTGTCGTGTCCCCGGCGGCCATGCAGGCTTCTGCCGCGCGAGGAGACGGGCCATGTAATCGAGGTCGCGGAGCTTCTCCATCGTCGCGCGCTCGTCCAGGAGCACAAGTCCCGCTTCGTGACCAAGAAGCTGTCTCACAGTAACCGCCGCTTTCCCGTTCTGCGCGAACTCGGGCCAGTAGCGCGCAACCGGTGCGTCGTAGTCGAGCCAGCCGCGCGCGTTTGCCACGGCGAGCGTCATCGCCGCGAGGCCCTTGGTCGTTGACATCACCACGACCATCGTATCCCGCTCCCACGGTTTGTCGCGCTCCGGTGTTCGGTGGCCACCCCACAAATCGACAACCTTTTGCGCCTGCCAATAGACCGCGACCGCAGCGCCGATCTCCTTGCGCTGGGCGAAGTTGCGCTCGAACGCCTCACGTACTTCCTCAAAGCCCGGGGCAACCTTCCCGTGCACATACGCTATCGTGGGGTTCGTCATGAGAGGAATCTCCGGGTTGAAGCAGCAGCACACCGCGGGACGAGGGCCGTCGCTGCAAGATCATCCGGAAGAACGCTCGAGTCTGTCGGCGGGATCCCGCGCCCGAGTCGGGATTCCCCTGAGAATCGCCGTCAGGGGATAGGCTTGTTCGACCCCGGCCCGGTCAGCGGGAGGCGCAGCGCCTCGTCGATGGCCCGCGTGGCGAGCGGAGCCATGATTCTGTACCCCGTCTCGTTGGGGTGAACGCCGTCTCCGGAGAGCTCGCGTCTGAGCCCGAGCTGCTCATCGGCCATCGCCGCGTGAAAATCCAGGTACACGATCCCGTTGCGGCGGGCGTATGCGCGCATCCAGTCGTTGAGTGCGACGATGGCGGTCGCTGGCCTGACGTCGGGACGCCACCTGTATTCGCGAGCCGGAAGCACCGATGCCAGGACCACTCGAATCCCGTTCGCCCGGGCAAGCTCCGCCATCGAGGCGAGGTTGTGCTGAATCATCTCGAGCGTGGCCGGGCCGGTGTTCCCCGCGATGTCGTTCGTGCCGGCCAGGATCAGCACGACCTTCGGCCTCAGAGCGATCACGTCCTGCCGAAGACGCAGCAGAATCTGCGGGGTCGTCTGGCCGCTGATACCGCGATTGATGTACGGCCTACCCGGAAAGAGGGTCGCGAAGTGCGGCCCCCAGGATTCGATGATGGAGTTGCCGATGAAAACGACGCGGTCTTCGCCTGGCAGCGGGTCGCCGAGGGCGCGATTCGCAGCTGCGTACTTCCCGAGATTCGGCCAGTCGCTCGCCAGGCGTTCCAGCGCTGCGAGGCGAGCAGCGCTGATCCGCGCCGAGTCCGCGCCCGGCGAAGGGGCGTGGCTCTCCGAAGCGACCGGCGCGCGGGCGCGGCCGGCTGTGCACGCGCCCCCGCTTGCCAGCAGTGCGGCGAGGAGCAGACATGCGGGCGGCATGCCGCTCACAGTCGCAGCTCCCCGCCCTGTCAGTGTTGCTGTCAGTCCTCGAGCACGAAAGTGACCATCATGTTCACCTGGTATTCAGCCGGCTTGCCGTCTTTCACGCGGACGTGCTGCTCCTTGATCCAGGCGCTGCGCACGTTGCGCAGGGTCTTCCCCGCGCGCGCGATCCCTCTCTGGATCGCATCTTCGAAGCTGACGGTCGATGTGGAGCTGATCTCTGAGACTTTTGCGACGGACATTTGTATCTCCCTGAGTGTGAGCCACAGAGTGGCGTGATCATGAGGAACTCTCCTGGCGGAACAGTCGCGCCAGGAGCAGGCAGGTCACAGGCAGCACGATGGCGTAGCCCAGGACGCCGACGAGCTGCAGTCGCATGTTGCCGGCCACGGGGCCGATGATCCCGGCGACGCACAGGGCACCGCCGATGAGGAGTCCCCGCCGTACGCCCCGTTCCGGGGCACTGGTGTCGAACACATGCGCTGCGAACAGCAGCGCCAGACCGAGAAACAGGTCCCAGGCGAGCAGCTCCGCGGCATACTCGGCTGACGGCCAGGCGATGCCGCCGGATCCTGCCTGGCGAACTGCGGTGAGCTCCACGAAATGGACCGCGCTGGTAATCCCCGCGAAGACGACGGTGAAGGACAGCGCGATCGAGCCATGGATCCTGCGAGGAAGTGGCGCGCGGTCATGGACCGCGGCCATCAGGACCACCATTGCCAGGGCCGACACCAGCGTCAGCACCTCCATCACCGCCAGAATCGGATCCACGATTGGCTCGCTGAGCCCGTGAACCGCAACTCCGACGGCCAGCGTCGCCACGTACGCGACGCCGATGACGAATATCGTCAGGGCCGACCAGGCACCCAGCGCACTTGCTGGCATCAATCCTCAGGATCCATCACCAGCTCTCCCGCGAGTCTGCTGACTTCTATCTGGAGATCTTGAAATTGAACACCGTGGTGCCGAGCGCGCTCCACAGCCGCAACCAACGGGCAGCATCATCTCCGTTCCGCGTGCGGTCGTGACGTCGCCGAGATCGATGACAGAGCGCCAGCCGAGCCACTACCCTTTGCTGATCCTGTTGCTGTCTCCGGGTCCTTCGATGGATGCTGCAACCCGCGCCGCGATCTCCTCCATCTGACGACGCCGGAGTCGTGACCAGGCAGGCAGCCGCAGCGCGCCAAAGCCAAACGCTCCGACCCCCAGTCCGGCGAGCGGCGCAGCACCCGCCCACGCAGCGCCCGCCGAGGCGTCACCCGCAAGCATGAGGAGGGGCACCAGGCTCGCACCGATCATCGCCAGGCCGGCTGTCATCCAGCCGCGCGCTGCCCCGTTCGTCGTGCGCAGGCGGAGCCGCTCCGCGTCGCCTATAGGCTCGAGCAGTGCCTGGAGGTTGCCATTGGACCACTGTCTGAACGCCCCGTCCTGCCGCAGTGCTCCACGCGCATCGAACGTTTCCCGCAGGTCCACCACGAGCCGCTGCCACTCCGAGTCGGTGAGCTTTCGGTCGAGCTCCACCGTGCGGCCGACGCCGATCGGAAGCCCGGCAAACCGCCGCGTGAAGGAGCGGCCGCCACGCTCCAGTGCCCTCGCGGCGTGTGCGATCAGCTCGGGAGGCAGTCCCACCTCGCGACCGATTTCCTGCAGCGCGCCGAGCGTCATCCCTTCGCGCGACGCAAGAGGAACGAGCGTACCTTCCTGCTGCGCCTCGGCTGCGCGACGGAATATCTCCGCGGTCTCCTCTTCGCTGTAGCGGCGTTCGTTCATTGCGGAATCATTGAAGGGATGCCGACGCAAACGTCTGCGGTCACCCACAGGGACGCAACCGCCTCCCGGCTGAAAAATCTATCTCCGGCTGCGCGCGATGCCCGCATCCGCGGGTGCGGGACGGACCCACCGCCCTTGCGACGCTGCGCCGGATCTGGCGCCACTGCGCATCCGCGGGATAGCATCAACTCAATGACGGCGCACTTGCGTTCGGAGCTCAGGCTAATCGCCGTGGTCGCCGGCGCAGCCATTCTGCCGGCATGCTTTGCATCGCCCCGCCCGGGCAGCGTGTCTGCGGGTCAGGAAGTGATCGCCATCACGAACGTCACCGTCATCACGATGCTCGACACGGTGGCCGTGCCCGGCCGCACGGTCCTCATCCGCGGCGGGCGGATCGAGCGGCTGGGGCCTGCAGCTTTGGTCGAGGCGCCGGCCGGGTCGCGAGTCGTGGACGGGACTGGACGGTTCCTGATCCCTGGCCTCTTCGACATGCACGTGCACACCTCCAAGACGCGGGCATCGGCTCTGGGGCTGTACGTCGCGCACGGGATCACCACTGTGCGCGATCAGGGGAGCGAGCATGCCGAGGTACTCCGCTGGCGCCGCGAGGTGCGCTCCGGCACGCGAGTCGGGCCGCGAATGCTCATCGCCGGACCTTACCTGGAGTCGCGCAGCAACATCGAGCGGATGCGACGCGATCCGCCCGAGGCGCGGGTCGAGCCGTTCGAACGCGCGCGTGTGGCAGTCTCGTCACCAGCTGACGCGCGGCGCATCGTGGACTCGCTCGCCAGGCTGGAGCTGGATCATCTCAAGATCCGCACGGTGCAGGATCGCGAGACCTACCTGGCGCTCGGCGCCGCCGCGGATGCAGCCGGGCTTCGGCTGACGGGACACGTCGTAACCAGCTCGCCTTCGACGTTTCTGCAGGCGGGACAGGATGGCGTGGACCACCTGTTCTTCATCCCGCCGGACTCGTTGCGCGCAGCTGTTGCACGCGGTTTCTGGCGCGAGCTTGCAGCGCGCGGTGTGGGGGTAGTTCCAACCCTCGTGGTGCGCGAGTCGGTTCTCCGGCCCGCCCGATATTACGAGGCCCTCCTGGAGGACACGACGGGCGCGGTGCATCCGCTTCGCCCGTACCTGTCGGCGTTCATCATTCGGGACTGGCGCGAGCAGGCGGCAGAGCAGACCCCCCAGCGTCGCGCGCTCTACGAGCAGATCTGGCCGACGGTCCTCGCTCAGGTTCGTGACATGCGCCGCGCCGGCATTCGCCTGATGGCAGGGTCTGACGTTGCCGTGCTCAACATCTTTCCCGGGGCGTCGCTGCACCAGGAGCTGGATTTTTTCGTGGACTCGGTTGGGATGAGCCCTGCCGAGGCACTGGCCAGCGCGACGCGGTCTCCGGCCGAATGGCTCGGCCTGGCGGACTCGGTTGGAACCATTGCACCGGGCAAGGTCGCCGATCTGGTGCTGCTCGACGCAAATCCTCTCGATGACATCCGGAACGTCAGGCGCATTGCAGCCGTCTTTCTCCGAGGGCGCGCGTTCGATCGTGCCGGCCTGGACGACCTGATGAGGGCGGTGCGCGCAATGCCCGACATCAGGACGAACGACTGGCTGCGTTGAATCTCGACTGTCTGCCGCTGACCCGGTTCCATCGGACCGCGGGGGCCCCGTCTGCAAGCGTTCTGATGATGTAGCCGGGCACCAGTCCACGGGACAGGTAGCGTTCCCTCACCGCCGCCGGGAGCGAGCCGAAGTTGCGGACGACCTTCCTGCAGCTGCGACGGCCGCAGTTGCACCGCATCCTCCAGATGTCGTCGTCGCCGATGGTCGTGGAGTAGTCGATCGTTATTTCCGCCCCACGGCCAATCTTCCGGGCGGCGAACAGAAAGAGCTGGTTGTTGACCTTCCGGATTCCGGCGTTCGGCTCGCACGAGTGATTGACGAAGCGCGCGACCCCGTCACCGGGATCGAGGTACGTGTCCGGGCCGTAGCGGAAGCAGTTGGCCGCGAACTTCGAGCCCTGCCGGCGCCACAGCAGCTCGTAGTGCACGATACGACCATGGACCCGCAGTATCGTCGCGCCCGACTGCACGGACTTTACGGCGATGAGCCCGCGCCCGTTGCGGACCGGGGCCACGGCGACCGGCGCCTCTTTCATTGGGGTCAGAGTCAATGAACCTGTAATAGTGGGGTGCGCTGGCGCGGCGGCAAGCCCGCGCCTACTGTCAGGCACGACATGTTCTCCAAAGGGAGGCTCCACAACTGAATCTCGAAATTCGCGCTGCGGTTCTCGACCGCACGGCGCAGGACATCACCGTCCGTGACGGCCTGATAACGTCAATGCGACCCCATGCGAAGCAGGCGGACGCGCCCCCCTCCGCAGGCACGCGAGTGCTGGATGCGCGCGGGCTGCACGCGTTCCCATCGTTCCGCAACTCGCACACGCACGTCGCGATGGTGCTCTTCCGCGGCTATGGCGACGACATGCCGCTCATGGAGTGGCTCCGCACCCGT
>DASUUI010000159.1:0-3508 GCA_036374155.1 Gemmatimonadaceae bacterium | reverse complement strand
ATCACCCGTCCGGCTTCGTGAGGTGCGCGGCGCCGCTGACCTGGCCCGTATATCCGTCCAGACTCCCGCGCACTACAAAGCCCTCGCCCGTGATCTCGTACTCGCGAAATTCCTTGCTATGCTCGCTGCCCCGCATCTTGGCGACTGCGACCACCTTCCTCAGGTGTTTGTCGACCTCGATGTAGCGAAGCGAGATGAGATCGTCGGCGAGGAAGGAGATGACATTCGGTGTGAAGCGAAGCTCGTCCCGGCCCTGCGTGATCTCCATGGTGGTGAGCACCGTGATGCCGATGCCCGTGAGAGCCCCGACCAGCCGGTAGAGCGACTCGCGAAAGTCGGCACGGAAGGTAGGCGCCAGTGCGAGCTCGAAGCCGGACATGGAATCGATGACAACGCGCCTGGCGCCAACGCGCTTGACGGCTTCCCGGATCTCGTGGAGCGTTTCGTCCGGCGAGAGGTCGAGAGGTCGCAGATAGAGCGCTTCAAGCCTGCCATCGCCAACCATCCCGAGGAGGTCGAAACCGAGTCCCTGTGCGCGATGCAGATACTCCTTGGGGTGCTCCTCGAAGACGACGAGTACGCCAGACTCGCCCTGCCTGCCGCCTTCGGCGATGAACTGAGTCGCGAGCACCGACTTGCCGGAGCCCGAGGGGCCTGCGACAAGCACCGAATCGCCGGTGGGAATGCCCCCGCCCATCATCTCGTCCAGGCCTGCAACCCCCGTGGAGGCGCGACCGCTGGGTGTTTCCCGCTCGTGCTCATCCACGGCGAGGGAGAGGCGGGGAAATATCTGGAGGCCAGCCGTCGTGATGCGAAACGTGTGGAAGCCCGGCATCTGCGCCTGCCCGCGCACCTTGACGATCTGTGCCTTCCGGACGATCGAGTTGTTGTCCGGCACCATTGCGAGCCAGACGACGGTATCGGCGATGGTGAAGACCGGGTTGCCCGAGCGGTCCTCGTCCTTGAACTCGCCCACCAGGAACGAGGTGACCTGCCACGTCGTGAGGTGCAGCGCTAGCCGCTGCACGAACGATTGCAGGCGCGCGTGCGGTTCGCTTCCTTCCACAGCGCCCATCAGGGAACGGAACGAGTCGACCACCACGAGGCGCGCGTCGCTGTCCTCCACCTCCCGAACGATGCGCTCCAGCACGCCCTCGAGCCCGTTCTCGATCACCTCGTCGCTCAGGTTCACGAACCGGACGCTGTCGCGCGCCGTTGTCAGATCGAAGAACGAATACTGCTGCTGAAACCGCAGCATCTTCACTGCCGGCTCGCCCAGGACGGTGAAGTAGAGTGCCTTGCAGTCCGGCCCAGCGTTCTCGAATACGATCTGATGCGCGAGCGTCGTCTTGCCGGAGCCCGGCTCGCCAGCAATCAGGTTGAAGGAGTATTCCGGAATGCCGCCGCCGAGGACGAGATCGAGTCCCGGCACTCCGGACGGCAACTTCCTGATCGCTACTTTGGATTTCCGACTCATTCGTCAGACTCCGTGACACTGGACGTCGCGTGGGGCCAGAGTTTACGGACGGGGTGCATGGCCAGCTCATGGCCGAGCAGAATGATGAGCAGGTGGAGGAAGTTGGCCAGGATGGCGTTGCCGGTTTCGGTCGCGGCTTCCGGGGTTTCCTTCGCCAGCGCCTCGGCGAGCCCCGTGAAGGTCGCAGGCAACTCGGTACCGAGCGAAACATCGGCGAGACTGCCATGCTGACGTCTGGTCAGGTTGAGTGCGCGGCCGACCAGGGCGAGGACACCGCGGGAGCCCAGGAGATCGCGCATGTCGTCGCCCAGTCTGCCGAAGACCGTCTGCAGTGCTTTCGCTCTGTCAGCCGGCTCCGAGCCATCGGCTTCGTGCTCGAGCACGCGGCGCGCTACGTCGACGGCCTCAGCGGGAGGATTCGCCATTCATTACTCGTCGGGGGTGCACAGGCGATTTTTTTTCGCTCACGTCGCCGGGGGTTCTGCAGACAGGCCGGCCCGGGCCATCATGGCGGTCAGCCACGCCAGCTGGACCGCCGCCGGGCTCCCGTTGCTGAGACCTTATACCGCCACGGTATCGCACTTGCGGAACGTAGGAGCCCGGCCTTCGACGGGCAACCACTCTTGCCTATGGTTCGAACGAACGCAGGCGCGGCCTCACACGGCGGAAATCTCTGAACTGGATGTTCCGATGGCGGTTCCCGATGACACGCTAGCCGTGTTGCGCATGCTGTCGCACACGAGCCGACTGCTGGCGGAATCGATTGATTACGAGAGTACTCTCCTGACCGTCGCGGGAACGGCGCTCCCCTATCTAGGCTCGTGGTGCATCGTCGACGTCATCGAGCCGGGTGGGCGTATGCGTCGCGTGGGCATCGTGCACCCCGATCCCCGGAAGCAAGAACATGTGCGCCGGCTCCAGGAGAGCTGGCCGCCGCGACGAAGCGACCGTCTCGGCCTGCCCCATGCCGTGCGCTCACCCGTGACCGAGATCATCCCGCACGTCTCCGATGCACTGCTCATGGAGGTGGCGGCCAGCGAGGAGAATCTGCGCGACCTGCGTGCACTCGGCATCGGGTCTGTGGTGGTAGTGCCACTGGTCGCTCGCAGCACCGTCCTCGGCGCCATCACGTTCGTGAGCGCAGACGTCGGACACCAGTACGATGAGAGTGACCTGAAACTCGCCGAGGATCTGGCCGCCCGTTGCGCCCTGGCCCTAGACAACGCGCGGCTCTATCGGGACATGGAAGCGGCTCGAGCCCTCGGCGCCCAGCTGAACGAGCAGCTGGTGGTCACCAGTGTCCAGCAGCAGGAGCTCGCGGATGAGGCGCGGGAGGCGAACCGCGCGAAGTCGCAGTTTCTGGCAACCCTGAGCCACGAGATACGCACGCCGATCAACGCGATCGTCGGCTATACCGATCTTCTGAATCTGGAGGTCGCGGGACCGATGACGGCGAAGCAGAAGGACTACGTGATCCGCATCCAGGCGAGCAGTCAACACCTGATCGGACTGGTAGACGACATTCTGGATCTTGCCAAGGTCGAAGCCGGCCGGATGGACCTGAAGAATGAGGCGCTGCGCGCCGCCGATTCCATCACGGCTGCGATCGAGCTGATCGAACCGCAGGCCTCGAGCGCCGGGGTGACCATCAACAACGCTGCGTCCGGCGCGCCGGACCTCTACCGGGGCGATGGCGATCGAGTTCGGCAGATCCTGGTGATTCTGCTGAGTAATGCCGTGAAGTTCACCGAGCGCGGCGGCAACGTGACGGTGAGCTGTGGTACGGTGGAAACGCCCGATGACGAGGCGACGCTCGACGGAAGCGCCCCCTGGGTGTTTCTCCGAGTGGAAGACACGGGAATTGGCATTTCGGCGACCGAGGCGGCAACCGTGTTCGAGCCGTTCGTTCAGGTCGATCCGGGGAAAACGCGCAAACGCGGCGGTGCCGGCCTGGGGCTCGCCATTGGCCTGGAGCTGGCCCGCCGCATGGGCGGGGACCTGACCCTGCGCAGTGCGCTGGGGCAGGGATCG
>DASUUI010000158.1:0-10952 GCA_036374155.1 Gemmatimonadaceae bacterium | reverse complement strand
ATCCTTCTGCGCAATCCGCATCTTGCGTGGACTGCGGGCTATTACGAGGCGCACATCACCGTTCGCGGGGTGCTCGATTTCTATGGCGATTTCCGCATCGGTGGCCCGTTCACGGTTGTCGGTGGGTTCAACCGCTACCTCGGGTGGGCGACGACCAACAACGCGCCCGATCTCGACGAGGTTTACGCGGTCGAGGTCGCGGCCGGGGTTCCCGACCACTACCTGTTCGACGGCGCGACGCTGCCGCTGGAGCGCGAACTGGTGACTGTGTCGTATCGCAACGGCGACGGGATCTCCACAGAGACGCGCGAATTCTGGCGCACTGCACTTGGTCCTGTAATTCACCGTGATGGTGGCCGGATCTACGTTCTGCGCGCTGCAGCCGACGGCGACTATCGTGCCGGCCAGCAGTTTCTCAGGATGATGCGCGCACGCTCGCTGGCCGAGTGGCAGGACGCGATGCGCATGCGCGCCCGGATCAACTCCAGCTTTACCTACGCTGACAGGGCCGGGAACGTCCTGTACGTCTGGAATGCCACCGTTCCGTCGCTGCCGCATTCGAGTGGCGGTGACACGAGCGCGGTCCCGGCCGCGCGCACGAGTGACGTGTGGACCACGTACGTGCCGTATGATTCACTGCCGCAACTGCTCAACCCGCGCGGCGGCTACGTCCGGAACGAGAACGACGCGCCGTATCACACGAACATGCGACAGGTGCTCGACCGCAGTCGCTATCCGGCGAATTTCCCGGAGCCGTCGCTCCGGCTGCGGAGCCAGCTGAGCCTGGCGCTGATTGACAACGATCGGAAGCTCACGCTCGAGGACGTCGTGCGGCTGAAGCATTCGTACCGCATGCTGGCCGCGGATCGGGTGAAGGACGATTTGATCGCTGCTGTGCGCGCCGCTGCCCCTGATTCGGCGACCGCGGTTGCGCTCGCAGCGCTGTCGTCCTGGGACAATACGGCGTCACACGATGCTCGGGGGGGGGTGCTTTTTCAGCTTTGGGCCCAGCGATATGCCGGCGGCCGACCGGAGGATTCGGTGTATGTTGAGCCGTGGCGAGTCACGGCTCCGACCACGACGCCGCGAGGGCTCAGGGACCCAGCGCGGGCCGCCGAGGCATTCGCGTGGGCGGCCGTGGAAACGGTGCGGCGCTATGGACGCGTGGATGCTGCCTGGGGCGAGGTTCACCGAGTCCGTGTTGGCGACGTCGACGTACCGGTCGGCGGTTGTCCCGGGACGCTCGGTTGCTTCCGGGTGCTGAATTTCCGTGACGACCCCGACGGGAAACGCTCAGTCGTTGGCGGCGATGGCTGGGTCCTGGCTGTGGAGTTTGCGGACGTGCCGCGCGCCTACTCCGTGCTGGCGTATGGACAGAGCCCGCGGCCCGACTCGCCCTTCAGCGACGACCAGGCAGCCATGTTTGCGCGTGGTGAGATGAAGCGGGTCGCTTTCACGGCGGAGGACATCGATCGCCAGGCGATCAGCCGATACCGGCCCGGCGCGAGCCGCGAGCGCTGATTCGCGCGATGCCTCGAACGGGCCCCGGACAGGAAGGCCGCTGCGGATGCAGCGGCCTTCCTCGCTTCTACCGCAGATGCGGCTACGGGTTGCGGTTCATGCAGGTAGCAGGATCCGGAACGTTCGGATTATTTGCTTCCTGCTGCGGCACCGGGAAATTCACGTCGTTTCCGTAACTTGCTCCCGCCTTGTGCCATGCTCCTGTCGGAAAGACGGTTTCCGCTGGGCGTCCATACTGCCGTATCAGGCGGCGCAGGTCGCCGGTGCGGGTGCCGCGACTGAAGAGCCAGAAGGCCCGCTCGCGGAACAGCAGATCGACGCGGGCTGCCTCGCTGCCGGGGTCAACGAGTGGAGCAAGCCCGGTAACGGTGGTGCGCGCAACGTTCAGGCGATCGAGGAACAGCGCATCGTTTCCGCCGCGAAGCGCCGCTTCCGCTTCCATGAGCCGCGCTTCAACGCCAAGGAGGATCGCCACTGGACTCGTGTTGGTGGGCCAGAGTCGCTGTACATAGATTGGCTGAGTCAGGTCGTCCCGCACGCTTTGCGTGACGCCCATCGCGCGACAGATCGCGTCACCACCTGTGCAGACTGGCAGACGCGGGTCATTGGCGGTGGCGAAGTTGAGCCCATTGATGCCCTCACGGTCGCTGACCGAGTAACGACGTCCAATGTTGTTGTAACTCCAGATCTGGTTAGTCTGGGTGTTGGTGGCGTGCTGCATCACGTACTGATAAGTCGTCGGCACCTGTGTAACCGCAGCGGCCGCGTCAGCTATGCGGTTCAGATTGAGCAGGACTCTGCCGCGGGTGATGCGCAGCGCATTGAGCACGCGCACGTCATTTGCCGTGGTCCCCGAAATCCGCGCCAGGCCTTCGGCTGTCTGCGCCAGAGCCCGCTCGAAGACTTCGGCTGTGGTCACCGGGTTCCCGTACACTTCGCGACCATCCTCGACAGTGCTCAGGACGAGCCCGTCGCAGTAATGCTCTGCCAGGAGATTCAGCGTATACGCCTGCACGAAGTTCATTTCGCCGAGCTGCCAGGCAGGAGCGCCTGGACTGTACTGCGTCAGCAGTCGGATCGCGTCCTCCGCGCCGACACGCGTTCGGTGCAGTATGCGGTTGGCGGTCAGTGCGAAAAGGTTGTCGGTGGTGATGGACCTGCGGTCGATTTCCTGCCGGGCGATGAATGAGTCGCCGTTGTTCCACTCGTCAGCGAACAGCCCGCCGAGCATGAAGTAGCTGTCATCCGGACTGGCGACGCCGGGCGTACCTCCCGAGGTAGCGAAGTTGAGCCGCGCGAGCGCCCCGAGGCGCACCGCGTTGGCTCCCGCTGCGGATGCCACATCAGTGGGATCGACAATGTCCGGCGTTTCCACATCCACGATCTCTGTGCTGGAGCACGCCAGGGCTGCAAAGGCGGCGCCCAGCCACAGAGCCGCGAGAGCGCGGCGTGCTGGGGACTGGGGAGTCTTATATGAAATCATTGGGAGATTTTCCTATCGGCCAAGGGTGACGCGGAGCGAGTAGTAAGTCGGGGGAGCGAACGCCTGGAACGACGACGGCGAGTCGCCGGTGGTCCCGAACGCTTCCGGATCCACTCCGCTGTACCTGGTCCACAGCATGTTCAGGTTACGCGCGGCGAGGCTGACGACGAGGTTGCGGCTTGCGAGTAAGCGTCCGGCAACTTCCTCGGGGAAGGTGTAGCTCAGGTTCAACTCCCGTAGACGAAGGAAGTCGCCGGGCTCGAAGAACCCAGCGGCCGAGGAGCCGGTCGGCGTCCCGCCGCGTACCATTACAGTGCGAGCCTGCTCGTAGTGCGACGACTGCGGATCGATGAGACCTGCGCAGTTGTTACGGCTGGCGCAGCGGATACGCTCGCTGTTGTTGTAAACGAGGTGGCCGCCCTTGTAATCGAGCATGGCTGCAAGACGGAAGCGCCGCTGGAGGAAGTCTATGCCATTAACCAGTGTGGCTTCGTACTTCGGCACCGAATAGCCATGGTACTCGGCGGTATCGCTGACGACGATTTCGTTGAGCGTGATGATGTTGTTGCCGTCGTCGTCGTTCCAGCTTTGCAACCGGCGCGCCCACCAGCCGTTCAACGGATAACCTTCTACCTGGCGGATGGTGGAGGACGAGATGATCGTCGGTACGCCGAGCGTGACGATCCTGTTGTTGTTGATCGAGCCATTGAAAGTGACATCCCAGCCGAACCCGGCGCCACGCAGGACGTCGCCGCGCACGAGTGCTTCCCACCCCCAGTTGCGCACATGACCGAGGTTTTCGAAGCGGGCGATTGCACCTGTCCCCAGGGAAGGTGGAAGGGGGCGGCTGATGAGCGCGTCTTTGGAGTTCTTGGTGTAACGGGTCAGTTCCAGGGATATCCGATCGTCCCACAGACTGAGATCGGCCCCCAGCTCCAACTCGGTCGAACGCTCGGGTTTCAGGTTGACGTTGCCAAGCGTCTGAAAGAGAAGCCCGGGCTGCTCACCCGACTCTCCTAGTGTTCGCGTGGGTGAATAGAAAGGCACGGCGTCGGTCGGGCCTGGTTGGACGCCCGATGCGCCGTACGCTGCCCGCAGGCGGAGCTGGTTCAGGAACCCAGGCGCCCGGAAGAAGCGCTCGTCAGATGCGAGCCAGGATACCGAGAACTTGGGATAGTAGACCGTCTTGAAATCGGCGCCGAACGCACTGTTGCGATCGGATCGCACCGCACCTGTGACGAAGAGCCGATTGTCGAGGGAGACACGTTCCTCGATGTACCCGCCGAGGGTGCGGGTCTCCTCGTTGACTTCGCTCGCATTGATGTCCGCAGCGGCGCCGACCGTGCTCGTGCCGGGGGAAAGGATCCTTCCGGTGGCGCCATTCCGGTTGAAAATGCTCCTGCTGAACTGGACGCCAACAGCGGTCTGCGACTCCACACGGTCAGAGATCTGTCGCGTGGCGGTGCCGCCGGCATCGAGCGTGTAGGTATAGAAGTTCGACCGGTTGTCGGTCCGGAAGCCCTGATTGTCCTGATTGACCGTTGTGCAGTCTCCGAACCGGCAGAGCTGAGTGTCCTTCCGACCGATGTAATCGAGTCCGAAATTGCTGCGGAGTGACAGCCAGTTCTGCGGGCGCCAGTTGGCGTTGACGGAGGAAAGCAGCCGATTCACATACTGCTCAGTCACCGCCTGATAGACCTGCCGCGGGAGGAATTCGCGCCAGCCGTACAGCGTATCGCCGGCGTTCAGTCCTGTCCCGATGTTGTGCCTGAAACCCGGGCCGCCGTAGGTGTTGGCCGCAATTCCAGGCGTCCCTGAGTCGTCGCTCCGCGGAATTCGCAGCTTCTGATCTATGTAACCAGCGCTCACGGCGATGTCTGCATTGCCCGGTAGCGCGATGTTCAGGTTGCCGCGCGTGGTGACGCGACCCATCCAGTTGGGGTTCGCCTGCTCGGGCCGGAGGGAGATGCCGCGTTCCGCGAGCCACCGCTTGTCAAATTCCGGCAGCTTGATTCGGCCGTCCTCGTTCTCCCAGCCGCCGTGCAGGAAATACCGTACGGCGTCAGAGCCGCCACGCACCTGTATCCCGTGCTGCTGCCTGTAACCCGTACCAAACGGCGTGGACTCCTTGTCCTTGTGCAGGTTGTAGCTGGTGACGCTGTCCTGCACGCATTGCCCGGCAGCCACCTGTAACAGGAAGCACTGTACTGTGTTGTTCGGAGCCGAGGTCGTCGCCGCGGTCGGTCCGGTCCGCCATCCCCAGTAAGCGGTCGGGTAATCGTTCCGATCGGTTATGGCTGTCTGCTCAGTGAAGTAAGTCCACTGCGGGCGGCCGGCCACGCCGCGTTTGGTACGGATGAGAATCACGCCGTTGGCGGCCGCGGTACCGTAGAGAGTCGCGGCCGACGGACCGCGGACGATCTCGATCGACTCGATCTCATCCGGGTTGAGGTCGTTGATGCGCGCCGGAGTCGTACCGCCGACGCCGACAGACATTGACCCGGTGGTGCCTTCCACCCGTACACCGTCCACGACGTATATGGGGTTGTTGCTGAGGGACAGCGAACTGTTCCCGCGAATGCGCACCCTGACACCCGCGCCTGTCTGCGTTCCCGGGATCACCATCACGCCGGCGGCGCGGGCGGTGAGCAGGTCCGCCATGTTCGTAACGGCGGACTTTTCCACGATGCTCGCCGCATCGACGCGGGCGATCGAGTTGCCCATCTCGATCCGCTGCTGCTCGCCAGTGGCGGTCACGATCACGCCCGACAAAGCCACGGCTACGGCCCGCAGCTGGAAGTTGGCTGTCACTGTTTCCGTGGCTGATACGGTGATCTCCTGGCGTTGCTCACCGTAACCGATTCCACTGGCGCGCAGTGTAGCCGAGCCCGGAGGAAGGCCGCGAATGGCGTAGCGTCCGTCGGTGTTGGTCTGGACAGTAACGGTGCTCCCGAGCACAGCGACACGCGCGCCGGGTATCGGAGCCCCAGTCGTTGCGTCGGTGATGCGTCCGCTCACGCTTGACTGCTGCGCCGCAAGCGGCGCCATCGGGGCGGTCAGAATTAAGAAGCCGGCGATTCCGATATAGAGGTGATGTGCTCGGAGCCCTCCCGACCAACGAGGGTGTGTTTGGGAAGAGGCAGACAAGAGGTCGTGCATCTGAGGCCCTCGCTGTGCGGTGTGCGTGGCTGTCCGGTCGCCTGCGGCGCCGGGAGACTGCAAACAGCCGCTAACTTACGGCCGCTGGCAACCGATGCAAGACGACTCGCGCGCCCGTGCGAGTCGAGTCAGTCCCCGATGGGCGCGGCCCAGTGGAAAGCCCTGCCGTGCGGGCTGGCGATGAGTTCGGTCATTCATCACGACGTCCGGGTCCGCCATGTCCCTGGCCGACCGCGTCAGGCGGGCCGGAGCCACGACCGTGCCTGTCCTCGAGTGCGTCACTCGACACGTCGAGATGAACGAGCTTGCGAAGGACGATCAGCAGCAGAACGGTCGTTCCGGTGGCGAGCAGGTACAGCCCGTAGCCGGTGGCAGCGCCAACTCCGGCGGTCGCCCATACGGAGGCTGCGGTCGTGAGGCCTTCGACCCGATCCGTCTTCCGCGACACGAACACGACTCCGCCGCCCAGGAACCCGATGCCGACGGCGATCGCGTGGATGGTACGCGTGGGATCGAGGTTCATCGTCGCGCCGCTCAGCAGCTGCTCCTCTACGGTCATGATCCCCGTGATCACGAACAACGCGGCGGCCATGCCGACGATGATGTGGGTGCGGAAGCCGGCCGGCTTGCCGGCGCGCTCGCGCTCCCAGCCGAGCGCGGCCGAGAAGAGGCCGGCCAGCATTACCCGGAACAGCATCTCTGCTTCCAGGAGGAGCCTCAGGCCCACGGGTCCCAGGTCAGCCATCTATTGCTTTCGGGTTTTGTTCGGGATAAGCTGGAGGGAGAAAGCTTTTACCGGTCCCAATGATGTCGGCACTGCCAGCGCTGCGCGAGCTTCTTGAACGGCGATTTCCAGATGCGGTCCCGGTCATCCACCAGACCGCGCCGGCGGTCGCCACGGGGATTGCCGAGCTCGACAGGATCTTTCCGGGAGAGGGAATCCCGCGTGCGCGGCTCACGGTGTGGCGTCCTCTTGGCGCGGCGACCTCGCTTCTCACGTGTGCCTGCCGCCAGGTGATAACCGGCGCCGAGCGTGCGGTGTGGATAGACGGCGCGCACACGATCAACGGAGAGAGCTGGGCAGCCGGTCCGCTGCTGCTCCGGCCGCGCGACCGTCGCAACGCGCTCCGCGCGACGGAGGAGATGCTGCGCTGCGGAGGTTTTGCGCTGGTGGTGCTTGCCGGGGTGGAGCCGCATCCCAGGGAGACGGTGCGACTGTCCCGCGCGGTGCGTGAGGGTGGTGGCGCGTTCGTGGTTCTGACCTCGCAGACGGCGATGGCTCACCTGCGCGTTGTCTCACGCGTGATGCCGAAGGATTACCGCTGGCGGGAGAATCCGTTCGGTGATCCGGCGCTTACGGAGAACGTGCGGGTGCGGGTGAGCGCGCAGTCGCTTGGCTGGAGCGCGGCCACTGTCGTGACCATTCCGGTGTGGCATCCCGCCGCGCGCATGGCGCTGGACGCAGGTGTCGTGGACCGGCGGGGGACCACTGCCGGCAGATCCCGCAGCGGCAGGGCTAAGCGTGGAGCGCGTCCATGAACTGCTGCAGCCGCCAGGGATCCAGGTGACCGTTCGGCCTGAGTCCGCTGCACACGTCCACGCCGAATGGCTCCACGACGTCCACGGCGCGCGCGACGTTCTCCGGTTTCAGCCCGCCGGCGAGCCACACCGGCACGTCGACGCTGTCGCGGATCGTGCGGCTCACGTTCCAGTCGTGCATGCGCCCGGTTCCGCCGAGCTCCTTGACCGCGAGCAAAGGGTTGCCGGAGTCGAGCAGGATCGCGTCCACGTACGGTGCTACCATGGTCGCCTCGTCTATGGACTGCGTGCCGCCCACGTGTATCACCTGCACGAGCGAGATGCCGGGGAGCTCATCGCGCAGCTGCGCGAACGCCCAGTGCTCGATTGCGTCCACGAGCTGGATCGTGCTGGTGCCGCAGCGGCGATGCTGCGCGACGATTTCAGCCGGATCGGTGAGACAGGTGAGCAGGAACGTCTCGATTCCGGGCGGGACAGCGGCTGCGATCTCGGGGATCAGCTCTTCGGGTATCGGGCCCGGGCCACTCGGCATCGCGGATACGAGTCCGATCGCGGACGCGCCGTGCTCGACGGCGAGCAGCGCCTCCTCCGCGGACTGCATGCAGCAGATCTTCACATGGGCTCGCACGCGGAAAAACTAACGGCAGCCGGGGCGTCGTGATCGTCTGCCTCGCTTCGCCTACCGCCGGAGTCGGCGAGTTGTCCGAAGTGGCGCCACGACTGGTGGCACTCACTCCGCGTGTCGTCGTCGAGCCGCGCGGGCTGATGTGGTGCGATGCACAGGGGCTCGACGCGTCGCGCGTGGCATACGGCGGGCTCGAGCTGGTGCGGGGAGAGGACGGCGAGCGGGGAATCGGGGACGCGAGTGCAGGAGTGGCGTGCACGCCGATCGCAGCGGAGGTGGCAGCGATCACAGCTGGAGCCGCTCGTGGCGGGGCAGTGACTGTCGTGCCGCTGGGCGGTGATGCCGGCTTCCTGGCTGCATATCCAATAGAGGTGCTGGGACCGTCGCCGCATTTGTGCTCGCTGCTGCGCGGCAGCGGCGTGGAGCGGTGCGGCGATCTCGCCGTGCTCGACCACGAGTCGGTGGAGGTGCGGTTCGCTGCCGAAGGGAGCCGCATCTGGCGGCTTGCCCGCGCCGACGACAGGCGCCGGCTCTTTCCGCCGCTGCAGCGAACTATGCCGGGCGCTTCGTTCGAGTGGCTCGACTACGTGCTCAGCGAGCCGGAGCGACTCCTGTTCGTTATCAACGGGCTGATGTCCAGCGTGTGCGAGCAGCTCGGCGACCGTGGCGCCGGCGCGCGCGAGATGGCTCTCGTGTTCTCACTCGCCAACCGCACCACGTACGAGCACAGGCTGCGGCCGGCGCGCGTGACCGCGAGTCAGCGGGCGTGGATGCGGCTGGTGCGCAGCGAGCTCGAGCGCATCGAGCTGCCGGATGCGGTGACCGGCATCTCCCTGACGGTGCTGTCGATGGGAGGAGAGCTGCAGCGGCAGGGTGATCTGTTCGACCGTGGCTTCGCCAGTGCGCGCGCGACCGAGCAGACGCTGGCGCAGCTGCTGGACGATCGCGGCTCCAGGCTGCTGACGAGCCGCAATTCGGCACACCCTCTGGTGGACAGGCGAACCGAGTGGGTGGAGCAGGACGCAACAGTCGCTGTCACTCCCTCCCTGCAGTCAGCGATGGTCGAGCCACGGCTCACGCTGCAGCTGCTGCCACAGCCGCGACCCATCCTTGTCGAGACGGCGCGGCGTCGCGATCATGAGCTGCCAATACGGTGCTGCCTGGAGGACGGCTGGGAGGAGATTACCGCCGCTGCCGGGCCTGATCTGGTATCAGGAGGCGAGTGGCAGTCGCCTTTTGCGCGGGAGTACCATCGCTGTACCACGGGATCGGGTAGACTGGTGTGGATCTTTCGAGAGGGTGCGGCGCAATGGTTCCTGCACGGCTGGTGGGATTGAACGGGTCGCTCATCACGCGCGTACTGGCCGCGGTGATGATGCTCGTGCCGGTCGTATCGCCTGCGCAGGAGAAACCGCGCGCCCGGGATCTTGGCATCGTGGTGGGAACGTTGCAGGCCGGCCCTGCGAATGCGATCACCGACGTGCCCGGCGTGGCGGTCGGACATCGGACCGTGGCGAGCGGCGACTCCATCAATACCGGAATCACGGCCATCCTCCCGCACGGAGGAAACCTGTTTCTCGATCGCGTACCTGCCAGCATTCACGTGATCAACGGGTTCGGCAAGCTGCTCGGCATTGCGCAGGTGCAGGAGCTCGGTGAGCTGGAAAGTCCGATACTGCTTACCTGCACGCTGTGCGTCTGGCGCGCCGCCGACGCTCTGGCGGAGCACCTGCTCGCCGGCAGCGGGATGGAGAACGTACGATCCATCAATGTGGTAGTTGGCGAGACGAACGACGGGAGGCTGAACGACATCCGCCTGCGACCGATCGCCAGCTCCGATGTGGTCAGCGCAATTCAGAGTGCCCGGTCTGGTCCGGTCGCGGAAGGGAGCGTCGGCGCGGGACGCGGAACTGTCGCCTTCGGGTGGAAGGGAGGCATTGGCACGTCGTCGCGCGTAGTGCAGACTGAGCGGGGCGCTGGCAGTTACACGCTGGGTGTTCTCGTGCAATCGAACTTTCCCGGCGATCTCACGATCAGTGGTGTGCCGGTGGGTCGCCGGCTTGCAGCGCGCGCGATCGGAATGCGTACTGCGCCTGGCGAGTCCGCCGGGTCGATAATGATCGTCGTAGCTACCGACGCGCCCCTCTCGTCGGCCGACCTCGGCCGACTGGCGAGGCGCGCTGTGTTCGGAGTGGCCCGCACGGGGGCGAGCGGCAGCAGCGGCTCTGGTGATTTCGTGATCGCATTCTCCACCGCGGAATCCACCCGACGGCGCGCCGGCGATCAGCCGCGGCCGACAAGCTCCGCTGCGGTGGAGGTGTCCGGCGACCGGCTGAATGCCCTTTTCCAGGCGGTCGCCGATGCCACGGAGGAAGCGATTTACAACTCGCTGTTCACCGCGACGCCGGTGACATACCGGGGCAGAACAACAGAGGCACTGCCGGTCGCGCAGACGCTCGAGATTCTCGACAGGCACGCCGCGCGGCGGACGGTGGAGCGCTAGCCGGAAGGGGCTCTGCGCGCCGCTCGCGCTGAGGCCGCGCGAGCGGGCCCGCGGCCAGGTCAGTCCTCGTTGCCCAGGACTTTCCCCGGAACCAGGTAGTTCTGCACGTAGTCTGAGACGGC
>DASUUI010000157.1:0-13953 GCA_036374155.1 Gemmatimonadaceae bacterium | reverse complement strand
CGTCCGGTGGGCTTTCTCCACTCGCCGCACGTGTCGCGCTCCTGCGTGGAATGCCACACCACGCCGGTCACGCTGGCTCCGGGTCCCGACAAGGCGCAGTGCCGCGATTGCCATGAGGACCACCACGCTGCCGGCCGCACCTGTGCGTCGTGTCACGCAACGGTTCAGCCCGGTCCGTCGCACGAGACGCTCGAGATCGCACACCAGCGATGCGACGCCTGTCACACCGCTACGACGGTCGCGCAGCTGACACCGACGCGCACCTTCTGCAGCACCTGCCACACCGACAAGGCCGCGGACCACTACGTTCAGAAGGAGTGCAGCGTCTGTCACTTCCTCGCTGAGCCCGACGCCTACCGACCCAGGCTCGTCACGCCGTCACCGGGATGACTCCGTTGCGCGCGCTGATCGCCGCGTGCGCGCTTGCGGCGTGCTCACTTCCCGTCGGCGCACAGGACTACCGGGTTCGCATCGATGCCCGCGCCCAGGCAGTGTCGTTTCGCGGTCTCGTGGCCGACAGCATCGCGGCAGCCGATGCGGTGGTCGATGCCAATGGCGGCTTCAGGACACCCGATGGTCACGCGGTCAGATGCAGCGGCGCAGCGTTCTGTTATTTCTTCCGCCCAGGCCCTGAGCTGCGGGGGGTGCCCGCCACGCTCTCCGCGAGCCTGGCGATGTGGGGACTCGGTGTCCAGGGCCTCGCCTTCCGCGCGAGCGGCCGGCTCGTCGGCGACCTTGGCGGCGACGACGTATGGCCGGGGACCGAGCCGTCGCTGCAGCTCATCGAAGGGTACTTCGATTATCAGCGCTCGTCATTCATAGCGCGCGCTGGACGCCAGCTGATCGCTTCGCGTCTCGAGCCGATGGGCTTCGATGGCGGCTGGCTCCGGTACAGGTGGGATCGAACGTCGCTCGAGTTCACCGGCTACGCCGGGTGGGGACTCGGGCAGGCTGCGGTCGTGCCCGCATCGAATCCCGCGCTCAACCCGCTCGACGAGTGGAGGCCGCGCGACCGCCAGATCGTGGCGGGGCTGGAAGCGGGATGGTTCTACCGCGACATGGACCTGCGCGCCGAATACCGGCGCGAGATAGATCCGGAGGACAACCAGTTCGTCTCGGAGCGTGCTGCGGTGTCGCTCCTCGCCCGCGCGCGATCGATACGCGCGGCCGCGGGATTCGATTACAACATCGCCGAAGGAAACTTCGGCAGCGCCGACCTGACGCTCACCTGGCTCCGCCCGCTGTACTCGGTGTCCGCTGGTGCGCGACGGTACCGGCCCTACTTCAGCCTCTGGACTCTGTGGGGCGCATTCAGCCCCGTGCCGTACAACGCGGTGAACGCGTCGGCCCAGGTGCGCCCGCGGACGTGGCTTTCGCTGCACGCTCGCGGTGAGCGATATCGCTACGAGGACGCGGAGATCTCGACTGCGCTCGTGCCGCTGCTCGAGGATCGCGGATGGCGCGCGAGCGCCGGCGCGACCGCGACCCTCGATCCGCGGTGGACGCTCGACGCCAACTATGGAGTGGAGCGAGGGCCTGGCGCCTCGGCGCGGTTCGCCGACGGCTCCGTCACGTTCACGCCGGGCGAGCGGCTGTCGTTCGATCTGTATGGCGGCACTCTGGCGCGGCCGCTCGAATACCGCTTCTACGACGCGAAGAGCCGCTGGATCGGCGCGCGCGCAGAGTGGCACGTGAGCAGTCAGCGGCGCGTGTGGGGAGATGTCGCCCGTGTCACCGACGACCGTGACAGGCCTGACGCCAGCGCGTCGTCGCTGGATCAGTTCCGATTGCGCGGTGGTGTGAGTGTGGCGTTCGGATCCGGCGCGGATCGCACGCCGCTCCCTCCAGCCCGGCCGCTGCCGCGATGAAGACCATGCATCGGGTCGGATTCGCGATGCTGCTCGCCCTGCTCGCGGGCGGCGTGGTAGTCGCGGCTCCGTACGCCGGCCGCCAGCAGCCGGAACGCTTCCCGCACGAGAAGCACGCGCGGTTGTTCCCGCTGTGCACGACGTGTCACGCCGGTGTCCTGGAACAGGGGCAGCCACTGTGGCCCGAGCCGGCGAGCTGCGCCTCCTGCCACGATGGCGTCGTCGAGGACAGGATCACCTGGCAGCGGCCGACGGCACCGCGCGGCAGCAACGTCCGCTTCACCCACGAGGCGCACCACAGAGCGGTCACTGCGCATGACCCTGCTGACAGCACGCTTGTCCGCCGCTGCACGGAGTGTCACACCCGGGCCGGCGAGCCGCGCATGGCCGTGCGCCACGCCTCAGCGCGCAGGTGCATCGCCTGCCACGGATTCACCGTGGCGCACGTTGACGTCCCGAGCGAGGCGTGCGCCAAATGCCACATTCCGCTCACCAGGGCAGCCGGCCTGACCACCCAGGACATCGCCGACTTCCCGCGCCCCTCCTCGCACGATGATCCCGGATTCCGCCTCGGTGGTCACGGTCGGCTCGCGCGCGCGGTCAACGCAGGCACCGGCGAGGTCGGCATAGCAGCGAGCTGCGCCACATGTCATGCGCGCAACCTGTGCATCTCCTGCCACGTAAACGCCGCCGAATCACCCGTGATCGCCGCTCTCGAGCTCGACAGCCGCTCACCAGTGTTCGCGCTCACGCAGCCGGTTCCGGCGAGTCATTCACGTCCCGATTTCGTTCGCACTCACGGGCGCGAGGCGGAGCGCGGCACGGAAACGTGCGCGACCTGCCATACGCGCGAGAGCTGCATGACCTGTCACGTCAACGCGCCGCCCCGCGCGGTCGGGACGCTGGCCCGGGCGGGCCCGGACCGGGCCGCCGGCGCGCAGCTCACGCGCACGCCGCCCCCGAGCCACACCTTCGACTTCAGGGAGCGGCACGGGAAGGAAGCCAGCGCTCGCCCGCGCACGTGCGAGACCTGTCACGTTCGCTCCATGTGCCTCGACTGCCATCGTCCCGACGTGGGCCCGCAGTCGCGTTACCATCCGGCGGGTTTCCTCACGCGCCACCCGAGCTCGGCGTACTCCCGCGACGCGAACTGCAGCGACTGTCACAACCCCGCGCAGTTCTGTCAGAGCTGCCACCAGGATGCCGGCGTCGTCGCCGCGCGGCGGATCGGGATAGGCGGGTATCACGACGCATTCCGCGGCTTCAGCCTCGGCCATGGCCAGGCCGCGCGGCAGAGCCTGGAGTCGTGCGCATCCTGTCACGCAGAGCGTGACTGCACGGCCTGCCACTCTGCGGTGGGAAGCGGATTCCGCTTCAACCCGCACGGACCGGGCTTCAACGCGGCCCGGATGCAATCGAAGAACGCGTCGCTGTGCATCGCGTGTCACGGTCGCGCGGTCCCGACGCCGCCGTAAATTCATAACTACAGGAGCAGATCGAGATGAGTCATACAGTACCTTCGCGCCTCGCCCTCGCCGTTCTGGCAGCCACGCTCGTGCTGGGGTGCGCGCGCGACGATGACGCGCCCATGGTGCCTCTCGGCCAGCCGGGCACACAGCAGGCCCCGGCTCCCACGATCACAGGCGAGGCGAAGGTCGCGCTCGACAGCGGCAACATCCTCTTCCGGGCGAGGTCCTACGATCTGGCGCTCGAGCAGTATCGCAGGTCGGCAGCGCTGATCCCCAACGACATCACGCCGCTGATGGGCGTGCTGATGGTGGCGCAGGCCACCAATGATTCGCGCCTCGCCGACAGCACGATGGCGCGCATTCGCGCGATCGATCCCTCCTCCGCGGATTCCTCGGCGCTGGAACACGCCGAGATGGTCGAATCGCACTCCCGCGCGCGGCCGGCGCCGCAGCCGGAGAAATAGCCGGACGGGACGGCACGTCCGGAAAGCACGATAGCCGCCGGATCGGTGCTGCGGCGGCTATCGGCCTTACCCGTTTTGCCGGCTTACTGGTGCGCCAGCGGGCGTACGGGTGGACGCCTGGCCGCATGAGGCGTGACAGCGCGTCTGCCGAAACGCCACAGACCCGGTGCCGTCTGATCGTGCCATGTGCGATACGCCGCCCAGAATACGACAACTATGTCGAACACGAGCGCCGCAGCCAGAAGCAGGATCGGTATTACCAGCCCCACAAGCGGAATCACCAAGAGCGCGCCATACATTACGGCACCTCCGCTGTAACGGGCGGTCGACCGTCGGCCGTCGCTTCATGAATAGCCAGGACCGCTGCCGAATCCATCGGCGAAACCCTCAAGATTTTCAGGTGATCCCCTGACAGCCCGCCAGAGATGACAGACAGGTTGTCCGTGCCGCGGCCGGTGCGGTACGAGCGGCCGCAGTCGCCCGCCGAGGAGATCGCCAACAGCGCGAGCCACGGCGTCGGGCTCGCCGCGGCGCTCGCCGGAGCTCCGATCCTCGTGCTGTCGGCCGCGCGCAACGGCACGACGGCGAACGTGATCGGCGCCAGCATCTTCGCCGCCACCACGATCCTGCTGTACGCGGCGTCCACGATCTACCACGCGATGCCGGACACCCCGCTGAAGAAGATTTTTCGCACCGTGGATCACGGCGCAATCTTCCTGCTCATTGCCGGCAGCTACACTCCGTTCACGCTCGGCGTGCTGCGCGGCGGCTGGGGCTGGTCGCTCCTGGGGATCGTCTGGGGGCTGGCGGTGCTGGGCGTCGCACTCAAGGCCGTGGACGTCCTGTACCATCCAGTCGCATCGACCGCCCTCTACATCGGGATGGGCTGGCTCGCCGTCGTGGCGATCCGTCCTCTCTGGATGAACGTTCCCCTCGCCGGCAACCTGCTCATGCTCGGCGGCGGGATCGCGTACACCGGGGGTGTGGCGTTCTACACCAACCAGCGCCTTCGCTACAGCCACTTTCTCTGGCATCTGTGCGTGCTCGCAGGCACAGCATGCCACTATCTGGCCGTGCTCTGGTACGCATATCCGCGCAGATAGTCAAAGCTACCCGAACGTAGGAGCGGTCATGCAGGCGCCCATCCCGCCACGCCCTCCTCTAGCCGCAGGTCTCGTATCCGCGATCGCCGGTGCGAAGCTCATCGCGCACCTCGTCACCATCGCCGTCACGCCGTACGGCTTTCATCGCGACGAGTTCCTGTATCTGGCGATGGGCCAGTACCTGCAGTTCTGGAGGATGGACTTCCCTCCTCTCATAGCCGTCCTCGCCAACACCGCGCGGGCCGTCTTCGGCGACACGCTGTTCAGCATCCGCCTCTTTCCCGCGCTCGCGGGCACCGCGCTCATCGTGCTCACCGCGCTGATCGCGCGAGAGCTCGGCGGACGGCGGCTCGCCCAGGGTATCGCGGCATTCGCCGCACTGCTCGCCCCTGTCTTTCTGCGCCCCGCCGCGCTGTTCCAGCCGGTCGTGTTCGATCAGCTGTGGTGGACGCTCGGCTTTCTCGCGCTGGTGAAGATCGCCCGCACCGGCGAGCAGCGCTGGTGGCTGCTGCTGGGTGTGGCCGGCGGGCTCGGCCTCCTCACGAAGTTCAGCATCGGCTTCTTCGCCGCTGGAGTGCTCGCCGGGCTGCTGCTCACATCGCACCGCCACTGGCTCGCGTCCCCCTGGCCGTACGCCGCAGCTGCACTCGCGCTTCTCATCGGAGGCGCGAGCATCATCGGACAGATACGGCTCGGCTTCCCGGTCGCGGGCTACATGAGTGAGCTTCAGGAATCCCAGCTCGCCCGGGTGAACGCGGCCGAGTTCCTCGGTGGTCAGGTCATGCTGCTGGGCCCCGCGCTTCTGCTCGCCATCGCCGGGCTCATCTACCTGTTCCGGGGAGAGGCCATGCGACCGTTTCGCCTCGTCGCCTGGACGTGCGTCACGATATTCCTCCTGCTTCTCGTCATGCGCGGAAAGGCGTACTACGTCGCGCCCATCTACCCGGCCCTGCTGGCCGCCGGCGGCGTCGCGCTGGAAGCTGCTTCATCGCGAGTCAGGCGCGTGCTCGTTCCTGCCTTCGCCCTCGTCATGCTGGCTGCGGGGATCGTCGCACTGCCGTTTGGACTCCCCATCGTGCCGCCGGAGCCGATGGCGCGCTACTCGGCGAAGCTCGGGCTCACCAGCGCGGTGACTACGAACCGCGGCGTGGTCCTGCCCCTGCCGCAGGATTACGCCGACATGCTCGGCTGGGAGGAGATGGTCGCCGCAGTCAGCCGCCACTACCAGGAGCTGCCACGTGAGGATCGCGCACAGGCCGTGATCATCGGCAGCAATTACGGCGAGGCCGGCGCGCTGGACTTCTACGGTCCGCGCTACGGCCTGCCACGCGCGATCAGCACGGCAGGGACGTACTGGTTCTTCGGCCCCGGCGATCTCCCGGGCGACGTCGCGATCACGGTCGGCATCGAGGCCGAGGAGCTTGCGCCGTTCTTCCGCACGGCACGCGTGCTCGAGCGGCTGGACGATCCGTGGCTGGTCCCGGAGCAGCGGGACAATCCTGTCGTGATTGCGGGAGGCCCGTACCGGACCCTGCAGGAGGTGTGGCCGTCGCTGGCGGAGCCCGACTAGCCCTCACCCCGAACTCTCGTCCGGTTGCCCGTTGCTATTTCACGGCCTCCCTGATCTTTGGCTCCATGTCGGGGGTCACTTCCGCGGAGCGAGCCGGAAGTTCCGTTTTCCCCCGTTCACCATTTCGCTCGATATCGGCAATGAGCAGCTTCATTTCCGCTATCTCGCGGACCTGAGACTCGATTATCTGATCGGCAAGTGTCCGCACACGGGGATCGCTTATGCTCGCCTTCCGCGCGTTGTTGATCGCTATGGAGTGATGCGGGATCATCGCCTGCATGAACGTGACATCACCGATTACCGTTTGTCCCCTGTTCACCGAGAGCAGGGCGACGCCGGCAACAGCGGCCACTACCAGAACTGTTACCTTGGTTCCCCTCCCCTTGTACATCGACCACATGAAGCTGAGCATCACGATGGTCATGACGCACCCCATGACCAGCGAGGCAATCAGCCGGTTCATACTGAACGTTGCGTGGTCGAGCGAGTAGATCAGCTGATACATCAGGAAGAACATGATGACGATCGAGGTCGCGATCATCGCAGCGAACCGGCCCCAGCTCATGCCCATCATCGCCTTTTTCTGATCCATAGTCCCTCTCTTTTCGGTGGAACACAACTGGGTCCACGGAAACGTGTTCGAAAGCAACCCACTCGCTACGTCGGGCCAGGACTACCGAAATCGCAATGGCCATGCCGTAACCCTTACACCGGTACGGCCTCCCGCGCCTGCGGCGCTGGGACCAGGACTTCACGCTCTGCGTATATGATCTGCCGCTCCCGCCACAGCGCATACACCGCCGGTATCACCACCAGCGTCAGCACCGTGCTCGACACCATCCCACCGATCATCGGCGCGGCGATGCGCTTCATCACACTCGCCCCCGCGCCGCCGCCCCACATGATCGGCAGCAATCCAGCCGTGATCGCGGTAACGGTCATCATCTTGGGCCGGACACGCTCGACCGCGCCTTCCAGCACCGCGTCGTACAGCCCGCGCAGTGTGGGGATGCGTCCCTCGACGGAGCGTGCACGCCAGGCGTGATCCAGGTATATCAGCATCACAACCCCGGTCTCCGCCGCAACACCCGCCAGGGCGATGAACCCGATCGCCACGGCCACCGACCAGTGGTAGCCGAGAGCCCAGATGAACCAGATGCCCCCGACCAGCGCGAACGGCAGCGACAACATCACGATGAGGGACTCGCCTACCGTGCGGAAGTTGAAGTAGAGGAGCAGGAAGATGATCATCAGCGTCGCTGGCACCACGATCTTCATTTTCTCCTTGACGCGTTGCATGTACTCGTACTGACCGCTCCAGGTGAGCGTGTAGCCGGTGGGCAGCACAACGTTCGCCTCCACCATCCGCTTCGCGTCCTCGACGTAGCTGCCGATGTCGCGCCCCTCGACGTCGATGTACACCCACGCCGTCGGCTGGGCGTCTTCCGTGCGCACAACCATCGGTCCGGCGACCTGGCGAATCGTTGCGATCTCCCCGAGCGGCACTTGCGCGGAGCCACCGCCCATCGCCGGAGCAGTCGGCATTCCCGCGGCCGATCCCATCGTCATGCCGGCGTTGCCGCCAGCCCCGCCTGAGTGGCTCACCGGAACCAGCACCGCCGCGAGCCGCTCCGGCGTGTCACGCAGCTCCTGCATGTAGCGGACGCGGACTCCGTACCGCTCGCGCCCCTCCACCGTCTGAGTGATCGTCATGCCGCCGATCGCCGTCGCGATGACGGTCTGCACGTCCCCCACGTTGAGGCCGTGCCGCGCCGCCGCTCCGCGATCGATGTCAATATCGAGGTAGTAACCGGACACTGCCCGCTCCGCAAACGCGCTCCGCGTCCCTGGTACCATCTGCACGTGCTGCTCGATCTCCTTGCCGATTGACTCGAGGACGCCGAGGTCGGGTCCGAAGATCTTGATTCCTACGGGAGTCCTGATCCCCGTTGCCAGCATGTCGATACGGCCCTTGATCGGCATCGTCCACGCGTTGCTGAAGCCGGCCACGCGTACCGCCGAATCCATCTTCGCCACCAGTCGATCGTGCGTCATTCCAGGACGCCACTCGCTTTCTGGCTTGAGCGTTATCGTCGTCTCGAACATGTCGAACCCGGCGGGATCGGTCGCCGTCTCCGCGCGGCCGGCCTTCCCGAACACCCGCTCGACTTCCGGGAAGCTGACCAGCACCGAATCCTGAATGCGGAGCACTTCGCGGGCGCGGGCGATGCTTATGCCCGGCGCCGTCGTCGGCATGTACAGCAGCGTCCCCTCGTTCAGGGGGGGCATGAACTCCGACCCGATCCGGGACCACGGAATCGCGGTGAGGATGAGCGCCACGGCCGCGCCCGTGATCACGCCCCAGCGGTGCCGAAGCACGAAGTGGATCACCGGATCGTACACACGGATGAGCGCGCGGTTGAGCGGGTTCGCGCGCTCCCGCCATATCGGGCCGCGAATGAACAGTCCCATCGCCACCGGCACGAGCGTCACCGAGAGCAGGCTGGCAGCAGCCATTGCGAACGTCTTGGTGAACGCGAGCGGCGTGAACAGTCGGCCCTCCTGCCCTTCGAGCACGAACACGGGCAGGAACGACACGGTGATGATGAGGAGCGAGAAGAAAAGCGCTGGTCCCACTTCCTTCGACGCGGCGGTCACCACGTTCCAGCGCTCTGCGGGCGTAAGTACGCCGGTATCCAGCTTCTTCACACTGGCGGCCGCGGAACCCATTCTGCTCTCCACGGCGCGCTCCAGGTGCTTGTGCATGTTCTCGATCATCACTATCGCCGCGTCGATCATCGCTCCGATTGCGATCGCGATGCCGCCCAGTGACATGATGTCCGCTCCGACACCGATCTGCCGCATCGCGAGGAATGCGATGAGAATCCCGACGGGCAGAGTCACTATCGCGACCAGCGCACTGCGGGCGTGCAGCAGAAACACGATGCAGACCAGCGCGACGATCAGCGACTCCTCGAACAGCTTGTGCCGAAGTGTGGAGATGGATCGCAGAATCAGGTCACTCCTGTCGTACACGGGCGTGATCACCACGCCCTCGGGAAGGCCGCGCTGGACTTCCACGATCTTCTCTTTCACCCGTTCGATCGTGGTCAGCGCATTCTCCCCGAAGCGCATGACGACGATGGCACCCACCGCATCGCCGCGTCCGTCCAGATCGGCTATCCCGCGCCGCACCGCCGGGCCGACGCCTACGCGTCCGAGCTCGCCCACGCGAATCGGAGTCCCGCTCTCAGTCGCGCCGACGACCACGTTTTCGATGTCTTCGATCGACTTGAGATAGCCCAGCCCGCGCACCATGTACTCGCGCTCGGACAGCTCGATCACCATCGCCCCCACGTCGTTGTTGGCGTTCTGGATCGCGGCCATGACGGTGGTAACTGGAATGCGGTAAGCGAGCAGCCTCGCCGGGTCGAGATCCACCTGGTACTGCTTCTCAAACCCGCCTACCGATGCGACCTCGGCGACGCCGGGGACGGCCGTAAGTGCGTAACGGATGTACCAGTCCTGCAGTCCCCGCAGCTCAGCCAGGTTCAACCTTCCCGACTTGTCCTCGAGCGCATACTGGAACACCCAACCCAGTCCGGTGGCGTCCGGGCCCAGCTGCGGTGAGACTGTCGCTGGCAGCTTCGCCTTCAGCCCGTTCAGGTACTCGAGCACCCGCGTGCGCGCCCAGTAGAGATCCGTACCGTCCTCGAAGATCACGTACACGAACGACACGCCGAAGAACGAGTAGCCGCGCACCGTACGCGCGCCCGGAACTTTCAGCATCTCGGCCGCGATCGGATAGGTGACCTGATCCTCGACTATGCGGGGAGCCTGCTCCCCGTAGTCCGTCTGCACGATCACCTGCACATCGGAGAGATCGGGCAGCGCCTCCAGAGGCGTTTCGCGGACCGCCCATATCCCGCCAGCTATTGCGGCCGCGGTGGCGAGCAGCACGAGCAGCTTGTTCGCCACCGACCATTGAATCACTCGCTGGAGCATCGTCGTCTCCTAGTGTCCGTCGTGTGACTGCGGTGGCGCGGACACTGCGGGCGGCACTGGGGAGACAGGAGCTGGTACCGCGGGTGCCGTCGGAGCGGGAGCCGCCGTCGGAGCCGGTCCGGTGGTCGGGGCCGTCATGTCCATTCCCGGCATGTCGCCCATTCCGCCCATCAGCGTGCCGAGATTCGATTCGGCATCCACCAGGAACGTCGCGGATGCAACGACGGTCTCGCCGGCGACGAGCCCTGCGAGTATCTCGATACGGGCGTCACCCGTGCTGCCGAGCGTAACGAGGCGCGGCTCGAGCTTGCCGTCCGCCCGACGCACGAAGACGAGATTCCGCTCACCGGTCGAGAGGACGGCGCCCCGCGGAACCGTCAGCGCTGAACTGCCGCCGTTCACCGGCATGGTGAGCGTCGCGTACATCCCCGGCTTGAGGCGCTGATCCCGGTTCGTCAGCTCCACACGGACGCGCACAGTTCGAGTCTCGGGGTTGAGCGTCGGGTGCACGTAGGTGATGCGGCCGGTGCGGCTCTCACCTGGCAGCGCCTCGAAATGAGCCGTCACCACCTGGCCGAGGCGCACCGATGCCAGATCGCGCTCGAACACCTCTCCTTCCACCCACACCACGCTCAGGTCGGCGATCCGGTAGATGGCGTCACCCGACATGATGCGTTGTCCGGCGAGCACCGGCTTGTCCACGACGTAGCCGCTCACAGGCGATCGCATTGTGATCGTGCGCCGCACCTCGCCGCTCCGCTCAATGCGCGCGATCTCGTCGGCGGGCACCTCCCAGTACTGCAGCCGCCGCCTTGCTGACGCGAGCAGCTGATCGGCGCCAAGCACTCCATCCGACGTGCCCCCCGAAACCTCGCCGGAGAGTCGTTTCGCGAGTAGCAGCTCTTCCTGCGCGCTCACCAGCATCGGCGAGTACAGCGTGAACAGCGCCTGCCCGCGACCGACATACTGGCCCGTCGCGTTCACGTAAAGCTGCTCGATCCAGCCGTCGACCCGCGGTGAGATCGTTTTCAGACGCGTCTCGTCGAACGTCACCTGCCCGACCGTTCGAACCGTCCGGGCAATCGGTGTCAGCTCGACCGCGGCGTACGTCACCCCGATCCGCTCCGCCTGAGCCGCATCGAGCGTGACGAGCCCGGGTCCGGATGTCGATGCTCCCATCGTCGCGTGATCGTGGGCCGCGTCTTCGACCGGCGTGCTGCCGCCTCGCGTAGCCACGAACGCGACCACGAGCGCGAGAAGCACGAGCGCCACGGCCGCGCCCGTCAGCAGTTGCCGCTTCCGCCGATCCGCGGGCGGCTGGAATGGGGATGCCTCGTTCTGAATCGCGCTCATCGGTGACCTCCAGCGGCAACGGCCGGAGCAGTTGAGTAGGGATCGAACAGTTCACGGCCAGTGAGCATCTCCAGCTCAGCCCACGCCTTGCCTTCATCGGCCTCCAGCACGGCGAGCTCGCCGCGGTATTCGTTGGAGGTCATCTGGTTGTCCAGAAGCGTCATGAAATCCACGGCGCCCACCCGGTATGAGGAGAATGCTGACTGCACGGCCGCATTGGCCTGCGGCAGGACAGTCGCGCGATACAGCTGTTGCAGCCGCCGCGCGCGTACGAGATCGGCATATGCGCTCGTGACACGAGCTCGGGTGTCGGCGCGCATGGCGGTGAGGTCCGCGCGCGCCATCCGCTCCATCGCGGCTGCTTCCTCCCGCATCGCGCCCTGCCGTCCACGCGCGAAGATCGGCACGCTGGCACCGAGCATCAGACTGCCCATCCGTTCGCTGCGCGTCGGTTCGTCCATTGCGGCCAGTGAAGGCCCCTGGGCGTATGCGATGCCCACCTGCAGATCGGGCCAGATCTCACGCTTCGCGAGCCTGAGCATGTCCGACGCTGCGTCCACCTCCGCAGCTCCGGCACGGAGCATCCTGCGGTCTTCGAGCGCCTGCTGCTCGAGCGTTTCCAGCGCCGGCAGAACCGTGGGAAATGCCGGAAGCACCGGCTCACCCGAAACTTCGGTAGCACGATCGAGCAGCGCGTCCAGGCGCGCAGCCATCGCCTGCCGCATTGCCACCATGCGGAGTGTGTCCTCCGTCATGCGGGCGATCTCCACCTGCGCGCGCAGCACGTCTGTCTGCCGCCCCTCGCCAACACGGTACATGGACTCCGCCGTGCGCGATATGTCGTGCAGCAGTCGCAGCGTCTCGCGCGCGACCGTGAGCTGGCGGTCGGTTGCGTACAGGTCGTAGAACGCCATCGCGACCGCGGCGCGGACTTCCCACCCGACTTCCGTGGCGCGCTCCCTGGCGGCCTCGGCTTGATGCCGCGCCACGCTCCCTTTCAGCCGCAGCTGCCCGGCGACCGGCAGCATCTGCATCAGCGTGAGCTGAGTCATGCCGATACCCGGCATCGGCTCGAGCCCCGGCAGCGCGCGATTCATGAAGCCCAGCTGCAGCTGCGGATCGGGCGGCAGTTTCGCCTCCGATATGCGCGCTTCGGCCGCACGCGCCAGTGCACGCGCCGCGTCGGCGCGGGGGCTGCGCACGCGGGCTTCCTCGTACAGCTCACCAAGCCGCATGGGGCCTCGCTGCTGCGCGCTCAGTCCACCGGCACCCAGCGTCAGCATGATCAATCCCGTCGCCGCCGCGCGAGTTGCACGGCCAACGACAGCAGCTTCGTATGTATGTGGCACACCAGTCTCCGTTTTCCTGTTGAGTCCACCGTTGGCGGTGAACACGACATCGTCCGCGCGGCGATTACGGCCGGCGGGAGGAACTCACTCTGTTATGTGAGGGAGACTACGCCCTGGGAGGTGGAAGCTCGGGCGCCGTGGTGTGGGTTGGCGGCTCCAGCACCGGAGCCGCAACCTGCGTGTTGATCACTTTACCGCCATCGACCGGCGGTTGAGCATCGAGCAGCAGAGGGGTCACGCACGACATCATCGCGATGCAGCCGCCGCTGGACGAGCCGCTGTCCGTGGGCTCGGCGGGACCGCCGTCGCAGTCCTCGTGCGCGTCCGGCGCGGGTGCGCTGCTGACGGGAGCGTGCGCGTCGTGACCGGAGCCCGCGTCGGCAAAACCTCCGACGCCGTGATCAGTGCACGGAGCAGCCGCGCCCAGCAGCGTGAGCTGCAGGACGAGGATGCCGGTAGCCAGCGCACCGATTCGACGGATTATGCCCATCATGACACTCAGCCTACGGGGTCGGGGAGATTCCTGCAATAAGGCGAACCGTTACGGCCTGTCCGGGAACTGCTGACAGGTCGGCGATTCCCCCTCCCCTGACAGCCGGGACCAGCCGCGGGTCACGTCCCCGCAGCCGCCTTCCGCTCGAACTGCTGGATCTCGCGCTGCTGCTCCGTCCGCATCCGGTCGATCATCTGCCGCACCTCGGGACGCTGCACGCGCGACTGGAACTCGTCCATCATCGCGATGCCTTCCCGATGATGCTGCACGATCATCCGG
>DASUUI010000156.1:0-2422 GCA_036374155.1 Gemmatimonadaceae bacterium | reverse complement strand
AGTCCGTCCTGTCGTGAAGGAAGGGAAGCCGTCCCCGTCCCAGGCCCGTGCTTGCCACGAGGACGCGTCGGCGCTTTCACGACCATGTCCGGGGAGGGCCTGCAGGGCAAGAGCGTTGCAGCACTGGGGATCTCCCGGTGCCCCGGACGCTGGTGAACACACGCAATGGGGGTGGGCAATGATCAAATCGTGGCGGTTTTTGCTCGGTGCCCTGTTGCTCGCGCTCCTGCCGGCCACTGCGTACGCGCAGCGAACGGGATACGTGATAGAACTCGAGGGCGGACCTGTCTGGCAGAGCTACAACGACGTCGAGGTCCCGAACGACGGGACGGCCACGCGCTTTTCCCTCTCGGATCTTGTCGGGACCGGCCCCTGGGCCGGCGCGCGGCTCTACGTCACGACGCCGCTCGGCGCGCGGCACGAGCTGCGTCTGCTGGTGGCACCATTTTCACTCACCGAGACGGGCACCCCGAGCAGTGCGATCGAGTTCGCGGGAGAGAGTTACGCGGCGGGTACCCCGGTTGAGGCGACGTACACCTTCAACTCCTATCGCCTCACGTATCGCTACCTCCTCCACGAGGGGCAGCGCTCGAGCGCATGGGCAGGCTTTACCGCCAAGATCCGGGATGCGGAGATCGCGCTCGCGCAGGGAGCGACTGCGAGCCGCAAGGATGATCTCGGCTTCGTGCCGCTGCTGCACCTGGCCGGGGAGTGGCGCGTCCTGCCGGGCTGGCACCTGATCGCCGATGTGGACGGGCTGGCGGGGGGGCCCGGGCGCGCGGTGGACGCGACAGTCAAGCTGGGGCGCGAGCTCGACGCACGCTGGGCGCTGCGCCTGGGCTATCGCATGGTCGAGGGCGGCGCCGACGTCGACGAGGTTTACACGTTCGCCTGGCTGCACTACGCCGCCGTCTCCCTGGTGCTGCGCCTCTGACTACGGGCTGACCTTCTCGAACAGGATGCCGCGCGCGCGCCCGTTGCCGGCCTCGAGCCCGGTGACGTTGCCCTGGTCATCACGGCGGAAGACGACGCTGCTTACCGGCAGCGTTCCCGCGAATGCATCCCCTTCGGTCTGGGTCAGCGTGACCGGTCCGAAGCGGCGGTGGCGGAGGACGAGTTGCCCGTCCTCGACACTCACGTCATAGAATGTCTGCAGCTCCTCGCTGTAGTAGCGACCCGCGAAGCTGGTGAGGTCCACGGCCGGCCGTTCATCCGCGACGCGCCGCCCGGGGTGCTCGCCCTCCTGGTGGAAGGTGAGCCCCTCCACCGCTCCCTCAGCGGGCGCGTTGAACGTGATTCGTGCGGGCGCGCCCACCACTTCGAACGTCGTCAGGGACGTAGGTCTCAGCGGCAGGGCAGGCTGGCCCGGCAGCTCGATGCGCAGCTGGCCGTCCTCGAGCTCCACGGTCACGAGCAGACCGCCGAGCGTCGTCATTTCGTACTTGCCGGCATAGCGCCGCAGCGTCGAAACGGGCACGTCGAACCCAGCCGTCGCGCTCGGACGCTCGACCGGTGCCATGTGCTCGCTGAAGAAGGCATCCGCCACGACACGCGCTATACCGCCGGGCACGCCCTGGTAATTGCTGAACACGACGTAACCGGCAGCGAGGTCGGGGAAGTAGACGAACGTGGAGCTGTGCGCGATGTCGTTGCCGCCGTGCTGCCAACGCCGCAGGCCACGGATCGTGTCGAGGAACAGGCCCAGACCGTAGTTCGTTGGTTCGCCGCTGTTGAGCACGAACGACGTCGTCAGCTCGCGAATCACGTCCGGCCCGCCCAGCTCCCCGGTCTTGAAGTTACCCATCCACTTCGCGATGTCGCCGGGCGTCGTATAGATGCCGCCCGCGCCCGCCGAACCGTGCAGGTCCCGCACTTCACGAAAACCGAATTCGCCTGCGATGTAACCGCTGGATCGGCCGGGAATGATCTGGCCCGGATTGGCACGCACCCACGTCTTCGTCATGCCAAGAGGCAGGAATACCTCCTCGCGCATCCACTCCGCGAACGGACGGCCGGTGACGCGCTCCACCACGACGGTCGCCAGGCTGAAGGCCGTGTTGTTGTAATTGAATTCTGCGCCCGGCTCGTTCTGCAGCGTCGGCTGCCGCTGGACTACGCCGATTGCTTCGTCCGAAGCGATGTAGTCTCCTTCCAGTACCTGACGCCCCTCGATGATGAGCGTGTTGATGAACTCGCGATAGCCGGTGGTGTGAGACAGCAGATGACGCAGCGTGATCGTCTTGCCGAAATCCGGCAGCTCCGGAATGTGCTTCCGCACGTCGTCGTCCAATGACAGTGCGCCGCGCGAGGCCAGCAGCGCCAGCGCGAAGCCGGTGAACTGTTTCGACGTGGAGCCGATGTTCGTCGGCGTCTCCGGCGTGAACTCGACCCCGTGCGTGAGATCCGCGGCGCCGTACGCCTT
>DASUUI010000155.1:0-22943 GCA_036374155.1 Gemmatimonadaceae bacterium | reverse complement strand
CCGCGACCTTCGCCCCGCTCGAGCTTCGGGCGCAGCTCGCGCAGGTAGATCGCTATGGCCGCCAGCGCCTTCCGTCCCATCGGCACCAGCCGCTCCTTGCTCCCCTTGCCGAAGACGCGGACCAGCTGATCCTCGAACAGCACGTCCTTCACGCCGATCCCGATCCACTCGGAGACGCGCAGCCCCGCGCCGTAAGCGAGCTCCAGCATCGCGCGGTCGCGGAACGCCATCGGCTCGTCGAACGACGGCGTGCCCAGCAGCCGGTCCACCTCCGCCACCGTCAGCACCGGCGGCAGTGTGCGCCACCGCTTCGGTGTCTCCAGCCGCTCGGTCGGATCGCGCACCACGTGGCCTTCGGCGACGAGGAACCGGAAGTAGCTGCGAAGCGCCGCGACGTTGCGCCGGATGGACGCAGGCGCCAACCCCATGTCCTTCAGGTGGTAGATGTAATCGCGCAGCGCGCGCGCCCCAACGTCCGGCGGCGTGGTCGCGCCGCGCGCCCGCGCGAACGCTGCGGCACGGGAGATGTCGCGTGTGTACGCATCGTGGGTGCGGGCGGACACACCGCGCTCCACGGTGAGATAGTCCTGAAACGGCTCGATTAGGAACGCGCGAGCCAGGGCGTCGTCCACCACCGGAGCGCCGCTCAGGCGTCGCGGTCTGTCTGCCCGCTTCGCTCGCGCCATTCAGCAGTGCGTTGCGCTTCCTCGTTGAGCCGCTCGTGCGTCGTGACGTCCGGCGTCCACGTCGCCCGCCGCCGCCGCCACTGCCACAGCGCCACCACCCCGACCGCCGTCAGCACGGCCACCACGGTCAGCACCCTGTTGTACTGCGCAATCACGCGCTGCAGGGTCTCCCAGTCCTGGCTGGCCCGATAGGCGATGAACGCGATGAATCCGTACCACAGCCCCGACGCGAGTCCGATGGTCGCCATCACGGGAAAGAAAGGCAGCCGCGCGGCGCCGCCGAAAACGGGAACGAGTGCCCGAATACCCGGGAGGAACCGGCTCAGAAACAACGATGCAATGCCGTAGCGGTTGTACATCGTCGCCAGCCTGTGCTCTGCTTCCGGCCCGCCCCAGCGAACGAGCGCGCGGTTGAAGATGCCGTGACCATAGTGCCGGCCGACCAGGTACATGGCGGCCGCGCCGCCGAGGTTGGAGAGCCAGGTGATAAAGAAGGTCGCCCACGGGCTGCCCTGCCCCCGCGCGGCGAGGAAGCTGCCGAACGCAACGACCGCGTCCGTAGGCAGCGGAGGGAAGACGTTCTCGATCGCGGCCAGGAGCCCGAGCGTGGGATACAGAACCGCCAGCGGAAGCTGGCTGAGTCGCTCTACGAGTTGCTCTAACAAGGGCGTCGGGTCCCAGGGTGCATGCCAGTGCCCCGCCGCGGGGCCCCGGTCACGGCAACGGCACTACCGTCGCCACAGCGATACACGCAAGCCCTTCGCCGCGCCCGATCCAGCCCATCCCCTCGTTCGTCTTGGCCTTTATGCTGACGTGCGCCGTCGGCACGCCGAGGGCGTCCGCGAGGGTCTCGCGCATCGCGCGGCGATGCGGTCCCAGCGCCGGCGTCTCAGCGACCACGGTGACGTCCACCTGGAACACGGCGTACCCGAAGGAGTGGACCCGGTCGATGGCCAGCTTGAGCATCCCCAGGGAGTCGCGGTCCCGATTCTCCTCCGCCGTGTCCGGGAACATCTCACCGATGTCACCCGCTGCAGCCGCGCCGAGGAGTGCGTCTATGACCGCGTGGGCCACGGCATCAGCGTCCGAGTGGCCCACCAGCATCACAGTCGAGGGAATCGTGACGCCGGCCAGCACCACCTGATGCCCCGGGACGAACGAATGCGAGTCGTAGCCTATCCCGGTGCGGGAGAAGAGCGGCAGCGGCCCCATCGAAAGCGGCGGCTCCTCCATCGCAGGCTCCAGTTTCCTACGCGGCATGCGCCGGCTCCTCGATTATCGAGTAGTCCTGCCTCCGGCGACGGGGTGTGAAGCCGGCGTCGCGGATGAGTGACTCCATCTCCTCGATGCTCGTGCGATGCGTCGTGTTGGCGGCCGACACGACGTTCTCCTCGATCATGAGGGATCCGAAGTCGTTGCAGCCGAAGCGGAGCGCGATCTGCCCGATCTTCATCCCCATCGTGACCCAGCTCGACTGGATGTTCGGGATGTTGTCCAGCACGGTGCGCGCGAATGCGACGGTCCGCAGGTAGTCCACGGCGTCCGTCTTCGGCATGTGCGACATCGTGGGAGTGTTCTCGGGCTGCAGCGGCCAGCAGATGAACGCGGTGAAGCCCCCGGTGCGACGCTGCACCTCCCTGACGCGGAGCAGATGCTCGACGCGCTCCGCCATCGTCTCACCGATGCCATACATCATCGTGACGGAGGTTTTCATCCCCTCCTCGTGCGCGATCTCCATGATCTCCAGCCAGCGATCCGCCCCGGCCTTCTTCTTCGCGACAATGTCCCTCACGCGCTGCACGAGGATCTCACCGCCGCCGCCGGGAATGGAATCGAGCCCCGCCGCCTTCAGCTCACGGACGACCGTGCGCGCATCCATTCTGAAGAGAGTCGCGAAGAAATCGACCTCGCTCGGGCTGAAGCCGTGGATGTGAATGGGGTGATTGCGCTTGAGATACGCGAGCAGGTCCAGGTACCACTGGAACGGGATGTACGGGTTGTGGCCGCCCTGCATCAGTATCTGCACCGCGCCGAGGGCCTTCGCCTCGTCCACCTTCGCGCCGATCTGCTCGAACGAGAGCGTGTATCCCTCGTTGTGCTTCGGCCGGCGATAGAACGCGCAGAAGCCGCAGTCGGCGACGCACACGTTCGTGTAGTTGATGTTGCGGTCCACGATGTACGTGACGACGTCGCCGGGATGCAGCCGCTCGCGCACGCTGTCGGCCTCGGCCGCAAGCTCCAGGAACGGCGCCCGTTCGTAGTGCTCCACCAGATCTCGTGGGACGTTCATGCAGCTGGAAGGAAGGTGAGAGTGCCGTTCGGTACACGTCCCAGCTCAACCAGGCGGCGGAAGAACTCCGTGAGCCCGGCGAGGTGCGGGTACGACAGGCCGTAGTCGAGGCCCGACAGGTACGACCGGCAGCGTGACTGCGACACGCCAGTGGCGCGCGATGCTTCCCCGGCGAGCTCGTCCAGATGCGCGAGCCCCCAGTCGCGCGCCGCGATCAGCCCGGCATGCACGCCCAGTGACCGCGCCACGGGCACCGAGCGCCGCGCCACCCAGACCGCGAACACGAACGGAAGTCCGGTCCACCGCTTCCACTCCTGCCCCAGGTCGTACACGTGCGGATACGGAGCGCGGTGCGCTGCGACCGGCCCATCGCCGGCGGTGAGCAGCAGAGCTGCGTCACCTATCACCAGCCTGGCGTCATGCGGCTCGCGCGCCAGAGCGTGCAGGTCGCTGACCTCGGCATCGCCGGAAACGAACCGCGGATGCGCGTTCCACACGTTGGAGAACAGCAGCTCGAGGAGCGCGACGCTCGTCATCGAGCTCCGGCTGACAACTACTGTCCGGCCCGTCAGCTCGCCGGCGGGGATCGTGGAGCACAGCACCACGCTCTGAACCGGCCCGTCACAGGAGATCGCAAGGTCGGGGAGCAGCAGATACCGCTCGGGAGTGCGCGCATACTCCACGGCGGACACCACGCTGACGTCGAGCTCGCCCGCGGCCATCGCCGCGTTGAGCTCCGTGGGGACGCCGGTGATTATGTCGGCGTCGAGCGCGACTGCCCCTCGGTCGATCGCGCCGTAAACCGGGTAGCAGTTCACGTAGGGGATGCGCCCCACGAGCAGGCGGTCGCCGCGCGCGGGAGCCACCCCGGGGTGCGGCGTGACGGCGACGCTCAAGCTGCCGCCTCCGCCGCCACTGCGCCGAATGTCCGCAGCACGTTGTACAGCGAGTCGCGCTCGGCGGGGATCTTCCCCGCGCCGCGGATCAACCGGAGGATGTCGTCGAGCGCCATGTGCTGCGCCGTCTGCGCGCCTGCCTCGTGATAGACCTTCTCCCGCACGACGGTGCCTTCCAGGTCGTTCACGCCAAAACCGAGCGCGGTCTGCGACAGGAAAGGCGTCACCATGATCCAGTGCGTCTTGATGTGCGGGATGCTGTCGAGGAACAGCCGGCCGACGGCGAGGTTCTTCAGGTCGTCGAACCCGGTCGTAGCCATCCCCTCGCGCCCCAGCTCCCGCCCCAGCTCGTTGTGGTCCGGGTGATACGCGAGCGGAATGTAGGCCAGGAACCCGCCGGTCTCGTCCTGCAGATCGCGAAGGATCTGCAGGTGCTCCACGCGGTCCTCGATGGACTCGACGTGACCGTACAACATGGTGCAGTTCGACCGGATGCCGAGCCCGTGAGCAATGCGGTGCACCGTGATCCAGTCCTCGGAGGCGAGCTTCTTGTCGGCGATGGTCATCCGCACCGCCTTGCCGAACACTTCCGCGCCGCCGCCGGGCAGAGTGTCCAGTCCCGCCTCCCGCAGGGCCACGAGCACGTCGTGGATCGACATCTTCTCGATCCGCGCTATGTGCGCGATCTCGACGGCCGTGAGAGCCTTGATGTGCACGTGCGGGTATCGCTGCTTCAGGCCACGGAAGATGTCGCTGTAGTACTGCAGCCCCGCCTTCATGTCGAGGCCACCGACGATGTGGAACTCGCGCGTCAACCCGTTGTCGGCCGCGCTGGCCTCCTCCCACACCTCTTCCAGGGTGTAGTGGTAGGACCCTTCTTCCTTCGGCAGCCTCGCGAAGGAGCAGAAGACGCACGTCTTCCGCAGAATGCAGATGTTGGTCGGGTTGAGGTGCTGGTTCGCCGCGAAGGTCACCACGTCGCCATGGCGCGCCCGGTTGGCGTGATCGGCGAGCGCGCCCAGGCCGAGTATGTCCGCGGTACGGAACATGGTCGCAGCGTCGGCGCCGTTCAGCCGCTCGCCGCCGGCGTATTTCTCAGCGACGCGCCGGAGCGCGGCGTCGCGCACGAGGCCCGTGTCGAAGTCCCCCTGCACTGTCCGCATCGCTCAGCCGGTGTAGCGCTTTACAGCCAGAGCGACATTGTGCCCACCGAAGCCGAAGCTGTTGCTCAGCGCCGCTGTGACGTCGCGTTGAACTGGCGCGTTGGGCGTGTAGTCGAGATCCAGTTCCGGATCGGGCGTCTGGTAGTTGATGGTCGGGGGTACCATCCCGCCCTGCACCACGAGCGAGCTGAAGACGAACTCGACAGCCCCTGCCGCGCCCAGCATGTGCCCGGTGGCTCCCTTCGTGGAGCTCACGTTCAGCCCGCTCGCGGCATCGCCGAACACCGCCTTGATCGCGCGCGTCTCGTTCAGGTCGTTGGCCGGCGTGGACGTGCCGTGCGCATTGATGTACTGGACGTCGGCCGGTTGAAGGCCGGCGTCGCTGAGGGCGCGCCGCATCGCGCGCTGGGCGCCCTCGCCGTCGGGAGCAGGTGCCGTGAGGTGATACGCGTCGCCGGTGGCGCCGTAGCCCGCGACCTCGGCGTAGATCGTCGCCCCGCGTGCCTTGGCGTGCTCCAGCTCCTCCAGGATCACGACTGCAGCGCCTTCACCCATCACGAAGCCGTCGCGCGTGGCATCGAACGGTCGTGATGCCGTCTCCGGCGAGTCGTTGCGCTCGGAGAGGGCCTTCATGTTGGCGAAGCCGGCGATGGCCATGGGTGTCACCGCCGCCTCGGAGCCCCCGCAGATCATCACGTCGGCGTCGCCGTACTGGATGATGCGGAAGGCGTCGCCGATGGCATGGGCCGAGGTGGCGCACGCCGACACAGTCGCGTAGTTCGGCCCCTTCGCGTTGAACTGCATCGAGACGATCCCGGCGGCGATGTCGGTTATGAACATCGGGATGAAGAAGGGCGAGATCTTGCTCGGCCCGCGCTCACGATAGACGTCGTGCTGCTCCTCGAAGACCTTGAGCCCGCCCGTCCCGCTGCCGATGACGACACCGGTCCTGTCCGGGTCGTAGTGCGAAGCCCCGTTGCCGAACCCTGCGTCAGCCATGGCCTGCTTGGCGGCAGCAACGGCGTAATGGGTGTACTGGTCGGCCCGCTTGATCTCCTTGCGATCCATGTACTGTGACGGATCGAATCCCTTCAGCTCGGCTGCGAAGCGAACGGGGAACGAGGATGCGTCGAACTTGGTGATGGGAGCGGTTCCCGACCTGCCCTCGAGCAACGCCTGCCAGGTCGTCGCCACATCGTTTCCGACGGGCGTCAGCGCACCGAGCCCGGTGACGACGACCCGCCGCCGCACTTACGCTGGGACCTTTTCGTTGAGGTACGCGAGCGCGTCACCAACGGTACGAAGCTTCTCCGCGTCCTCATCGGGGATGTCGATGTTGAACTCCTTCTCGAACTCCATCACGAGCTCGACGATGTCGAGACTGTCGGCGCCGAGGTCCTCTATGAAGCTGGCGTCGTTGGTCAGCTTCTCGCGCTCGACGCCAAGCTCCTTCTCGATGATGTCCTTAACCTTTTCCGCGTTGTCAGCCATTTGGGTGATCTCCGAACCTCTGGTTGTTCCCGCAGTTTCCTGCCGCCCTGCTGCCCTCGGAAATATAGCTAAAGCGATTAGCGATTAGCGGTTAGCAGAAAGGGACTGCGGCGACGCTGGAGGCATACCCCTCTGGTTACCGCTAGTCCTTTCCGCTAGTCGCTAGTCGCAGCATCTACATGGTCAGGCCGCCATCCACCACGAAGACCTGCCCAGTGACGTAAGCGGCGTGCTCCGAGGCAAGAAACGCCGCCATCGCAGCCACGTCCCCCGGCGTACCGAGCCGCTCGAGCGGGATCTGGGCTGTGAGGATGTTCCGGGCCTCCTCAGTCATAGCCGCGGTCATCTCCGTGTCGATGAACCCGGGGGCAATGGCGTTCACCAGGATGTTGCGGGAGCCGAGCTCCTTCGCGACCGCCTTGGTGAGACCGATCAGGCCTGCCTTGCTCGCGGCGTAGTTTGCCTGCCCCTTGTTCCCCATGAGGCCGACGACGCTGCTCACGTTGATGATCCGCCCCCAGCGGCGCTTCATCATTCCCCGCGACGCGGCCCGGATGGCGGCGAACGCTCCGCGGAGATTGGTGTTCAGCACCGCGTCCCAGTCTTCGTCCTTCAGCCGCATCACGACGTTGTCGCGAGTGAGGCCGGCGTTGTTCACCAGTATGTCGAGAGTGCCCAGCTCCTTCTCCACTGCCTCGATGAGAGCGGTCACGGCCACCGGATCGGCGATGTCGGCCGCGAAGCCGCGCGCGGCGCCTATCTGAGCGGCCGCCTCCTGCGCGCGTGCCTCATCCCTCCCGGAGACCGCCACTCTCGCTCCACACGCCGCCAGCGTTTCCGCAATCGAGCGACCGATCCCACGCGTGCTACCGGTCACCAGCGCAGTCCTGCCCGAGAGATCGATCTTCATGCAGGTATCGTGGTGAGAAGTTTCTCGACTTCCGACGGCGTGCCGCAGGAGAGCGTGCGGGCGCCACGGACGAGGCGCGCCACCAGCCCACCCAGCACTGCGCCGGGTCCCAGCTCCACCCAGACTGCCTCGGGCCACCGCTCCGCCATGCTCCGCACGAGCTGCGCCCACCGCACGGGAGAGGTCAGCTGCTCAGCGAGCAGCCGTCGTCCCTCTGCGGCAGCGGTAACGGGGCCTGCGGAGACGTTGGAATAGACCGGAAAGGCCGGCTCCTGGAAGGGGGCCCGCCCGATCGCCGCGCTCAGTCCCGCGGCGGCGGGCGCCATCAGCGGCGAATGAAACGCACCAGCAACCGCGAGTCGCAGGGCGCGTTTGGCGCCCGCCTCCTTCGCCAGCTCCATGGCCCGCTCCACAGCCGCAATTTCACCGGAAACGACGATCTGCTCGTCGGTGTTGTAGTTCGCGGCAACCACCCGTCCGGCTTCCTGCGATGCCTGCTCGCAGATCTCGTCTATCGGCCTCTGCAGCGTGCCGAGTATCGCAGCCATCGTTCCGGGCGTGACGACGCCCGCGTCGTGCATCAGCTCGCCGCGGCGGCGCACCAGGCGGACGGCATCGGCGAGGTCCAGCGCGCCCGCGGCGTGCCACGCGGTGTACTCGCCCAGCGAGTGGCCTGCAGCGGCGCGGACGAACGGCTGCACGCGCTCGCGCACCACCACCCAGGCAGCCGCGCCATGCGCCAGAAGAGCGGGCTGCGCGTTATGAGTCGCCGTGAGCTCCTCCGCAGGGCCTTCGAACATCACGCGGGTGAAGGCGTGGCCGAGAGCAGCATCCACGACATCGAGCGCCGCCTTCGCCTCGGGATATGCCTCCGCGAGGTCGCGAGCCATGCCGGGCCTCTGGGAGCCCTGTCCCGGAAAGAGAAGTATGAGGTCCATAGACAGAAGCGGTTAGCGGTTAGCGGAACGCGACTGCGCAACCGCAGTTCCGTGGTTGCTTTCCGCTAATAGCTAACCGCCAACCGCGGCGTCAAAAGCGTATGATCATCGACGCCCACGTGAATCCCGCGCCAAACGCGACCAGCAGCACCGTGGATCCCTCTTTGATTCGTCCGTTCTCGATCGCCTCGTCAATCGCGATCGGGATCGAGGCCGACGAGGTGTTCCCGAAGCGGTCCACGTTCACGTATACCTTCTCCATCGGCACGTTGGCGTGCTTGGCGGTAGCCTCGATGATGCGCACGTTGGCCTGGTGCGGGATCATCAGGTCTATGTCCTCGCCCGTGAGCTTCGCGCCGTCCAGCGCGCGGTCCGCGGCCTCGGACATCGAGCGCACTGCGTGCTTGAACACTTCCCTGCCGGCCATCTTCACCAGATGGCTGCGCCGCTCGAGAACGTCGGCGCTCATCGGAACGGTCGCGCCGCCTTCGGGCCGGTACAGCAGGTCCGCCAGCTCGCCGTCGCTGCGCATGAACGCGGAAAGAATTCCCTTCCCGCCCTTGGAGCGCCGCAGGACGGCCGCGCCCGCTCCGTCGCCGAACAGGACGCACGTTGATCGATCGGTCCAGTCGGTGATCGCGCTCATCTTCTCGGCGCCTATCACCAGCGCGGTCTCCACTGTTCCGGCGAGGATCATCCCCTCCGCGACCGTCATCCCGTACAGCCAGCCGGAGCACGCGGCCGACAGGTCGAACGCAGCCGCGCGCTTCGCGCCGAGCGCCGCCTGGACGTCCACCGCCGTGGCCGGCAGGAGGCGGTCCGGCGTTGCGGTGCTCAGGATGAGCGCGTCGATCTCGCCCGCGTGGACGCCCGCGCGCTCCATCGCGGAGCGGCCGGCCTCCACGGCCATGGACGCCGTCGTCTCGCCATCGACGCAGATGCGGCGCTCGACGATCCCCGTACGCTCGAAGATCCACTCGTGGGTCGTGTCGATCCCCATCGCCGCGAAGTCGGCGTTGGCCAGCACTTTCTCCGGGACGCCGCGTCCGGTTCCAACCACTGCCGCAAAGGGACGTTTCATCAGGCCGCCGTCGGACTGAAGGTGGAGGCGACCGCTCCGAGCCGCTCGCCCATCATCGCGTTCATTCCTGACTCCGCTGCCTGGACGGCGTCCTTGATCGCGACGCAGATCGCGGTCGGGTCGGAGTTGCCGTGACAGATCATGCTGACCCCCCGTACGCCGAGCAGCGGTGCCGCGCCGTAGCGCGACTTGTCGAACTCGGCCAGTGCCTCGCTGATGTGTGACTCGTCGAGCCCGCCGTGGCGGCGCAGCACCGACAGGACCATCGGCATAACGGCCTCGTAGAACTTGAGAATCGCGTTGCCCACGAACCCGTCGCACACCACGACGTCAATGCGCCCGCGATCGCATTCGCCACGCGGGATGTCGCGTCCCTCGACGTTGCCGATGAAATTGAACCCGGCGGTGCGAAACAGCGAGTGAGCCTCCTTCACGACGGCGTTGCCCTTCTCCGCCTCCTCGCCGATGCTGAGCAGCCCCACGGCCGGATGCTCTCTGCCGAGCACGGATTCGGCGTACACGGCTCCGAGCCACGCGAACTGGAGCAGCTCGCGCGCCGAGCAGTCCACGTTCGCGCCCGCATCGAGAAAGACGATCGACTTGCCGGCGGTGGGAAAAACCGTCGCGATAGCGGGGCGGGTGAGCCCCGGGTGAAGCTTGAGCAGCAGCGCTGAAGCCGCCATCTGGGCGCCGGTGTTGCCCGCGGAGACGAACGCGTCCGACCGTCCGTCCGCCTGCAGCCGGAGCCCGACAGACATCGAGTTGTTCGGCTTGCCGCGGAGCACGCTCGTCGGCCGATCGGTCATCCCGATGACGTCCGGCGCCTCGACTATCTCGATCCGCTGCCGCAGCCGGTCGTCGATCGAGTCGGCGTTGTCGGCAAGCTCGCGCTCGAGCACCTCCGGGCGCCCCACGAGCTGGACCGTGTGGCTCGGGTCCAGGTCACGCAGAGCGCGAAGCGCGCCGGACACGGGAGCGGACGGTGCGAAGTCCCCTCCCATCGCATCCAGCGCGACTCGCGTCACGTCAGGCTTCGCGGGCGGGGATGCGCTGCTCGTCGGCGTAGTAGCCGCACTCTTCGCAGACGTGGTGCGGCCGCTTCATCGCCTGACAGCGGGGACATTTCTGGAGCGCAGTCGTCGGGGCGGACTTGTGCGTGTTGCGGGCGCGCTTCTTCCGCTTGGAGGTGCGTCTTTTCGGGACAGCCATCGTTTAGCTCGTGAAAGGTGGCGCCGATGCGAGAGCCCGGCGTTCGTCTTGATTCGCTTCAGTGACCGGACGGTGCGGGCGGCCGCAGCGCATCCCAGCGGCTGTCCCTCACGGGAGGGCAATCGCAGGGTCCGGCATTCAGGTTCCTGCCGCAGGTGGGACACAACCCCTTGCACGCCTCGTCACACTCGACGAAACGAGGCACGGAGATCAGCCACAGCTCGCGCAGCGCCGGCCGAAGGTCGAGCTCGTGCGCGTTCGGATCATACATGAACACGTCGGGATCGTCCGCCTCTTCGTCGCCGACGGGCGCGAACAGCGCCTGGAACTCCTCTTTGACCTCGACCCGCACGTCGGTGAGGCAGCGGCGGCACTCCATCTGCGCCGGTGCGCTCATCCGTCCGTTCAGGTAGAAGCGGTCGGCCCCAGCCGGTGACAGCCGTCCTTCGACCTGCAGCGGTTCAGCAGGCCTGAGGTCGTCTTCCTCCCATACGGGATCGTCCACCGCCAGAGCCCCCTCGACCCGTGCGGCCCGGGAGCTCGTCTGGCGAATGTCGAAGGAGAGCATAAGCCCTGAAATATAGCGGGTTTAGCTGGCCTCTATCAACTCGGTTTCTGAGAAGAAAAAGGAGGCTTCCCGGGCGGCGTTCTCGTCCGAATCCGACGCGTGAATGGCGTTCCGCTCCTTGGACTCGGCGAACAGCTTGCGGACGGTGCCCTCTGCGGCCTCCGCCGGGTCCGTGGCCCCGATGACGCGCCGCAGCTCGGCGACCGCATCCTCGCGCTCCAGGACCATCGGCATGCACGCCCCCGAAGTCATGAAGCGGACGAGTGAGGCGAAGAACGGTCGCTCACGATGCACGGCGTAGAAGGCTCCAGCCGTGTCAGCGGTGAGATGGACGACCCGGGCAGCGCGAATGCGGAAGCCGGCGGACTCGAGCAGGGCGATGATGCTGCCAGCCTTGCCGGATCCGAAGGCGTCGGGCTTTATGATCGTGAGGGTGCGGTTCCCTGGCATTTCCTGTGGTTCCAATGAGCGGTTAGCGGTTAGCGATTAGCGGAAAGTAACGGCAGCCCTGCAGTTGACGCAGTTGCTTTCCGCTAACCGCTAATCGCTAACCGCTTTCTTAGATTCGCGCCTTCAGCAAGCCCACCACGTCAATCGGTCGCCGCGCGACGCCGACTCCGTTCGACTCGAACGCCTCGATCTTCTCCGCGGCAGTGCCTGCGGAGCCGGAGATGATGGCGCCCGCGTGCCCCATGCGGCGGCCGGGCGGTGCCGTCTGGCCCGCAATGAATCCGACGACGGGCTTGCTGACGTTCTCCTTCACGTACCGAGCGGCCTCCTGCTCGTCCGTGCCGCCGATCTCGCCTATCACGACGATTGCCTGCGTCTCGTCGTCCGCCTCGAAGGCGGCGAGGCAGTCTATGAAGTTGGTGCCGTTGATCGGATCGCCGCCTATGCCGACGCAGGTGGTCTGGCCAAGTCCGGCGCGCGTCATCTGGTAAACGACCTCATAGGTCAGCGTGCCGGAGCGGCTCACCAGCCCGATCGGTCCCGGGGTGCAGATCCGTCCCGGGATGATTCCCACCTTCGACTTGCCCGGCGAGATGAGCCCGGGACAGTTGGGTCCGACCAGTCGGGCGCCACGCTCGCGGATGAATGGGTACACCCGCGTCATGTCGAGCACGGGTATCCCCTCGGTAATGCACACCACGAGCGAGATGCCGGCGTCGGCCGCCTCCATCATCGAGTCGGCCGCGAATGCCGGTGGTACGTAGATGACGGATGCGTTGGCGCCGGTTTCCTTCACCGCGTCCGCGACCGTGTTGAAGACCGGGACCTTTCCCTCGAACTGCTGGCCGCCTTTCCCCGGGGTCACGCCTGCCACCACGTTCGTGCCGTACTCCATCATCTGCTTCGCGTGGAACGACCCGTCGCGGCCGGTGATCCCCTGCACCAGCAGCCGCGTGCCCGTATCGATGAACACGCTCATTGGCCGGCTCCGGTTGCCAGCTGCACCGCGCGCTGTACGGCCTCGTCCATGTCAGTCATCGCCGAGAAGCCGTTCTCCTGCAGGATCTTCACCGCGATCTCCTCATTCGTGCCCGTGAGGCGGATCACTATCGGCACCTTCAGCGGGTTTTGCTTCGTGGCGGTCACGATTCCATTCGCGACGTCGTCGGTGCGGGTGATGCCGCCGAAGATGTTGAACAGGATCGCGCGCACGCTGGGATCGCTCGTGATTATCTGCAGCGCGCTCACGACCTTCTCCGGGTTGGACGAGCCGCCGATGTCGAGGAAATTGGCCGGCTCCCCGCCGTAGTACTTCACCAGGTCCATCGTCGCCATCGCCAGCCCCGCTCCGTTCACCACGCAGCCGACGTTGCCGTCGAGCTTGATGAACGTGAGACTGGCTTCGCGTGCGCGCACCTCGCTCGGCGCCTCCGCGCTCTCGTCGCGCAGCGCCGCGATCTCCGGCCGGCGATCGAGCTCGTTGTCGTCCACGACCATCTTCGCATCGAGCGCCACCACATCGCCCTCCGGAGTGGTGACGAGGGGATTGATCTCCGCGAGCGACGCGCCGCTGTCCATGAACGCGCGATACAGCTGCTGCAGGATCTTCGCGGCGGCGCGCGCCTGCTTCACGTCGTCGTACAGAAAGAACGCGAGCTGCATCGCCTGGAACTGCTGCAGGCCGTAGCGCGGATCCACCGGCAGCCTGCGCAGCTTCTCCGGGGTGTTCGCCGCGACCTCCTCGATGTCGATGCCGCCGGCCGGGCTCACCATGAACACCGCGCGCTTGGACGCGCGATCCACGATGATTCCGACGTACGCCTCGCTGGCGATGTCCGCGGCCGGAGTCACGAGAACCTTCTGCACCGGCAGCCCCTTTATCTCCATGCCGAGAATCCGGGACGCGTGGTCGCGCGCCTCCTCCGGAGTCTTCGCGAGCTTCACCCCGCCCGCCTTGCCGCGCCCGCCGGCATGCACCTGCGCCTTGACCACGACCGTGCCGCCGTATTGCCGCGCCAGTCGCTCAGCGTCGGCGGGAGTGGTCGCGATCTCACCAGGCGGAATGGGAATGCCCGCGGCGCGGAAAATCTCCTTGGCCTGATACTCGTGGATGTTCAAAAGCTGTCTCTCCCTTGAGCGATTAGCGATTAGCGGTTAGCGGAAAGCAACTGCGCAACTGCAGGTCCGCGGTTGCTTTCCGCTGATCGCTAACCGCTAATCGCTGGTTATTTCCGTTCCCGTCTCTCCGCGCACCGCCGCCCTGCCTCTGCTGAGCTCCGCGATGATCGCCCGGCCACCGGTGCTGCGAACGTAGTCCACCGCCGCGCGCACCTTCGGCGCCATGCTGCCCTCGCCGAACGCTCCTTCGGCATCGAGGCGGTCTGCTTCGGCGACAGTCAACTTATCCAATGCACGCTGCTGCCGAGTACCCCAGTGCTCGTAAACGGCATCGACGTTGGTGAGGATGAGCAGCATGGCCGCGTCCAGCTCGCGCGCGAGCACTGCAGCCGCAAGATCCTTGTCCACGACCGCGTCCACCCCCTCGAGGCCGAACCGCTCGTGGCGATAGACCGGCACTCCGCCGCCACCGCAGGCGACGACCACGGTGCCGCCGTCCACCAGCCGGCGGATGAGCGAGATCTCGTGGATCGAACGGGGAACGGGACTTCCCACCACGCGCCGCTGGTGACCGTTGGAGTCGGTGCGAATCGCCACGCCCTCCCGGGCGAGCGCTTCGGCGCGGTCCGGCGGCAGCGCGTGGCCGATGAACTTGGTCGGGGTGGTGAGCGCCGGATCGGCGGGATCCACCACCACCTGCGTGATGACCGTTGCCACCTGGCGGGGATCACCCGCGCGCCGGAGCGCGTTGGCCAGCGACTGCTGGATCATGTACCCGATCCACCCTGCGGTCGCGGCCACCAGCACCCCCAGCGGGAGCGGCGACACCTCCGCGCGCGCCACCTCGTTCCGCACGAGCGCATCCCCCACCTGCGGCCCGTTGCCGTGAACGACGACCGCATTCCAGCCGTCGAGCACCAGGTCCACGACGGGCCCGAGGCTCTCGCGGGTATGGCGGAACTGATCATGGATGGTGGAGCGCTCGCCGGCAGGCGACAACGCATTGCCGCCGAGCGCAACCACGGCAGTTCGGGTTGCCGGTTGCGCACGGCCCTCACCATGGGCCGACGGTTTCGTGCTCCCGGCGGGCGGCATCATTGACCCGTCGTGTCGGGGGCTCGCAGCAGCATGCCAAGGGAATCGAAGGCGACGCCGAAGGCCGCGAGATCCGATGCCGACAGCGCCCCGCGCATTCGCAGGTACAGCTGCCGCACGCGCGCGCGGAAGACACTGTCGGCGGCACTGGCGGGCGGAACGGGGAGATTGGGGCTCAGCGCGAGCTCCTCCACCCAGGCCGTCGCCGCGCTGTGCCGCCGGTAAACGTCGGGGAACCGCGCCTGCCACGCCCGCGCGATCGGATCCGGTGCCGGGTCCATCAGTATCGTCACCGCGCCCGTCGTCGCGTGGGTGAACGCCGTGGCGGCGTGACGGAAGTATCCGCGGCGCTCGCCTGCGACGTTGTATCGCCGGGAGAGCGGATAGGTCGCGGATGCCGCGTACAGATCGGTCATCCAGTAGAGCGTATCGGCGCGGAACATGGCCGCCGGCCGCGAGCCCTGCGCAAATACCGGTGCGAGCCGGTGCACGCGATGCGCGACGTCGCGGACCCTGAGGATCCCCGGGCGCGCCGGAAGATCTCCGCTGAGGAGGCGGCTGTCCTGCTCGACCCACGCGTGCGCGACCCGCGACAGCGCACCGTCCAGCCGCGGGGCGGCCGCGCCAGGGCTGCCGCCGACGACGAGGTATCCGCGCGCACCGGGGGCGACGTGGGCCATCGCCGTCAGTCTCACCACCTCGGGAGCGCGGGCAATGGCTGCACCCGGCTGCTCACGTTCGGCCGGCGTCGAGCCGTCACCGAAGTCGAAGGCGCGGCGGGTGAAGGCCTCGCGCGTGGCCGCGTAAGGGGCGTCGGAGACGGCAGCCGCTCGCGTGGCCGGCGGCGGCGAGCGCACCAGCAGCGGGAGCAGCTGGCGCATTCCGAGCCACAGCACGAGCACCACGCTGAGCGCCGTGAAGCTGAGCGCGATCTGCCGGCTCCACGCGCTCCAGAGGAACAGCGCCGCAGCCGCGATCGTGCCGATGCTGAGGATGACGTTTGCAGGAAGCAGCCAGCGGTGGTCCACTTCGGTGAACGCCCCGCCCGGACCGCTGCCATCGAAGAGCAGCGTGTGCGAAGTCAGCCGCGCTCTCCATGCCAGCATCAGCAGGATGACGGCGGCCAGCGTGGAGAGGTGGCGCCTGACGTACGTCGTCATCCGGACCATCCCGTTCTCCCAGCGGAGTCCCGGGGTCAGCGCGTACAGCCCCGCAACCGCGAGCGTGGTCACGAGCACGACGATCCACGCCCAGCGATGCAGCTGCATCTCGAACGGGAGCCAGCTCGTGTAGAACCCGAGGTCGAGCTGGTGATACGGGTCGGTCTCGCGGAACTGCGGCCGGGCCCGGACCATCGCGAGCGACGTCCACGGTGGAACGGCGGCGGTGGCTGCCAGCCCGACGAGCAGCGCGAGGACGATGGCGGCCCAGTCGAGGCGACGCGGCGGAACTGCCTCCGCGAACTCCACGTTCGCCAGGCGGCGCGGCAGGACCAGCGACAGGATCGAGTGCCGCACGGCGGAGAAGTTCGCGAGCGCGAACGCGCCGGCAGTGACGAAGGCGACCGTGTGCAGGATCACCGTGTCGGCCAGCCACTCCCGCCAGAGCGATGTCGCACCGAGCGCGGAATACCAGGCAAACTCGGTGTACACATGCGCAAAGGCGCGGCCCAGAACGAGGAGGACCGCGCCCGCGGCCACTGCCGCCAGGATCGTGCGTCGCTGTCGCACGCTACAGGGCGACCCCCTGGCCCGCGAGCCAGTCGGAGAACTCGCGCCGGATGCGGTCGAGCCCTGCCTGCGAGCGCGCCTCGAACCTGAGCACCAGTACGGGCTGCGTATTCGAGGCACGGAGCAGACCCCATCCGTCTCCGAACTGCACACGAACGCCGTCAACGTCTATCACGTCGTACTTCGCGGCGAAATGTCGTTTGGCTTCCTCGACCAGCGCGAACTTCACGTCATCCGCGCAATCCACCCTGATCTCCGGCGTGGAGACGAACCGCGGCACGTCGGCCAGCAGCTCGCGCACGGTCTTTCCGGCATCCGCCACGATCCGGAGGAGGCGGGCCGCACCGTAGATCGCGTCGTCGAACCCGTAGAAGCCCTCGGCGAAGAACATGTGCCCCGACATCTCGCCCGCGATCGGAGCGTGCGTCTCGTGCATCTTCTCCTCGATCAGCGAGTGCCCCGTCCGCCACATGACGGGCTTTCCCCCCGCCTGCGCGATCGCGTCCGGGAGCGCCTGCGAGCACTTCACGTCGAAGATGATCGACTGTCCCGCCCCGGTGCGCTCGAGCACGTCGCGCGCGTACACGATCAGCAGGTAGTCGCCCCAGATGATCTCGCCCGTGCCGTCCACGATGCCTATGCGGTCCGCGTCGCCGTCGAACCCTATCCCCAGCTCCGCGCCGCTCTGCCGGACCCTCCGAATGAGGTCCTGCAGGTTCTCCTCGACCGTCGGATCGGGATGATGATTGGGAAAAGTGCCGTCGCTCTCGCAGAACAGGCATTCGGCCTGTACGCCGAGCCGGCGCAGCAGCTCGGGGACCACGAGCGCGCCGGCTCCGTTCCCGCAGTCGGCGACGACGTGCACGTTGCGCAGTATCGGGCCGATCCGCTCCACGATGTCGTCGAGGTACCGGTCGAGGACCTCTTCCTGCCGGCGGCTCCCCTGCCCTGAGACGAACGCCTCGGTCTCGATCAGCTCCCTGATCCGCTGGATCTGCGCGCCCCACAGCGACTTCTTCCCTGCGCCGAGCTTGAAGCCGTTGTACTCCGCGGGGTTGTGCGAGCCGGTGATCTGAATGCCGCCGGCAACGTCCCGAGTGTGCTGGACCCAGTAGGCGACTGGCGTCGGCACGACGCCGATGTCCACCGTGTCGTGACCGCTCTCGTTCAGGCCGGCGATGAGCCCGGCGTGCAGCTCGTCGCCGCTTGGCCTGTTGTCGCGCCCGACGGCAATCGCTCCCGATATTCCCAGCTCGCGGAGGAAGGCCGCATAGCCGCGCCCGATGAGCCTGGCACCCTCGGGTGTGAGATCGCGGCCCGCGATTCCGCGAATGTCATACTCGCGGAACACGGTGGCCGGAATCGTCATGGCGCGGCGGGGCCCGGCACCGCGACCGCCGGAGCGGCCAGGATCGGACTGCCGCCACGGCCTGCGAGCAGCGTGTCGGACGGCGGCATCACCGGCGGCTGCTGCACGGCCGCGCGCGCCAGCCGCGTGACCGGCGCGGGATACAGGCCGATCGCGAGGATCAGCACGGCCGCCACGCCGATCACCCAGCGCGTCGCGGGCATTATCGTCGCCATCGCAGGCCGCTCGGCCGACCGCGGGCGCATGAACATCACCATCACGACGTAGAGATAGTAGCCGGCCGATATCACGCTCGTCACGACGAGCGCTATCGCCAGCCGCGGCTGCGGCGACGGCGACTGCAGCGCCGCCTGGATCATGTACCACTTGGCGAAGAACCCGACCCCACCGAAGATCGGGAAGCCAAGCAGCGCGAGCATGAACACGGCCATCGCCGTCGCTACCCAGGGGCGCTCGGTCCACAGCCCGGAGAAGTCGTCTATCTCCAGGTAGCGGTCGCTGCGGCCCGCCAGCGCGCCCACGATCGCAAATGCGCCGACGGTCGCCAGCGTGTACGCGAACAGGTAGAACACGAGCGCCGAGCTCGCGAATGCGCCGCCTGACACGAGCGCGACCAGCAGATAGCCGCCGTGGGCGATGCTCGAGTACGCCAGGAGCCGCTTCACGTTCCGCTGCGCGAGGGCAATGAGATTGCCGCCCACCATGGTGATCACGGCGAGCCACCACAGGGCGAGGTGCCACGTCGTGACCACGTCGGGGAGGGCTTCCTTCCAGATGCGGGCGAAGGCCACGAATCCAGCCGCCTTGACCGCCGCCGCCATGTAGGCGGTAATCGGCGTCGGCGCGCCCTCGTACACGTCGGGCGCCCACATGTGGAACGGGACGACCGCGACCTTGAACGCGAAGCCGACGAGCAGCATCGCGACCCCGATCACGAGCAGCGGGTTGCCCGCGCCACCCTCCGTGAGACGCGACGCGATCACCTGCAGGTTGGTGCTCGCCGTGGCACCGTACAGCAGCGCGATGCCGTACAGCAGGAAGCAGGTCGCGAAGGCTCCAAGCAGGAAGTACTTGAGCGCCGCCTCCGCCGACCGTGGGCTCCGCCGGTTCATCCCGGCGAGGACGTACACCGTGACCGACATTATCTCGATTCCGAGAAAGACGATCATCAGGTCGCGCGCCGCAGCGAGCGTCATCATCCCGGACGTCGCAAACAGCACCAGCACGTGAGACTCGCCCGCGTCTATCCCTTCACGCTCGTTGTAATCGATCGACAGCGCGATCGCGCCCAGCGTTGCGAGCAGGATGACGATGTCCGCGACCCAGCGGAAAGTGTCGGTCGCGACCGGGCCGACGCTCACCGTGTCGCCGCGCAGCATGTACCAGACGACCGCGACCATCGTGAGCACGGTCAGCACCATGGAGCCGATTCCCACTGACCGCTGGCGCGCGGCGCTCTCCGGAGCCCAGGCGCTGTACAGCAGGAGTCCCATCGCCCCCGCCATCAGGAGGACGTCGGGCCCCATCGCGATCAGCAGGTGCGCCGGATTGGTGAGGTCGAGCAGCATCAGCGCATCCCCACGCCCGAAGGCTGCACCGCAACACCCCGCTCATTCACCAGCTCGACCACCGCGCGGGCGGAGCTCTCCATCCTGCGCAGCACGGGAGCGGGATACACGCCCAGCCAGATGATGGCGGCCACCAGTGGCGCCATGATCGCAAGCTCGCGCCTGTTCAGGTCCGTCAGATGGAGGTTCTCCGGCTTGTCCAGCGGATTGAACAGGATCCGCTGAATCGCCCACAGCAGATACGCTGCTGCGAAGATCACGCCGGTCGTCGCGACCAGCGTAAGCACGGGCGCGGTCCGGAACGAACCGGCCAGCACCAGGAACTCGCCAATGAACCCATTGGTGCCTGGAACGGCGATGCTGCTGAGCGCCACCAGGGTGAGGAGCGCAGCGAACATCGGGACTACGCGAGCGATGCCGCCGAACGCTTCTATCATCCGCGAGTGCTTCCGCTCGTAGATCATTCCCACGAGGAAGAACAGCGCACCCGTGGAGATGCCGTGGTTGATCATCACCATCACCGCGCCCTGCATGCTCTCGACCGTGAGCGCGAACACGCCGAGCATGACGAAGCCGAGGTGGCTGACCGAGGAGTACGCGACCAGCCGCTTGAAGTCGGGCTGCACCATTGCCACCAGCGCGCCGTAGATGATCCCGATCACCGCGAGCGTGAGGATCACCGCCCGCACCGTCGGATGCATCGCCGCCTCCGGGAACAGCGGCAGCGCGAACCGGATGAAGCCGAACGTCCCCATCTTGAGCATGATCCCGGCAAGGATCACCGAGCCGGCCGTCGGTGCCTCGGTGTGGGCGTCGGGCAGCCACGTGTGGAACGGGAACATCGGCACCTTCACCGCGAACGCCGCGAAGAAGGCGAGGAACAGCCACATCACGGCCTTGTCGGGGAGTATCCCGTGCCACGCGAGCGCCGTCTCGTAGCTGAAATTCGGAACGCCGGTGAGCGGGTCTGCCGCGTTGACGCCGATGTAGATGATCGCCACGAGCATCAGCAGCGACCCGGCCATCGTGTAGATGAAGAACTTGAGGCTGGCGTAGATCCGCCGCTCGCCGCCCCAGATGCCGATGATGAAGTACATCGGCACCAGCATCAGCTCCCACATCACGTAGAACAGGAACAGGTCCCGCGCCATGAAGACGCCGAGCATTCCCGTGGTGAGGATGAGCATCAGCGCGTGGTACCAGTGCACCCGCGTTCGAACGCCGGTCCACCCACCCAGCACCGACAGCGGCATCAGGAAGGTGGTGAGCAGGATCATCATCACCGCGATCCCGTCCACCCCCAGCGAGAAATTCACTCCCCAGAGCGGGATCCAGGGCCAGTCTATGACCGCCTGGAAACCGGTGCGCGACGGATCGTACGACCACCACAGGCCGAGCGAGACGACGAATTCCAGCAGCAGCGTCCAGAACGCGATGCGCCGCGGACCGTCTGACCGTCGCGGGTCGTCTTGTGTTCCGCGCACGGCGAGCCCGTGTGCCATTATCGCCGCTGCGCCGAGCAGCGGGATCACCAGCAGCGCCGGGAGGATCCAGTCGTTGTAGCCGAGTGACTGCAGGAGGGAGCTCATCGCGATCTCAGCGCGTGGTGAGGACGCCGAGCACGGCGACCACCCCGATGACTATGACCCAGGCGTAGGTGCCCACGCTGCCTGTCTGCAGCCGGGAGCCCATCCAGCCGAACCCGCGCATCAGCCACGCGGACCCGTTCACGAACACCGAGTCGATCAGGCCGGCGTCCACGCCGCGCCACAGCAGCCCGCGGGAGATGCCGACCGTGGGTCGCACGATGGTGCGGTCGTACGCTTCGTCCACGTAGTACTTGTTGACCAGGACCCGCTCGAACCCTTCCTCTTCCGGGGAAGCGGCCTTCGGCACCAGGCGGTCGGGCTTCAGCCGCGCCCAGGCGAACAGGATGCCGGCCGCAGCCACGGCCACTGCCGTCGCGATGAGAGCAAGCTCGGTGTTGTGGCTCAGGTGCACGGCGACTCCCTGCGTGATCCTGAGCTCCGAGTCGCCGACGACCGGCTCGAGCCAGTGATGCAGCGCCGCGTCCGGGCCGAGCCAGGAGAAGATCGCCGGGAGATTGAACCAGCCGCCGAAGAAGCTCAGCACACCGAGCACGACCAGCGGGCCGGTCATCACCCATGGGGCCTCGTGCAGGTGGTCGCGCTCCCGCTCACCGGTCCTGTTGGGCCCGTGGAACGTGTACAGCATCATCCGCGTCATGTAGATCGCGGTCAGCAGCGCGGTGACCAGTCCGATGACGTAGATGGCGTACAGCAGCGTGCTCCCGGGAATGCCGAGCAGGCTGCCGTCGGCCAGCGTCGAGTGCGACGCGCGCGCGAACACGCCGGCGAGTATCTCGTCCTTGGAGAAGAACCCCGCGAACGGCGGCACCCCCGCGATCGCGAGCGTCGCGATCCACATCAGCGTCCAGGTGATCGGCATGTAACGCCTGAGCCCGCCCATGTTGCGCATGTCCTGCGCGTCGTCGTGGCTGTGGGTTGCGTGATACGCCGCGTGCATCGCGTGAATCACCGAGCCCGAGCCGAGGAACAGCAGCGCCTTGAAGAAGGCGTGCGTCATGAGGTGGAACATGCCGGCGACGTACGCCCCGACGCCCACGGCGACGAACATGTAGCCGAGCTGCGATACGGTGGAGTAGGCCAGGACCTTCTTGATGTCCCACTGCTTGAGCCCGATCGTCGCAGCGAGCAGCGCGGTCAGCGCACCCACCGTCGCGACGGTGAGGCTGGCAACGGGGGAGAGCGCGAACAGCGCGGCGCTGCGGGCGACGAGGTAGACGCCGGCCGTGACCATCGTCGCCGCGTGGATCAGCGCGGACACCGGCGTGGGCCCGGCCATGGCGTCCGGCAGCCAGACGTACAGCGGGATCTGCGCGCTCTTGCCGGTGCAGCCAAGGAAGAGGAACAGGCAGATCGCGGTGACGACGACGGGCGCGATACCGGGAGCGGCTGCGGCAACCGACGTGAAGTCCAGGTTCCCGATGTGGACGAACATCAGGAAGAGGGCGATCAGGAAGCCGAAGTCGCCGATGCGGTTGACGATGAACGCCTTCTTCCCCGCGTCGGCGTTGGCCTTCTCGGAGAACCAGAAACCGATGAGCAGGTAGGAGCAGAGGCCGACCCCTTCCCAGCCGACGAACATCACCGGGTAGTTCGCGCCCATCACCAGCACGAGCATGAAGAACACGAACAGGTTCAGGTACGCGAAGTAGCGGGGATATCCCGGATCCTCGCGCATGTACCCGACGCTGAAGACGTGGATGAGGAAGCCGACACCGGTCACCACGAGCATCATCAGCATCGAGAGCTGATCGAGCTGGAGCGCGGCGTCTAT
>DASUUI010000154.1:0-7057 GCA_036374155.1 Gemmatimonadaceae bacterium | reverse complement strand
CGCCTGCCTCGGCGGTGCCCCCGTGTCGCTCCGCGATGAACAACCCCATCATCGCGTCGCGCCACGGAGGCACGCGCCGGTCGCGGCGGAGCGAGCGTGCATTTGGTGTTGGTTCGCGACGAAAAGAACCTTCGGGCGGCCGCCGCGCCGGGAGGAGTCCTGGAGGCACGGCGCAAAGCTGGGGTTGTGCTTTGCGCCGGGCTCTCCAGGGCTCCGACCAGGCAGGCGGCCGCGCGCAGATGTCCCCGCACGGAGCGACGTCGCGCATTCGCCCTTCTCGCCGCGATCGACTCGGCTCTGGGTGGCTCGCGGCACGTCGAACCGAGGTGGGCTAGAATCAAGCGCGACAATGGCTTGCCGCTCGGAGCGCCATTCGGATAGCTTACGCGCGCCACCCTGCGCGCGTCTTCACGGAGAGAACCAGCGGCACTGCGAGCCGGCGGTTCTGCGCAGTCACACGCCAACAGCCAATCAGATAGCCACATAGATGCGCTGGCCCTTCAGAGCGGGGGGATTGTTTCCCGCCAATGCGATCGCCGTTGACCTCGGCACGGCGAACACGCTGATCTACGTGAAGGGCGAGGGGATCGTGCTGAACGAACCCTCGGTCGTCGCGATCGACAGAGAGACACGCAACATCAAGGGGGTCGGACTCGAAGCCAAGCGCATGCTCGGCAGAACTCCCGAGGGCGTGCTGGCAGTGCGGCCGATGAAGGACGGCGTCATCGCCGACTTCGACGTCACCGAGAAGATGCTGCGCTACTTCCTCACGCTGATCATCGAGAACCACGTCTTCAAGGTGAAGCCGCGCGTGATCATCTGCGTTCCGTCGGGTATAACCGAGGTGGAACGGCGCGCGGTGCGCGACTCCGCGCTCGGCGCCGGCGCGAAGGAGGTGTTCATGGTCGCGGAGCCCATGGCCGCGGCGATCGGCGTTGGGCTGCCGGTGGAGACCCCGACCGGCAACATGGTCATAGACATCGGTGGCGGCACCACCGAGATCGCGGTCATCGCGCTCTCGGGGATCGTGAGCGACACGTCGATCCGCACCGGCGGCGACGAGCTGGACATGGCCATCGTCCAGTTCATGCGCAAGAGCTACAACCTGCTCATCGGCGAAGCGACGGCCGAGCAGGTGAAGATCCAGATCGGCTCGGCGTACCCGGTGGGAGAGGAGCGCGAGATGGACGTGAAGGGACGCGATCTCGTGTCAGGCATTCCCAAGACCGTGCGTGTCACGTCGTCGGAGATCCGCGAGGCCGTGCAGGAGCCCGTGCAGCAGATCGTGGACGCGGTGCGGCGCGCGCTCGAGATCACCCCGCCGGAGCTCGCCGCCGACATCGTGGACCGCGGCATCGTGATGACCGGAGGCGGCGCGCTGATCCGCGGGCTCGACGTTCTCCTGAGCCAGGAAACCAATCTTCCGATCCACGTCGATGAGGATCCGCTTACCTGCGTCGTTCGCGGCACGGGGAGGATCCTCGACGACGAGGAGAAGTACGCTTCGGTGCTGACGACCTGAGATGGCGGGGGCGCGCGCAGTCCGTAACAGCACGCGATTCGACCAGATCGTGCTGGCCGGGTGCATCCTCGTGGCTCTCATCATCCTCGTCCTCCCGCTCACCGTCAGAGAGCCGATAGCCTCGGCGTTGCGCCGCTCCCTGCTCGCGCCGATGGTGATGCTGCAGGAGCGTGCAGAGCTGAGCCGCCGCGCTTTCCTGCTGCACGAAGAGAGAATGGCCGAGCGGGACAGCGTCACCATGCGGGCGCTCGGCGTAGCTGCCCTGGAGGCCGAGAACGAGCAGCTCCGCCGGATCATGGGACTCGCGTCCCGCCTCCGCTGGGGTTTTGTTCCCGCGGAAGCGCTGCACGGCAGGGGGGTGCGTGACGCCTACACCGTGATTCTCAGCGCTGGCTCGCGCGCCGGCGTGCAGCGGCTCAGCCCCGTCGTCGCCCCGGAAGGGCTCGTCGGCATGGTGGAGCGCGTTGACCCGACCATGAGCCAGGCGATCCTCTGGACGCATCCGGATTTCCGCGTCAGCGCGATGGCGGCAGACGAGAGCGCGTTCGGGATCGTGCAGGCGCACCTCGGCACGGCAGCGTCACGCTTCATGCTGGAGATGCGCGGCGTTCCGTTCCGCGCGGTGCTGCAGCCGGGCGCGATAATTGTCAGCGCAGGTTTGGGCGGCACCTATCCGCGCGGGATTCCTATCGGCGTGGTCGTCGGTGAGATCAAGACGACCGAGGCCTGGGCGCGTACTTACATCCTCCGTCCTGCGGTGATGCCGGCTGATGTCAACTCGGTGATGATCCTCCGGCCGGAGCGCGTGGCGGCGGGTGTCACCAACGTGTGGGAGTACAGCGCCGGCGACACGACGGTGCGTGCGATCGTCGCAGCCGGCGATTCGATAGCCCGCGCCGCCGCGCTGGCCGAAGCGGCCGCGCGCCGGGCCGCGATTGATTCGCTGCGAGTCGATTCCATGCGCGCGACGTACGGAGACACGCTCGCGGCGCGGCGCATCCAGTCGCCGATCACGGTGCCAGGCGACACCGTTCGGAGAGCGCCGGCGCCGCGCCGCGTTGCGCCGATAGTGGCCGACTCGCCCGCCACGCGACCGGAGGCTCCGCCCGCAGTGCAGCCACAGGCTCCGCGGCCGGCTCCTGACACCCTGCCGCCAATTCCCGGCATCCCGCTATGACGATGGGCGGCTTCCTCCGCGCGGTCGCGAGCTTCGCGCTGCTCGTGCTGCTGCATTACACGCTCCGTCCGCTGCTCGGCTGGCGCGCGCCGATGGATTTCCTGCTGCTCGCCGTCCTGCTCATCGCTGTGCGGGCGCGTCCCGGAGTCGCGGCGCTGATCGGCTTTGCGGTGGGGTTCATCTCCGATTCGCTCACCCCCGCCGCGCTCGGTGCCGGCGCGATAGCGATGACGATCGTCGGTTACTCAGCGAGCTGGCTGAAGGCCGTGTTCTTCGCGGACAACCTGGTGCTCAACGCGTTCTTCTTCTTCGCCGGCAAGTGGATGTTCGACGTCATCTACTTCCTCGGTGAGCGCCGGCTCGGCGGCTTCGAGCTGGTGCAGCAGCTTGCGCTGTGGTCGCCGCTGTCGGCCGGAGCCACAGCCGCGGCGGGGGTGCTGCTCCTGCTGCTGATGCGTCCTCTGCTCGACCCGTCGCCCGCATGAGCTTCCATCCGCACGATCTTGCCCGGCGCGCCCGCGGCGGCTCGATCCTGATCGTGCTGCTGATGGTCATCCTGCTCAGCGCATTCTTCAAGACGCAGGTGGTCGAGCACGAGCGCTACGCGCTGCAGTCGGAGGAGAACCGGCTCCGCGCGGTCCCCCTTCCTGCTCCGCGCGGGATCATCTACGACCGGAAGGGGAAGGTCATCGCGGAGAACCTCCCTGCTTACACCGTCTCGGTGCTCGCTCCGACCATCCAGGCGCTGCGTACGGAGCTGGAGCGGCTCGGTACGGTGATAGATCTCACCCCCGGCGACATACGACGCGCCGAGCGGCTGTTCCGGCGGGAGCCCAACAGGCCGACGGTGATCTTCCCGGATGCATCGATTGATCTGGTGGCCGTCCTCGAGGAGCATCGGATCGACTTCCCCAGTCTCATCATCCAGTCGGTGCCGAAGCGGTACTATCCCGACGGCGAGGCAGTCTCGGCGTTCGTCGGATATACCAGCGAGATCAGCGAGGCAGAGCTGGCTTCAGCCCGATTTTCGCAGTACAAGATGGGGCAGGTCATCGGCAAGGATGGGATTGAGCGCCAGTACGAGGAGATCCTGCACGGTGGCGAGGGCATGCAGTTCGTGGAGGTGGACGCCCGCGGCCGCATCATCCAGACGACAGCTGCCGTTCCGGTGGAATCGCCGCAACCAGCGCCGCCGCTGCACACCAACATCGATCTCGATCTGCAGACGTACATCGCGTCGGTGTTCTCCGATACTCTGATTGGCGGGGTGGTCGCGCTCGATCCACGCACCGGGGGCGTGCTGGCGCTGTACAGCGCGCCGGGTTATGACCCGAACAGGTTCACCGGTGGAATTCCGCAGGAATACTGGACCGAGCTGAACGAGGATCCCAAGCGGCCGCTGTACAACAAGGCAGTGCAGGGAACCTATCCCCCCGGCTCGACGTGGAAGCTGATAGACGCCGTGATCGCGCTCGAGGCCGGCCTCGTCGATTTCACGACGCGAATGCCGGTCCCGTGCAGTGGCGGATATCAGTACGGCTCGCGCTACTTCCGCTGCTGGTACCCCCAGGGACACGGGTCGCTCGACCTGACGAACGCGATCGCGAAGTCGTGCAACGTCTACTTTTATCAGCTTGGGCTGCGGATCGGCCTCAGCCGGATGCTGGCAGGCGGTGTGGAGCTCGGCTTCAACACCAAGTCCGGGCTCGACCTGCCCAACGAGCGGACGCCAAGGTTTCCGTACGGCGTGGAGTACTACAATCGGCGGTACGGTCCGCGCGGCTGGACGCAGGCAGTCGTGCTGAACCTCGCGATAGGCCAGGCGGAGAACTCGCAGACGCTGGTGAGCATGGCGAAGTTCTACACCGCGCTTGCGACCGACGGCTCGACAACGAGGCCCGTGATCGCGCGCACTGCGCAGGGTCAGCGAGAGCAGCTGTTCACGCTGACGCCGGAGCAGATGGCGAAGCTGCGCGCCGCCATGCTGCAGGTAGTGTCGTTCCAGGGCACCGCCGGCGGCTCGATGGTTCCGGGACTTTTCCTCGGCGGAAAGACGGGTACCGCGCAGAGCGGACCGAATACTCCTGACCACGCCTGGTTCGTTGGAATGGCACCTGTGCAGGATCCGAAGATCGTGCTGGCGGTGATGATCGAATTCGGCGGCAGCGGCAGCGGTGCAGCGCGCGTCGCGTCGCGCATCACGGCGAAGTACCTTGGCGTGCCGCATCCGGTTGACCTCGCGCCGCCGCGTCCAGCTGGTGGAATACCGGCTCCAGGCACGACGCCGGTCCCGGCAGACACGGCTCGCAGAGCTCCGCCAACTACGGCGCCGGTGGCGCTGGCCCGCTGATGCAGCGGCGCATAGTCGCCGACTACCCGCTCGCATTCGTCGCGCTGGCCCTGTCGTTCATGGGTCTCGCGATGGTGTACTCCGCGGGCGTGACGGACGTGCCGACGTACGTTGCCGGGTTGTACAAGTCGCAGCTCATCTGGCTCGGCCTCGGCCTGTTTGCGGCGTACGTGCTGACGCGCACGTCGGTTCGCTTCCTGAGCTGGATGACGTGGCCGTTCTACGTCCTGAGCGTCGTGCTGCTCATCCTGACACTGGTGATCGGTACTGGTGCCGGCACCGCGGCCAGCACCAAGAGCTGGCTGGCGATAGGCGGCGTGCGCATCGGGCAGCCGTCTGAGCTGGCCAAGATCACCGTCGTGCTGGCTCTGGCGCACGTGCTCGCGATCCGCCGCGAAGCGCCGCGGTCGCTGCTCGACCTGTGGAAGCCGGCGATGGTCGTGGGCGTTCCGTGGGTGCTGATCATGGCGCAGCCGGACCTCGGCACCGGCATCGCGTTCATCGGGATCTTCTTCGCGATGCTGTACTGGTCGGGCGTTGCCTGGCCGCTGCTGCTTCTCCTCGCCAGCCCGGCGATCAGCCTGATCCTGTCGTTCAGCACCGGGCTGTGGGGCGCGTGGTTCCTCGTGCTCGTCGCGCTCGTGCTCTGGTACAAGCCGTACCTGATCGAAGGGATCGTGCTGATGGTGGCGAACGTCGCCACCGGCGTGCTCGCGCCGATAATGTGGGAGCGGCTCAAGCCGTATCAGCAGAACCGGCTGCGCGTCTTCCTCAATCCCGAGTTCGATCCCCGCGCCGCGGGCTACCAGGTGATCCAGTCGAAGGTGGCGATCGGCTCCGGCGGGCTGTTCGGCAAGGGTTACACCGACGGATCGCAGAAACGGCTCGCGTTCCTGCCTGCGCAGCACACCGATTTCATCTGGGCGGTGATGGGCGAGGAGCTTGGCTTCATCGGAGTGACGATCGGGCTCGCGCTGTTCACTGCATTGCTGTTGCGGGCGATCAACATCTCCGCGCGTGCCAACGACTCCTTCGCCAGCCTGGTTGCGTTCGGGCTGATGGCCAGCTGGCTGACGCACGTGCTGGTGAACATCGGGATGACGCTCAACCTGCTGCCGATCACCGGAATCCCGCTTCCGTTCTTCAGCTACGGCGGCTCGTTCATGCTGGCGAGCTGGCTGGGAGTGGGAATGCTCTTGAGGATTTCCGGCGAGGGACGGGGGAAAGCTGGCGGGCTCCTTGGTTAACGCCTTTGGCGGTTAGCGGTTAGCTATTAGCGGAAGGCCAAGCGTAACTGCAGGGTCTGGTCGTCCGCTGTAGCTTTCCGCTAACAGCTAACCGCTAATCGCTCTTTCCTATGGCTTGGTTTAGAAAGGAAAAAAAGCCCCGCCAACCCCGCCGCGAACGGCTCGAGATTCCCGCCGACGCGTGGGAGAAGTGCGAGGCGTGCGGGCACACGGACATCCGCGAGAAGTTCGTGCGGAACCTCAACGTGTGTCCCAACTGCGACTACCATCGCCGCTATCGCGCGAGCGAGTACGTGTCCCTGCTGCTGGACGACGGCACCGCTGAAGAGATCGAGCTGGAGATCCGCTCGACCGACCCGCTCGGGTTTCCCGAGTATCCGCAGCGGCTGGAGCGCGCCACCGCCAAGGTGGGCGAGGGCGACGCGATACTCACCGCGGTCGGACAGCTGGGCGGCATGCCCGTTGGCGTGGGCGCGATGGACTTCGCGTTCATGGGCGGCTCGATGGGGTCTGTGGTCGGCGAGAAGATCGCGCGCCTCGGCGAGCGGTCGCTGGAGCGGAAGTTCCCGCTGGTGATCATCTCGTCGTCCGGCGGGGCACGTATGCAGGAGGGCGTGCTCTCGCTGATGCAGATGGCCAAGGTCGCGGCGATGCTGTCGCAGCTCGGCGAGCGGCGGATTCCGTACGTCTCGCTGCTCACCAACCCGACGACCGGCGGGGTGAGCGCGAGCTACGCGATGCTCGGCGATGCGATACTCGCC
>DASUUI010000153.1:0-3192 GCA_036374155.1 Gemmatimonadaceae bacterium | reverse complement strand
GGGCAGGGCGGTCAACGTCCCGAGAAAGGCAAGGTGGACTACGGTCGAGCCTGGGCCGAAGCGCGCTCGCTCATCTGGGCGCACCGGCGCTCGCTCGGAATCGGCTTGGTGGTGATGCTGGTCAACCGGCTGTCGGGTCTGGTGCTCCCGGGCAGCTCCAAGTTCCTGATCGACGAGGTGATCGGGAACCGCCGCGACGATCTCCTGCTTCCGATAGCGGGGCTGGCAGTGGCCGCGACGCTCGTGCAGGCCGCGTCCGGCTTTGCGCTCTCGCAGATCGTCAGCATCGCGGCGCAGCGCGCCATCGCCGAGCTGCGGCGACAGGTGCAGGCGCACGTGCTGCGGCTGCCCGCCTCGTACTTCACCGGGACGAAGACGGGTGTCCTCATCTCACGTGTCATGACCGACGCGGAAGGGATCCGCAACCTGGTCGGGACGGGGCTCGTGCAGCTCGTCGGCGGTGCGTTCACGGCTGCCATAGGCCTGGGCGTGCTGTTCTATCTCAACTGGCGGCTCACGGCCATCACGATACTGGTGCTGCTCGCGTTCGGCGTGATGATGGCGATCGCGTTCCGGCGGCTGCGCCCGCTGTTCCGCGAGCGCGGTGAGCTGAACGCGCAGGTGACCGGCCGGCTGGCCGAAGCGCTCGGCGGCGTGCAGGTGGTGAAGGTGTACACGGCGGAGAAGCGCGAGGAGCTGATCTTCACCCGCGGCGTGTACAAGCTGTTCAGGAACGTCGCGCGCACGATCACGGGAATCTCCGCGGTCGGCGCCGGCGCGACGGTGATAATCGGCGCGGTCGGTGTCCTGATGATCGTGATAGGCGGCCGGGCGATACTCGACGGCACCATGACGCTCGGCGACTTCGTGATGTATGTCTTCTTCGTGGGGCTCGTGGCCGCGCCGCTCGTGCAGATCGCATCTATAGGTACGCAGATCAGCGAAGCGTTCGCGGGGCTCGACCGCATTCGCGAGTTGCGGCAGATGGCTACGGAGGACGCGCAGGATTCCGGCAAGCAGCCGCTCGCCGAGGTCGAGGGCGAGATCGTCTTCGACGACGTCTGGTTCGAGTACGATCCAGGCGTGCCGGTGCTGCGCGGCGTGTCATTCACGGCGCAACCCGGCTCGACCACTGCGCTCGTCGGCTCCAGTGGAGGAGGAAAGAGCACCCTCGTGAATCTGGTGATGTCGTTCCACCGGCCGACATCGGGACGCGTGCTGGTGGACGGGCGCGACCTCACCACGCTGCGCGTGCGCGACTACCGCTCGCACGTCGGCGCGGTGCTGCAGGAGAACTTCCTCTTCGACGGAACGATCCGCGAGAACATCGCCTACGGCCGCCCCGGCGCCAGCGACGAGGACGTGCGCGCCGCCGGCCGGCTGGCGCACTGCGAGGAGTTCGTCAACCGCTTCGAGCAGGGTTACGACACCATCGTCGGCGAGCGCGGGGTGAAGCTTTCAGGCGGGCAGCGGCAGCGCGTGGCGATCGCCCGCGCCATTCTCGCCGATCCCAAGCTGCTGGTGCTGGACGAAGCGACTTCCAGCCTCGACAGCGAAAGCGAGGGCCTGATCCGCGACGGTCTGAGGACGCTTCGCTCGGGGCGCACCACCTTCGTCATCGCGCATCGGCTGTCCACCATCGAGAGCTCCGACCAGATCCTGGTGATCGAGGATGGTCAGATCGTCGAGCGCGGCACGCACCACCAGCTGCTCGCCGCCAACGGCCGCTACCGGCAGCTGTACGAGAGCCAGTACGGCATCGAGCATGACCGCTTCATCAATCCGGGCGAGGATCTTACTCCGGAGGAGCCGTCACCGCGCGAGGAGATTCCGGCGGTGTCCGGTCCACCGGCCACCAGGCTGTAGCAGGGCGCACACCTCATTGGACAATCGCATGATCAGACATCTCATCACAGCCGTCGCGCTGGTGAGCGCATCGGCAGCCGTACCGCAGGCACAGGCAACCGATACGGTGCCCGAAAGCGTGTACGCCCGCGTCGCCGGTCAGCGGGGCAGCGATTCGGTGCGGTTCCACGCAGTGCTCGACGCGCACTGGCGGTACGTGATGCGCGAGTTCCCGACCTACGCCACCGACCTGGGGTGGCCGGGGCGCAACGATCGCTGGGCCGACGGCAGCGAGACAGCGCTCGAGCGACGTCGCGCGACGCAGCGGCAGCTCCTGCGCGCGATCGAGTCCATCTCGCGTGACGCCCTGCACGGTCAGGATCGCGTATCGTACGATCTCTTCCGCCGCGGGCTCGAGGAGGAAATAGAGGGCTACCGGTTCCCCTCGGAGCTGATGCCAGTCACGCAGCGCGGTGGCCCCCACAGCACGATCACCGAGGTTCTGTCACGCGCGCCCGCGCGCACGGTCGCTGACTACGAGGACATCCTGCAGCGGATGCGCCGCTCGCCGCAGGTGGTCGAGGAGGATATCGCGTGGATGCAGAAGGGGCTCGCGCGCGGCATCACGCCCCCACGGGTCACTCTCCGCGACCTTCCCGCGCAGGTGCGCAACCTGATCGTTGACGACCCGTTCACCAGCCCCGCGTTCCGCGCGTTCAACAATTTCCCGGCTGCCGTCCCCGAGCAAGAGCGCACACGACTGCGCGCCGCTGCGGCGGAGGCGTACACAGCGCAGATGCGGCCCGCGCTGGAGCGGCTCGCTTCATTCCTGGCCGACACGTACGTGCCGAATGCGCGGGAGGCGCTCGCGCGCAGCACCCTGCCGGACGGAGAGGCCTGGTATGCGCATAACGTCCGGAGCTTCACCACCACGCCGATGACCGCGGCCCAGATCCATCAGCTCGGGCTCTCCGAGGTCGCGCGCATCCGCGCCGAGATGGATTCGATCATCCGGACGACCGGTTTCCAGGGCGACTTTGCCGCGTTCGTGAACTTCCTGCGCACCGATCCGCGCTTCTATCACACGGACTCCGCGAGCCTGGTGCAGGAGTATCGCGACATCTCCAAGCGGATCGATCCGGGTCTCGTGCGGTTGTTCGGCCGCCTGCCGCGGCTGCCATACGGCGTAACGACGATTCCATCGTACATGGCGCCGTCGCAGACGACGGCGTACTACATGCGCGGCTCCGCGGAAGCGGGGCGCCCCGGCTACTACTACGTCAACACCTACGATCTCAAGTCCCGGCCTAAGTGGGAGATGGAAGCATTGTCGCTGCACGAAGCAGT
>DASUUI010000152.1:0-3824 GCA_036374155.1 Gemmatimonadaceae bacterium | reverse complement strand
CACCGTCATCAAAAACTTGTTTGCTCCCCAGGAAACGGCCCGCGCAACGGGCGGCGCCGGCGGCGGTGCCGCGCGCTTTTTCAATCAGTTCCGCGGCGGAGGTGCTGGCGGGGCCCGGCGAAGTGGTCGTGCTCGACAGAGAGGGAAAGCCGAGCTTCGCGCGCCTGCAGCAGCGCGGCCGTCTGACATCTCCGATCGACATAAGGCGGGCCGCTGTGGAGCTGCCCGCGACTTTCTTTGTCTTCGACCTGCTTGCCTTCGAAGATTTCGATCTGCGGCCGTTGCCGCTGGCCGAGCGGAAGGAGATGCTGCTGGAAGCGATGCCGAAGCTCGGCCCCGTGCGACCGCTCGATCACATCGAGCGCGAGGGAGAGCGGTTCCTGGAGGGCGTTTCAAAGCTCGGGCTCGAGGGGATCATCGGGAAGCGCGCTGACGCGCCGTACCGGGGTGGCCGGACCGATGCGTGGCTCAAGATCAAGGCGGAGCGCACTGGTGACTTCGTGATCGTCGGGTTCACGGCGCCGAAGAGGAGTCGCAGCCATTTCGGCGCGCTGCAGCTTGCCGATTATGTCGGAGGGGAGCTCGTCTATGCCGGTCGCGTCGGGACGGGGTTCGACGAAGCGCTGCTCGCCGAGCTGAAGAACTTGCTCGACCCGATCGTTTGCGACGCAGCTCCCTGTGTCGGACCCTCACTCGCGCCGGACACGCCTCCGCTCGCGACTCATGCCATCCCTGACACGAAGACCACGACCTGGGTGGAGCCGGTGTACGTGTGCGAGGTGTCGTTTCGCGAGTGGACGCCCGACGGTCTGCTCCGGCATCCGGCATTTCTCAGACTGCGAAACGACAAGGAGGCTCTCGAGTGCGAGCGACAGGGATGGCGCGGCGCCGCTCCCGAGAATGCGGAGGCTGAGGCCGGAACGGCCGACGAAATGCCCGCGCTTGCGTCCGGGAGTGCTGAAAAGGCGATCCCGTTCTCGAATCCCGACAAGATCTACTGGCCCGCGGAGCGGTACACGAAGGGCGACCTGATCGAATACTACCGCGCAGTCTCCCGCTGGATATTGCCGTACCTCAAGGATCGGCCGCTGGTCATGACGCGCTTCCCTGATGGAATCGAGGGAAAGTCGTTCTATCAGAAGGACGCACCCGAGTTCGCGCCGAGCTGGCTGCGGACGGTCCCGGTCTGGAGCGAGGAGACACAGCGTGAGATCCGTTATTTCGTGTGTGACGACCTCGAGTCGCTGCTTTACGTAGCGAACCTCGGCTCGATACCGCTGCACATCTGGGGAAGCAGGGTGGGTTCGCTCGAACTGTGCGACTGGTGCGTGATCGACCTCGATCCGAAGGAGGCGCCGTTCTCCGACGTCATCCGGACCGCAGTCGTGCTGCGCAATCTTTGCGAGTCCATCGGTGTTCCCAGCTACGTCAAGACGACGGGGAAGACCGGGCTGCACATCCTGCTGCCGCTGGCCAGGCAGTGCACCTATGCGCAGTGCCGCACACTCGGCGAGCTGCTTGCGCGCGTCGCGCTCCGGGAGCTGGGCGACATCGCCACGATCGTGCGCCACGTCACGCGGCGTGGCGACAAGGTATATCTCGACTACCTGCAGAACCGGCACGGGCAGACAATCGTGGCGCCGTTCAGCGTCCGGCCGCTTCCCGGCGCAACCGTCTCCATGCCGTTGCACTGGGATGAAGTGAACGATCAGCTGGACCCGCGAGCGTTCACGATCCGAACCGCGATGGAGCGGATGGATCGGCTCGGCGTCGATCCGATGTTCGGCGTGCTGGAGGAGAAGCCCGACCTTCAGGCGGTGCTGGGAAGGCTCGCGGCCGTGCTCAACGCGCCTGGCGTGGAGCAGCCGTAATCGGCGGGAACCTCAATATCTGGAGCCGGGAATGACGAGAGTGACGGGGATCGGTGGGATTTTCTTCAAGGCAGGAGACGCCAGCGCGTTGCGCGAGTGGTACAGCCGCCATCTTGGCATCAACCTCGAGGACTGGGGAGGTACCGCCTTCAGCTGGCAGGGTCCCGACAACCCGACAGGGGTCGGAACGACCGTGTGGAGCATATTCGAAGAATCCTCAACCTACTTCGCGCCAAGTACTGCACGGTTCATGATCAACTATCGCGTAGAGGACCTCGACAAGGTTCTCCTGGCGCTGCGTGCGGAAGGGTGCGATGTCGCCGAAAACGTGGAAGATTCGGAGCTCGGAAAGTTCGGCTGGGTGATGGATCCCGAAGGCAATCGGATCGAGCTGTGGCAGCCACCCGCAGGCCGATAGTGGGTCGCGGCAGCACGGTGCGCGACGCTCCGTTGCGGATGGACGCCGACGAGTTCCGCCGCGCAGGGCATTCGCTCGTTGATACGATTGCGGGATTCCTCGACTCGCTGCCGCAGCGGCCGCTCACGCGCAGTGAATCGCCACAGAAAGTGCAGGGCGCGCTCGGCGCCGACGCCGGGCTGCCGCAGGACGGCAGCGACGCGGCGGAGCTGTTGGACGAGGCCTCGAAGCTGCTTTTCGAGCATTCGCTGTTCAATGGCCATCCGCGGTTCTTCGGTTACATCACCTCTTCGCCTGCGCCGATTGGAATGCTGGGCGAGCTTCTCGCGGCGGCGGTGAATTCCAACGTCGGCTCCTGGCGCCTGGGGCCGATGGCCACGGAAATCGAGGCGCAGACGGTGCGGTGGATCGCCGAGCTCATCGGTTATCCGACCACGTGCGGCGGACTGCTGGTGAGCGGCGGTAACATGGCGAACATGGTCCCGCTGTTCGCTGCACGGACGGCCGCGGCGGGCTGGGATGTGCGCGCCAACGGGCTGGCGAGCCCCGGCGCACCGCAGCTGCGGGTGTATGCCTCCGCCGAGGCGCACACCTGGCTGCAGAAGGGAACCGATCTGGCCGGCCTGGGGACGGAGTCGATTCGCTGGATCCCGACCGACGACGAGCTGCGCATGGACGTCGCCGCGCTGAGGGCTGCGGTGTCGCGGGACAGGGCGGCTGGAGATGTCCCGATGATGATCGTGGCGACGGCCGGGTCGGTCAGCACCGGTGCCATCGATCCAGTCGGCGAGATCGCATCGCTGTGCCGCGAAGAGAAGATCTGGCTGCACGTGGACGGCGCATACGGCGCTCTGGCTGCCTGCGTTCCCGGCGTCCCGGACGACATGCGCGCGCTCTCGCTGGCAGATTCGGTCGCGGTGGATCCGCATAAGTGGCTGTACGCGCCGCTGGAAGCGGGGTGCGTGCTCGTGCGGGATCCCGCGTTGCTGCGCGCGGCCTTCTCATACCACCCGCCGTACTATCACTTCGCTGTTGAAGGGACGAACTACGTGGACTACGGGCCGCAGAATTCGCGCGGATTCCGCGCTCTGAAGGTCTGGCTTGCTCTTCGGCAGGTCGGCCGTCGCGGCTACGAGCAGATGATCGGGGACGACATCCGGCTGAGCCAGGCACTGCATGCGGCAGCCGCGGGCCATCCGGAGATCGAGACCTTCACTCAGGCGCTGAGCATATCGACGTTCAGGTATGTGCCGCCGGAGTTGCGCGGCGATGTGGGGAGCGTGGCGACCGAGGGGTATCTGAACAGGCTGAACGAGGCCGTGCTGGAACGTATCCAGCGCTCGGGAGAAGCGTTCGTATCCAACGCGGTGATCCGCGGACGGTACGTGCTGCGCGCGTGCATCGTGAACTTCAACACGACTTCCGCTGATGTGGCAGCAGTTCCGGAGATTGTCGCCCGGCTCGGACGGGAGGTGCACGGCACGCTGGGGGGTGCCTGAGCGAGGCGAGGCCGCCGGAACGTCCGTACTTTTGTC
>DASUUI010000151.1:0-9995 GCA_036374155.1 Gemmatimonadaceae bacterium | reverse complement strand
ACGCTTTGTAACCCATTAATTTACACTCCGAAACGCGTGTTTCTGGGGCACTGGCGCGCCAGTGACGCTTATCTTGGGGCGGTTTCCTGCAGCCGCCCTCACTCACTCAATAATCGACCTCGCTGAACGATGCATTATCTGATAACCGGCGGCGCTGGCTTCATCGGATCTCACCTCGCCGACGCTTTGCTGGCGCAAGGCGATCGTGTGACGATCATTGACGATTTGTCCACGGGGTCGATGGCGAACATCCGCCATCTGCGCGAGAATGCGCGCTTCAAGTACGTGATCGACACGATGCTCAATCCACCGCTGCTTGCCGAGCTGGTGGACGACGCTGACGCGATCTTCCACCTGGCAGCTGCGGTCGGAGTCAAGCTCATCGTCGAGAGCCCCGTCCGGACCATCGAGACGAACGTCCGCGCGACCGAGCTGATTCTCAGCGTCGCCTCGAAGAAGAAGAAAAAGGTCCTGATCACGTCCACCTCCGAGGTTTACGGCAAGAACGCAGTAGTGCCGTTCACGGAAGAGAGCGATCTGGTCATGGGCGCGACGACGCGCGGGCGGTGGAGCTACGCCTGCTCCAAGGCGATAGACGAGTTCTACGCGATCGCCTATTGGCGGGAGCGGCATCTTCCGACGGTGGTGGTGCGGCTGTTCAACACCGTGGGCCCGCGCCAGACGGGGCGGTACGGAATGGTGATTCCGCGGTTCGTGTCGCAGGCCCTGAGCAACGAGCCGATCACGGTGTACGGCGACGGAACCAATTCGCGCTGTTTCACCCACGTGTCGGACGCGGTTCGCGCGCTGATCGGGCTGATGGAGACCGACGTAGCCGTCGGGCAGGTCTTCAACGTCGGAAATACCGAGGAGATCCGCATCCTCGATCTCGCCGAGCGGGTCAAGGCGATGACGGGATCCCGCTCGGAGATCGTTTTCATCCCGTATGCGGTGGCGTACGAGGAGAACTTCGAGGACATGCCGCGTCGCGTGCCGTGTCTCGAGAAGATCGGCCGCACGATCGGATGGGCGCCCACGATAGCGCTCACCGAGATTCTGGAATCTGTGATCGAGCATCAGCAGGGGAGCACTCTCGCAGCAGTCTGAGGGACCGCTTCTGATGTTGGCCTGGCTTCTCCCGTTCGTGCTGTCCCTTGCGGCGACACTCGTGCTCACGCCTGTCGTCAGGCGCGTGGCGCGGGCCACGGGCATGGTTGCAGCACCCAGCGCGGACCGATGGCACGATCGTCCCACGGCGCTGCTGGGCGGGGTGGCCATTTACGGCGGGTTCGTCATCGGCGGCTTCGCGACGCTGCTGCTGCGTGACAGCGCGCTGTCCAGCGCGGCGGTCGCCTCTGCCGGAACGCCGCTGGGAATCAGCCGGCCATGGATCGGCGTGTTCCTCGCTGCGACGCTGATGTTCGCGGTGGGACTGGCGGATGACAAGCTGAAGCTGAATCCAACGACCAAGCTCATGTTCCAGGCGGTCGCGGCCGCGGTCGTGATCACGTTCGGCGTGGTGTATCCGCTCACACCGTGGACCGTGGTGAACGTTCTGGCGACGTTCTTCTGGCTGATCGCCCTGACCAACGCGATGAACCTGCTCGACCACATGGATGGCGTCGCGGTTGGTGTCGCGGGTATCGCCGCCCTGTTCCTGTCCATCACGCTGTTTCTGGACGGAGCGTACGTGATTGCGGGAGCGACGCTGGCGCTCTCGGGCGCGGCCTTTGGCTTTCTTCCGTACAACTTCCCGCGCGCATCCATCTTCATGGGGGATGCCGGAAGCATGTTTCTGGGGGCGCTCCTGGCGGGGCTTGGCGCCGCGTATCCGAACCGCGTGCCCTCAGCCAGCCTGATTGCCGTCCTGTTCGTGCCCGCGATGATCGTGGTCATTCCCATAGTGGATACGCTGCTCGTGACCACCACTCGCACTCTTGCCGGGCGATCCATCGCGGCCGGCGGGCGCGACCACACGAGCCATCGATTGATCGCAATGGGATTCTCCGAGCGGCAGGTCGCGCTCACGCTGTACGCGATTGCCGTGATTGGCGGCCTCCTGGCGCTCGTCTTCCGATCGCAACCCGCGGCGACGAGCGTGCCGATCGGCGCGATGTTCCTGATCGCACTGCTGCTGCTCGTCGCCTACCTGGGCAGGATGCAGCCGTACGCGGCGGGAACCGCTCAGCCTGGTCGCGTCACGCTCATGGTTACGGATCTGGTGCACAAGCGGCGGGCGCTCGAGGTGGTGATGGACCTCGTGCTCTTCGCCGTAGCGTATCAGCTGGCGTATCTCCTGCGCTGGGACGGGCGGCCCCCGCCCGAGCAGGAGACTATCTTCGCCGCTACGCTCGCTGTTGCGGTCGCGGTCAAGTCCGGCTCCTTCGCGCTTTTCGGAGTGTACCGCGGAAACTGGCACTTCCTCACGATCGCAGATGCGGGCCGGATCGCCAAGGCGACTTTGTTCGGGACGCTGCTGACGACTGCCGCTCTCGTCTTCTTTTTCCGGGAGTACCACTTTGCGCGCGGGATCCTTGTCATCGACGGCCTGCTCGTTGCGGCGCTGACGGCGGGCGCGCGGGCGTCCTTCAGATCGCTCGAGCTCTTCCGTCACTCGCTGAGACGGGGGGGATCGCCGACTCTCGTGTACGGCGCGGGCAGCGCGGGCGCCCTCGCCGTGCGTGAGATGATCTCCAACCCCGGGCTCGAATTGATGCCGGTGGCTTTCATAGACGACGATCCGAGAAAGGTCGGCACCTTCGTGCAGGGCTACCCGGTCATAAGCCCGCGGGACGTGAGCCTGTTCGTGAGGCGGAACGACGTGAGGACAATCGTTGTGGGAGCGCGTGATCTCTCGCCCGAGCGGATTGCGCAGCTCGGCGAGGTGTGCGCCGGGACCGATCTGCGCATACTGCGGTTTCGAGTGCAGTTCGAGGAAGCAGTGGTTCCCGCACGGTTCAGCGCGTCGCTCTCCGACGATGCGTTTCCTCTCGACAGCGCGCACACGAGCCCGTCGCTGACGGCCTTGTCCCAGCGGGCGGGCACTCCGATATCTTGACGAGGGTGTATCGCAGAGAGCCCGCCAGAGTCACCGAACCCTGACGTGCGTAACTTGATAGCCAGCACAACCCGAGCCCTTGCGCGGGTGCCCCGAATCCCGCACAGGATCCGGCGCCATATTCGCACCGTCGTCCTGCTGGAGAACTGGCTGGAGTTCCTCCGGGCGGATCTGACGCGAGGGGACCTCGCCTCGGTGCGAACGCGCAGGGGGATCGTGCTCGAGGCACGCCGCGGAGCGAATCTCAAGTATCTGTTCCTCGAGATCTGGCTTTCCCGCGTGTATACACCTCCCGGATACGAGATTCACGCCGGCGACGTCGTTATGGACATCGGAGCGAACATCGGGGTGTTTTCGACGTTCGCCGCCAGCACCGCGCCGCGCACCCGTGTGTTCGCGTACGAGCCTTTCAGCGAAAGCGCTGCGTGTCTGCGGTCGAACGTCCGTGCCAGCGGTCTGCACAACGTGGCCGTCTTCGAGCAGGCAGTCTGCTCGGGAAGGGGCCGCCGCGTGCTGTCCATCGAGTCTGGCAACTGGGTGATGCACACGCTTGCCGGGAACGGAGCGGCCCCGGCCGCCGGCGCGCGCGGCGGATTTCCCGAGCGCACGGTGGAGGTGGACTGCGTCGGCCTGGACGATGTGTTCCGCGACAACGGCATCGTCCGCTGCAACCTGCTCAAGGTCGATTGTGAGGGCAGCGAGTACGAGATCTTCGAGGCCAGCTCGCAGGACACCATGGATCGCATCGACCGGATCGTCATCGAGTACCACGAAGGACCGAAGTTCGCAGGGACCGGCGCGCAGCTTCGCGACGTGCTCATCGATCGCGGATTCGCCGTCGATCACTTCGTGCCGGGCGGTGAGGGTACGGGGTACATCTGCGCCCGGTCGAAGCGCCTGCGGAAGGCTCCGTAGCAGTGCCGCGTGTGAGCGTTGTCATCAGCACGTACAACCGGGAGCGGTACGTCGGCCTCGCCATCGAGAGCGTTCTGGCGCAGACATTTCCCGATATCGAGCTGATAGTCGTGGACGATGGCTCCACCGACTCGACGCGCGAGGTGGTGAGCAGGTTCGGACCCCGCGTCCACTACGCGTACCAGGACAACGCGGAGCGGGCGGCCGCACGCAATCACGGCCTGAGACTGGCCTCCGGCGATTACGTCGCCTTCCTCGACTCTGACGACGTCTGGCTGCCGGACAAGATCGAGCAGGAGCTGCGCCGGTTCGAGCAGTACCCGGAGGCCGGCGTGGTCTTCAGCGACGCGATGTTCATGGACGAGAGCGGTGCGCCGCTGGGACCGCTCGTCCGGCGGGCGTACGAGGGCAACGTCCTGCGGCGCATAGTCAGGCGGAACTTCGTGCATATCGGGGCGCATCTCATCCGCCGACGACTTCTTCTCGACGTGAACGGGTTCAACGAAACCCGTGCGCTCTCCGGAAGCGAGGACTGGGAGGCCTGGGTCCGTCTCGCCGCGGTCCGGCCGTTCGCTCACGTTCGAAGAGCGACACTGAAGTACCGCGTTCACGGGGGCTCCACCGTGTCGCAGCCGCAGCACATGGAGCGGTCGATGATCACCGCACGGGACCTGATCTTCTCGAACTCCGATTTGCACGAGCGGATCGCGGACCTGCGTCCACACGCCTACTCACACGTGCACCTGGTCCTGGCAAACCTGTATCGCGACGCAGGTGACCTGCACGGAATGCGGCGGCACCTGAAGGCAGCTCGCGCAGAGAGGCCACTCGTGGTTCTGACGGGTCGGTACGCGGGCACGTTCGCGCGCGCAGCAGCCGGGCCGACTGCCGTCAGAAAGGCGAGGGAGCTCAAGACGTGGCTGACGTCGGCCCTGCACGGGCAGGGCCGCGACGAGCCGCCTTCTGCCGCGCACTGAGTCTGATGCGCGAGACGTGCGTTCAGTGGCTTACATGAGCGCCCTACCGGTGCCCGCGGCCGAGGCTGCGCGCGAGCGATCGCCGGTGCGCCGGAACGTCGTCGCGAACTATGCCGGCAGCGCCTGGACGGCAATCGTGTCGCTCGTCTTCGTGCCGCTGTACATACGATACCTCGGCGCGGAGGCGTACGGTCTCGTCGGAGTCTTCATCACCATCCAGGCTCTGATTGTCCTGCTCGACATGGGACTGAGCGCGATTGCGAATCGCGAGCTTGCGCGGCGGTCAGCGGGCAATGCCATCGCCGAGATGAGGGACCTCATGCGCACCCTCGAGCTCGTGTTCTGGATCGCAGGCGTGGTGATCGCGGCGGCGATCGTCACCGCCGCTCCTCTGGTTGCCCGTTACTGGCTCGAGAACGAGAGTCTGTCGGTCGCCACCGTCGAGACGAGCATCGCGCTCATCGGGCTGGCCATAGGAGCGCAGTGGCCGTCGTTCGTGTACACCGGGGCGTTCATGGGGCTCCAGCGTCACGTGACGCTGAACAGCACGCTGGCGGCGGCGGCAACCGTGAGAGCGCTGGGGGCGCTCGCCGTCCTCGTGTTCGTTTCGCAGACGATCGTGGCGTTCTTCCTGTGGTATGCCGTCACTTCGCTGGCGCAGACCGCAGTCATGAGGATGCTCGTCTGGCGTGCTCTGCCGCCGTCCACGCGGCCCGACAGGGTTCGATGGCAGCTTCTGCACGAGCAGCGGCGGTTCGCCGCCGGCATCACGGGTGCGTATGCGCTGACAGTAGTCCTCACCCAGCTCGACAAGGTCGTGTTGAGCCGGCTCCTCACACTGCGCAGCTTCGGGTATTACGCGCTGGCGTCGGTGGTCGCCACCACCCTGTACAGAGTTGCCGGGCCGGTCGTCCAGGCCGTGTACCCCCGGCTGACGCAGCTGGCGGCAAGCCCGCATTCGAGGCTCGAGCTGGTGCAGCTGTATCACCGCAGCTGCCAGAGCGTGGCCGTGCTGATGATTCCAGCCGCGGTCGTCGTTGCCCTCTTCTCGCACGAGCTGCTGCTGCTGTGGACCCGCGACCCGGTCACGACTGCCGAGACGTACAGAATTCTCCGGCTGCTGGCGCTGGGTACGGCGCTGTACGGTCTCGCGGCGGTGCCGCACGCACTTCAGCTGGCGTTCGGCTGGACGAGGCTCGCGATAGTCACGAATGCACTCGCGGTCGCCGTTCTGCTGCCAGCCATGCTTCTCGGCGTGCTCTGGTTCGGAGCGGTCGGCGCAGCTGGCGCGTGGCTCGCGATGAGCGCCGTCTTCCTTGTCGTGCACGTGCACTTCACCCACAGCAGGGTGCTGCCCGGCGAGCGCGGCCGCTGGTACAGGGACGATCTGCTCGCGCCGCTGGTCGTCTCGGTCCTCGTCGGCTCGGCTGCGCGTCTCCTCGTCTCGCCGCGCTATCCTCCGATGGCCCAGCTCGCTGGCGTAATCGTGGCAGGGATCGTCACCATCTTCGCCTGCGCCCTGGCGACCCCTGCCACCCGCGGGCTCGCGGCGCGGCTGGTCCGCCTGCGAATTCCCGCGTAGCACGTGCCGAACGGACCAGGGGCAGACGTCATGACGGCATCGCGACCAGCCAGCAGGGTCGAAGCCGCGCGCCTGACAGCCGCCGGGTTGCGTGTGTGCATGCTCGCCACGGACGTTGACGGTGGCGGCGGGGTGGCGCGCCAGTCGTACGCGCTGCTCCGGCGGCTGAGCGAGGCGGGCGTCCAAACCACGCTGTACGTGCGCAACTACAGCGGTAAGCCGAGGCTCGAGTTGCGTAACGGGACCACCATCCGGCGCGCCCCCGTGATCGGCAGATTCCGCTTCCTCAATGCTGCGCTGTACCTCGTTTACGCAGGGCTGTGGCTCGTTCGCAATCGCCGGCAGTATGACGTAGTGCACGCCCAGCAGATGTCCGGAGCAGCGATTGTCGGGCTGCTTGCCCGCCGCGTCACGGGCGCGCCGCTGCTGATCAGGGTGACTTCGAGCGGCGAATCCGGGGAGGTCAGCGAAGTCGGGCGGCTGCCGCTCGCTCGCATCCGACGGCGGCTGCTGCGGACTGCGGACCGATGGGTCGCACTGACGCGGGCGATGAAGGAGGAGCTCGTGGAGTTCGGAGTGCCTCCGCAGCGCATCGCTGTCATCCCGAACGGCTCCGAGCTGCCGGAGGGGCCATCGCATGACGCCGCCGTCCGGTCGGCAGCGCGCGACCGGCTGGGCTTGCCGCAGGGGCGGATTGTGCTTTATGCCGGGCGACTCAGCAGTGAGAAGGGGCTCGAATGTCTGTTGCGGGCGTGGGCGCGGATCGAGGCAGAAGAGGAGGGAGCGTGGCTCCTGCTTCTGGGCGCGGGCGGCGCCTACCGAAGCGTGGAAGCCGAGCTGCGCGCGCTCGCCGCTGATCTCCGACTGGCACGCGTCCGGTTCTGCGGGCACGTCAGCAATGTCGGTGAGCATCTCCTTGCCTCGGACGTGTTCGTTCTTCCGTCCCGGACGGAGGGCATGTCGAACGCGCTGGTCGAGGCCATGGGCGCCGGCATCGCGATAGTCGCCAGCGACATCCCGGCGAACCGTGAGATACTGGCCAATGAGGAGAATGCGCTGCTATTCCCCCCGGACGACGAAGACGCGCTGGTCCTCGCGCTGAGGCGACTTTTCGTCGACCCTGCTCTCGCACTCAGGCTGGCGGCTGCAGCGAGGGCCCATGCCGAGCGGGAGCTCTCGGCGACGGTGATGGCCGCGCGGTACCTCGAGCAGTACGCGTCGATGGTGCGTGAAAAACCGATGCGCGATCGATGACCATCAATGTTCTTCACCTCACGAGCACGCCGCGTGGAGTCGGGGGCGTTGAGCAGCTGCTGCTGGACGGTGCTCAGTGTTTCGGGGGAAGACGGGTCTCCGTTTCCTTCGCCAACGTCTTCGCAAACGATGACACGGGCCCGTTTCCGGTTGCAATGAGAAGGCTGGGCGTCCCCTTCAGAAACATCTCCGGAAGCGGCCCGGCCAGCATTCCGGTCGTCCTGGCGCAGCTCGTGAGGTTGTTGCAGGCGTGGAGGACGGACGTGTTGCACATGCACATGTTCCACGCGACTGTCGCCGGCACGGTGGCCGCGCGCATGGCGCGGGTGCCGGTGTCCGTGGTGACGCGGCACTATCTCGAGGCGGGTTACGCGCATCGTTCGCGCGTTGCTCAGTGGCTGGACTCCGCCGCCGTGCGCTCGGCGACTCACGTCGTGGGCGTCTCGCAGGCGGTGCGCGCCGATCTGATCGAGCGCGTGGGCGTTGGCGCTGAGAGGGTCACCGTGATACCGAACGGCATCAACATATCGAGGCTGAACGGCGATCGTTCAGCGCGGGCGCGGCAGGCGGGACCTTCGAGCGAATGCGTGCTGTGCACGGTCGGAAGCCTTGTTCCGTGGAAGGGTCACGCGGATCTCATCAGGGCATTTGGGCTTGCGGTTCAGCGCGTTCCCGCGCTCAGGCTGGTGCTCGTCGGGGATGGCCCCGAGCGCAGAGCACTCGAGCAGCTTGCCGGAGATCTCGGAGTGGGAGAGCGGGTCACCTTCGCGGGGTTCACCACGGATGTCCCGGGCATTCTGCGTGCCTGTGACGTGTACGTGCATGCCGCGCGCGACGAAGCCCTGGGTGTCGCGATACTGGAGGCGATGGCCGCGGGCAAGCCTGTAGTTGCAACCGCTGTTGGCGGCGTGCGCGACATCATTTCCAGCGAGACCGTGGGCTTGCTCGTGCCGCCGGCGAACCCGCATGCGATGGCCGATGCCATCGTTCGCCTGGCCGGGGACCCGGCAGAGCGTGACCGGCTCGGTCATCGCGGTGAGCGGCACGTGACGGAAAGCTTTTCGATCGAAGGCGTCGTCGCGCGCTACGAGAGTCTGTACGAGCGGCTGATGAATGAGAATCAGGCCGCCCATGTCCGCGCTCGCGCTCATGCCTGACAAGACTGTGGTCGCGGGCGTGCGCGGCACTGTCCAGGCACAGGCCGGGGGTCCCCGCGAGAATGTGGACCCCGCCACGGTGGAGCACTTCGGGCGCGAATGGTCGTATTTCGACCAGACGGGGGCTGACGCAGCCGAGCTTGCGTCAACGTTCCAGCAGTACTTCTCGATCTTCCCCTGGGGATCGCTGCCGGCACGCGCTGTCGGGTTCGATTTCGGGTGCGGCAGCGGCAGGTGGGCGGCCTTCGTCGCGCCGCGTGTGGGAGACCTCCACTGCGTGGATGCGAGCGAAACTGCGCTCGAGGTTGCGCGCCGCAACCTGGCGTCCGTCGCCAACTGCCATTTCCATCTGGCGACGCCGGATACGCTTCCCTTCGCCGACTCGAGCATGGACTTCGCGTACTCGCTCGGCGTGCTGCATCACCTTCCCGACCCCGCACGGGGGCTTGAGGCCTGCGTGCGCAAGCTGAAACCCGGCGCGCCGTTTCTGGTCTACCTGTACTACCGATTCGACGATCGTCCTGCGTGGTTTCGCGCGGTGTGGCGGGGCAGCGACGTCGCCAGAAGGCTGATCTCACGGCTGCCGCACCGAGCTAGACTCATCATCTCCGGCGGCATTGCAGCGCTCGTGTACTGGCCTCTCGCACGCGCTGCTGCGTGGCTTGATGGCAGGGGAGCAGACATCTCGGCGCTCCCTCTGAGCTTCTATCGGCATCGCAGCTTCTACACCATGCGGAACGACGCGCTGGATCGGTTCGGTACCCGGCTCGAGCACCGTTATACCGCAGGCGAGATAGAGTCTATGATGCGGTCGGCCGGGCTCACCGACATCCAGTTCAGCACCGCCGAACCGTACTGGTGCGCAGTTGGTCGCAGGCGGTCCGATGGCGTGCCGGGAGTTGCGGGATGAAGACGGCCTCCGCGCGGGATGTTACCTGGGTAGCCGGCGGCCTGGTGCTCGCCGGGCTCCTGGGACTGGCGGTCCCACCGTTCGTCAACGCGCTCCGGGTTTTCGGCCGATACATCCCGCAGGACAGAATCGAATTCGACTA
>DASUUI010000150.1:0-35512 GCA_036374155.1 Gemmatimonadaceae bacterium | reverse complement strand
ATGGGAGTCAGATCGTCGCGCAGCTCGGCGTTGCGACGGTGTGTCTCGGACCGTCGGTCGCCAGTGGCGCCCCGGTCCTCCTGTCCGGCAGCCATATCGAAACAATAATGAGTGGAGGACCACACCGCTGAACGGCACAGGGGAGATCCACTGTCGATCTCATTGACTCGTTACCGCCCACTATGGCTGCTGCTGTGCGCGACGCTTCCGGCCTGCAGCAGCGGCACCGAGGGTGCGACTCGAGATCGCCGGGACGGTACGCAACTCTGCGACTCAGGCACCGGTGCCAGGCGCGCGGGTGATACTACTGGACAAACGCTCGTCCTTTGAATCCGGGTACGTCCTCGCGTCAACCACGTCTGACGCGGCAGGACGATACGAGCTCACTGCAAACGCGAAGCGTCCCGGCTATGAGGCTGGGTGTGATTTCTTGCTGCTGTTTGTTGAGGGGTACGAATTCACCAGCGGTAACGGCGTCGTGTGTGCCAGCCAGCGTCAGATGATCGATCTCACCGTGACGGACGACTAGCGGTGTACCAGGGTGCCCGTGTCCGTTTCGCCAGCGTTGCCATGCCGCGTCGGACACCGTCCAGAACGCGGGACGGTCGTCGCAGACTTTCGTCCTCTCATTCGGACGACACTCCGAGAGGATCTCACCTCCTCCATCGCGCAAACAGTTCGCGAACCACCAGCAGTGGAAAGACTTAGCCTCCCCGGGGATTGGATTGTGCGACCCGGCGCGACAGATGCCATAGGGCGCGCCAAAGCGGAGGTGACTGCATGGTTCTCAGGACGTCGAGCGCGCTGGTGCTCGCTGCCGGACTCGCATTGCCGGCTGGCGCCGATGCGCAGTTGCTGGGCCGGGACCTCGACCGCGCGGTGCGCATGGGCACGCTCGTGTATGGAGTGGCCCGCGAGATCGAGCGTGAGACGGCCGGCTCGCGCTCACGGACGAGTGGCGCGGGACGTACGACGCGACCGGGAGCAGGCCGGACGGCTGGAAGCACGCGTGGCTCCGCGCGGCTGGGCTCCCGCGTGGTCGCGAACGGGGAGCAGTACCTCGGCGTTCCCTACAAGTGGGGCGGAAACACGCCGTCCGAAGGTTTCGACTGCTCCGGATTCGTGAAGTACGTGTACGGGCGCCACGGCGTGAGCCTTCCGCGGAATTCGCGTCAGCAGTCGCAGGTCGGGGATTGGGTCCCTGTCAGCGTCGCGTCGCTGAGGCAGGGCGATCTCATGTTCTTCGCCTCAAGTGGTCGGCGCATAGACCACGTGGCTGTCTATGCGGGCGGCAACCGGATCATCCACTCTTCCTCCAGCGGCGGCGGCGTGCTGTATGACGACCTCGGCAGCCGCCGCGGAAAGTGGTTCGTCAGCCGCTTTGTGGCTGCGCGCCGGGTTGCGGACGACGGCGGCTCGCTGGTGGATGCGCTGCTCGCTGCGCGCCTCGCGTTCGATTACTTCGATCCTCCCGACGGAGCGCCCCGTCTGACCCGATAGCCGCCTGCGCGGCCATGGTGGCTAATTTTCGCGGCCATGTTCGCCGCCAACAAACCCACGCGCGCCGACTTCCGTGAGCTGATCACACTGGCGACTCCAATTGTCGCGGTCTGGGTGGGGATCATGCTGATGGGCGTGGTGGACTCCATCATGGTCGGTCGGTATTCGGCGCAGGCGCTCGCCTCGGTGGCGATCGGGAACTTCTACTTCTTCAGCGTATTCGTCCTGGCGGGCGGAATTCTTTTCGCGCTGGATCCGCTCGTTTCTCAGGCCGTCGGTGCGAAAGATCCGCCCGCGATCACGCTGGCGCTGGAGCGCGGCCTCGTCCTGAGCGTGCTCCTCGCGGTGGCGACGGTTCCGCTGCTGCTTGCCGGCGGCCCGGTGCTGCGCGCGCTGCGGCAGCCGGCCGACGTCGTGCCCGGCGCAACGCTGTACGTGCTCGTCGTGGGCACGAGCATGCTGCCGCTGCTCGTCTTCACTGCGCTGCGGCAGACATTGCAGGCGATGGAGATCGTCGCGCCGATCGTCGTCGCAACCGTGATCGCCAACGTGATCAACGCGATTCTCAACTGGACACTCATCTTCGGGAATCTCGGCTTTCCCTCGATGGGAATCCGTGGGGCGGCGATCTCCACTGCGGTGAGCCGCGTGGTGCTGACGATCGCACTCCTGCTGCTCGGCTGGCGGTTCCTTCGGCCGTACCTGCGAACCTGGAGCCGCAGATCGCTGGAGTGGGCGCCGCTGGCGAGGATGCTCCGCCTCGGGATCCCGATCGGCATCCAGCAGGAGCTCGAGGTGCTCGCGTTCTCCTTCATGCTGCTGATGGTCGGCTGGATCGGGACGACTGCGGTCGCCGGCCATCAGGTCGCGATCAATCTCGCCTCCATGACGTTCATGGTTCCTCTGGGGATCGGTGCGGCGACCGCTGTGGTCGTGGGACAGCGCGTGGGCGCAGGCGACGACGGAGCGGCGCGCCGCGCGGCTGCAGCCGGACTGATCTGCGGCGTCGGATTCATGACCCTCTCCGCGGCCGTGTTTCTCACCGTGCCGCAGGCGCTCGCGTCCATCTATACGAACGACCAGGCGGTACTGGCGCTGGGTGCAGCGCTGATACCGATCGCGGGCGTGTTCCAGGTGTTCGACGGGCTGCAGGTCGTTTCGCTTGGCGCGCTGCGCGGCATCGCCGATACGCGAACGCCGATGCTCATCGCGCTGCTCGGCTACTGGATGCTCGGCATGCCGGTCGGGGCCTGGCTGGCGTTCCGCGCCGGCATGGGCCCACAGGGAGTGTGGTGGGGAAGCGTAGTCGGGCTCGCGAGTGTCGCGCTGCTCCTGATCTGGCGGGTTCGGAACCGGTTCTCGCGCCACATGTCGCGCGTGGCCGTTGACCCCGCGGCCGAGCCGGAGCCAGCCGGAGCGACCGTCAGTCCGTAGAGGTGCCGTTCCGGCCGAGCATCTGTGCGGCTGCCTGGCGGGAATAGCGGAGGACCTTGTCCGGGTAGGTGTGGCAGTTCGGCGTGTTGGTGCCGCGGACGCAGCCGTTGTAGCGCAGCAGCGCCTTCTCGATGTTGCGCGACTTGCCCATGTATTCTGAAAGGATCGCGACACCGTGGCAGATGTTCGCCTCGATGTTGAAGAGGTCGGGCGAGGAGCAGCCGTACTGGCCGCTGTGGAACGGCATCACCTGCATCAGCCCGCGCGCCCCCACGAAGCTGCGCGCGTTGGGATTGAGCGTCGCTTCCTCGGTGAGCAGCACGCCGATCAGCAGCGCCGGATCTATGGCCTTCCGGCCGCCTTCGTATACCAGGGCGCGCGCGACGCGCTGGGCGTGCAGGCTGTCCTTCGTGTGCAGGCGCAGCACGGCGGCGACGCGCTCGACCTGCTCATCGGGGGTTTCTGCTTTGACGATCATGGCCGGCATGCGGAGCAGGTCGCCGGGCCGCGCCCAGCGGAGCTGCTGCTGGTGGATCGTGAACATGGTGCCGCCGGCGAGCAGCGCGACCGCGAACACCGCCTGCGCTGCCGTGCGCACGACCCGCTTGCAGTACCACGAAAGACACGGCCGTTGCGGCCCACGCTTGTCGGCGCGGCGGGTCCGAGGCGCGAGAAACTCCGGTGGCGGGGCCTGCCGCTGTCGTCGGTTCGGTCGTCCGGTGCCCGGCATGCCTTCAGGATTCGCAGGGGACATGCCACCCGTCGCGAGCTGAACGCTGGATCGCTCCCTGGGGGCCATAACGTCGCCATCCGATGGGGTCGGGTCGGTTCCCACGCCACCCACCGCTGCGGCTCGTCAATAGCACGTTCCTCGCAATGCAGGGGAAGCGGCTCACCCCGGGGAACTCGGCATGACGACTGGGACTGGAATCGTTGCCAGGCAGCGACAAGCGGTGGATGCGCACCCGCGCCCGGCCTTACCGGAGCGGTTCGCCGCGGCGCAGACGTTCGATGAGTTCCTCGAAAGTGCCCAGTCGCTTCGCGAGTTCTGGCACGCATCCGCCAAACGCGCATCTGTTGATCAGGAGCTGGTCGAACGGGCGATCGCGACCGGGGAGCACTGGCACCTGCTCGTGCTCAACGCGGACTGGTGCGGCGACTCCGTGAATACCGTTCCTTACATCGCCCGCCTCGCGGAAGCCGCCCCCAACGTGGAGCTGCGCCTGCTCGACAGGGACGAGAATCCCGATCTCATGGACTCGCACCTCACCAACGGGTCGCGCTCGATCCCGCGGGTGATGATTCTCGATTCGGAGTTCCGTGACTGTGGGGTCTGGGGCCCGCGCCCGACTGAGCTGCAGCGGTGGGTCAGCGGCCATGGCTTGTCACTACCCCGTACCGATCGCTATCGCGAGACGCGAAGCTGGTACGCGCGCGACCGGGGGCGGACGACGATCGCGGAGCTGGTAGCGATGCTGGAGTCCTGCGCTGTGGGGCTGAAGGTGGCGCGCGGCGGCATGGCGACGCGACCATCCAACGATTGATATAGCCATCAGGGATTGAACTTTGGCCGGTCTCCGCACAAGTTTAGGACATCCTAAACTCTACGCGGATGATCCGACCGGTATTCATTCTCGCCCTACTGGCGGCGGCTCACGCCGGCGCTGGAGCGCAGTCACAGGCGGGACTGGGGTCGTCCAGCACTGTCAGCGGGTCGATCGTCACCCCGGACTCGACACCACTGGCCCAGGTGCGCGTACAGATCCTTGAACTGAGCCGCGCCACCTACTCGGACGACCGCGGGCTGTACCGGCTCCGGGAGATCCCGCCGGGCAGCTACACGCTCGTGTTCAGCCGACTGGGACTCGCGCCCGTCCTGAGACGCGTTACCGTGAGCGGCGACATGCGGTCCGACGTGGTCATGCGGCCCGCGCTGCTCGAATTGGCGGCGGTTCAGGCTGTCGCGACGGGGATGGCAGGCAGCGTTTTCGCCTCGCCTCAACCGACTGCCGTACTCGAGGGTTCATCACTCCGCGCCAGTCATGGCTCGTCTGTGGGCGACGCGCTGGAGGGGCTTCCGGGCGTGCGGAGCATGAGCATGTCGCCAGGCATCGGGAAGCCGGTCATCCGTGGGCTCAGCTCGAACCGGGTCGTTGTCGTGGACGACGGTCAGCGACTGGAGACACAGCAGTGGGGGTCGGACCACGGTCCGAACACCGAGACACTCGGCGCCAGCAGGATCGAGGTGCTGCGGGGACCTGCCAGCGTGCTGTACGGATCGGACGCGCTCGGCGGCGTCGTGAACATCGTGCGTCCGCCGCCGCCCGACGCGATCGGCATCGATCCGTTTGTGCGTGTGCGCGGAGGAACGGCATACTACTCCAATCCGGCGGGACTCGAGACCACCCTCGGGGTGGAAGGCGCCGCGGGACCCGCGGGTGTACGTCTCTCCGGCACGCAGCGCGGCACCGGCGATCTGCGCGCACCTGGTACGCTGCTGCTCAATACCGGCAACGACGTTCTGAACCTGGACGCCGCCGGGACACTGCGACTGGCGCGCGGCGGCATCACCGCCGGGTACGTCACGCGCAGGGAGCGCATCGAGATCTACGAAGATCCGCGTGACGTCCCCGATTTCACTGGCTATCAGCGGATCTACGAGCGGCGTGGGACGCTCCGGGCCAACGTCAGGGCGGGGGCGGACCGCGTCGACGCTCAGCTGACACACGAGCGCAACGAACGCCGGGAATTTGACGACGCCGACGCCACCGTCGTCGCACTCGGATTGCTCGCGACGACAAGCACAGGCCAGCTGTCGTACCACCACCGGCCGCTGGGTCCATTCAGCGGGACGGTCGGCGCGTCCTTCTTCGACAGCGATTTCACAAAGTTTGGCCGCGAAACGCTCATTCCCTCGAGCACCACCCGGAACGTGGCCGCCTATCTCTTCGAGCAGGGCGACTTTGGCAGACTGCTCCTGTCCGCTGGACTTCGGTTCGATGCACGAACGCTCGAGGCGGTGGCAGACACCGTGCTGCGGATGGGCGATGAGCGGCGGAGCTGGCGCGCCGTGACGGGGAATGCGGGTGCGCTTTACAGGGTGTCGGAGCCGATTGCGCTCGTGATCAACATCGGGCGGGGGTTCAGAGCACCGTCCGCTGCCGATCTGTTCTCGAACGGGTACCACGAAGGAACGCGTGCCTTCGAGCGCGGAGATCCATCACTCGGTGTGGAGAGCTCTCTGAACATCGACCTTGCTGTGCGAGCCCAGACCAGCGTGTTCAACGCGGAAGCGGGCGTTTTCGCCAACCGGATTCGCGACTACATCTACCTGAAGCCGCTGGGATCCCTGGATACACTGCTGCATGCATCGGGCGACGCGGTGCTGACCGGCGTTGAAGCGCATGCGGACTACGTTTCGGGTCGTATGCTCGCATTGCGGGCGACGGTGGACTACACGACGGGCCGCAACACGACGATCGGCGTGCCGCTCACGATGATTCCACCCGCCCGGGCGACCTTCCGCGTCCAGCTGCAGCCGCAGGGGCGCGGAGCACTCCGGCGGCCGTACGCGTCGCTGACGTGGGAAGGGAACGCCGCGCAGCGACGGCTTCACCCGGGTGACGTTGGAACAGCCGGGTACGGACTGGCGCATGCGGGGGCGGGCATGACGCTCACGCACGGCAACCGGGTGGCAACTTTCGACATTGCGGTACGCAACCTCTTCGATCGGCGGTACCGAAACTTCATGAGCGCGTACAAGACAGTCGCCGATGCGCCCGGGCGCGGTGTGACCGTCCGGTTGGCGGTCGATCTGTAGGGGCGCTCTAACGCTGAGGGTCAGCCTCTACGGTTGGTAAACGGTTGTGTCCTAAAGTGTGGACATGAGGTCATACGGCGACCCCCACCCACGTGCCGAGGTATCCTCGTAAGTAGCTGGTATATAAACACTTAGCTGACTCGCGCGAACCTGGTAACGCTGGCATGCCGCCTGCCTTCACTACCTGCATGCCGCAACCCCGCGGCTCCGGGATGGAGGATGGGACATGAGACTTCTCAAGACGATGATTCTGGCACCGGCGCTGATGGTTGCCATTGCCTGCGGACGGGACGACGGGCAGTCGGTGGACGCGGCCCTCGATAATGATCTGAGGCTGGCTGGCGAGGCATACACGCCTTCGTTCGACAGCATTTCGGCGCTCGAACAGCAGAACGCGCAGACGCAGCTGACGGCGACCCAGCCGCAGCGCGCGACCGCGGCGCCGGTTCGACGCACCAGTACACGAACCACCACGGCACGTCGCACTTCGAGTGGCACGGGCACGGTCGCCCGGGCGCCGCAGCCGGTCGTGGTGACGAAGAAGAACACCGGACGTGATGCCGCGATTGGCGCGACCGCCGGCGCAATACTCGGCGCGACCACGAGCCGCAACAAGGTCAAGGGCGGCCTGATCGGCGCGGCGATCGGTGGTGTCGCAGGCGCGGTGATCGGAAACAACGTGGACGTGAAGCGCGACACGGTGTGGCGCTAAGCAGACACGGAGCATGAGGAACGGGCGGCCCTGAGGGGTCGCCCCTTCTTTTTTAACGGCTACATAGAACGAAAAGCAGAGCTGCCAGCGGTCAGCTGCCAGCAGTCAGCTGGCGGCTCTGCAGTTCGCAGTTACCCGCGCGAGCATCGCACGCCGCCATTTGCTTCAGGATATTTCTGCTTCCGGGGTTGAAAACCCTCACCCGTCAACTCACCATTCACGACCCCTTCACAGGTTGGCTGCAGCACGCCAGCACGGCTCGACGCATTGCCACGCGGCACGCCGCTGACAATCCGCTTCCTCGAGCGGCTTCCACTGTTCGCCAGCGTCACGGCGGTACTCATCTCCGCGGTGGCGTTGACTGGCTGGTGGCTCGACATCCCCGGCCTGACGCGCATCGTGCCGTGGGCGGCGCCGATGCTGCCTCAGACCGCAGTCGCGACGGCGCTTGCCGGCGTTGCGCTGCTGCTCGCATGCATCGAACGGCGCTGGACGCGCACGCTCGCATTCGCGCTCGGCACGCTCGTCGCGCTGATGTCCACCTTCACCTTCGGGGCGCACGACCTCCCCGGCGGCGACGTGGTGGAGCGGCTGTTCTTCGGCGGGGGCCATGCGCCGGATCACCTGCAGATCCCCGTCAACACGGCGCTGGCGCTGCTGCTCCTGGGCATCTCGATAGCGCTGCTTTCGCTGCAGCGCACGCGCGACCGGCGCGCCACGCAGCTGTTCGCCGCAGGTGCGCTGATCGTCGCCTTTGTGGCCTTCGTCGGCTACTCCTTCGGCGTTGGCGGGTTGTACCGACCTACGTCCGCCCTCGGCATGTCGGTTTGGAGCGTGGTCGCCATCCACGCCCTGTCGCTCGGTGTGATCTTCGCCCGGACTCGCGTGGGGTTCCCGGCGCTGCTGACCGACCACGGCCCAGGCGGCCGGCTCGCGCGCCGGTTGCTCCCCGCGGCGATCGTCATCCCGTTCATCGTCGCGTGGGTCGTGGCCCAGGGGGAGCGCGCGAACTACTTCGACGCATACCTGGCGAGCTCGCTGGCAACCGTTCTCACGGTCATCGCGCTGGTGTGGATCTCCGCGCGGGGCGCGAGGGTCGTGCAGCGGACGGACCGGGAGCGCGCGCAGGTGTTCGCCCGCGAACAGCACGAGCGTGAGGTCGCACAGCAGGCGCTGATAGCCGCAGAGACCGCCAGCTCGGCGAAAAGCGATTTTCTCGCGGTGATGTCGCATGAGCTCCGCACGCCGCTGACGGCGATCATCGGCTACGAGGAGCTGCTGGCCGACGAGGTCACCGGTCCGATCAACGCGCAGCAGGCACAGCAGCTGTCACGCATCAAGGCGAGCGCGCAGCACCTGCTCGGACTGATAGACGAGATCCTGACGTTCTCCCGGCTGGAAGCGGGGCGCGAGACGATCCGTCTGGAGACCACCGACGTCAACCGCATCATCGAGGAAGCAGCGAGTCTGATCTCACCGCTCGCGGGCGAGAAGAAGCTCGGATTTGCGGTCTATCCGCTCGATCCGCCGCGGCAGATGCGCGTCGATCCTGGCAAGCTGCGGCAGATTCTGGTGAACCTGCTGTCGAACGCCGTGAAGTTCACCAGCCAGGGCGGGATCACGCTCACGTCCGCGGTGGACGCGGGGGAGCTGGTTGTGCGTGTGGCCGACACCGGCGTCGGGATCTCCGAAGACCACCTCGACCGCATCTTCGAGCCGTTCTGGCAGGTCGAGCAGAAAGCGACGCGACGCGTGGGCGGGACCGGCCTCGGACTCACGGTCACACGCCGGCTGGCACGACTGCTCGGCGGCGACGTTACGGTGGAGAGCGCCCCGAACGAGGGCACGGTCTTTACGGCCAGTGTGCCCGGCGTTATTCCGATAGCTGCGACGCTCGCGGACACAGCCGCCGAGAGCCCCCGCTCCGTTGCTCGCGCCTGACGCTCGGCTTCCACCACAACAATGACAACTATCTCAACGGCCTGGCCGGTCCGATTGGCACGCGCGGCCCTCGCCGCCTCGGTCGTCTCTGCGTTCGCGACAACCGCGGCCGCGCAGGACGTTGCCGCGCGATACGCGCCGGCCGCTGAGCGCATCATCGCGGCCGCGCTGACCGACAGCTCCGGATACAGGCGACTCGGCGAGCTGGTTGACCGGTTCGGTCCACGCTTCAGCGGCACGCCGCAGCTGGAACGGGCAATCGACTGGATACTGCTGGAGATGAGCCGTGACGGGCTGCAGAACATTCGCGGGGAACGGGTGATGGTTCCCCGCTGGGTACGCGGCAGCGAGTCGGCCACTCTGGTGAGCCCGCGGCGGACAGCCCTCCACATGCTCGGCCTCGGTGGCAGCATCGGTACGCCGCCGGCAGGGATCACCGCGCCTGTGCTGGTCGTGCGCAGCTTCGACGAGCTGCGCGAACGGGCCGCCCTGGCACGCGGCAAGATCGTGCTGTTCGACGTTCCCTTCACCACGTACGGCGAGACGGTTCGCTATCGCAGCAACGGGGCAAGCGAAGCCGCGCGTGTGGGTGCGGTTGCGGCGCTAATCCGTTCGGTCGCCAGCGCCTCGCTGCAGACGCCGCATACCGGCGCGCTGCGCTACGACACGACCGTACGACGAATCCCTGCTGCCGCGCTCAGCGTGGAGGACGCGGCCATGCTCGCCCGCATGCACGATCGCGGTGAGCGCGTCGTGGTATCGCTGCGGATGAATGCGCGCACCTTCCCCGACGTGCCATCGCGCAACGTCGTCGCCGAGCTCGTCGGCCGGGAGAGCCCTGAAGAGGTCGTGGTCGTCGGCGGGCACATCGACTCGTGGGACGTGGGGCAGGGCGCTGTGGACGACGCTGGCGGCAGCGTCGCCGCGTGGGAAGCGGTGCGGCTGCTGCAGCGGCTCGGCCTCAGGCCCCGGCGCACGATCCGGGTGGTGCTGTGGACGAACGAGGAGAACGGACTGAACGGCGCCACATCGTACCGGGATCGCCACGCCGCAGCGCTGGACAGGCACGTGCTGGCGATCGAATCAGATGGTGGCGTGTTCGCCCCACAGGGGTTCAGCGTGGCCGGCAGCGATGCAACGGTGGCCGCGATAACCGAGATCGCTACGCTGCTCGAGCGCATCGGCGCGAGCGCCGTGCGGCGCGGCGGCGCGGGCGCGGACGTCGGGCCGCTGGTGCAGCGGGGAGTGCCGGGGGCCGGACTGATCGTGGACGGCGCGGAGTATTTCTGGTACCACCACTCCGCGGCGGACACGTTCGACAAGATCGACGCCGCGGAGTTCACCCAGTGCGTGGCTGCTCTGGCCGTGCTTGCCTACGTTGCCGCCGAGATGCCAGAGGCGATCCCGCGCGGCGCGCCGGCTAACTAGCTCCGGGGCTCCGCCTTCGCCGCAGCGTCCGCTCGTCCGCGTGCGCGGTCGTCTTCGCGGCGGACGCGCGGCAGCGTAAAGATGAACTCCGATCCGCGGTTCGAGCTGCTCCCGACGACCAGGTTCCCCTTCATGGCCCGCGCGAGGTCGCGGCTGATCGCCAGTCCGAGACCGGTTCCCTGATAGGTGGACTGCACTCCGCGATCAACCTGCACAAACGGCTCGAAGATCGCCTCGATCTTGTCCGGCGGAATTCCGGGGCCCGTGTCCCGCACCGCGATGCGCACCTCGTTGTCGTCGTAAGTGCAGGTGACGGAGATCTCTCCGCCCTCGGTGGTGAATTTTACGGCGTTGGACAGCAGGTTGAGCATCACCTGCTGGATCTTCTCGCGGTCGCCGCGCACGCGCAGGTCGTCCGGACAGGCATCATAGAAGTAGCGCAGCTTCTTGGCGCGGAGCTGCGGCTCGACCCAGTCCTCCAGCGTCCCCAGGATCGTCGCCATCGAAATCTCGTTCGCGGCCACCTGGATGAATCCAGCCTGCAGTTTGGAGAAGTTCAGGATGTCGTTGATCAGGCTGAGGAGCGTCTTCTGGCTGCGGGTGATGCGCTCGAGGGCTTCGCGTTGCTTGTCGGTGACCGGGCCGTGGACCCCGACGGCTATCAGCTCCGCGTAACCCGCGATGGCGTTGAGCGGCGTACGCAGCTCGTGACTCATTGAGGCGAGGAACTGCGACTTGGCTGCATCCGCGGCTTCGGCGTGCGCGCGTGCCGCCTCCGCTTTTTCGTACAGCAGCGCGTTCTCTATGGCGAGCGAGGCGCGTGACGCGAGATCTTCGGCGACCTGGAGGTCCTGCTCGGTGAAACGGCGTCCCGACTCGGCCATCACGCAAACGATCGCTCCGATCGGCTTCCCCTCGCTGATCAGCGGCACACCAAGGAGTGAGTGCAGGTCGAGTTTCTGCAGCGCCTGGATCAGTTTGACGTCGCCCTCGGCGGACGCGACGAGCACCTCCTCCGGAATCTCCGTGATCAGCTCGGGCCGCCCGGTGCGGATGACTTTGCCGGACCCGACCGGCGCATCGAGTCGCGGTGGCCTGTCGCGCGTGAGCTCCAGCACCATGTTCAGCTTCTCCGGGTCGCGATGAACGACGGCGAGACGCTCGAGCTTTCCGTCGCGCAGCATGTCCACCGCGCACCAGTCGCCGAGCCGGGGCACGGCGAGCTCGGCCACGGTTCGCAGCGTCGAGTTGTAGTCGAGTGAGGAGTTCAGCGCTTCGGTGGCATCCGCGAGGAAGGTGCGGATCTCGGTCTCGCGCTTCCGGTCGGTGATGTCGAGGAAACTGACCACAGCGCCTCGCACCTTGCCGCCACCGAGCATGGGGGCTGCGGTGTAGTCCACCGACAGGCGCGAGCCGTCCTTCCGCCAGTACACCTCATCGTCGCGCCGGACGCGCGATCCCGTTATCAATGCCTTCCGGATCGGGCACTGCTCGAACGGATACGGCGACCCGTCGGCGTGGGCGTAGTGCACGCGGTCGTGAATCAGGTCGCCAACGAGCTCCTTCTGATCGTAACCCAGCATTCGCGCTGCCGCGGGATTGATGAATGTGCAGCGCCCGTGCTCGTCGATCCCGTACATCCCGGACTCCGCTGAGTCGAGCAGCAGTCGCAACCGCTCGCGCGAGGCCTCGACTTCGACGTTGGCGCGCAGCAGCTCGTCGTTGGCGGACTCGAGCTCGGTCTGCTGCGCCTCGAGCTCCGAGCTCTGTTCCTCGAGTGCGACCGCCTGATCCTGCAGCTGCTCGTTCTGCAGTTCCAGCTCTGTTGCCTGCGCATCGAGTCGCTGCGTCTGCTCCACGAGATGCTTCTGCAGCCTGGCCTCGTGCATGATCTCGCGGCGCACTGCCATCAGGACGGCGATGAGCAGCAGGAACGCGAGCACGCTTCCCCCGCCCACGACGAACAGGGCGATGCGGGTGTTACGGTCGCGCTCACGCGCCGACTCCGCGAGGTGGCCGCCCTCCGCAGCCTGGAGCCGGCTCACCACGGCGCGCACCGAGTCCATCTCGTCCTGGCTGAGCCCGCTACGCAGCGCACTCGCGGCAGAGTCGGACCCGGACGTGCCTGCCAGCGCCAGAATCGAATCCATGGCCACGAACTTCCGCTCGGCGCGGGCGCGCAGCTCACTGGCGTCGTTGCCCACGCCCGGTCTGCCCGACATGTCACTCAGGACGTGATCGAGATCTGCACGGGCACTCTCCACTCCGAGGCGGTACTGTCGGATCAGGCGGTCGTCGCCAGTGAGCAGATACCCTCGCAGGCCGCTTTCCGCGTCGAGGAAACTTCCGGTCAGTTGCCGCAGCTCCGTCGTGATGTGGGTGGAGCGGGTCACGCCGCCGAAGGCCGAGACCAGCTGCCACAACGCCAGCAGCGAGACGATGCCGACGAGCAGGACGAGCGCGGCCGCGCCGAAGGCCGCGCCGAGCTTCCGGCGGATTGGAGCTGGTGGCGCGGCGTCCAGGGTCGCGGCGTCTGGCCGGATCTGTGCTATTTGTTTATGCGGGCCCGTCATTTCGAATGGGTTTTTGCAACTTGCAGTCCACCGGCCGGGCGCTCGAACGGGCCCGCTGACGCTGCGACCGAACGGAGAGCAGACTCTGCAGGATCCCGAGACGCTGGACCCGGACTGGGCGCGTTATCCCAACACCGTGCTTCACTTCCCGGGCGGGGACTCGCTCGATCTGCGCCGGCCGGTGAGCGAGGACGCAACACGGACGCTTTCCGCTCTCGGCCTGTCCGGCCCGTTCGCCGTGATCACTGCCCATGATCCGCGTGGGGAAGATCTGGCTGCAGGCGAGAACGAGCGGCGTGCGGCGCGATTCGAAACAGAGCTTCGGGCGCGTGCGGCGGATTTCCTGCATGTGGACGCCTGCTCGCCGGATGGAGAGCATTGCGAGGCGAGCGTGGCCGTGAAGGTGTCGTACGACGCCGCGCGTCAGCTCGCGCTCGATCACGACCAGGTCGCCTTCTTCTGGTTCGACGGCGAGCGGTTCTGGATTGCGGGCGCCCTGCTCGACACGGATCCCGTGGCCCTGCCGCGCACTCCGTAATGGCCGAGGCGGTTGCGGCGCAAAGCGCCGCAACCGCCTCAACGACCTGCGTGCTGCGTAGAGCCGATCAGCCGCTGAGCGGCTTGTACCTGTAGCCGGCGATGTTGTCGCCTGTCACGGGGAAGGCGACCCTGAAGTTCACCCGCTCCCCTGCACCCACGGGACCGACGCTGGCCTCCTGCGTACCGATCACCTGGCCGGTCTTGTCGAGCAGCTCGACCTGCATTGTGTAGGTCTTCGGCGCCCGCGACTTGTTCTCGATCGAGCCGCCGACGCGCGTCTCCTGCCGGAGCCGGCTGAACTCGTTGATCGTCACCTTCACCGGTGCCTCTTCCGACATCGAGTTGTACTTCACCAGCGAGTCGGTGTAGGCCTTCTGCTGGGCGCCCCGCGCTGTCTTCAGCATTCCGCTGTAGGCGTACGCGTACAGCATGTAGTTGTCCGGATTGTTCGGATCCATCTCGATAAGGCGCTGCACCAGCGGGAAGACCTTGTCGTACTCCTCGGTCCCGATGTAGGCGGCCGCGAGGTTGTTGAGCGCGTCGCGCTGATACGGGTTGGCGGCGTGCACGACGCTGAACAGCTTCGCCGCATCAGCCATTGCTTCGGCGCGCGTTGCGATCACGCCGGCCTCGAGCAGCGTCCGCTCGCCGTATTTCGAAGGGTCCGCCAGCACAGGCGCGTACACCGTCCGCACCTTGGCGCTGTCGCCCGCGAGGGTGTACAGGTTGGCGAGCTGCGACAGACCGTAGCCGCGCGCGATGTCGTCCACGTCCTGCTCGGCGAGATACACCTCGTAGGCGGCGATGGCCTCGCGGGCGATCGCGGCCCGCTGCGCCGCGGGTGCGTCCTGAGCGCGGTCGGTGAGCATCCGCGCGATATCGCCCATCGTCTTCACCCGCACGTCGGCGAACAGAGTATCGGTGCCGGCGCGCTGGATCGCCTCGCGGTAGAGGCGGAGCGCTTCGTCGTGCTGGTTGCGCGTGCGGGCAACCATGGCGAGGACGGTGTAGGCGTACGGCGCCGTCTTGTCGAGCACGAGCGAGCGATTGGCCAGCGCTTCGGCGCTGTCCACCTGATCGCTGTTCAGCGCATTGATGGCCTCGTTCACCAGCGTGATCCACGGCTTGTGCTGTCGCCATTCGGTCAGCGTCTGGGCGCACTCGGGATGAGCCGCGAGCACCGCGGTGAACATCGAGTCCGCGGCGAGAACCAGGTCGATGGTTGCTTCGGGGTCGGTCTGGATCCCGATGTCACCCCGCTTGACGATGGCGGGAGTGCCGGCCGTCAGCAGGAGGATGTAGGCCTGGCCGGCGGTGTACTGCTGGCCGACGATGTTCTTGTCCCGGTCGCGGGCTTTCGGATCGGTGAGCGTCCGCAGGGCGTCGCGCAGGTCATTGGTCGGGTCCGCCTCCTGATTGGTGGCGGCGATGGCCTTGCTCAGGGCGAGCCACGAGCGAGCCACGAACTGGGGGCTCCCCTGATCGGGCGCGCAGGTCGCAGCTTCCTGCGCTCCGGCTGCGAGCGGCGCAGCGAACAGCAGCGCCATGAGAAGACGGGCAAAAACCTTCATGGAACGAACTCTCCTGGAGGGGCGCAGCGCCGCTCATGGGCCCGGGGTTCCTGGGGCGGCCGCGGCACCGGCGGGAAGAAGTGGGAAACTCTGTAATATACAAAATCATGGCTCATGGTTCCGTCCACACAGCCCGCGCCGTCAGGCATCTCCGGCAGGCAGATCCGGTCCTCGCTGAGGTCATCCGCCGCGTCGGCCCGTGCCGCTTCGAGACGCGGAACAGTGGAACCCACTTCGAGGCACTGGCCCGGGCGATCGTCTATCAGCAGCTCTCCGGGTCGGCCGCCGGCACCATTCACGCGAGGGTGGTGGAGACGCTCGGCGGAATCACGCCGGAGGCGGTCCTGAGCACGCCCGATGCGCCGCTCCGGGCGGCCGGCCTGTCGCGCCAGAAGATCGCATACCTGCGTGATCTCTCGGGGCGCGTGGACGGCGGCGAGCTCGATCTCCGGCGGATACACGAGCTCCCGGACGAGAAGATCATCACGGCGGTGTGCTCCGTGAAGGGAATCGGGCGCTGGACCGCGCACATGTTCCTGATGTTCAGGCTCGGCAGGCTGGACGTTCTTCCGGAGCTGGACCTCGGTGTGCGGAAAGCAGTGCAGCGCGAGTACCGGATGCGAAAGCTGCCATCGACCGAGCGACTCACGAAGCTGGGCCGGCGATGGGCACCGTACCGCACGATAGCGGCATGGTACCTGTGGAGATCTCTCGAGCTGTAGCTGACCACTACCGCACCGACGATAACGCCAAGCTCTCAGTTGTGAGTTGAGTCAGTAGTCAGTTTGGGAGTGACTGCGTGACGTGGCTACTCCCAACTGAAGACTGACACACTTACGACTGACAGCTTGGCGTAGTCTTCGATGCCCTCGTTGTCGCTATCTTTCGACCTATGCCAACGGTTCCTTTTGAGTCTCTCCCCGACCTCGCTCGTGTCTGGGTCTTCGCCAGCACCCGCTCGCTGACCGCCGCCGAAGAGACGGAGCTCCTTCAGGAAGTGGACGGATTTCTCCACGAGTGGCGCGCCCATGGCGAGCCGCTGACCGCTGCGCGCGACTGGCGCGAGCATCGCTTTCTGTCCATCGCCGTGGATCAGCGCGACGCGCACGCGTCAGGCTGCTCGATCGATGGCCTGTATCGCGTGCTGAAGGCAGCCGAGCAGCGGTTCGGCACGCGGCTGCTGGGCGGGGGGACGATCCACTTCCGGACGCCGTCGGGAGAGATCCATGCGCTGTCCCGGGAGGAGTTCGCGGATGCGGCTGAGCGCGGCGAGATCACACGCGACACGGCCGTGTTCGATCTGACGGTCGGCTCAGTCGGCGAGTGGCTTTCGGAGTTCGAGAAGCCCGCGGGCAGATCGTGGCACGCACAGCTTCTGCCAGCCGCAAACACCGCCTGACACGTTCGAGGGACTTAAGGACATCGCCTGCATCGCCGGCTCCGGGACCGATGCCGGCCTGAACATCTCCCGACGGGAACACAGAGGATCAAATGCCTACGAGAAAAGCATCAGCGGTATGGAACGGTGGTCTGCGTGCAGGCAACGGCACGTTCGAGGGCTCGACCGGGGCAGTCTCCGGGCCGTTCAACTTCGGCTCACGGTTCGAGGAAGGAGCTGGCTCCAATCCCGAGGAGCTGCTCGCGGCTGCAGAAGCTGCGTGCTTCAGCATGGCGTTGAGCGGCAATCTCGAGAAACGGGGCGGGTCGCCGGAGAAGATCGAGACGAACGCCGCGTGCACCGTCGAAAAAGTCGGCGAGGGGTTCACCATCACGCGCATGAAGCTGGACGTGAGGGTGAAGGTCGAGGGGGTGGACGAGGCGACGTTCCAGGAGGCGCTGGAAGCGACGCGGGTCGGCTGTCCGGTCGCGCGCGCGCTCAAGGGCAACGTCGAGATCGAGGTCAACGGCCGGATGGAGTGATTCCGCAGCGAGCGCTGCGTCGCAGGTAAGTCAGCCGAGTCCGGAGCGGGCGACGACGGACTGACTGACGACCTGGGTCCCGGCCGCCTCCAGCGCATCGCTGATTGCGAGCACGAGCTTCTGCCGCGCGAGCGCGGTGCCGGCGGGCGTGCCGTCCGCCGCATAGTACACGATCTCGAACTCCGCCCCGGACGGCGCGATCTCGCGGAGCGCCACATGATCGAGCCGGATGCCCGGGACCGTATTGGTCACGGCACCGATCCCTGCGCTGACCGCGGGGAGCGACTGCCGCGGCGTCTCGGGAGACACGCGCACCGCCAGTGAGCCGCGCCGTTCCGAGGTGCGCCGGTGGTTGCGTATCCGGCCGCGCAACAGGTCGCCGTTCCCGATTATGATCTGCTCGCCGGTGACGCTGCGCAGTCGCGTCGTCTTGATCCCGATCCGCTCAACCCGGCCTGCGAACGTGTCGAGCTCGATCAGGTCGCCGACGACGAACGGCTTGTCCAGCACTATGGACAGCGTTGCGAACAGGTCGGCCAGCGTGCTCTGGATCGCCAGGGCCAGCGCCAGCCCGCTGATGCCGAGGCCGGCAACGAGCGCCGTCGTGTTGACGCCGAAGTTGTCGAGCGCGAGGAGCAGGAGAATGATGACCAGCGCGAGCCTGGCGACTCCGCTGAGGGCGTGCACCAGCGTGAGCGTGCTCGCGTCGGCCGAGCGCTCGCCGGTGCGCTTCACCCAGAATGAGATCGCGGCGTTCCCCCAGATACCGAGCTGCGCGAGCAGCCCGAGCACGGCCACGACCTTTATCACCCGCCGGATGTCCTCGGGGAGTGCCAGCGCCATGGATGCCAGCGCGAGCGCGATGATCACGAAGAAGAAGAATCCGGTGCGCCCGAGCAGCCGCGCGCCAAGCTCCGAGACGTTGGTGTGCGGATCCGCGGCCGAGCCCCGCGTCCAGCGGATCGCGACTTCCTTCACCACCAGCAGCGCGATCACGGTCACGACGAACACTCCGCCCGCGACGAGCCACGCTTCGGCAGGGTTCTGGGACAATCGGGACAGCTGCACGCTCAGCGCTCCCTGCGCCGCATCCACTCGCCCGTGTCCATCGCGTCGCACGCATCGCAATGCTTGCAGCGCCAGTCTTCGGCGACGGCTTCACCGAAGTGCTCCAGAATGAATCGGGTCCGGCAGTCAGCGGTCTGACAGAACTCGATCATCGTGCGAAGCTTCTGCTGGTCGCGCGCGCGCCGCTCCTCGTAGTCGGTCAGGTCCGCGCTCAGGTTCACCGAAGTGAGGCCTTCGACGAGTCGCTGCCACCGGCCGTCGCGATGCTCCCGCACCGCGTGGTGCCGCTTCAGCAGGGCGAGCACGATCCGCACCTTGCGCAGCGGAACGTCGGCAAGCTCGGCGAGGTCGGCGATGTCCACCGTATCGCCGATCGGATACTTCTCGAGCGTGATCGCGACGCGCGCCGCTTCCTCGATCTCGGGGTACTTGCCGCCGAGGAAGTAGGTCTGGATCCGCTTGTCCTCGACGCGGTACAGCACCGTGCACACCGCGGTCTTCCCGTCGCGCCCGGCTCGCCCGGCTTCCTGGTAGTAGGCCTCCAGCGATCCGGGGAAGTGGTAGTGCGTAACGAAACGAAGATCCTGCTTGTCTATGCCAAGACCGAATGCGTTGGTGGCGATGATCGCTTTCAGCTCGTCGGCCATGAACCGCTCCTGTGCATCCTTCCGGTCGGCCGCAGCCATCTTCCCGTGATACAGCCCGATTTCGAATTTCGGAGAGAACTGCTCGAACAGACGCTCAGCTTCCTTGACCGTGGCGACGTACACCACGCCGACGCCCTCGGCCTCGCCGAGCTGCCGCTCGACGAACGCGTCCTTGATTCCGTCGTTCACCGTTCGGCGGACCTCGAACCGCAGGTTCGGCCGCGCGAACCCCGTGATCTGGATGAACGGCTCCTTCATGCTGAGCTGGCGGACGATGTCTGCCTGCACTTCGGTCGTCGCGGTCGCCGTCAGCGCGAGAATCGGCGGTCGCTGCAGGCGCTTCGCGATATTGCCGAGCGAGAGATAGTCCGGACGGAAATCGTGCCCCCACTGGCTCACGCAGTGCGCCTCATCGATCACGAACAGGCTGATCGGCCGTCCGATGAGATGCTCGAAGAACTCGCGGTCCTTGAACCGCTCGGGAGTGACGTACAGGATTTCGCCTTCGCCTTCGCCGATCTGGCGGTGGACCTCGCGCGATTCGGAGGTGCTGAGATGCGAATGCATCGCCACGGCGTCGAGCCCGTGTGCCAGCAGCTTGTCATGCTGGTCCTTCATCAGTGCGATGAGCGGGGTCACCACGATGGTGAGCCCCTCCAGCAGCACGGCGGCGAGCTGGTAGATGAGCGACTTGCCGCTGCCCGTCGGCATGACGACGAGGGCATCGTGTCCCTGCAGGAGCGCGGCGATCGGCTCCCATTGTCCCGGGCGGAAATCAGGGTGCCCAAAGCGCGCCTGCAGCTCCTTGCGGGCTGTGGCGAGCGTAGTGGACGGGGATGCGCTGGTGGTGGACAGGAACTATTGGGGCAGCAGGAACGCTACTATGTAGATGTACCGCGGACAGCTGGTGCCGGCCGCTTCGAAAGGAAAACACCGGCGCGCGAAATTGGGAGCTGGAAAAGGAGAGGGCATGCTGCTACGCCGAAGAGCACAGCTGAAGGAATTTGAAGTAACGGATGAAGCACTGTACCTCGGCCGCCGGCAGTTCCTCCGCACTGCAGGCCTGCTCGGCGCAGTTGCCGCGTCCGGCGCGCTCCCGGGGTGCCTCCAGGCCGCGGACGCGAGCGCGGGCGATGACGAGCCCGACAAGCTCACGCCGTACGACGATGTCACCACGTACAACAACTACTACGAGTTCGGAACGGGGAAGGACGAGCCTGCCAAACGGGCTGGTGGCCTGCGCACGAAGCCATGGAGCATCGCCGTCGAAGGGCTGGTCGCCCGTCCGGCAACGTACGATCTCGAGGACATCCTCAAGCCGCACAGGCTGGAAGAGCGGATATATCGCATGCGATGCGTGGAAGGATGGTCCATGGTGATTCCCTGGCTCGGCTTTCCGCTGCGCGACTTCATCAATCGCGTGGAGCCGCTGCCGACAGCGAAGTACGTGCAGTTCGCGACACTGCACGATCCCAGCCAGATGCCCGGCCAGCGCCGCAACGTGCTGGCGTGGCCCTACACCGAGGGTCTGCGACTCGACGAGGCCATGCACCCGCTCACGATCCTCGTGGCCGGGCTCTATGGAAGGACTCTCCCCAACCAGAATGGGGCGCCGCTCCGCCTGGTGGTGCCGTGGAAGTATGGGTTCAAGGGGATCAAGTCCATCGTTCGCATGCGATTCACCGAGACGCAGCCGCCGACCGCCTGGAATCGGGCTGCGCCGCAGGAGTACGGCTTCTACGCCAACGTGAACCCCGGAGTGGATCATCCGCGCTGGAGCCAGGCCAAGGAACGGCGGATCGGCGAGTTCCGCCGGCGGAAGACGCTGCTGTTCAACGGCTACGGCGACGAAGTGGCGCATCTCTACGCCGGCATGGATCTGCGCAAGTTCTATTGATGGCGCAGCTCGCGCGTCGCGCCGGAAAGCCAGTCGTATTCCTGCTCTGCCTCGTCCCTCTCGGGATGATCGCGTTCGACGCCGCAACGGACGGGCTCGGCGCCAACCCGATAGAGGCGCTGGAGCTGCGGACCGGTCGCTGGGCCCTGCGGCTGCTGGCAATCACGCTGGCCGTGACGCCCCTGCGGCGGATCACGGGCTGGAACGAGTTGATCCGATACCGGCGCATGTTCGGGCTGTTCGCCTTCTTCTACGCGACGCTGCACGTATCCACGTACATCGGGCTCGACATGTTCTTCGACGTTGGCGATATCGTCGAGGACGTCATCGAGCATCCGTACGTGACGATCGGGCTGCTTACGTGGCTGCTGCTCTTGCCGCTTGCCGTCACGTCCACCCGCGGCTGGGTGCGCAGGCTCGGGGGGAAACGGTGGGCGACGCTGCACCGCCTGATCTACGTTGCCGCGATCACAGGAACGGTGCACTACCTCTGGGCGGTGAAGAAGGACACCTACCTCCCGCTCGTGTACCTCACCGTGTTCGCGGTGCTGCTCGGGTGGCGGCTGTGGGCCTGGCTGGCGCGACGGAGGCGGAACGCAGGCGCCATGCTGGCCGGGAGTCGGGGCGCATCCACTACCGCTGCCGGATGAGCGGACTGGACCTGTTTGCCGCGACGGCCCCGGGCGTCTCCGCGGTCACCGCCACGGAGCTGCTCGAGCTCGGCATCGAGGTGGGCGAGGTCCTCCCCGACGGCGTCGCTTTCCGCGGAGATCCTGGGGTCGTTCGGCTCGCGAACCTCCGGCTTCGGACAGCGAACCGGGTCGTTGCCAGGATGGGCGCGTTCCGCGCGCGCACGTTTGCGGAGCTGGAGCGCCATGCGGGAGCGCTGAACTGGCGTGCCTACGTGGAGGAAGGCGGAACGGCGGCTTTCCGCGTGACCGCGCGCAAATGCAGGCTGTTCCATACCGGCGCGATCGCAGAGCGGCTCGCGCGGGCGGCCGGTGTTCGGGAAGCTGGCGCGGCCGCAGACGCAGCCGAAGACGGGGCAGCCCGGGATGATGCGGGGGGAGAGAGTCAGCTCTTCATCGTGCGTGGCCTGCGGGACGAGTGGCAGGTGAGTGCTGACAGCTCAGGCGCGCATCTTCATCGGCGGGGCTACAGGCTCGCCACGGCGAAGGCGCCTCTGAGAGAGACGCTTGCGGCGGCCGCGGTGCTGGCGAGTCGCTGGGACCGCACCTCACCGCTGGTGGATCCTTTCTGCGGAGCGGGAACCATCTGCATCGAAGGCGCGTTGCTCGCCGCCGGTCGTTCTCCCGGAGCTGGCCGCGATTTCCGGTTCATGCACTGGCCCGGATTCGAGCACGAGCTCGTGACGCCGGATCTGCCGGGGCCTCGCGGTCCGAGGCCTGTCCCGACAGTCAGCGGTTACGATCGCGACGCAGGTGCGATAGCCGCGGCTCAGGCCAATGCGGTACGCGCCGGCGTCGGCGATGTGGTCCTGTTCGCGCAGCAGTCGCTCTCCGCGTTCGAGCCGCCGGCGGCCCGGGGTTGGATCGTGACCAATCCGCCGTATGGAGTTCGGGTTGGCGACCGCGACGACCTGCGCAACCTGTACGCGCGGTTCGGCGCAGTCGCGCGGGAGCGCTGCCGGGGGTGGGTGGTGGCGTTTTTCTCCGCAGATCCGGCACTCGAACGTGCTACCGGACTGCACGTGGAGCAGGTGCTCCGCACAGAGAACGGAGGGCTTCCGGTGAGACTGATGGTCGCGGAGCCCTGACCGACTGCCGTCGCTGCTGATCGACGAGTCCCCCCATGGCAGGGTGCTCGCCCCAGTTCAAATGTCGCTCGACAGGATACGCAGAGCCTCCCCCCCGAGCGGTCCCACTTTTGAATAGGAAGACCAATTCCACCCGGAAGCTCGTGGTCCGTCGGATGGTCCGGAGCCAGCCGGGAGCACTTCTGTGAGGATCGCAGCGTGGACATCAGTGATTCGATTGAGATCGACGATCTCGAGGTAGCTCAGCCCCGTGGCAAACGTGGCCGCGCGCGGAGACGCGACGGCAGCCGGGATGCGGTAGAAGGGGGCAAGCCGGCCAACCCGCGTGCCCGCCGCAACGGTCGCGACGGCGAGCTCAAGGGGCTGCTCCGCGGCATCCGCTCGCTCAGGGACGGCGACTTCACCGTCCGGGTCGCGGACAGCGACGACCCGTTGATCGGCGAGATAGTGGATGCGTTCAACCAGCTTGCCGCCCGCAACCAGCGGGTGGTGGAAGACATCGAGCAGGTGAGCTCGCGCGTCGGGCGGCAGGGCCAGATGGAGGAACGCGTTCCGGTGGGCAGTCACACCGGCGGCTGGGCAACTGTCATCGGATGCATCAACTCACTCATCACCGATCTGGTTGCGCCGACCAAGGAAGTCGCCCGTGTGCTCACGGCGGTGGCGGAAGGCGATCTCTCGGAGAAGATGGCGCTGCAGATGGAAGGCCGGCCGGTGCAGGGTGAGTTCCTCCGGATCGGCACGACGGTGAACACGATGGTGGATCAGCTGAGCGCGTTCGCGTCCGAGGTGACGCGCGTTGCGCGCGAGGTGGGGACCGAAGGGCGGCTTGGTGGCCAGGCCGAGGTGCCCGGCGTCGCCGGCACCTGGAAGGACCTCACCGACAGCGTGAACGCGATGGCGTCGAACCTCACCAGCCAGGTACGCAACATCGCCGACGTGACGACGGCGGTCGCCCGCGGCGACCTGTCGCGCAAGATCACGGTGGACGTGCAGGGTGAGATCCTCGAGCTCAAGAACACGATCAACACGATGGTGGATCAGCTGGGCGCCTTCGCGTCGGAAGTCACGCGCGTCGCACGCGAGGTCGGCAGCGAAGGACGACTGGGCGGCCAGGCGCACGTCCCAGGCGTGGCAGGCACGTGGAAGGACCTGACGGACAGCGTGAACGCGATGGCTTCCAACCTTACCGGTCAGGTGCGCAACATCGCAGACGTGACCACCGCGGTCGCGCGCGGCGACCTGTCGCGCAAGATCACCGTGGACGTGAAGGGCGAGATCCGCGAGCTGAAGGACACGATCAACACGATGGTGGATCAGCTCAACTCGTTCGCATCGGAAGTGACGCGCGTCGCGCGCGAGGTGGGCAGCGAGGGACGGCTGGGCGGCCAGGCGAGCGTGCCGGGCGTCGGTGGCACGTGGAAGGATCTGACCGACAACGTCAACGCGATGGCTTCGAACCTCACCAGCCAGGTGCGGAACATCGCCGACGTGACGACGGCGGTCGCGCGCGGCGACCTGTCGCAGAAGATCACCGTGGAGGTCCGCGGCGAGATCCTCGAGCTGAAGAACACTGTGAACGCGATGGTGGACTCGCTCCGCGTCTTCGCCGACGAAGTCACCCGCGTGGCGAAGGAAGTGGGCACCGAAGGAATTCTGGGCGGCCAGGCCGAGGTGCCCGGCGCGGCCGGCACCTGGCGCGCGCTCACCGACAACGTGAACGCGATGGCGAACAGCCTCACGATCCAGGTGCGCGCGATCGCGGACGTCGCAACGGCAGTGACGCGTGGCGACCTCAGCAGGCAGATCGCGGTCGAGGCGCAGGGCGAGCTGGACGAGCTGAAGAACAACCTCAACCAGATGATCGCCAACCTGAAGGAGACGACGGAGCGCAACGCCGAGCAGGACTGGCTCAAGACTAACCTCGCGCGCTTCTCGCGAATGATGCAGGGACAGAAGGACCTGAAGACCGTGTCCGGCATGATCATGTCGGAGCTGACTCCGCTGGTGTCGGCTCATCACGGAGCGTTCTACCTGGCCGACGATGAGCAGGAGGTGCTCCGGCTCATCGCGAGCTACGCCTACAAGGAGCGCAAGCACATCGCGAACAGCTTCCGCGAAGGCGAGGGGCTGGTCGGTCAGGCCGCGCTGGAGAAGAAGCCGATACTGCTCACCAGCGTACCGGACGACTACATCAGGATCTCGTCCGGGCTCGGCGAGGCGCCGCCGCGCAACATCATCGTGCTGCCCGTGCTGTTCGAGGGACAGGTCAAGGCGGTGGTGGAGCTCGCTTCGTTCCTGCCGTTCAGCCAGATCCACCAGACATTCCTCGATCAGCTCGCCGACACGATCGGCGTAGTGCTGAACATGATCAGCGCCAACATGCGCACCGCGCAGCTGCTGGAGCAGTCGCAGTCGCTCACGTCGGAGCTGCAGACGCAGTCGGAAGAGCTCAAGCGGCAGCAGGAGGAGCTGAAGCGGTCGAACGCCGAGCTGGAAGCGCAGGCAAAGACGCTGCGCCAGTCCGAGGAGCTGCTCAAGGACCAGCAGGAAGAGCTGCAGCAGGTGAACGAGGAGCTGGAGGAGAAGGCGTCGCTGCTCGCGGAGCAGAACCGCAAGGTCGAGCAGAAGAACGAGGAGGTGGAGTCGGCCCGTGTCGCGCTGGAAGAGAAGGCATCCCAGCTCGCGATAAGCTCGCGGTACAAGTCCGAGTTTCTGGCCAACATGTCGCATGAGTTGCGTACGCCGCTCAACAGCCTGCTCATCCTCGCGCGCATGCTGGCCGACAACAAGGACGGCAACCTCACGGAGAAGCAGGTGGAGTTCGCGCAGACGATCCTCGCTTCAGGCACCGATCTGCTCACGCTCATCAACGACGTGCTCGACCTGTCGAAGGTGGAAGCAGGCAAGATGGAGATCACCCCGGGCGAGGTCGCGATAGACGACCTGCGCGGCTTCGTCGAGCGGAGCTTCAAGCCGCTCGCCGAACAGAAGGGACTCGGCCTCGACTTTCACATCCGGCCGAACGCGCCGGCGACGATCGTCACCGACGCGCAGCGTCTGGAGCAGGTGCTGAAGAACCTCGTCGGCAACGCGCTCAAGTTCACCTCGGAAGGCGGCGTCACCGTCTCCGCGTACCGCGCGGAGCCCGGCAGGCGGTACTCGCATCCGGCGCTGCTGCAGGCGGACTCGATCGTCGCTTTCGCCGTGACCGACACCGGCATCGGGATCCCGCCCGACAAGACCCGGCTGATCTTCGAGGCGTTCCAGCAGGCGGACGGCACCACCAATCGCCAGTACGGCGGAACCGGCCTCGGGCTCTCCATCAGCCGGGAGATCGCGCGACTGCTGGGTGGCGAGATCACGGTGGAGAGCGAGCTGGGAAGAGGCAGCACGTTCACTCTCTTCCTCCCCGTCACCTACACACCGCAGGACGACGAGGAAGGTTCCGCGGGGCTTCCGGCAGCGCCCGAACGGCGGCGCAAGCCGCTCCGCAGGACCGAGGATCCGCTGCAGTATCAGAGTCGGGGCGATCGGGCACCTGAGCGTGAGCCTGCGGCGAAGCGTGGGTCGCTTCAGGCGGGACCGGTGCCGGATGACCGCGCCGGGATACAGCCCGGCGACCGGGTAGTGCTGATCGTGGAGAACGACGAGCGGTTCGCGCGCGTCCTGCTGGACATGGCCCGCGACAAGGGGTTCAAGGGGATCGTGGAGCTGGACGGCGAGACCGGTCTCGAGGTCGCGCACGACTACCACCCCGATGCGATCACGCTCGACATAGACATGCCCGGGGTGGATGGATGGGCGGTGCTCGAGCGGCTCAAGCACCACCCGGAGACCCGCCACATTCCGGTTCACATCATCAGTGGCCTGGACGAGAACAGGCAGCAGGGCCTTCGCGCCGGCGCGCTCGCCTACCTGGAGAAGCCCGTCAGCAGGGAAGGGTTGGAGCAGGCGTTCGGGAAAATCTCCGATTTCCTGGAGAAGAGCGAAGACCGCCACCTGCTCGTCGTGGAAGACGACCCGGCGCAGCGCGACGCGATCGTCGAGCTGATCGATGCCGACGACGTCAACATCACGGCGGTGCAGAACGCGGAAGACGCACTCAAGGCGCTCAAGGAGCGGAACTTCGACTGCATGGTGCTTGATCTCGGGCTGCGCGACATGAGCGGCTTCGAGCTGCTCGAGCGGGTGAAGTCGGACCCGGAGAGGAAAGACCTCCCGATCATCATCTACACCGGCAAGGAGCTGTCCAGGGAAGAAGACACACGTCTGCGCAGGTACGCCGAAACGATCATAGTGAAGGACGTCAAATCGCCGGAGCGGCTGCTGGACGAGACTGCGCTGTTCCTGCATCGCGTCGAGTCGAAGCTGCCCGAGCAGAAACGGCAGATGCTCAGGCAGCTGCACACCTCGGACGCCGTCGTCACCGGGAAACAGGTCCTCGTGGTGGATGACGACGTGCGGAACATCTACTCGCTGACCAGCCTCCTCGAGTCGCATGGCATGCACGTGCGGTTCGCGGAGAATGGACGCGAAGCGCTCGCGCGCCTGCAGGAAGACCCGGACATTGACGCCATCCTGATGGACGTGATGATGCCGGAGATGGACGGGTATGAGACGATGACGCAGATCAGGCAGGATCCCCGCTTCCGGTCGCTGCCCATCATCGCGCTTACCGCCAAGGCGATGAAGGGCGACCGCGAGAAGTGCATCACGGCCGGCGCGTCGGACTACATCACCAAGCCGGTGGAGCCGGAACAGCTGCTGTCCCTGCTGCGCGTATGGCTGTACCGCTGACGGGAGAGGAGGTTGCGGGCACGCCCACCCGCGGCGGCAATCTCGAGCGAGTTGAGATCGAGCTGCTGCTGGAGGGCGTGTTCCGGCATTACGGCTTCGACTTCCGGTCGTACGCCTATTCGTCCATGCGCCGCCGGCTGTGGAAGCGGCTGGAGGCGGAGGGGCTGCAGACAATCAGCGCGCTGCAGGACCTCGTGCTGCACGACCCCGCGGCGATGGAGCGGCTGCTGCTGGACCTCTCCATCAACGTCACCGCGATGTTCCGCGACCCGACCTTCTACGTGGCGTTCCGCGAGCGCGTCGTTCCGCTGCTGCGGACGTATCCCTTCCTCCGCGTCTGGCACGCCGGCTGTTCCTCCGGCGAGGAGGTGTACTCGATGGCGATCCTCCTGTCGGAAGAAGGGCTGTACGACAGGACGCGCATCTACGCCACCGACATCAACGACGTGATGCTGCAGCGGGCGAAGGAGCGGATCTTCCCGCTGGACAGGATGCAGGAGTACACCGACAACTACATCAAGGCGGGAGGACGGAAGTCGTTCTCGGAGTACTACACGGCCGGCTACGACGGCGCCGTGTTCTCCCAGTCCCTGCTGGACAATGTCGTCTTCGCTCAGCACAACCTGGTCACGGACAGCTCGTTCGCCGAGTGCCACGTGATCCTGTGCAGGAACGTTCTCATCTACTTCGACAAGGATCTGCAGGCGCGCGTGCACGGCCTGCTGCACGAGAGTCTCGTGACCTTCGGGATCCTGTGCCTTGGCAACAAGGAGTCGCTCCGGTTCTCACCCCATGAGCAGCATTTCGAGCAGCTCGATGCCCGCGAAAAGATCTACCGAAAGGTCGCCTGACACCGGCTATGCCGTCGTCGTGGTCGGGGCATCGTGGGGAGGCCTGGAAGCGCTCACGACTCTCGTTCACGGGCTGCCGGCTGGCTTCCCGGTGCCGGTCGTCGTGATTCAGCATCGCGGTCGCGATTCACAGGCCCTCCTCGCGGACCTGCTGCAGGATCGCACGCGGCTGCGCGTCAGTGAGCCGGATGACAAGGAGCCGCTGCTGCCGGGCCACGTTTACGTCGCGCCCGCGGACTACCATCTTCTGGTGGACGACGGATATCTCACGCTCGAGATGGATGCTCCGGTGCGATACAGCCGCCCTTCCATTGACGTCACGTTCTCCTCCGCGGCCGCAACGTTCGGCACCCGGACGATCGGCGTCGTCCTGACGGGCGCGAACGCCGACGGCGCGCGCGGCCTGCGCGCCATCGTGGACAACGGGGGCACGGCGATAGTGCAGGATCCGGAATCCGCCGAGATGCCGGTGATGCCGCGCGCCGCCCGACTGGCGGTCCCGGAAGCGAAGGTGCTCCCGCTGGCCAGGATCGCCCCGCACCTGCGTGCGCTCGTCGCCGACGCCGGGGCGAAGACGGCATGAGCGCGGCGCAGATGCAGCCCGTGAGCGCCGAGCCTGAACCGCCGGCCTCGCCGCAAGCGGAGGACTCGAGCCGGGTCAACATCCTGCTGGTTGACGATCGCGAGGAGAACCTGCTGGCGCTCGAAGCGATCCTGGAGCCGCTCGGACAGACGCTTGTGCGCGCCAGCTCCGGAGAGGAAGCGCTGCGCGAGCTGCTGCTGCGCGACTTCGCCGTCATCCTTCTCGACGTGCAGATGCCGGGGATGAACGGGCTGGAGACGGCGCGCTACGTGAAGTCGCGCCCGCGCACGCGCAGCGTTCCGATCATCTTCCTCACCGCGATCAACCAGGACGACTCGCACGTCTTCCGCGCCTATGAGGTCGGCGCGGTGGATTACCTGTTCAAGCCGTTCGATCCGGAGATCCTGCGCTCCAAGGTCTCCGTGTTCGTGGACCTGTGGCGACAGCAGGAGCAGATCAAGCGGCAGGAAGAGACGATCCGGGAAGCGCAGCGGCGCGAACTGGAGCTCCAGCATCGCGCCAGGATCCTGGAGACCGAGGCGCGCACGGCAGCCGAGTTGTCCGCGCTGAACACGACGCTCAGCAGGCGGACCGCCGAGATGGAGCGGGCAATCGCGGCGCGCAACCGCTTCTACGCCTCGATGAGTCACGAGCTGCGGACACCGATCAACGCGGTGCTGGGCTACAGTACGCTGCTGCTCGACAACATCTACGGTCCGCTGACCCCGCAGCAGCGCGAGGGGCTGGAACGGACGCACCGCGCCGCCAAGCACCTGCTGGAGCTGGTGAACGACGTGCTCGACCTCTCCAAGATCGAGGCGGGAAAGATCGAGATGGCAGTGCAGTCCGTCGGGTTCCCTGCGTTGATCGAAGATCTGTTCGTCACTGTGCGGCCGCTCGCTGCGGAGAACGCCACGGAGCTGGTCCTGGAGGTGCTTGGCGAAGGCCGGAGCATCGAGACCGATCCCAGGCGCGTCCGGCAGATCCTGCTGAACCTGCTGTCCAACGCGATCAAGTTCGGGGACCGCAAGCCGGTGCACGTCGAGTATCGCCCCACATCGGACGGCGGTGTCCAGGTCTCAGTCGTGGACCACGGCGGCGGGATAGCGGCAGGCGATCTGGCCCGCATCTTCGACGAGTTCGTGCAGGTGGCCGGGGAGGAGCACCGTCACCAGCACGGGACGGGGCTCGGCCTCGCGATCTCGCGGCGGCTGGCCGAGCTGCTCGAGGGGACCCTGGAGGTGGACTCCACCCCCGGTGTGGGCAGCCGTTTCTGCCTCACACTCCCATCGGCGATCATGGCCCCCGGATCAGCGGAGGACGGCCAGCCGGGGCGTTAAATTCAAGGCATGGCCGCAACCCCGATCTCCAGCGTCTTCAACGACGCCTACGTCGCCGAGCAGTGGGAACTGTTCAGGCGCGATCCGTCGCTCGTCGAAGAGAGCTGGCGGCAGTTCTTCCGTCTGGCCGAGTCCCTTGGCGGCGGTCCGTCCGCGGCCGCCGACGACAATCTGCTCAGGGTCGTCGCGGGCGCGGCCGGGCTGATAGACGCCATCCGCACGTTCGGTCATCTCGCCGTCAGCGCTGATCCGCTCGGCTCGCCCGCGCCGGGCGCACCGGAGCTGACCCCCGAGTTTCACGGGATCACCGAGGAAGAGCTTCAGCGGGTGCCGGGATCGGCGCTCGGCCAGCCAGACCCCACAGCGGCGGATGCCGTCGCGCGGCTGCGACGGCTGTATGCGTCAACGATCGGGATCGAGTTCGAGCACGTGGCTGTCGCCCCCGAGCGCAACTGGCTGCGCACGCAGATCGAGAGCGGCCGACTGCACGCGCGGCTCACTCCCGAAGAGGAAACCGGCCTCCTCAGGCGGCTGGCCGAGGTAGACGGGCTGGAGCGGTTCCTTCATCGCGCCTATCAGGGTTACAAGCGGTTCTCGATCGAAGGGACCGACGCGCTCGTGCCCATGCTGGACGAGATCATTCTCAGGTCCGCGGAGCAGGGTGCCCGGCAGGTCGCGATCGCGATGGCGCACAGGGGACGCATCAACGTGCTGGCGCACATCCTCGAGAAGCCGTACGCGAAGATCTTCAGTGAGTTCGAGGGGATGCGTCCGGGCACGAATCCGCCGAGCGGCACCGGCGACGTGAAGTACCACCTCGGCGCGCGCGCGGCGCGGACGATCGCCGGGCGCGAAGTGGAAGTCACGCTGGTGCCGAACCCGAGCCACCTGGAGTTCGTCAACCCGGTGCTCATGGGCGTGGCACGCGCCAACCAGCGGGTTGCAGCCAGCCCCGGCGAGAGGGATGAGAGCGCCGTGGTGCCGGTCTGCATCCACGGCGACGCTGCGTTCCCGGGTGAAGGAATCGTCGCTGAGACGCTGAACATGGCGCGGCTGCGCGGCTACCGCGTGGGTGGAACCGTGCACATCATCGTCAACAACCAGGTGGGGTTCACCACCGACCCGCGCGACGGACGGTCCACGTATCACGCGAGCGACCTGGCGAAGGGCTTCGAGGTCCCGGTGATCCACGTCAATGCGGACGACCCTGCTGCCTGTGTGCAGGCCGTGCGATTCGCCCTCGAGTATCGCGCGTTGTTCGGCGACGACATTCTCATTGACCTCGTCGGCTACAGGCGTTACGGCCATAACGAGACGGACGAGCCTGCGTTCACTCAGCCCGCGATGTACGAGATCGTGCGGTCGCATCCGCGGGCGCCCGTCGTCTGGGCTCAGCGGCTCACCGAATCCGGCGTGATCAGCGCGGAGCAGGCGCAGGCGATCGAGCAGGAGGCGATGCAGCGGCTGGAACAGGCGCACGAAGGACTGGGCACCGGGGAGTCCGACGTCGAGCACGGGTCCACCGCGCCGCCACCCGAGGATCTGCAGACCGCGGTGCGCGCCGAGCAGCTCATCGCGCTCAACGAGCAGCTCCTTGCGTGGCCGGCCGATTTCAAGGTCAACCCGCGGCTGTCGCGCAACCTCGTGCGCCGGCGGGACGCGATGGGGGAGGAGGGCGGGATCGACTGGGGGCATGCTGAGGTGCTCGCGTTCGCGTCACTGCTCGTGGAAGGCGTGTCGGTCCGCATGTCCGGTCAGGACGCAGAGCGCGGCACGTTCTCCCATCGCCAGGCCGTGCTGCACGACGTGGAGTCGAGCCGCACCTTCACGCCGCTGCAGCACCTGCCGCAGGCCAGCGGCTGGTTCGAGCTGTACAACAGCCCGCTGTCGGAAGCGGCAGTGCTGGGCTTTGAGTACGGCTTCAGCACCGCGGCCCGCGACGCGCTGGTATTGTGGGAGGCACAGTTCGGTGACTTCGTGAACGTCGCGCAGCCGATCATCGATCAGTTCCTGGCCGCCGATCGCGCGAAGTGGGACCAGAACTCCGGCGTCGTGCTGCTGCTGCCGCATGGCTACGAGGGGCAGGGCCCCGAGCACTCCAGCGCGCGGCTCGAGCGGTTCCTCCAGCTGTGCGCCGAAGGCAACATGGTGGTCGCGTACCCGTCCACGCCTGCACAGTATTTCCACGTGCTGCGCTGCCAGGCGCTGCGCAGGGAGCACAGGCCCCTCGTGCTGATGCAGCCCAAGAGCTTGCTGCGGCTGCCCGCCGCTGCGTCGCGACTGGCGGATTTCTCGAACGGGACGTTCCACCGGACGATTGACGATCCGCGCGGGCTCGATCGGGAGAGCGTCACGCGTCTGGTGTTCTGCACCGGAAAGCTGTATTACGACCTGATGGCAGCCGACCCCGGCGTCGAACTGGCGATCGCGCGGGTGGAGGAGCTGTATCCCTGGCCGCACGAGGAAGTCACGCGCATCGTGGACTCGTATCCCAACGTCGTCGAAGTGGTGTGGGCGCAGGAGGAGCCGAAGAACATGGGTGCGTGGACATTCGTCGCTCCGCATCTGCGTGTCGCTACGGGCGATGCGCTGATAACGCGCTACATCGGCCGTCCGGAGCGGGCGAGTCCGGCGGAGGGATATGCGGCGGCCCACGATGCTGAGCAGGAGCGCATCGTGCAGGCGGTGCTCACCATTCCGCAGCCGGCTGGCGGTCGCCGGCGCGGCGTAGCGGCGCGCACCTGAGAGCGCCCGCGATGCGGGCGGTTCGTGCGGCAGCGCTGCCGCTCCTGGTCATCGCGGGGATCGCGCTGTCGGCGCCCGCGATGCCCGCTCACGCGCAGGACCGCGGCGCGGCAGCGCTGGCCAACGCGCTCGCGTTCCTCCGGCCCGAGGTGCCGCGCGTTCTGTACATAGCCGCTCACCCCGACGACGAGGACACCCGCCTCATCACCTGGCTGCAACGCGGCGGATACGCCGAGGTAGCGTACCTCTCGCTGAGCCGCGGGGAAGGCGGGCAGAACGTGATCGGCGAGGAGCTGGGCGACGCGCTCGGCGTGCTGCGCACGCAGGAGCTGCTCACCGCCCGCCGGATCGACGGCGCTGATCAGTTCTTCACGCGCGGCTACGATTTCGGCTACTCCAAGACCGCCGACGAGGCGTTCACCCACTGGCCGCGCGATTCGCTGCTCGCGGACGTCGTGAAGATCGTTCGTGCCTACCGCCCGCACGTGCTCGTTTCCACGTTCTCGGGAACGCCGCGCGACGCGCACGGCCAGCATCAGGTCTCGGGGATACTCACGCGCGACGCCTTCGATTTCAGCGCCGATTCGGTGCGGTTTCCCGTATCGGAGTTCGGCGCGCCCTGGCAGCCGCTCAAGGTTTACCGTCTGGCCACTTTCTCGGGCGGCGCAACGCTCGGGGTGAACGTGGGCGAGTACGACCCGTTGAGCGGCCGCTCGTTCATGGAGATCGCCAGCGACAGCCGATCCAACCACAAGTCGCAGGCCTACAGGCGCAACGCGCGGCTTGGCGTCGTGTGGGACTCGCTCAAGCGCGAGGTGACGCTGGTGAACGCGGAGCAGCCCGCCGAAGAGGAAAGGTCGCTGCTGGACGGCGTTCCCGGCGCTGCCGACGCCGCGCGCTGGATCGCGCGCGGGACGGACGGCTCTGCGCTGCTGTCCGTCGAGCTGCAGCGTGCGGAGAGCGCGATCCCGTTGATAGTCGGTTACACGCCGCGTGACGCGGCTGAGCGGCGGCGCTACGATCGCGCGGCTGTCCTTGCGGCGGGAATCGTGCTGGAAGCGTTGCCCGCGCGCCCGTACGTCGCCGTCGGCGACACCGTCACGGTTACCTATACGCTGTACAACCGGGGCGGCGTGCGCGTCCAGCTCGACTCGGCTGCGGCCGGATTTCCGGAGGACTGGATCGAGCCCGGCAGTGCCGCGACCTGGCGCTCGGTGCTGCGGCCGGAGCGCGTGACAGCGCCGTGGTGGCTGCAGGCAGGGAGGCGGGCCGATCTGTATGCAGCTCCCGTCTCCACGGTGCCCGAAGCGGAGCGCCAGCGCGATCACTGGGCGCAGGCTCTGGTCTCGATCGAAGGTCTGGCTGTGCCTGCGCGGCTGTCCGCGCCACTGGTACACCGCCAGAGTGAGGGCGTGTACGGCGACCTCCTCACCCCGCTGGCGGTCGCGCCGGGGCTCACCGTCACGCCGGAGCGTGATCTATGGTATGCGCGGGCAGGGATCCCCTTCGAGCGCGACGTGAATGTCGTCGTGCGATCCAGCTTCCCGGGAGACACACGTGCGACAGTTCGCGTTCTGCCACCCGCCGGACTTGTGGCTGAGCCTGCCGAGCGGGAAGTCACGCTCAACGCCGGAGCGCTGCAGCAGACGGTGACGTTCAGGTTGCGCGGCACGCTCGAGCCGGGCAGTCACCGCGCAGCCATCGAAGCAACGGTGGGAAGCGAGCGGTTCGCCACCGCGGTTCAGGTCGTGAATTACGAGCACATAGATCCGCAGCGGCTGTATCGTCCGTCGGAGGTGCGCATCACGGCGGTTGCCGCGGAGGTTCCCGCAGGGCTGACGGTCGGCTACGTGACCGGGATGGCGGACCAGGGACCGCACGTGCTGCGTGAGCTCGGCGTTCCGGTGACGCAGATCGCCGTCGCCGATCTGCCGCGCGTGGATCTGTCCCGTTTCACGACGGTGGTCGTGGGGCCTCGCGCGTATGAAGCCAATCCTGATCTCATACGGCAGAACCAGCGGCTGTTCGAGTATGCCGCGGCCGGCGGTCGTCTGGTCGTGCAGTTCGGGCAGTATCCGATGGCGAACCCGGGGATTCTCCCGTTCCCCATCACCATCTCCCGGCCGCCCACACGGGTGACGGATGAGCGCGCGGCAGTGACTTTCATCGAGCCCGGCGCGCCTGAGCTCACGTATCCGAACGCGATTACGCAGGCGGATTTCGAGGGATGGGTGCAGGAGCGCGGCCTCTATTTCGCCCAGAAGTGGGGACCGCAATACGACGCGCTCCTTTCCAGTCACGATCCCGGTGAGGAACCGAAAACGGGTGGCCTGCTGATCGCCTCTCACGGAGAAGGACGCTATAT
>DASUUI010000149.1:0-3403 GCA_036374155.1 Gemmatimonadaceae bacterium | reverse complement strand
GTGCGCGTCTCGCCCGGCATCACCAGCAGTTCGGCGTTGGTCGCGCCCATCACCGCGAAGCCGTGCGGCACGTCCCAGTCCTGCTCGAGGTTCGTCACGTGGAAGTACACCGTGTCACCCACACGGATGCCCTCGATGTTGTCGGGGGCGAAGTGGCTGCGGATGGCCGTCATGTAGACATCGACGCGGCGGCCATTACGCGTGACGCGCGTGTCCGCCTCGCTCTTCGCGGCGTACGGGTTCGTGTTCTCGCCCAGCCGATAGAGCTTGAGCTGCTTCTCCATCAGCATGTCCGCGGGCAGCGCCTGCGCGTAGTGCGGCTCGCCCATGGTCGGGAAGTCGAGCAACAGCTTCATCTTGTCGCCGCTGATGTCGATCAGCTGCGCAGAGTGCGCGAGCTCCGGGCCCGTCGGCAGGTAGCGATCCTTCGTCATCTTGTTGAGCGCCACCATGTACTTGCCCCACGGCTGCCGGCTGTCACCACCCGGAATCATCAGGTGGCCGACCGAGTAGTAGACCGGGATGCGATCCACCACCGTGAAGTCCGAGATCCGCCACTTCACGATCTCCGAGCTGATGAAGGCCGTCGTGTACGCGTAGCCGTTGCCGTCGAACTCGGTGTGCAGCGGACCGAGACCCGGATCCGCCACCTCGCCTGCGATGATCGCGTCGTACTGCAGCACCGGGATGCCATCGATCACTTCCTCGAACGCCTCCGCCTCGATCGCGGCAATCATCTTCTCGAACGAGTGCACCGGGATCACCGTTGCGAGCTTGCCGCCCGCCACGATGAACTGGCCGGTCGGATCCACGTCCACGCCGTGCGGCGACTTCGGGGTGGGCAGGAAGTATACGAGCCGCTCGCACGACGACGGCTCGAGCACGGTCACGCTCTCCTTCAGCTCCGAGCGCGCGACATGATCCTCGCCGACCGTGTTGTGCACGTAGCGCGCAGGCATGGTCCGGGCCTGCCCGGCCGCGACGCACTCCTCGGCCCGCCGCCAGTTGACCGCCGCGATGAAGTCCTTGTCACGCTTCGAGGCATTCACCTCGAGCAGCGTGTGGGCCTCTTCCGCGTTGTACGAGGTGAAGAACATCCAGCCGTGGCTCGGGCCCTTGCCCGCATGCGCCAGGTCGTAGTTGTAGCCCGGCACCAGGATCTGGAACGCCACGTCCATGTTGCCCGGCTCGTTCGCACGCACGAACGACAGCATGCCCTTGAAGTTGCCGGCATACTCGGCAATCGACATGTCGCGGTTGGGGACCGGCACCGCGAAACGCGTCGTCGCGACCAGGTACTCGCTGTTCGGGGTGATGAAGGGCGAGCCGTGGTTGCCCGCACTGTTCGGGATCTCGAGGATCTCCTTCGTCTCGAACTCCGTCAGATCGATGCGCGCGACCCGCGGCGTGTTGTTGGCATTGATGAAGATCCAGCGACCGTCCGGCACGCCGTCCGTCATCGACAGCTCTGGATGGTGCGAGTCGTCCCACGCGGCGAAGCCGTACGACGTCTCCAGCATCGCCTTCGTTTCCTCGTTGTAGCCCCAGCCGTTCTCCGGGAACTGCGAGAACACCGGCACCGTCTTCAGCAGTCGCCCCGACGGCAGACCCATAACCGTCAGGTTGCCACTGAAGCCGCCCGACATGAATGCATAGAACTCGTCATACTCGCCGGGCGCCACGTACACGGCCGACGCTGCGTCCGCCGCGGACATCGTCTGCGCACCGCGACCGCCACTCTGACAGGCCCAAAGGCCCGCAGTAACGATCGCGACCGCACTCGCGCCCAGCAGCACCTTGCTGCGGTAGCTCATCGGATTCGCTCCAGGGTTGGATACGGGTTTCATGATGCGGGTTCCTGCGGGGCACTGCTGCTGTCAGCGAACGTGCGCAGGTACTCCACCAGCGCACGCGCGTCCTGCTCCGTCAGATCCTGGAAGGGCATCGGCGCCAGGTACTCGGCGAGCAGAGCCTTGGCGACCGGGTGACGCTGCGTCATCTCGGTCGGGTTCATCATCATGTTCATCGTGTACGCCGGGCTTCGCCGCACGAGCACGTTCGCCAGCGGGGGACCGATGTAGCGCTCCTCCACGCGATGACACGCCGTGCACTTCATGTTGAAGATCTGCTCGCCCGCGCTCGCCAGGGCGGGGTCAGGATCGCCCAGCTCCACCGGCTGTGTGATCGGCCCGATCCCGTGCTCGCGCTCGAAGGCACTCAGGCCGTCGCCCTCCGCGGCGCCGACGGCGGCGTCCGAATCCGCCTCGTCCGTCTGCGCACCACCGCCGCACGCGCTCAGCAGCGCGCTCGCCGTCAGCAACAGCCCGAGCTTCACCAACCGTTTCATCCGACCTTCCTGATCGCGGGGTCACCCGGCGGCCGCACTCGCGCGTTCCGCCTTGTCGACCACGATGCCACACGACAGTCCGGCAGGCTGTCGGAAGAATCCCCATTTCGCATGGCGAGGTAAGAAATGGCGGTAGGGGTTTGCCTGACGGGCGGCCCGGAATGCGCGTCACGCGCGCGAATCACGGCGAGCGGAGTGGGGCAGAGCAGCTGTGCCGGGTGAGCGGGAGCGGGTGAGCGGCGGCCGCGGGGAGCGGGCGAGACCGAAGGGGACGTACGTCACGCAGGTCCGGCAAACAGAACGGGCCACGCGAATGCGTGGCCCGCAGGTGTATGGCGTCCGGCGCGCGCGTCAGCCCTGGCGGGTGTTCACCAGCCGGGCGAGCTGCGACTTCTTGCGGGCCGCCTTGTTCGGATGGATCAGGCGACGCGAGGCGAGTCGATCGAGCAGGGCGGAGGTCTCCTTGAGAGCCTCGGACGCTTCCGTCGCATCGGTCGCGGTCTGGACCTTCCGGATCGCCGTCTTCAGGCGTGAGCGCTGCGCACGGTTGTGCAGGTTGCGCCTGCGCTCCTGACGGATCCGCTTTTCGGCACTGGGACTGTTCGCCAAACCCGGTTCTCCTGGACTGTTTTCCTGATACGAATGCAGCCACGCAACTTATTGTCGGTGCGAAGCTGCGTCAAGGTCTGACGGCACGGCGGGACCGCCTGTCGGCGGACGAGCGGGGTAGCGCCGGTCCGGGCGTACGGGTAGCTTTTCGCGCACCATGAAAGGACTTCTGCTGCTGCCGCTACTGCCCCACGCATGCGTGGCGCACGAGCCCCCGCCTGCCCGGAGCGCGTGGTCCGGGTCGAGCGCGCCGGGATGCGGGCGCGAGCCGCTGGCCCGGACGGGAATCGCGTGGTGGACGTAGGTGCGCCGGAAGCCGCCTACGGCGAGGGCGGCTTCGTCGTCGAGCTGGATCGGTTCACGGGGCCGATCGACCTGCTGCTGCACCTGATCCGCGAGCAGGACATCGACATCTTCGACATTCCCATCTCGCAGATCACGACGCAG
>DASUUI010000148.1:0-10558 GCA_036374155.1 Gemmatimonadaceae bacterium | reverse complement strand
TCACCGATATCCTCGTTCTTTCCCTTGAAGGCGAATGATGACGTGCGCGACGCCACGCGAAGCGACTGGATCTTCGAGAAGGCGTTGATCAGCTCCTCCGCCATCCCTTCGGTGAAATACTCGTTCTCGGGATCGGCGCTCATGTTGGCGAACGGCAGCACCGCAACCGACTTTGCAGCGGAGACACCTGGCGATGGAAGTGGAGCGGTATCGCTGGGCGTGACGAGGGTCTCGCTGCCCAGCGCCTGGGCGAAAAGCGCCGTCGTCGCGAATCGACCCGATGGTTCGGTCGTCATGGCCCTCGTCACTGCGTGCTCCACGTGCTCAGGAATACTGCCACGCACACCGCGCAGTGGTTTCGGTGTTTCCGTGAATCGCTTTGTCAGAACCGCCTGGGCGGTGGCGCCGGAAAAGGGCCGCTCGCCGGCGAGCATCTCGTAGAGGACGCAAGCGAGACTGTACTGGTCGCTCTGACCATCCAGGTTGAGCTCGCCCGACGCCTGCTCCGGGCTGACGTACGCGGGGGTGCCAACCATCATCCCCGTCTGAGTGAGCGTATCGGAGCTGGCCGAGGATACAGCCTTCGCGATACCGAAGTCCATCACCATGGCTTCGCCCTCGTACAGCATCACGTTCTCCGGTTTTATGTCCCGGTGGACGATTCTCTGCCGATGCGCATAATCGAGAGCGGATGCGATCGACTTTGCATGGTGGACTGCCTCGTTCACCGGAAGCTGCTTCTCGCGATCGAGCCGCTCCCGCAGCGACTCGCCCTCCACGTACGGCATCACATAGTACAGGAACGCGTCGGCCTCGCCACTGTCGAACAGCGGCAGGATGTGCGGGTGATTGAGCCGCGCCGCGAGCTTTATCTCGCGGAGAAAACGCTCCGGTCCGAGAGAGGCGGCGAGGTCGGGATGCAGCACCTTGAGCGCAACGACGCGATCGTGCTTGGAATCCTGGGCGAGGTATACAGTCGCCATCCCACCACGGCCGAGCTCGCGATCGATGAGGTAGGAGCCGGCAAGCGCTGCGCGCAGTCGTTCAAGGGGGAGAGCCAGCTTGTGCTACCGGATGAGGGGAGATTGGGACCGGACTGAGAAGCTAGGGACACGGTTATCGCAGTCAAGGGTTGCGCGAACAGGTGTGCACACAGGCCATTGCTGTTCTCAGTTCCCGCTACAATTTCACTACGTCTCTGGCCGATACGCTTCTCAACGCGGACTCATCGTCGAACATGGACCAGTCGGGTTCCAAGGCACAATGTGCGCGCCGCCTTCGCGCGGCGCTGGCGTCGGCTGAGCCACCACTCCGGACGATAAGCGAGGCAGAGTCAGCGCGCCGTCCGGCGCCCGGGAAATGGTCTCCGCGTCAGGTGATCGGGCACCTCGTCGATTCGGCGAGCAACAATCACCAGCGCTTCGTGCGGGCGATGTGGCAGGATGAGCTCGTCTTTCCGGGCTACGACCAGGAGCGATGGGTCGAGGTACAGCGCTATCAGGACGCAAGCTGGCGCGAGCTACTCGATCTCTGGGTTGCGTTCAATCGGCATATCGCGACGGTCATGTCGCTGATACCTGACGACGTTCGGTCTCGCGTCCACGCCAATCACAACCTCGATGAGATCGCAATGCGTCCCCCTGATTCTCCCGAGCAGGCGACCCTCGACTACTTCATGGCGGACTACGTGGACCATCTCGAGCATCACGTCCGGCAGATCCTTGGCGACGGGTGGACGGTGGCTGAGTAACACCCCCGCCGACGCGACGGGCATTACCGACGCGCGTTGACGGTCTACCAGCGCGACAACTCGATCGCGAAGATCGCGGCCGCAACCTGCAGCCGTGGGTCGCCTTCGATGGTTGCAACGCGCTCGAACCTCCAGCCGCGCGGGGTGTTGATCGAGCGCCACCGCGAATGCCCCGGAAGGCGCCGAGCCAGCTTCGACAATCGCGACGGCGGGGCCTTGTCAGGCTCGCCTCGGATAGGCAGCTGAGCGTACGTGAGCGCTCCAGCCGGCCGGCCAGCGACATTGAGCACGAATGAGTCTGGCCCGGACAGCACGGAGCCTTCACCGGCACTCAGGAGAGCCTCCCCGGCAGCGTGAAACAAGGTTTCGCGCGTACGCTCGCGGCGCGGGCGCGCGTCCTGGAAACGCCCACGGATCACGCCGAGTTCGTCGCTGAACGTGCCACTCCGCCTGACGTGTCCGAGGTCACGCGTCGACGGCAACTCTCGCACCGCGGCCCGCCCGTTCAGCGCGAACGCTCTGCTCCGAATGATCGAGATGCAGGGCGTGCCGTCGGGGTGGGCGAGCAGAATTTCCCGATTCCAGTTGAACGCGCGCGCCGTCAGCAGCGTACCGCCGGTTTCGTCGGTCACTGTGTACTCACGGCACTGACGCCCGCCGACCGCAGTGCGGCTCATGGCAGCCCAGAGGATGGGCGATTCAGTGGCGCCAATGCCGGACAGGGTCACGTCAATCAAAGTAGCTTTTCGTCATTGCCGGGACATACTCCGGATTCATCGACCGGGTTTCGGGGGGGCGCGATGGGCTTCGATCTGAGCGAAGGGACGGCCGTACTCGAGCGTACTCCCGCGACGCTACGCGCACTTCTTTCAGGACTTCCCGAATCCTGGATCACGACGGATGAAGGCCCCGGCACTTTCAGCCCTTTTGAGAACGTAGGGCATCTCATACATGGTGAGCGGACTGACTGGATCCCGCGCGCGCGGATCATCCTCGCTCAGAAAGGCGATCGGCGTTTCCAGGCGTATGATCGCTTCGCTCAGCGGAGCGAAAGTCAGGGCAAGTCGCTGGCAGCCCTGCTGGACGAATTCGACCGTCTGCGGTCTGAGAACGTGGCGACGTTGCGGTCCTGGGATCTCGCCGATGGGGAGCTCGCGCTCCAAGGTGAGCACCCCGAGCTTGGCCCGGTCACGCTTCGCCAACTGCTGGCGACGTGGGTGGCCCACGACCTCGGCCATGTCGCGCAGACGGCGCGCGTGATGGCTAAACGGTACCGGGAGGATGTCGGGCCGTGGCGTGCGTACCTTCCCATCCTCGATCGCTGAGGGAAGGAGCCATCCCGGGCGCTTCGGAGCAGGCCGCTTATGACGAGCTCCAGTGTTACACGCTTGCGCTCAACGACGTAGCGTTCATCCACCAGCACGTCGTGGACGCGTGGGCAGCGCAGCATGCAGATGAAGGGATCAAACCGATCGCGCTGACCTTCGCACTGGTTGGGCTCCATCTCCACCTCGAGAAGGGGTATTCAGGACGCCAGGTGCAGCGAGCTCATATGTCACTAGCAAAGCACCGGCGGCAGTGGCCGTCCCTGGCCCAGCCACTCGAGCGCGGCGCGGTTACGACGGTTCAGGTGATGTCCGCCGCGCCGGGTACCGAACGAGCCGAGGCAATCGATGCGTGGTGTGCGTCCGTCTGGGATGCGTATCGCGACTGCCATGAGGAGGTCGCCGATGTCGTGAGGCGGCATGGGATCGGATGACAGCTGCGGAGCGACTATTGTGCGCGGGCATCCAGCCGGTGCATGATGTTGCGGAGCCGCAAAAAGGAGCTGGAGGAGAGCATGGCGCACAGTCGCACCATTCGTGACGGCCTGATCGTCGGTCTCATCGCCTACGCTGCCGTAGCGCTGTTCTACACGGTCTTCGATCTGCTGGCAGCGCGCGGCGCTCTGTACACGGTCGATCTGCTGGGCAGGGCCTTGTTTCAGGGGCTACGTGACCCAGCGATCCTCATGTTCCCGATCGCGCGTGACTGGACTGCGATCCTGTTATACAACGCCTTTCATCTCCTCGTATCGCTGGGGATCGGCCTCCTGGTCGTCAGCCTGATAGCCCACGCCGAGCGGTATCCGCCGCAGGCGCTGCTGGTACTGATCATGATTGTGGCTGGCGGCGTTCTGACCATTTTCGGCGTTGGCTATCTGACCGAGTCCGTGCGGCCGCTGCTACCGTGGTGGTCCATCGCTGTTGCCAACGTCGTCGCCGTGCTGTTCGCGGGCTTGTACCTGGTCCGGCGTCGTCCTGGCCTGTGGCAGCGACTCAATCCTCTCGCCCTCATTCAGAGCTGACCGTCCCTAAGAAGGAGATGACGATGCCGACACGATACTACAGGCTCACGGTGATCGGATGCGCGCTGTCGTGGTTTCTCGTCGGACTGCATTTGCCGACGCTCCATGAGATGACTCACCATGGAAGCGCACTCCGGGGCAGCTTCCTCGCGATAGCGTTGCTGCTGGCGATGGCGGGGACGGGCACTCTCTGGGCGTTGCTTCGGGCGCGCGCCCGGTAGTGTCGCCGGCGCGGCTCGCAGATCGCCTGGCGATGATGCCGCGTCGCGCAGCCACGGATGATGTTGCGGCCATCGTCCGCCTTGTAAACACTGCCTATCGAGTTGAGGATTTCTTCGTACGCGGTGACCGCACGTCGGAGGAAGACGTGCGGGCGCGCGTCGCTGCCCCGCATGGGAGCTTCCTGGTCATTGACGCTCCCGAAGCTCACGCCCTCGCCGGCGCCGTCTACGTCGAGATCCGCGGCGACCGCGGTCATTTTGCAATGCTGGCGGTTGACCCTGAGAGGCAGGGACAGGGCATTGCACGGGCCCTCGTGCGCGCCGTGGAGGATCATTGCCTCGCTGCGGGCTGCCACTACCTGGACATCGATGTCGTGAATCTCAGGAGCGAGCTTCCGCCATTTTATGCAAAGCTCGGTTTCGTGCCCGACGGTACTGCACCCTTTCCCGATCCAACCAAGCTTCGCCGAGCGGCGCACGTCGTACTGATGACCAAGCCGCTGGTCGTGCAATCGGGCTGACAGCCTTCAAGGGGACCATCTCCATGCGCTTCACGCTCGTACCCATCGCTGCAGCGGTTGTCCTGTCCGGTTGCGCGTCGGTTCCGCAAGGAGCCGACCTCGGCAGCCTGCGGCAGCAGGTCACGGAAGCGGAGCGGGCTTTCGCAAGGACGATGGCGGATCGCGACCACGCAGCCTTCACCTCTCACCTGGCCGATGAGGCAGTCTTCTTCGCAGGCGAAGCGCCGGTGCGCGGAAAGGAGGCGGTAGCGGCCGACTGGAAGCGGTTCTTCGAAGGACCCGCCGCCCCTTTCTCGTGGGAACCTGACCGCGTAGAGGTTCTCGAATCGGGATCGCTCGCCCTCAGCACCGGGCCCGTCTACGATCCGGCCGGGAAGATCATCGGCAGATTCAATTCCATATGGCGACGCGAGGCCTCGGGGCAGTGGCGCGTGGTGTTCGACAAGGGAAGTCCCGTGTGTCCGCCGCCTTCCGCCAGCTCGCAGTAATCCTTTTCGCCGCGCGCACGTGACGACAGTCGGCCTGGTCGGCGGACTCGGCCCGGAATCCACGGTGGACTACTATCGTCGCATAATCGAGGCGTGGGCCCGGGAAGACCCTTATACCGCGCCGTCGATCGTCATCGACAGCCTGGACGTGTGGCGGGCCCTACGGCTAGTCGATACCGACCGGTCAGCGCTCAGCCAATATCTCCTGCGGTCGTTGCGCCGGCTGGCAGACGCCGGTTGTGACTTTGTCGCGATGACCGCGAATACGCCGCACATAGTCTTCGACGAGCTCGCGGCCCGCTCTCCGGTCCCGCTTCTGAGTATTGTCGAGGTGTGCGCGGGGGAGGCGCAGCGGCGTGGCCTGCGGCGCCTGGCCCTCCTCGGGACACGATTCACGATGGACGCACCTTTCTTCGCGGACGTTTTCTCCCGCTACGGGATCGCGATCGGACTGCCGAGCGAGGTGGAACGCGAGTGGATCCACGAGCGATATGTGCGCGAGCTCCTCAAGGGTGAGTTCCGGGCCGACACACGTGAGCAGTTCGTGGCGCTCGTGTCTCGTCTGCGCTCGGAAGACGGAGTGGACGGAGTCATTCTTGGCGGCACGGAGCTGCCGCTGCTCCTCAACACCTCATCCATCGCAGGGCTGCCAGCGCTCGACACGACCGCGCTGCACGTCGCGGCCATCGTGGAGCGGCTGCGCCCCGTAAGCTCCCGGGCGACATATTTCGGGACATGACGCCCTGGAACGGAGTCCACGCGGCAACCATGCCGTGGCTGCTGCTGTTTCTAGCCGCCAGCTCGGCGGCAGCCCAGACATCGCGCTTTACCGAGAGTGACGTCGTGTTCCAGAACGGCGGTGTCGAGCTGCACGGCACGCTCATGCTCCCCGCTGCGGGGGGTCCGCATCCGGCGGTTGTATTCCTGCACGGGTCCGGGCCATCCACGCGTGCAGGTGCGCGTGGCTATGCGGAGGAGTTCGCAAGGATCGGAGTGGCGAGTCTGTTCTTCGACAAGCGAGGCTCGGGTTCGTCCGGTGGATCATGGATCACGTCGTCACTCGACGATCTCGCGGGGGACGCACTCGCCGCAATCGGATTTCTGAAAGCCCGCTCGGAAGTGGACACCGCCCGCATCGGATTGTGGGGCGTGAGCCAGGCGGGCTGGGTCGCAACGGTCGCTGCCTCGCGGTCCCGGGACGTCGGTTTCCTGATCCTTGTTTCCGGAGGCGGTGCGACGCCGCTGGAGTCCGAGCGGTTCTCGTACAATCGCGCGTTCGATCAGGGCGGATTCACTGCGGAAGAAAAGGCCGAAGCGTCGGCGATCCTCGACATGTATTTCAGGTATCTGGCGACCGGAGAAGCGCGGTCCGAGCTAGTGGCGCGCATAGCGAAAGCGCGCGCGGGGAGCTTGTCTCCGCTTGCGGAACAGCTCGACCGGATTCTGCCATCCGAGGAGAACCGCGTGAACTGGAGCTGGGTCGCCACGTGGGATCCATTGCCCGCAATCGCGCGGATCAGCTGTCCGCTGCTGCTCATGTTCGGGGACCGCGACAACGATCACCCCACAACGGTGGCCGTGCAGAAGTGGCGCACCGGTTTAGCCCAGGCCGGGAACGCCAGGGCGACGATAATGATCTTTCCCGGCGCAGCGCACGGAATCCGGATGAGCGACGTGCACAGGGGGACGGGCAGGGCGCCATTCGCAGATGGCTACATCGACGCGATGCTCGGCTGGCTCTGGCGGAACGTCGTCGATCCCAGGGAGTGAGGGCGTTCAGCGGAATGGTAAAATCCGAAAGGGGGAGCTAATGGCCGGCAAACGACGCATAGAAGCGGAGGAGGCGCGCCGCGTGGGCGCGTCGCTCGGCATCGACTGGACGAAGGTCGATCCGGAGCAGTTCCGCCGCGGACTGGAGGTGGAGCTGGAGCACGGCGCACGGGATCCGGAGACGAACGTGACTGACGACGATCTCACCCTCACGGGCAAGATCGCGTGGGCGCATCTCAAGGAGTTCCGGGACTATTACAGCCGGCTGGACAAGCTCGAAGCCGAGGCAGACGCGTACTGGAAGGCCCGCGAGTGAAGCGCTAGCGAATCTCCCAGAGCTCGACGCGGTTCTCCATGAACAGCGGTACGGCGACGCGGCCGCGGCGCGTATCGAATCCGATGTCCGCAGGGCTGGGGAGGCCAGTGACAAGCGGCCGCATCGTGCCGGTAGTGTCGAGCACGTGCACCGTGGAGTCAGTCCAGCTCGACACCAGCATCCGCCCATCCGCGAGCACCTCGACGCCATCCCACCCGCCGGGGCCGGTCGCGATGCTGGTTGCTGCCTGCTCGCCCGGACGCCAGCTCATGATGCTGTTTCCGGCGTAGGACACGATCAGGAGCCGGTTGTTGGCGGCGTCCCAGGTCACGCCGTTCGGACCTGTGAGCTGCTCGCCCTGGACCACGGCTTCCGCGGTGCGGCCGGTGACGCGCAGAACCTGGTCGGGCCCCGGGTGCGACATCTCTCCGCTCGCGCTGAACTCGACGCCCGTGTCGGTGACGTACAGCACCCCGTCCGGCCCGGCGGCGACATCGTTCAGAAACTTCGCCCGGCCGCGCAGGTTGATGGTCGCCACCGCGGCTCCGGTTCGCTTGTTGAAAGCGCGGATCGCATCGATATCCGAGACCCACAGCGTGTCGGCCACGATTGCCATCCCCTTTGGCGCACTCAGGGCGACGCCGCCTCGTCCGCCCTGAACGAAGTGAAGGGAGTCCACCGTGCCATCGGCGCGCATTCGGCTGATGAAGCCGTCGTTATCGGCGGCGGACGGGCTGCCGTTGATGTTGGAAACGTAGTAAACGTCCTGCTCTGAGTCATACACGACCGACTCCGGCGTGCTGAATCCTGCGATGCTCGCGATTCGCATCGGGGCGGCGTCAGCGACCTGGGTCGTGTCCGCAGGCGGAGTCTCCTCCGAGGCAGGTGCGCAGGCAGCAAGCAGCAGAATCGCGAGCGATGCAGGGACCGTGTGACGCAGCGGCATTTTCCTGTCTCCGTGGCGGCGTGAGTGCTGAGCCCGCAAGGTATCTAGCGGGCTGTGCCGAGGCGCTTGCGCAGCACCTCGTGCCAGTTCGAGATCACTATCAGGCGCGGGGTGACGGTCGCCTGGTTGCGCGTGTCGAGGCCGCGGGAGAAGTGCAACAGGCGCCGCCCGTCAGGGTGGATGGCGGTGACGAAACCGCGAACATCCTCGAGGACGACGCGACGACCCGTCGCGCGCACGCCTGCTTCGCCCGCTTCGAGACTGATGGCGGCGACCTGTGTTCCTTCCTGCACGTACAGGATGCGTCCGTCGCGTGACCAGATCGGGAAGCTGTTCGCGGTTGTGACCTCGGACACGACCACCTTACGCGACAGATCGGGCCATCGCCGCACGTTGACGCGGTTAGTGCCGTCTTCCATCGAGATGTACGCGATCCAGCGGCCGTCCGGGGACACTTGTGCGCTGCGTTCGGACCAGTCCGCATTGAGAACAGGCAATCCTGTTTGTCCACTGTCCAGGCGAAGCCTCATCACGTCCGCTGCCAGACCCTCTGTGGAGTAGAGGATCGTGTTGTCCGGGAGCCACTGAGCAGGATTGCTTCCGCCCGCGGTGCCCCCAAGGCGCACCGACGCGGTGTCGCCTTCGAACTGGCGGGCGTATATGACGCCGAGTGGTTGCCCTGGCCGGTCGGAGCGGAACGCCACCCGCCGCCCGTCCGGTGACCAGATCGGGTTGTGATGGTTGGCCCCCTCGGTGGTCAGCTGGCGATGGGTGCCGACGTCGAGATCGTAAACCCAGACGTGGTCCCGGCGGATATACGCGAGACGGCGTCCATCTGGCGAAAACGATCCATCCCAGTGGTCGGTGGGCGGCAGCGGCAGATACTCGATCGCACCGGCCACGTCGATGAGCGCGAGACGGAGGTCGCCGGTAGCGGTCACGTTGGACGGGCCGCGGACGTAGGCGAGCGTGCCGTTGCGTGCAACCGAGAACATCGAACGAATGTTCTCCGCGACCACGCTGTCGGCGACCGGGATCGGAGCACCAAGCGCGCGCATCGAGCCCGGGTCGAAGGGCAGCGCGACGAGGGCGCCGTCATGACGAGCGGCGAGGATGTGACCGGTCGGAGACCAGTGCGCAGATGACGCGCCCGGCAGCACCATGGCGGTGTCGCGGCTCTCGAGGTCGAGCGCCAGCACGCGTGGCTCGCCGACCGGACCGACCAGCGAGATGAGGAGGTTGCGATTGCCGGGAAGCAGCGCATTCGGCGCTACGAAGTTCATGTTCACGGCCAGGAGCGTGTCCACGATCCCGCCGGATTCGGGAACGCGCAGCAGACTGCCGAGCCGCGCGGGAATGTCGGAGGCGCCGAGGTAGATGTAGCCGTCCTCCGCCCATGTCGCCGATTGGAGTCCGCTGCCAGCGTGACCCGAGAGGTCGCCTGTGACTGCTTGCGGAACGCCGCCGGAGGCCGCTATGCGGAGAACGGCGATTCGCGCCGAGGGGCTGCGCGTCTGCGGCGCGACTGCAAACACCAGCCACTCGCCATCAGGTGAGAAGTCGAGCACCTGGGTCATCGCGCGCTCGGTTCCGGGTAGCAGGATGGGCGCAGTGGCGCCGGGCAGCCGAATGTGGATCCCTTCGCTCTGAACCCACGCCACGGCGCCAGTGCTGGAAACCGCGGGGTGAAGGCGACCGGGGACCGAGTCTATTGCCTGGAACGCGACCACGGGGAGCGGGGTGGCCGGCGTAGTGCGACCGCGCGCGTATAGCCATCCAGCGACGGCGGCGAACACGAGCGCCCCGGCTGCGAACACGTAGGTCGGAATCGACCAGCTACGCGGATCCCACGGCCGGCCACCTCCCCGTGTGAGGCTCGCGGGGGCATGCGCCAGCGCGGCGCCGGAAAGCGCGTACGCCGGATTCCCGAGCGCTTCGCTGAAGGCTGCGGCGCTGGGGAAGCGATCGGCCGGCAGCTTCTCGAGTGCGGTGACGACGGCAGCCTCGACGTGCGCCGGAATCGTCCGTCGCTGCAACTGCAGTCCGCGTGGTTGCTCGGTCATCACCCGCGCGATGATCGCCTGCGCCGTAGGACCTGTGAAGGGCGGCTCTCCGCTGAGACATTCGTACAGCACGCAGCCGAGCGCATACACGTCGGCGCGGGGGGAGATCTCGCGCTCGCCCATCGCCTGCTCGGGC
>DASUUI010000147.1:0-3307 GCA_036374155.1 Gemmatimonadaceae bacterium | reverse complement strand
GGAGCCGTCGCTACTCATGATTGACGAGCCGAGCCTCGGTCTGGCCCCGCGGCTGGCTGCCCGGATCTTCGAAACGATCCGCCAGCTCGCCGACCTCGGTATCGCCGTGCTGCTCGTCGAGCAGAACGCACGCCGCGGCCTCGAGTGCGCCGAGTGGGGAGTAGTGCTCGACCTCGGGGTCAAGCGCTTCGAGGGCCGCGCGGAGGACATCCTGTCCGACCCGCGAATCCGCGAACTCTACCTTGGCCGGCAGCTGGCCCGCCGCGAAGGCGAAGCGCTATGACGGCGAATGTCCAACTGCTGATCCTCGGGCTGACGCTCGGTGGCGTGTACGCGCTGATGGCGTCCGGGCTGACGCTGGTCTTCGGCGTCATGCACATCGTGAACCTGGCCCACGCGGTCTTCATCTTCCTGGGCGCCTACCTGACCTACTTCGCGTTCACCGAGGCGGGCATCGACCCGTTCCTGTCGCTGCTGGTCACGATGCCGATCATGTTCGGGCTCGGCGTGCTGCTCTACCGGCTGCTCTTCCCGCGCCTAGAGGGCAGCCACCGGTTCGTCCAGGCCACCGTCCTGCTCACGTTCTCCCTCGCGCTCACCATCGAGGGCACGCTGGCGTTCCTGTTCACCGGCATCTTCCGGACGACGACACCGTCCTACGCCACCGACGCGATCATCGCGGGCCCGTATTACGTGCCGGCCGCCCAGCTCTACGCCTCGCTGGTAAGCCTGCTGCTGCTCGGGCTGCTCGGAATGTTCCTGTCCTTCACCCGGACCGGGTACGCGATCAGGGCAACAATGCAGAACCGGACAGCCGCCCAGATCGTCGGCGTGAACGTACGGCGGACGTCCGGCATCGCGTTCGGCGTCGGGCTTGCCCTGGCAGGCGCCTCGGGTGCCTTGGTGAGCTTCCTGTTCACATTCTTCCCGTCCGGTCACTGGCAGTGGATTGCCCTGCTGCTCTCGCTGATCGTCCTCGGCGGGCTAGGAAGCCTGCGCGGCGCGCTAGTGGGCGCCTTCGCGCTGGCGGTTGTCAGCGTGTTCGTCGCCGACTGGTTCGGTTCCACATGGCAGCCGATGACGTTCTTCCTCGCGCTGTTCCTGATCCTGCTGGTACGGCCGCAGGGCCTGTTCGGCCAGCCGCTGGAGGCCCGATGACCCGCGCCGAGACCCCACTGCCGGACGTCGCGACGGCGCCGGACACCCGACCGGCCTGGTGGCGCGACCCGCGGACGGTCGGGCTGGCCGCGCTGGTAGCGGTGCTATTGCTGATCCCGCTCGGGCGCCCACTGATCGGCCCGTACAACTACACGCTGCACGTCATGCTCGTGACGTTCATGTGGATCGCGATCGCGTCGAGCTGGAACATCATCGGTGGCTACGCCGGCTACATCTCGCTCGGCCATGGCGTGTTCTTCGCGGTCGGCGGCTACGTGTCGGGGATGCTCCTGGTTTACTACGGCATCTCGCCGTTTGTGACGGCCCCGCTCGCCGGTGCTGTGGCGTCGGTCGCCGGGTTGCTGGTGGGGCTGATCTCGCTGCGTACCCGCGGACCCGCGTTCATCATCTCGACGATCGCGCTGCTGCTGATGGTGCGGCTATGGTTCGACAACTGGGACTTCATCGGCGCGTCCAACGGGCTCAGCTTGCCGCTGCCGCCGCTCTCGCGGGAGTGGCTGAAGGTGCCGTTCTACTACGCGATGCTGCTGGCCGCCGCCGGCGCCGTGTACCTCTCGTACCGGATCCGGCATAGCAAGTTCGGGCTGGGGCTGCGCGCGATCGCGTCGGACGAGGTCCGGGCCGAGGTTGCGGGCATCGACGTCCGCCGGTACAAGATCATGGCGTTCGCCGCGAGCGCGTTCTTCGTCGCTGTCGTGGGTGCCTTCTGGGGCTACTCGCTGTCGTACCTGCGGCCCACGGTGTTTCTCACGATCGCTGTCGCCGCCGAGATGGTACTCATGGTGATCATCGGCGGGCGGGGGACGGTGGCCGGCCCGGTCGTCGGCGCGGCGCTGCTGGTGGCGCTCAACGAGGCGTCGGTCGCATGGTTCGGCGGGACTGAGCTCAACATCGTCGTTGTCGGCGGGCTTATGATCATCGTCCTGCTCTTCTTCCCGGAGGGAATCGTGGGGACGCTGCGGGACAGGGGCAGACTCCCGAGGACGCTGGACTGGGGGTGATGGCGTACTGATCCAACGATGCCTGCTTGGCAGGCGTGTCCGACGAGGAGGCAACGATGAGCGTGCACCAGAGAATCAGGTACGTACCCGTGGAGGCCATGGACGAGGCGATGCGCGCCGAGATGGATCGCTGCCGACGTGAGGGGACCCCGCGCCCGGAGAGCTCGGCGGTGCGGGCGCACGTTCCAGCCTGCTTCTGGGCGTTCGCGAACTCGTGGCGGGACGTCTTCCGCAACGGCGTCTGTGACCATGCCGTCAAGGAGCTCTGCCGGGTGTATGTCTCGCGCAGCATCAAGTGTGAATACTGCGGAAACCAGCGGTCGGTGAAGGCCGCGCGGCAAGGGCTTCAGGAGGCAAAGTACGACGACCTGCTCAACTTCGAGGCGTCTGACCGGTTCGACAAGCGGGAGAAGGCTGCCCTCGCCTACGCCGAGGCCATCACGTGGCGGCTCGAGACTGACGATGCCTTCTGGGAGCGGCTCCACGAGAACTTCAGTGAGCCGGAGCTGGTCGAGCTTGGCTGCTTCATCGCGCTGACCATGGGCCAGCAGAGCTGGCTGCGCCTGCTGAACATCGAGCACCACGAGGTAATGCCCGGCACCTCGGCGGCGCTGGCCCCCGGCTTCCGGACGCCGGAGGAGCTCGCTGCCTCAAAGGCGGCAGCTGACTACTGGGCGCGTGCCTGACCGAGGCTCGGGCAATGAGCCTCGCCGGCGACGTACAGGAGGCCCAGTGAGCACCGACCCGACTGTCGTGGGAGCCATTGCGCCGTGTCTGCCGCGGTCCATCGCCCGCGGCTCGCGATGAGCGACTTCGCGGAGGTCACAGCAACCCTCCAGCGCTTGGACGAGTGGTGCGGGGGGCCCTGGTGTGCCCCACGGCGCAGTCCACGAGCGTCCTGCGCAGGACGCGCTCGAAAAGGGCCATGAACAGTCGACCGGCGAGCTGTTCGGCGCGGCCTGGTTTGGAGCAGCGAGGATGTGCAGTGCAGATGACCGTTCGCACTTACGGCCCCAATGCGGTCGACTGGGAAGAGCGGGTCGATCTCGACAGGCTCCGAGACGATCGGTTGCAGCGGCTCCGGGAGAAGCTTGAACTCTCGTCCCTCGGAGCGCTGCTGACGTTCG
>DASUUI010000146.1:0-20962 GCA_036374155.1 Gemmatimonadaceae bacterium | reverse complement strand
CGGCCGATCGTGCTGGAAGGGAGCTTCAACGGAACCACACGTGATCAGCGCGGCCGGACGCGGGCCGGGTTCGAGGTCAGCGGAACGATCAACCGCAAGGACTACGGGATCGTGTGGAACAGAGCGGTCGAGGCTGGGGGGGTGCTGCTCGGTGACGAAGTGAGGATCGATGTGGCAGTGGCTGCGGTGAGGTAGCTGCCTACTGGCGCATTCATCTTCCGCCAGTAGCCACATCTCCTACCTGTAGCCCGCTGCCTGTAATGTGAACAGCTCATTGTACAGGCCGCCTTTTGCGACCAGCTCATCGTGGCTCCCCTGCTCGGACACCCGCCCCTCCAGCAGCACGATGATGCGGTCGGCCATCCGCACCGTCGAGAACCGGTGCGATATCAGGACCGCCATTCGCCCGCGCACGAGTTCCGTGAACCTGAGGAACACCTCGTACTCGGCCCGCGCGTCGAGCGCCGCCGTGGGCTCGTCCAGGATGAGCACCTGCGCATCGCGCATGTAGGCGCGGGCCAGCGCGATCTTCTGCCACTCCCCACCGGAGAGATCCACCCCGTCCTCGAACCGGCGGCCGAGCATCTGCCTGTAGCCGCGGGTCATCCGCGGCAGCAGCGACGCCGCGAGTGAGCGTTCCGCGGCGAGCCGGATGTCCTCAGACACCTCCGTATCGGTGGCCAGCGCGTCGCGCACGCGCTCTATCTCGCCGACGCCGATGTTCTCGTCGAAGCGCATATCGTAGCGCACGAAGTCCTGGAAGATCACTCCGATCGCGCGCCTGACGGAGGCGAGATCGTATTCGCGCAGGTCGCGCCCGTCCAGCACTATGCGACCCTCGGTCGGGTCATACAGCCTGGCCATGAGCTTGGTGAGCGTCGTCTTGCCTGCGCCGTTCTCGCCCACGAGCGCGACGCTCTCGCCGGGACGGAGCTCGAGATTGAGATCGCGCACTGCCCAGCGCTCGCTCCCCGGATAGCGGAAGCCGACGTTCTCGAAGACGAACCCCGCGCGGAGCGGCCGCGGCACAGCCGGAGCGCCGGCGGGTGACGTGATGGTCGGCTCCATCTCGAAGAACACGAACAGGTCGCGGAGAAAAAGCGCCTGCTCGTACACGCTGCTTGCAGCGAGCAGCATCGCCTGGATCACGTCGCGGGCGCGCCCGAACGACGCCGCCAGAAACGTCAGGTCGCCGATCGTTATCTGCCCTCGTACCGCGCGCACGAGGATGATGACGTAGGCCGCGTAGTACCCGAAAGTGCCGAGCACGGAGAGCGCCGCGCTCACGATGCCCCGCTTCACGGACAGCTTGCGGTTCTCCTCGTAGAACCGCTCGGCAAGCTCGCGGTACCGGTCCACCAGCCACGGCGCGAGACCGAACATCTGGATCTCCTTCGCCGTCTTGTCGCTCGCGCCCACGAAGCGCAGGTAATCGAGCTGCCGCCTCTCGGGCGTCCAGCGGAACAGCAGCGAATAGCCGAGTGCGGCAAAGTGCGTCTCGCCGAGGAACATCGGCACGATCGCGACGACGAGGAGCACCAGCAGCAGCGGGCTGTATGCCACCAGCGCTCCGGCGAGCGTCAGCAGCGTGATCGTGTCCTGGCCGATCGCGAGCAGCTGGGCAAGCAGCGCAATGCGTCCGACGGTCTGGCGCCGGGCCCGCTCGAGATGGTCGTAGAACTGCGGGTTCTCGAACTGCGCGAGGTCGAGCCGCGCGGCGTGCTCCATGAGTCGCACGCTCATCCGGTTGGAGAACAGATCGCCGAGCAGGCTCTCGATCAGCGTCGAGGCGCGCGCCAGGATCTCGCCCACCACGACGATCGCAATCTCGATGGCAACGTAGCGCCACAGGTCGTTCCACTCGGCGGTCCCCGCCCGGGCCGCGAGTACGGTATCGATGATGAGCTTGCCGACCCAGAACGTGGCGACCGGCACAAAGCCGCGAACCACGCGAAGGAAGAGCATTGCCGCGGTGAAGCCGCGATGCGTCTCCCATACCATCCTGAGGAGGCGGGGCACGTGGCGGAGCGCGTTCATCCGCTCCCGCCACCCCGGCGGCTCACCGTCGCGCGTACCGCTGTCGCGTGGCGGTCGTATCGGAACGAAGCCGCTTGCCGGGGGATGCGTCATGCGGAACGACGCCGCCGATCAGCGAAAATCTGATGCAGGAAGCTGTGCTCGGAGTGCGGAGACGAGTGACTGGTGTACTATATATATCCGCGTTGCGGCGCCGCGACGCCGCAATCATTTCTCCTGACCCGGGCTGAAGTCCACGCCGTGCAGCCACGTACCGGCAGCGCCGAATGAACGCAGAGAAAACAGTGCCTGCGGCAGCCGATCCCGCCCCGCCGCAGGACGCTCCCGGGTTGAGCTCGAGCGAGCTGGCGCGCTACGGCAGGCACCTGTCGTTGACGGAGATCGGTGCGGCCGGCCAGGCGCGACTCAAGGCGGCGCGTGTGCTGCTGGTTGGCGCCGGCGGACTTGGCTCGCCTGCCGCCATGTATCTCGCAGCGGCGGGGGTGGGGACGCTCGGACTCGTGGACTTCGACACCGTCGAGCGATCCAACCTGCAGCGGCAGATCCTGTTCGGCGAGGGAGACGTGGGTCGCCGGAAGCTGGACGCCGCGTCCGAGCGCCTCGCCGGAATCAATCCGCACGTGCGGCTGCAGATGCACGACAAGCGGTTGAGCGCGCAGAACGCGGAGCAGATCGTCGCTGGTTACGACGTGGTGGTGGACGGCACCGACAACTTCGCCACGCGCTACCTCGTCAACGACGTATGCGTCCACCTGGGGATCCCGAACGTCTATGGCAGCGTTCTTCGCTTCGAGGGGCAGGCGTCGGTGTTTGCTGCCCCGGGCGGCCCCTGCTACCGATGCCTGTTCCGCGAGCCGCCTCCACCCGGGCTGGTGCCGAGCTGCGCCGAGGCCGGCGTGATGGGCGTGCTTCCGGGGATCGTCGGCTCGATCCAGGCTGCCGAGACCATCAAGCTCATAACAGGCGCGGGCCAGCCCATGGTGGGCAGGCTGCTGTTGCTCGACGTCCTGACCATGGCGTTCCGCAGCATCGAGATCCGGCGTGATCCGCAATGCCCCGCGTGCGGCACGCGCGAGATCACGGTACTGCGCGACTACGACGAGTACTGCGACGGCCGTCCGGCAACGGGCGATGCCGGGAGTGTCGCTCCAGCGGAGATAACACCCGGCGACCTCGCCGACCGGCTCGGAAGAGGCGACCCCGTGATGCTGCTCGACGTGCGGGAGGACGTCGAATGGAGGATCGGTCACATTTCCGGAGCCCGGCTCGTGCCATTACGTTCACTGCCGTCGGCGCTGGGCACGCTCCCCGTCGAGCGCGAGATCGTGGTGTACTGCCACCACGGGACCCGCAGCCGCGCCGCGACCGAGCTGCTTGCTGCGAACGGTTATCGTGTCTCGAATCTCGTGGGCGGTATAGACCGCTGGTCGCGCGAGGTGGATCCGTCCATACCGCGGTACTGATGCTCGCACGGTTCCGCCGGTAGCGCCCGGCGCTTCGTCACACGCTCGCAGGAGGAATCGTTGACCCATCCCGCGCCGGACCCGATCGAGCTGTTCATCGAGCTGTACGCACAGGCGCGGCGGCTCGACCCGCTGGTGATCAGGGAGCCGAATGCCATGACGCTGGCGACCGCGGACGAATCGGGGCGGCCGTCAGCGCGGCTCGTGCTTCTCAAGGGGGTGGACGTCCGCGGATTCACTTTCTACACGAACCTGGAGAGTCGCAAGGCGCGGGACATCGCCGGCAACCCGGTTGCGGCGCTGTGCTTCTACTGGTTCCCGCTGGACGTGCAAGTACGCGTCGAGGGCACCGTCACCCAGGTCGAGGACGACGAGGCGGACGAATACTTCGCGACCCGCCCTCGCGGCAGCCAGATCGGCGCCTGGGCGTCCGCTCAGAGCAGCGTGATCGCCCGGGCGGGCGAGCTGGAGGAGCGGGTGGCCCGGTACGAGGCCGAGTTCGAGGGCAGGGAGGTGCCGCGCCCCGCTCACTGGTCCGGATTCCGCATAGCACCCCAGCGGATCGAGTTCTGGCGCAACCGCGCGAACCGCCTGCACGACCGCGTGCTGTACACGCGGGATGGTGGGGGGTGGCGCGCGGAAACGCTTTACCCGTGATCTTTATCAGATGACTACCGCCAATCCACCTGAGGCTCCCGCATCGGCCGCGGGCGACGCCGCCGAGCGCCTCAGTGGCCGCTCGCCCGACATCGTCCCTGATCCGGAGCCGTGGAGCATCGACAGCGCGCGCGAGCTGTACGCGATAGATGGCTGGGGGCACGGCTTCTTCGACATCAACGATCGCGGCCATGTCGTGGTGCGCCCCGACCGGACCAATCGCGCGCGCGAGCTGGACCTGTACGAGCTGGCACTCGATCTGGAGGCGCAGGGAGTTGACCTCCCCCTGCTGCTCAGGTTCTCCGACATCCTGAAGTCCCGCATCGAGGAGCTGAACACGAGCTTCGCTGAGGCGATCCGGGAGTTCGGCTACGAGGGTGGCTACACCACGGTGTACCCGATCAAGGTCAATCAGCAGCGGCACGTCATCGAGCAGATCGTCGAGTTCGGCAAGGAGTCCGGCGTTGGGCTCGAGTGCGGCAGCAAGCCGGAGCTGCAGGCAGTGCTCGGCCTGGCCGAGCATACGGATCACATGATCGTGTGCAACGGTTACAAGGATCATGAGTTCATGCGTCTTGCGCTGATGGCGCAGAAGCTCGGGCACAGGGTGTTCATAGTCCTGGAGCAGGTGAGCGAAGTGGACGTCCTGCTCGAGGCCGCCGCGGAGCTTGGCGTGACGCCCACTGCCGGCGTGCGGATCAAGCTGTTCTCGGAGGGCTCCGGGCGCTGGGCGCAGAGCGGCGGTGAGCGCTCCAAGTTCGGATTGAGCACCGCGCAGCTGGTTCGGGTCATCGACCGCCTGTCTGCGGCGGGACGGCTGGACATCCTGCAGATGATCCACTTCCACCTCGGATCACAGATCACCGACATCCGCTTCATAAAGGCGGGGCTTCAGGAGATAAGCCGGTTCTACGCCGAGCTGCGCGAGATGGGAGTGAACGTCACCCACGTGGACGTCGGGGGCGGGCTCGGCGTGGACTACGACGGGAGCAACTCCACCTCGCACGCCAGCGTCAATTACTCGCTGCAGGAGTACGCCAACGACGTGATCTACACGCTGGCGGAAGCGTGTCGCGAGGCGGAGATCCCGATGCCGCATGTCATCAGCGAGTCCGGCAGGGCGCTCACCGCGCATCATGCGCTGCTGCTGCTGCGGGTGATCGACGTGGAGTCGCAGATCGACGTCGCGCCTCCCACGCTGTCGGATGACGATCACCAGCTGCTGCACGAGATGCTGGAGGACCTGCAGACCCTCACGTCGAAGCGGGTCCGGCCACGCCGCCTGCGCGAGCTGTACCACGACGCCACGTTCGCCAAGGAACGGGCACAGGAGCTGTTCAACACGGGCATCCTCTCGCTGCGCGGCCGCGCGATGGCGGAGCAGATGCACCTGGCGATGATCAATCGCATCGCCGCGATTGCGCAGCGCGAGCGGGAGAAGTACGAGGACATCATCGAGGACATCGAGGCGATCCTCGTGGACCGGTACTTCTGCAACTTCTCGCTCTTCCAGTCGCTGCCCGACAGCTGGGCGATCGACCACCTCTTCCCGATAATGCCGGTCCACCGCCTGGAGGAGGAGCCGACGCGACGTGGCACGATCCAGGACGTCACCTGCGACTCCGATGGAAAGATCGACCGGTTCATCGGCTACCGTAATCCGCGCGCGAGCCTGGAGCTGCATGCGGTGGACGACGAGGAGCCGTACGTGCTCGGAATCTTCCTGACGGGCGCGTATCAGGAGATACTGGGCGACCTGCACAACCTGTTCGGCGACACGAACGCGGTGCATATCCAGCTGTCACCGGACGGATACGAGGTCACCGACCTGGTGCACGGCGACACGGTGACCGAGGTGCTCGCCTATGTCCAGTTCCGCGCGCCGGACCTGCTCGCCACCTTCCGGCGGAAGGTCACCGCCGCGGGCGACCTCACGCGCGATCAGGCGAACGCGTTCATCGCGGAGTACGTGGCGGGGCTGGAGGGGTACACCTACCTCGAGGGAGAAGCAGCGAGGTAGCCGGGGTGGCTACGATCGCGCCGAGGACTGCGCCAAGCGGTCAGTTATGAGTCTTGAGCCGTGAGTGGGGAGTAACGGCGACCTACTCCCCACCTGCTCGGCGCGAAGCTACTCCTTGAAACGGCGGGCGACTTCGTCCCAGTTGACCACGTTCCACCAGGCGGCGATGTAGTCCGGCCGCTTGTTCTGGTATTTCAGGTAGTAAGCGTGCTCCCAGACGTCGAGCCCGAGGATGGCGCGCTTGCCTTCCATAAGCGGGTTGTCCTGGTTGGGCGTGCTCGTGATGCTGAGCTTGCCGCCATCCGCAACGAGCCAGGCCCAGCCGGAACCGAACCGCCCCGTCCCCGCCGCGGCGAACTGCTCCTTGAACTTGTCGATGCCGCCGAAGGCGTCCTTGATGGCGCGGCCGAGGTCGCCGCCGGGCTCCCCGCCCGCGTTCGGCGCCATGACCTGCCAGAACAGCGAGTGGTTCCAGTGCCCGCCGCCGTTGTTGCGAACCGCGGTGCGGACCGCTTCGGGAACCCTGTCTATCTCCCTCATGAGATCGTCGATGGAACGGCTTTGCCAGTCCGGGGCCTTCTCCAGCGCGGCGTTCAGGTTGTTGACGTAGGCCTGGTGATGCTTGCCGTGGTGAATCTCCATCGTCTTCGCATCGATGTGCGGCTCCAGAGCGTCGAAGGCGTACGGAAGGCTGGGCAGCGTGAATGGCATCTGTTGCTCCTCGTGTGCGTGTCTGCGGAATTTACAGGAACCTGAGCAGGCGCTGTCTGCGCTGATACGGCGCACACGCCGTGCCTAATGCATCATATATCGCACGACGACGAACCCGCCGATCAGTAAAGCGACGAACACGAAGCTCAGGATATTGAAGTAGCGGTCGATGAAGCTCTTGATCGGGGCGCCGAACGCGCGGATGAGTCCCGCGACCGCGAAGAAGCGGAGTCCCCGGCCAACCAGCGAGATCAGGATGAAAGGAACGAGAGGGACCTCGAAGGATCCTCCCGCGATCGTGAACACCTTGTAGGGGATGGGCGTGAAGGCAGCTGTGCCGAGCGCGACGACCAGGTTGTCGCGGTACAGCTCCCCGACGGCGTGATACTTGTCCATCGCGCCGTAGAACTCGAGCACCGGACGCCCGACCTGCTCGAACAGAACGAGCCCTATCGCGTACCCGACGATCCCGCCCAGCACCGAGCCCACGGTGCACACCAGGGCAAACCACAGCGCGCGCTTCGGCTTGCCGAGTGCCAGCGCCATCAGCAGCACGTCTGGTGGAATCGGGAAGAACGACGACTCCGCAAACGACAGCCCGAACAGGGCTCTGGTTCCGCCGGGGCGGTGCGCCCAGGACAGTGTCCAGTCGTACAGGCGGCGAACCGGTCCCGGCCGGGCTCGACCCGACTCGACGGGCTCGGCGCTGCTTGCTGGTTCCATTCGTGGTCAGTTGCCTGGAGCCCCGGCTCCAGCGGTGGTGTGGCTGCGGACGCGTACGCAGATTCAGATGGCGTCGCCGCAGGGTGGCGTATGGCTTGCGAGATTAGCCGCTGGTGCAAGTTCGTCGCCGTGGCGTGGGCCGGTCAACGGCAGTAATCACTCAGGAGGAGTTGAGCCACGAGTCCATCAGACGAGCACAGGCGGGCGGCCGACCGAGGGCATCTGTCAGACCGTGAGATCGCGCGGATGCGGCAGGCGCTGGCGCTGCCCGAAGCAGCTCCCCGCAGGGGGTGGCATGCGGGCGGCATGTCGCGTCGCGCGGAGCGCCTGTTCAACAGGTACTCGATCGTCCTCGTCGTGCTCATCGGCCTGGGGTGGTCGTGGTCACTGGCCACCGCGCGCGCTCTCGTGCAGCAGCCGGGGTTGCGGAGCGACGGACTTGGCCGCGTGACTGCCGGCATCGGCGCCGCCCTGACGCGTCCCGACGCGCCTTCGATCGCCTACGTGACCGACGCCCTGCTCGATGCGTTCGTCCCGCTGCGCGGCCGGAGCGGACGGCTTCTCGCGGTGATCGGACCGGAGGGCGCGCCCATCGCGAAGGACACACTTCCCACCGGCGCCATCATCACTTACACGGCCGGCGACCAGACGGAAACGGGCGAAGGCCTCCGCGCCCCTGGCAGGGCAGGAGTGTGGGAGCTTGCGATCAGGCTCGGCGCCACGCTGAAGCCGATCACAGACATGCGGGTCATCACGCTTCGCCCCGCGGCCGACAAGCGACAGGGGCGGATTGGCCTTTACTACCTGGGCAACTGGCCCGCGGGGGGAGCCGGCGGGCCCAACTATGCGCCGCCAAACGGATTCATCGAGGTCACACTGGAGAATCAGCACACTCAGGTTTCGGAGCACTTCCGGCTGCGCGACTTTCTCCCCAAGGACCAGCGCAACGTGTGGCCGAAGTACCTGGTGCTGGACACCAAGCTCATTGACAAGCTGGAGCTCGTGCTCGAGGAGCTGCGACGCGAGGGGGTGAACACCAAAGGGGTGAAGGTGATGAGCGGTTTCCGCACCCCCCAGTACAACGCCGGGGTCGGGGATACCCGCGGCCGAGCATCGCTCAGCCGGCACATGTACGGCGATGCTGCCGACATCTACATAGACAACTCCGGAAATGGCAGCATGGACGACATCAACGGCGATGGCCGCGTGGACGTGAGGGACGCGGAGTTCATCCGCCAGGCCGCTGAGCGGGTGGAGCGGCGGCATCCGGACCTGGTGGGCGGAATCGGTGTGTACCGGGCGAATCCCTCACACGGCCCGTTTACGCACGTGGATACACGTGGTTACAGGGCGAGGTGGTAACCGGCGCGCTGGCGGAATGCGGCCACGGCGAAGACCTTGCATAGAGAGCGGTGTTCCGCGGCAGTCGGCGCGGTTTGCGTCAGGAGGCGGTCAGCTTCCAAACCTGGAGACCTAAATGACTGAGCCAGAAGCTTCGCAGCCGCACACAGACGCGACGCGTGGCACGCCGCCGCGTCAGGGCCCCACCACCGAGGAGACGCTGGCTGCGTCGCTCGGAGTGCGTGCGGAGGACATAGAGCCTTACATCGGGCTGCGGTACCTGTCGCGCCTGTTCAAGGTGATGGCAGTGATCCTGATACTGCTCATCGTTGCGGAAGTGATCACCGGTCTGGTGACTCAGGGGACGGCAGCGATCCCGACGCTGCTGGCGGAGGTCAGCCGGCTGATCGTGCTCGCCGGGTTGCTGTGGGGGGTGGGAGATTTCGCGATTCTCATCATCGACGTCGGCCATGACGTTCGGGCGGCGCGAATCCTGCTCGGGCGCATGGCAGCGCACCCTCGCGAGACAAGACATACCGGCGAGAGCCGCGCAGTACACATTTGAAGCAGGCGGAAGTCTCACTTCAGAACGAGGATCTCAAATGCTGTGGACGATCGCAGTAATCCTTCTCATCCTGTGGCTCCTTGGCGCATTCGTGGTCCCGATCGGCGGGTCGCTCATCCATCTGCTTCTCGTGATCGCGATCGTCGTAGTGCTCTACAGAGTCATCACTGGCCGCCGACCCATTCCATAGCGGAGTCGCGAACGCGGAGCCGGCCATGACCGGCTCCGCGCTCGATGCGGTACGAGTGGTCCTGCACGAGCCGCAGGACCCGGTGAACATCGCCGCGACAGTACGGGCGATGAAGAACATGGGCGTGTCACGGCTCCGGCTGGTGCAGCCGGTGGAGTACGATCCGTGGCGTCTCGAAGGGATCGCGCACGACACGCAGGACGTGATCGACCGGGTCGAGCGGTTCGACGACCTCGACTCCGCGCTCGCGGACTGCGTTCGCGTCGTCGGCTTCACGGCAAGGCGACGCGCGGCAAAGCGCCCGGTGACCGATCCGCGGACGGCTGCAGCCGACCTGCTGCGATACGCGTCCGATGGGCCGGTCGCGCTGCTGTTTGGGCGCGAGGACCGCGGGTTGCAGAACGCCGAGCTGGATCGCGCCCACGTGGTGGTGACGATCCCCACGACCGGGCACGCGTCGCTCAACCTTGCCCAGGCGGTCCTCGTGGGGCTGTATGAGCTGCACGTCTGCGCAGCCGACGCCACGCGAACGCTGCGCCCACCCAGGAAGACGGCGCCTCCGTCCACCGCTGCGGAGTACGAGCTGCTCTACGCCGACATCGAGCGCGCCCTCACCCGGATGGACTTCTTCAAGACGCGGAACGCCGAGCACGTGATGCGGTCATTGCGCACGCTGCTGGGCCGGGCGGCACCCGACGCGCGCGAGCTGGCCCTGGTCCGCGCGGTCGCGATCGAGATCGTGCGCACCATCGAGAGAATCGAGCGGCGATCCTGATGCGGAATTGACGCGAATGTGCGCTTGCACCGCTTGCGTGGAGAAAGTGGTGCGGTAATGTTTCGCGTTCGCTGCTGATGACGGTCCTCCCTGGCGCAGCCGACCCTCTCGATTCTCCCTCTACAAATACCGTTCGATGATCTCAAGGCGGACGTGGATAGTGGCGGGAGGTTTTTTTGCGCTCGGGACCCTCGCCGTCATTCTTTCCGCCTACAGCGGCGCGTCCTCCTCTCAGCGATTCAGCCCGGTGCAGCCGGTGCGCTTCCCGCATCCGGTGCACGTGCAGACGCTGGGCATGAACTGCCTGTACTGCCACTCGGCCGCCAGCCAGTCGCCTGACCCGGGGCTCCCCGCCGTGGGTACGTGCATGGGGTGCCACACCATCATTGGCCCGGACCGGCCGGCGATGGAGGGGCGCGAAGCGTTCAGGAGCGCCGAGATCGAGAAGCTGCAGAAATACGCGAGCGGCAACCTGCCGATCCCGTGGGTGCGAATTCACAAGCTGCCCGAGTACGTCCGCTTCCCGCACATGCGCCACGTGACCGCTGGCGTGTCCTGCCAGACGTGCCACGGCGACGTGCAGAACATGCAGCAGGTCTATCAGGCCAACTCGCTGAACATGGGGTGGTGCGTGAGCTGTCATGTAGGCCAGTCGAACCCGCCGTTCCGCGCTCGCTACGACTGCGCGAACTGCCACTATTGATGACGCGATCGATCCCGGGCGTGCCGCCCGCAGGCGAAACGGCGCAACGGCGTGCGCTCCCGGTCCTGCCGTCCGCGTCGGGCGATCCCGGCGCGCTCGACAGGCGCGATTTCGTCAAGACGCTCGGCGTTGCAGCTGCGGGCACGGCGCTGCTTGGCTGCTCGCAGGAGCAGGTGGAGAAGCTCATTCCATACCTGGCCTCGCCCGACGGAATGGTCCCGGGGGTCTCCACGTACTACGCGACCACCTGCCGTGAATGTGCCGCGTCCTGCGGTGTGATCGCCGAGACGAGGGACGGTCGCGCGATCAAGCTCGAAGGCAATCCCGACCATCCGTTGAATCGCGGAGCGCTGTGCGCGCGCGGCCAGGCGGCACTGCAGGGGTTGTACAACCCGGATCGGTATCGCGGTCCGATGATCCGCCGCGGAGACCGTCTCGAGCCGATCTCGTGGGACGAGGCGCTGCGCGCGTTCGCGGAGCGGGTCGCCGAGACGCGCCGCGGCGGTCAGGCGGGCGGCGCCGTGTTTCTCAACCAGCACGAGAGCGGCGCGTTCCCGGCATTCCTCGACGACTGGCTCGCGGGGCTCGGCATGCCGCCGCACCTCAGCTATGACGGCCAGGCCGATTTCGCGTCCATCGCGGCGAACAGGCAGTCGTTCCAGGTCTCGTGGCCGCGGTACGATTTCCGCGCCGCCCGGCTGGTGATTTCCTTCGGCGCCGATTTCCTCGACGCCTGGGGTCCCTCGGTCACCTACCAGCTCGACTGGGCCGACGCGCGCACCGATTTCGCCCGCGCTCCGAAGCTCGTGTACGTCGGTCCGCGAAGGTCGCTCACCGGGCTGAACGCCGACGAGTGGATCGACTGCCGGCCGGGGTCGGAGCTGGCGATCGCGCGGATGCTGATGGGCGACTTCACCCCCGCGCAGGCGGCAGTGGTGAGCGGAGTGGACGCGGCCCGGCTGGAGCGGCTGCGCGCCGCCCTCGAGGCCGCCAGTCCCAGCCTCGTGCTCGGCGGCGGCTCGATGGACGTCGCGTTGATGGCCAACGCGATCAACAACGCGCGGGGGAACGTCGGCGCGACCGTGCTCACCGCCGAGCCGGTCACGGCGTACGACGGGATGAACTCACCGGCGGACGTTCGCACCGCCGTTGACAGGATGCGCGCGGGCAGCGTGTCGCTGCTGATGGTGCGGAACGTCAACCCGGTTCACACGCTCGGCCGCTCCGGTGCTGTCGCCGAGGCGATGGGCAGGGTCCCGTTCAAGGTGAGCTTCTCCTCCATCATGGACGAGACCAGCGAGCTTTGCGACCTCATCCTGCCGGACGATCACTCGCTGGAGCAGTGGGGCGTGGCACAGCCACTCCGCGGGACCCTGTCGCTGCAGCAGCCGGTGATGAACCGCGTCTTCGACACCCGACCCACCGCGGACGTGCTGATGGCTGTGGGCAGAACGGACTCCGCTCTGGCCTCGCGCTATGCCGCACCGTCGTTCCGCGAGTGGCTGCTGCCGCGGCTTCCGGGCGGCGCGAACGGAATCGCGGCTGCGCTGCCCAACGGCCTGATCGCGGGCAACGTCGAGCCGCGCGGCGCGACGCGGCTCGCTCCGCTTCCGCGGCTGGCTCCGCCGATCGAGGGCACGCAGGGCGACCTGTATCTGGTGCTGTACAATCACCCGCTGCTCGGGGTTGGTCGCGGTGCGAACAAGCCGTGGCTGCAGGAGCTGCCCGATCCGGTCACCAAGATTCTTTGGCAGACGGTCGCAGAGCTGCACCCAGATACCGCGCGGCGGCTGGGCGTGAAGAACGGCCAGATGGTGCGCGTGCAGACCGAGGCCGGGTCCGTCAACCTGCCGGTGTGCACTTACCCGGGGATGCATCGCGAGACTGTCGCAATCGCTGTCGGGCGGGGGCTCGTGCGCTCGGGCAGGTACGCGTCCGCGGGTGTCAACGCACTCGAGCTGCTGCTGCCTTTCGAGGATCGCAGCGGCGCGCCGGCGTACGTGGCGACGAAGGCGCAGGTCGCCGCGGCGCCGGGCTATCAGCAGCTCGTCACGACCGAGGGCTCCGCGCGACAGCACGGTCGGGGAATCGGACGGGCGATGCTGCTCGCCGACATCGGCCGGGACGTCGAGCATCACGACGGCCCGGTGCACCACAAGCTTCCCGGCGACGGGGACCACAGTCACCTGCCCGGCCTGCGGGCGCCGATCGCGGCCGACGCGCAGGGTGATCTCGTCCACCCGGAGGACATCGAGCGCGGGATGTACGACCCGAAGCACTGGAGCGGGATGGCGAAGCGGCGGTGGGCGATGACGGTGGATCTCGCCCGCTGCACCGGCTGCTCGGCCTGCGTCACGGCGTGCTATGCGGAGAACAACATCCCGACTGTCGGCGCGGTCTGGCAGGGCGCGAAGCTGTTCCCCGACAAGACCGGCTTTGGCGCCAACATCCTGCGCAGTCGCGAGATGGCGTGGATCCGGCTGGAGCGGTACTTCGAGGGCGGCGAGGACGGCGGGCCCGATTTCGACACGCGCTTCGTGCCGATGATGTGCCAGCACTGCGGCAACGCGCCGTGCGAGCCGGTGTGTCCCGTGTACGCCACGTATCACGCGCCCGACGGACTGAACATCCAGGTGTACAACCGGTGCGTCGGCACGCGCTACTGCAGCAACAACTGCCCGTACAAGGTCCGCTACTTCAACTGGTTCGGATATGGCGAGCCGGCGCGCGCGCAGTACGCCTTCCCCGAGCCGCTGAACTGGCAGCTCAATCCGGACGTCACCGTCCGGGCCAAGGGCGTCATGGAGAAGTGCACCTTCTGCGTGCAGCGCATACGCGAGGCGGAGAACCGCGCTCAGGCGGAAGGGCGGGAGATCATTCCCGACGAGTTCACGGTGGCGTGCGCGCAGGCGTGTCCGTCGCGGGCCATCACCTTCGGTGACGCCGCGGACGACCGCTGGGCGATCAACCGTCTGGTGCACGACGAGCGCGCGTACCACGTGTTCGAGGAGCTCAACACGTACACCGCAGTCGTGTATCTGAGGAAAGTGCTGCATCAGGAGCCGTCGCACTCGCCGCAGCGCCGGCTCGTTCCCGGCTCGGCGGCCGACACCGGCGGAGGCGCGCACTGATGGCGTCAGTCGCCAGGCCAGTCCCAGCGAAGGACGTGGAGATCCGGCAGCGGCCCAACATCGCGTCCGCCGACGTGCAGCTCCCGGCGGTGCGCGATTACGAGCAGGTGGACCGTGAGATCACCGGGACGCTCAGCCCGACGGGGGCGTGGTATCTCGGGCTCGCTGTCGCCGTGTTCTTCCTGCTGACGGGGATCGCGGCGTGGCTGTATCAGATACAGCAGGGGCTCGGCGTCGCCGGGTACAACCCGCCGGTGATGTGGGGCGTGTACATCATCACGTTCGTCTTCTGGGTCGGTATCGGACACGCGGGCACGCTGATCTCCGCGATCCTGTACCTGTTCCGCGCGGGCTTCCGCACGACGATCTATCGATGTGCGGAGGCGATGACGGTCTTCGCCGTCATGACCGCGGGCCTGTTCCCGATCCTGCATCTGGGGCGGCCGTGGAAGTTCTTCTGGCTGGTGCCGTACCCGAACTGGCGCTGGATATGGCCGCAGTTCAAGAGCCCGCTGGTGTGGGACGTGTTCGCGATCCTCACGTACCTGACGGTGTCCACGACGTTCCTGTACGTCGGGCTGGTCCCGGACATCGCGGTGCTGCGCGACCGCGAGACGAACCCGATCCGGAAGCGGATCTACGCGCTGCTCTCGCTCGGCTGGCGCAACACCGACCGTGAGTGGCGGCATTTCGCGCGCATGTACCTGTTCCTCGCCGCGTTCTCCACGCCGCTGGTCCTGTCCGTGCACTCGGTCGTGTCGTTCGACTTTGCCATGTCGCTCGTGCCCGGCTGGCACACCACGATCTTCCCGCCGTACTTCGTCGCCGGCGCCATTTTCTCCGGCATCGGGATGGTGTTCACCATCATCATCCCGCTGCGCAAATGGTTCCGCCTGGAGCACTACGTCACGCTCAACCACCTCGACGCCGCGGCCAAGCTCGCGCTGTTCACTTCGCTCGTGGTCGGCTCCGCCTACATGACCGAGTGGTTCATGGCATGGTACAGCGCCCTCCAGGTGGAGCAGGACTTCTTCTGGAACCGCATCTTCGGTCAGTGGTGGTGGGCCTCCGCGATCCTGTATTTCTGCAACATGATCGCGCCGCTCACCCTGTTCTCGCAGCGGATGCGGCGGAACGTGACGTGGCTGTTCATCCTGTCCATCCTGATCAACATCGGGATGTGGTTCGAGCGGTTCGTGATCGTCGTTCCGTCGCTGTCGCACGAGTTCAACCCGTGGCAGTGGACGAGCTACGCGCCGTCTTGGGTGGACTACGCGATCCTCGCGGGCAGCTTCGGCTGGTTCTCCATGTGGTTCCTGCTGTTCATCAAGCAGTTCCCGGTGATCGCCATCGCGGAGGTCAAGGAGATCGTGGCGCCGCGACTGCGGACGGAGCATGAGCACGGCATCGACGTCGCCGGTCTGCACGTGGACTACGAGCGCGAGACACCGGGGGAGAAGGAATAGTGCGCGGCGTCATAGCCCATTACCGCGAGCTCGACGCCCTGGTCGAGGGGATCGAGTCGTTCCGCAAGGCGAACCTCGGCGAGGTGACCGTGTACTCGCCGACCCCGCGCCACGAGATCGAGCATGCGGTGCACGCGGGCCCGAGCGCCGTCAGGCGCTATACGCTGATCGGGGGCCTGCTTGGCGCGACGTTCGGCTTCTGGATAGCGATCTGGGCCTCGAGGTACTGGCCGCTCGTGGTGGGAGGAAAGCCGGTGAGCTCGTGGGTTCCCTACGTGATCTTCGGATTCGAGGTGATGGTGCTCGTCGGAGCCCTCGCGACCGTGTTCGGGATGTTCATTCACTCGCGAATACCCCGCCTCACACATGCGGTCGGCTACGATCCGCGCTTCAGCTCGGGTGATTTCGGCCTGTGGGTGGCGTGCGATCCTGACAAGGCGGGTGAAGTCGAGGCCATAATGCAGCGCACGGGCGCAGTGGAGGTGAGGCGTGAGCGGTAGATCCGCGGCTGCCGTCCGCCGCCGGCCGCTCGCGTACACGCTGCGCGCCGGTGCCGCGCTCGTCCTGCTCACGTTCACCGGCTGTGAGTGGTTCACCGACTTCAAGCGGCAGCCGTCGATCTCGACGTGGGAGCAGATCGGAGACAGCACCGTGGCTTCGCGGACGAATCCGCTGCTGTCCGTCCCCGTCACGGGGATGATCGTCGCCGGCTATCAGGTGTCTTATGCGCCGCTTCCGGCCGTGATCGATTCGATGGCCGGCCTCGCCAACCCGGTGGCTGCGGACGCGCGCTCGCTGCAGAACGGGCACCGGTACTACCAGATCAACTGCGCCGTGTGTCACGGCGATGCCGGAGCCGGCGACGGGGCGGCTTCGCGATACGGAATGCCGGGTATCAACATCGTCACCGAGATCACCAGAGCGCGTACCGACGGATACATCTGGGGGATGATCCGCAACGGCCGCGGCCTGATGCCCAACTACAACCGGATACCCGAACAGGACCGCTGGGACGTGGTGAACTACGTGCGGGCGCTGCAGAGCGGCGCGACGGGGGTCGCGACCGGCGCAATCGCGGCGCCCGGGGTGACCGGCACGGCGCTGCCGGGCGCATCGCAGATCGCGCCGACACGTCCGCCTCCGTACTGGGGGCATCCCGGGCGAGCGGAGGGCGCTGCTCCCGCCGGAGAAGACGCGTCGCAGCGCGCCGACACGACGGCAGGGCAGTCACCGGCAGCCGACGCGCCCGCAACACCGCCAGCGCGGCCCGGTGCGACCGCCGCGCCGGCGCGCACGCCGGGAGCGGGGACACTCCCTGACACGGGAGGACGGCCTTGAGCGCACTGCACACGCAGCACGTTCCGTCGCGCGAGGAGCTCGTCGCGGGAACGAGCCGTCCGATCTCCCGGACGGTCAGGCTCGCCTGCCTCGTGCTCGCCGCGATCGGGGCCGTTGCGTTCCTGTTGGGCGCGTTCACCGGCTCGAGCCGGATGTGGCAGGCGCTGCACGTGAGCTGGCTGTACGTGACGACGATCTCTTCGGCGGGGGTGGTGTTCGTCGCCGTTCAGCGGATCACCACCGCGCGGTGGTCGCGGCCGATAATCCGCTTCCTGGAGGGATACGTAGCGTTCCTTCCGGTGGCGTTTGTCATTCTCCTGCTGCTCATCTCCGTGGGGAAGGGGCACATCTTCCCCTGGACGCATCACATGCCGGAGATCAAGGAGAAGCAGCAGTATCTCGAGCCCGTGTTCTTCACGGTGCGCGTGATCGGCGTGTATCTCCTGATCGCGGTACTGAGCCTGTGGTACATCTGGACCTCGGTCCGGCTCGACGTCGGGCACGTCCCGGAGTCGGGGGCGGCCTGGGCCCGCGGGATCCGCGCCCGCATGCGGCGCGGATTCGGCGAGGAGCGGCGCGAAATTCACTCCACGCATTCGCTCCAGGGCAAGCTCGCCGTGCTCCTCGCGCTCGCCTTCGGCATGGGATGGCCGGTGCTGTCGTGGGACCTGTCCATGTCGCTGGACGTGTACTTCTTCAGCACGATGTACGGCTGGTGGGTGTTCATGGGTGGCTGGGTCGCCGCGCTCGCGAGCTTTGCCCTGCTCACCATGGCATGGCGGCGGTGGCTGGGCCGTTACGATCTGATCACAGAGCACCACTTCCACGACCTCGGGAAGCTCTGCTTCGCGTTCACCGCCTTCTGGGGATACATCACCTTCGGGCAGTACCTCATCATATGGTACGCGAACATCGCGGAGGAAACGCACTGGATGCGACTGCGGCTGATCGGGGTGTGGCTGCCCGTCAGCCTCACCGTCGTCTTCCTGATGTTCGTGCTTCCGTTCTTCGGGCTGCTGTCGCGGGCGGCCAAGGTCATGCTGCCGGTTTTCGCCTTCTTCGCTTCCTGCACGATCGTCGGGCTCTGGTTCCATCGGTACGTCGAGATATATCCCGCGATTTACGAGGTGGCTCCGGCGCTGCCGCTCGGGCTGTGGGAGCTGGCGATGGCGCTCGGAATGGTGGGCCTGTGGGGCCTGTGCTACGCGGCGTTCATGGACGCCTTTCCGCGCGTGCGCGTGACGCTCATGACGTCGCCTTACCGGGACGAGGTTCAGGTTCCGGTGGATCCGAAGACGATGGAGCCGCTTCCGGCGCACGAATAACAGCAGCGGTTAACGACTGGCGGTTAGCGGAAAGCAACCGCGTAACTGCAGTTCTGCCGTTGCTTTCCGCCAACCGCTAACCGCTAACCGCTGCTGTCAGAACGGCGGAAAACCGCCTAAATTTCAGATCTCCGGGGCGGTAGCTCAGCTGGGAGAGCACCTGGTTTGCAACCAGGGGGTCACGGGTTCGAATCCCGTCCGCTCCATCACAGTCGAAAATCGCAAATTCCAGGGCCCCTCGGGGGGCCCTTTTTCATGCGTTCCTGGCCGCTGGGGCCGGCCAACCTACGGAATCACCCGAAACGTGGGTTTCCGGTGACCGTGATCGGGGCGCGAGCGTCCTTACGGTATGCCGCAGAACCGCCGGACCGTGGTCCGCCTTCGGCGGGGGTTCAATATCATCGAGCTCCTCGCCGCGCTTGCGTTCATGAGCATCCTGCTCGTGATGGGAGCACCCAAGCTTCTCACGCTGAGGGACAGGGGTGCCGTTCGCTCCGCCAAGCAGCAGGTGAGCGGTTATCTCCAGACGGCGCGTGCTACCGCGCTCCGCGAAGGCACCCCAGCGACTTTTCACGCCAGCGGCGATACGGTCTGGGTGACGGCGGAGAGCGGCGGCTCGACGACCGTGCTTGGCTCCCCGATCCCACTCGCGTCCGAGTTCGCCGTCACCCTCGCCGCCGGCAGCGGGACGGTGCGCTTCAATTCCCGCGGCTTCGCCACCAACCTCGCCGCGAATCAGGTCTTCCGCGTCACGCGCGCCGGGTTCAGCGATTCCGTGTGCGTGTCGCGGCTGGGGACCATCACCTCACAGTGCGGATTCTGATGCCAGCAATCCTTTGTCCCGCCCGCGCGCGTCGTCGCGCTCTTCCGCGGCGAACCGTCGGCGGGCCGCGTCGCGGAATGAGCCTCGTCGAGCTGATCGTGGGGATCATCGTTCTGACGGTTGGCATGCTCGGCCTGGCCGGTGTGTCCACTGTTGTCCTTCGCCAGATGAACGGCTCTGCCAACCAGACCGTTGCCACGACGCTGGTGCAGTCGCGGCTGGAGAAGTTTGAAGGCCGGCCATGCGCCGCGATCGTCGGTGGCACTGCGACCACGCGCGGGGTGACCGAGACGTGGACGACCAGCGCAGTGGGGTCCCGGGGAAAACGGATCGTATCGACCGTCCGCTTTTCCGGCCTCCGCGGCGCGGCGTCGCAGGTCGATTTCGAGACGGTGGTGTCATGCACGCCGTGACCAGTCGCCCCGTGGCGGGGCGTATGACAGCCAGCCGCCGCCGGCGTAAGGGATTCACGCTCGTCGAGCTGGTGATGGTGGCGGTCCTTGCCGTACTTGTCCTCGGTGGAATGATGAACGTGCTGGTCCGCCAGCAGCGTTTTTACCGCGGTACAGCCGACCTTCTCGAGGCACGCAGCCAGACGAGACAGGCGGCGGGGATCCTCCCGAGTGAGCTGCGCTCGATCTCGCCTGTCGGCGGCGACATCGTTGCCATGAGCGACAGTTCCCTGGAGTTCCGCGCCACAGTGGGGTCGTCGGTCATCTGCACGATCAGCGGCGGCGAGGTCGTCCTTCCGCCGACGAACCCGGCCCGCGGCAACGTCGCATCGACGTGGGGCGCCGAGCCCGCCGTTGGCGACACTGTGCTGATCTTCAACGAAGGGCCGACGACGAGCGTCTCCGATGACTCGTGGATCCCCTACGAGATCGCTTCCTCCACGACCGTCACGGGAGCGTGCCCGACGTCCACAGGGCTGACCGGTGCGGCGGACGCGAGCAAGACGAGCCTCAAGTTCGCCGTGGTCGGCGGGCTTGGTCCGACCATTGTCGGGGGCTCGCCGCTGCGATTCGTGCGCCGTGCGCGCTACAGCCTGTACGCCGCGGGTAACGGCCAGTGGTATCTGGGATACTGCTCGCCCGCCTGTGGCGCAGATGGCCCGTCGCCCATTGCCGGGCCTTTCGTGCCGCACTCCGACGCCGCGCCCGGACTCAGCTTCACGTACCTGAATGACAACGGCGTCGTGACTGCCACGCCCGCCGAGGTCGCACAGGTCAGCATCCTCGTCCGCGCGCAGGCCAAGAACGGCGTCAGCCTCGCGGGGTTTGCGACGAAGGTTGCACGCGACTCCCTCCGTTTCACCGTCGCGCTTCGCAACAGGCAGTGACCGTGTTCCGCTCGTTCCGGCGCCTTTACGGTGCCCTACACGTTCGCGATCGCGCGAACCGTTCGGAGGTTGAGATGCACGCACGTCGCAGTTCACCACGGGAGCGGGCCGGCATCGCGCTGGCTACCGCGCTTGGCGGCATCATCGTGATAGGCGTCATGATAGGTGGCGTCTTCTTTCTCTCCGCGCAGGAGGTTCGAACCACGGGCGGAGCGCTTGCCCAGGAGCGCGCCTTCCGCGCCGCGGAAGCAGGCCTGAACCAGTCCATGGCACGGTGGGACAATGTTGCCATGGGGCAGCTTGCGACCGGAAACGTCGTCACCCGCACGTACTCCGGGACGGGATGGGTCGATAC
>DASUUI010000145.1:0-2996 GCA_036374155.1 Gemmatimonadaceae bacterium | reverse complement strand
CACGATTGACTTGCGCGAGCGCGCGTGGTTCAACCCGGCGCTCGTGAGCCAGGACTACAACGTGCCGGCGGTCGTCGGCGGCATCATCATGATTGTCGCGCTGCTGCTCACGTCGCTGGCCATCGTGCGGGAACGAGAGCTGGGCACCCTCGAGCAACTCATGGTCAGCCCGCTCAGAGCTGGCGAGCTGATGGCGGGCAAGACGATCCCGTTCGCGATCATCGGCCTCATCGATCTGGCACTGGTCTTCGCGATCGCGTTCCTATGGTTTCAGGTACCGTTTCGAGGCAGCGCCCTGCTCCTGATCGTAGCCAGCCTGCTCTATTTGCTGTCGGCTCTGGGCATCGGGCTGTTCATTTCCACCATCTCGAAGACACAACAGGAAGCCTTCATGGCGAGCTTCCTCGTCTATATGCCGACGATCCTGTTGTCGGGATTCATGTTCCCTGTCAGCAGCATGCCTGAGATCTTTCAGCGGCTGACGGTGCTCAACCCGATGCGCCACTATCTGGAGATCGTGCGCACGATCTTTCTGAAAGGCGCGGGACTGGAGGCCCTGTGGCTGCAGTATCTGGCGTTGACCATCATGGGTGCCGGCATCCTGTCCTTTGCCGCGGCCCGCTTCCAGAAGCGGATCGGGTAGTCGGATTGCGCCTTCCCGATGGAGTTCTCATGAACAGCAAAAACTCACGCGTGGCGCACAAGCCAGATGAAGTCGATCGCAACGATGAGACGGCCCGAACCGCCGCGATCAAGGCCAGTCCCGCCTATCGTGGCGTTTGAAGACCTGGATTTTCTGCATGACGCAGATCTGCGGCCAGTGAGGCTCCAGCTCGAGCTGCTGAAACCAGAGAAGCATCTTCGTGAGCATCGAGTACGGGTCGACGATCGTCGTCTTCGGAAGCGCACGGATTCCGCCTCCGGATCCCGCGACCGACCAGGCGCTGACGCGCCGAGGCGCCACGAGTCACGGAATCGACGACGGCTCGCAGCCGACGGGTGAGGCCCCCGCGCGGCGCGGGGCGTACTCGCGGTATTACGACGAGGCGAGGCGCTTCGCGCAGATCGTCTCGACACGCTTTCAGGAGCCGCCCGGTGCGACTTCGTCGTCATCACCGGCGGCGGACCCGGCATCATGGAGGCGGCAAACCGCGGCGCGCACGATGTCGACGGACGCAGCGTCGCACTCAACATCACGCTCATGAGCAGGCTCCAACCCGTTCGTGACTCCCGATCTGTGCTTTCGCTTCCACTATTTTGCCCTGCGAAAGATGCATTTCCTGTTGCGGGCGAAGGCACTCGTCGCGTTCCCAGGCGGCTTCGGCACATTGGACGAACTGTTCGACGGCCCTGACGCCGGTGCAAACCGGAAAGATCGATCCATCCCCATCGCGCGGTCGGCGATGCGTTCTGGCGCCGAGCCATTGATTCTGCCTTCCTGGTGGATAAGGGAATGATCGCGCGCTCGGATGTCGACCTGTTTCGCGTCGTCGATTCAGCCAAAGACGCGGTTCAGGTGCTGTATGACTTCTACGGTGGCGTGCCACCTGATCAGGTTAAGGGCCGCCTCTGGCAACGTGTGGGTCGGCCAGACGCGAAGCGAAACGATGGATAGCGCGACGGCGCTGACGCGCGTGTACCTGCACTTGAACGGATACTTCACCGTCACGGAGTACCCGGTGCTCGAGCTGATGGCGAGTGGCGGCGATCGGGCGGCCACGGACATCGACGTTCTCGCGTACCGCCCGCCGCACGCAGGAGGCTTGTTGCCCGCACACGGGTGGTCGGCGTGCCGTCGAGTTCCAGGCGTTCGTTCCGGACCCCGAGCTTGGGGAGTTCGGACCGCATCCGGATCTCCTAATCGCGGAGGTGAAGGAGGGCGCCGCGGAGCTTAATCGCGGCGCGCGAACTCCGGAGGTGCTCGCAGCGGTTCTCACCCGCTTCGGGTGCGCACCGCCGGGCGAGCACACACGCGTCGTTGAGGGGCTGCTTCGAAGAGGTGAGGCCGCCGTGTCAACGGGCCTCCGGGTCAGGCTAGTTGCGTTCGGTTCATCGATCCCCCCGACAGGAGTTTCCGGCACGCACCGACGGATCTCGCTGGGACACGTCATCACGCTTCTTGAACGGCATCTCCGCGAGCACTGGGATCTCATTAGTCAGGCGCAGATTCACGACCCGGGCTTCGGGTTTCTGGCGACGATGGAAAAGGCTCGGCGTAGCGGCTCGCAATGAAATTGGGTGTCGAGGCTGGCCTTACTCAGGCAGACATTGGAACTGAAACCATGAACCACCTCTTCACAACCGTTGCGATCCCTTGATCGTCGTCTCGGTTCTCACGTCGTATCGGCGAGGCCCCTCGCCCGGTCCCTGGCGTTTGTGCCATCACGACAGAGACTGCGCCGATCGCGAGCAGCGCAGCTGCTGCAAGGATCGATAACCGTTGAAGCGAAGTCATGATGTACCTCCAGCTCTATGCTGATTCACTCAAAACCGATACCCGAGCTGAAGGCCAAACACGCCGAGCGTATGCGTTTCTCCTGCTGCAAACACGACCAGCGCGCGGGCGTCTGGCCGAATCATCAGATGCTCGTTCACATTGAATCGAAGGCCACCACCGAAGCTCACGGCTGGATCAGTGAAGCTGCGCGTGTCCCAGATGCGACCGGCGGGAATTGCCATCGGACCGAGGCGTCGTGCATAGAAGCCAGGCATTTGGCCCACGCCCCAATAGCCCGCTACAGTGGCGGGACAGGTGCCCGTGCCCGGCCCGAATCCCGGTCCAGGGCCAGGGCCAATACCAGTCCCCGGCGCTGGGCACACAATGGTGCCGGGGCCGAACTGATTCTGACTTGGGCCTAGAAACGCTGGATTGGCTAGGTCGAACGACGTCCGATACAACCCACCGCCGACCGCGGCATACGGGACGATCCGCTCGCGGGCGGACACGAGGTTTACCAGCAGGCTGCCGTTGATGGTCACCGCATCGGCGCCTGCGC
>DASUUI010000144.1:0-5054 GCA_036374155.1 Gemmatimonadaceae bacterium | reverse complement strand
GCGCGCCTGGTGTCGTTCAACGCCCGCGACAGGGCGAATCCATCTTTCGACGAAGTCGTCGGCGCGCTGCTGGACGTGACGTGGGGCGCGCCGACCGCCGGTGACGCGCACGACTCGGCCCTGCGCCGGGTGGCGCAGCGGGCAACGGTTGACGCGCTGCTGGACCTCGCGGGCAATGCGGCCGCTACGTCCGAGGTGAGGGCGACGGCGGAGCACCACCTGGCGCGGTTGCGCGAGTTGGCTTCCCGCGGGGGCGCCGGCGGGGCGGAGCAAGGGCACCGCGCCGCAGTGCGCCGCGACATCGAGCGGTATTTCGAGGGAAGAGACGACCGCGCGGCCCGCCCGCGTCCGGCTCCGGTACCGCTGCCGTGGCCGTGACGTGAGAGGCGGCTAGACTGCCCGCGACAGCGTCCGCTCGTATGCCTGGAGGATGCCGTCGCGGCTGAGCAGACCGATGAAGCGGGATCCGTGCTCCGTCACGTCCACGACGGGGAGCGCATCCATTCCGCGCGCGTTCATCATCGCCAACGCTTCGCGCAGCGACTCGTTGAGCTCGAGGGCGTCGCTCGGCTCCGCGAGATCCGCCGCGAGAACGACGGGCGCCAGCTCGTCGCGCGCCAGCAGCGCGTCGCGGATGGCGTGATGACTGACCAGTCCAATCAGGCTGCCATCCACTTCCAGGATCGGAATCACTCCGTGCCTGGTGCGACCTGCAGCTGCTGCGAGCTCGGCGAGGGTCGCGGTGGGAGGAACTCCGCGTACCTTGCGATCGCATGCTTCGCGAACGTACACGCTGTCCATCACGGCCCTGTCCACGCCGTGCGCTATGCGCTCACCGCGCGCGGCCAGCCACCCGTCGTACAGGCCGTACTGCGCGAACCGCTTTGAGGTGACGTACGCTATGACCGTCACGATCATCAGCGGGACGACGTAGCGATAGTCGTCCGTCATCTCGAACACCATGAAGATCGCGGTCAGCGGCGCGCGTGTCGCGGCCGCGACCATGCCGCCCATTCCCACCAGCGCCCAGGCCTGCGGGTTGACCACGCCGCCGGGAATCACCTGCGCGCCGAGCACGCCGAGCCCGCCACCGAGTGCGGCTCCGATGAACAGCGTCGGCGTGAACACGCCGCCCGAGCCGCCGAAGCCGAGCGTGAGCGCCGTCGCTACGATCTTTCCTGCAGCGACCGCGAGCAGCAGATACCAGGCGAGTCCACCGAAGATCGGAGTCGGGATAGCGAGGTGCCCGTTCCCCGCGAGAAGTCCTCCGGAGGCCGCCACGATCGCACCCGTCAGCAGCCCCCCGATCACCGGCCTGGTCCATTTCGGTCCGGGCACACGCCGGCTCATCGCGGGCGCGGCCAGGACCATGCGGGCGTACATCGCTCCGACGAGTCCACATCCGATCCCGAGCAGCGGATACACCAACGCGCTCGCCAGCGGATGCGGATCGTCCGGAAGGATCATCTGGAAGATCGGCTGGTCGCCGTGGAACGGCCGCACGGTGAGCGCGCCCACGACGCTTGCGATCACGACCGGGCTGAATGCGCCCACGGAAAAGCTGCCGAGGACTTCCTCGAGCGCGAAGAAGGCGCCAGCGAACGGCGCATTGAACGCACCTGCTATTCCTGCGGCAGCGCCGCAACCAACGAGGATCTTCACGTGCCGCGCCTGGAATCGCAGCGCTCTCGCCAGTCGCGAGCCGACGGTGGCGCCGAGCACGGCGACCGGTCCTTCCGGCCCGGCCGAGCCGCCGGAGCCGAGCGTGACGGCGGCGGCGAGCGTCCGCGTGACAACCGGCCTGCTGCGGATCACTCCGTCTGCCTTGGCCACTGCACGCTGCACGTCGGCGACGTTCTGCCCCTCGGGCGTATGGGTGCGCCGGATCACGAGCCAGGCAGCCCACAGCCCGAACGCGGTGAGCAGCGGTTGATACAGCGCCTGTCCGAACCACGGCAGCCGTTGCCGGGGCCAGCGGATCAGGAGCAGGTGACTCAGGTCAATCAGGCCGTAAAAGCCGACGACCGCGAGGCCGGTGACGAGCCCTACGAGCCCGCCGAAAACCATGAGCGTCGCGCTTTCGTCCCAGTCGCGGCGCTCGAGCCAGCCGAGCAGCCAGCGCCACGTGTGGGGGAACGGCGCTCGCGGGATCGCGTGAGTTCCGGTCGTTGGCCGCTTCGCTCCGTCCTCGGGAGTCACCCGCGCAACTTCGCGCAATACAACGAGATACGCAATTCGGGGTGGTTCATCCCCGCTGGCCGACAACTTCACCACGGCTTCGCCCGGTTGCGACCGCATGGCACCGCCATTGCCCTTCCAGTGGGTACGCAGCACCGCCATCAACGAATCGCGCAAAGGGGGTCGAGATGCGCCGCAGTCCTATTCCATCTTTTGCAGCCGGGCTGTTTCTTCTCACATCGTGCGCCCAGCTGGGCTCGCTGGGTGACATCCTCGGAGCCATCGGCGGGCCTGGCGCACAGCAGCAGCAGCAGCAGGCGCAGCTGCAGGCGGAAGTGCAGCAGGTGGATGCGAGCAGCCAGCGGATCTACGTGCGTACGCAGCAGGGCCAGAGCGGGGCCGTGCGGTTCGACGGCCAGACGGTGGTCGTGTACCGGCAGCAGCAATACCCGGTCACGGCTCTCGAGCGAGGCGACATAGTGGTGATGCAACTGCATCAGGTTTCGCAGAACGAGCTGTATGCCTCGCGCATCGACGTCACGCAAAGCGCACAGGAGAGAACTGGAGAGTAAAAAGGAAGCGCAGCGGCGCGCCTGGCGTGCCGCTGCGCGGCTCCGCGGAGCAGCGTCGGTCAGCAGCCGGACGTCCACGGTGCTTCTGTGCGCCGGGGCGCTAGCCGCTTGCGACGATGCGCCACCGCGTGCGCCGATCCCCGACAGCGTGGCCGCCGTTCACGACTCGATGCTGCGTGTAGCGATCGATACGCTCACCGCGCTGGCCGCGGAGCCGGTGGAGGTGACTGTGGACCAGGCGCGCGTCGCCACGGCCACTGCAGACACGAGTGCCATCGCGGCGACCGCGACGGAACTGTCCGAGCTCGCCGCCCGGTTGATCATTCCAGTGGCCGGCGTCGAGCCGGGCGAGTTGCGCGACACGTACGCCGAGTCGCGTGGCTCGCGGCCGCACGATGCGATCGACATTCCAGCGCCGCGCGGCACCGCCGTCGTGTCGGCCACCGATGGCCGCCTGATGAAGATGCACAACAGCGTCCCTGGAGGCCTGATGGTCTATGCGGCGGACGCCTCGGACCGGTTCATACTCATGTACGGGCACCTCGACGCGTACGCGCCTGGACTCGCCGACGGGATGCAGCTGCGACAGGGACAGCTGCTCGGCTATGTGGGCACGACCGGCAACGCTCCACCGGAAACTCCGCACCTGCACTTTGCGATCGCACGCGGCCGTCCGTCCGTTTCCTGGTGGCGGGGTGCCGCAGTCAACCCATTCCCGCTTCTCGCCCGGCCGCGACGCTGACCACGTGGAGCGACCGACGCGGCCAGCGGCGTTCGAGCGCCGGTCGCTGGTTCAATACACGCGGATCGGGATGGGCTGCGGCAGGTCCACGACTTCCTTCCGTGTCCGGTTCTCGCGCACCTGTGTGAACCAGGCTTCGTCGCGGCTGACACCCGCCGCTTCCATGACGGCGCGCGCGAGCTGAGTAGCCACCTCATTCGTGACGCGAATCGAGCCGTGCGAGACCGCTTTCCCGATGGAGCTCGGATCGTTGGTACCGTGAATCGAGCGGGGCGGGTCGTAAACGAGTTGGGCGCGGCCCAGCGGGTTGTCCGGCGCTCCGGGGTCCTTCGGTGATTCGTCCTTCGCCCAGGACTCGTCGGGCGGCACCCATTCGGGATTCCACACCACCTGACTGATCCCCCAGCTTCCGGTCTGCGTGGGCCACTCGGCGGAACCAACAGCGACCGGGTGTGATTCAGCGCGCGCTCCACCGCGATAGACGTGCAGTTGCCGCGCGGTCAGGTCCACCTCGATGCGCATGTCGGGGGGCGGCAACGGCGGTGGGGTGGGAGCCGTGGTTACGGGTGGCACAGTCGTTCCGACGGCGGCCGTATCGCTGGCAGCGGTGTCATCGCCGCTCTTTACGACGCATGCAGTCGCGAGGAGCACGCAGACCACCGGAGCCAGCCACTTTGTCGGGGAATTCGATCGCATCAGGGTTTCTCTCATCCACGTTGGACCGTCCCTCAGCGCAAGACGCGTGCAGCTTTGCCTGATATTCGCGGGACGCTCCGCATCCGGCAGTCTTGCTGCGGGAGTGCTGGTGTCGCAGATATCCGCTCGAGGGTTGACAGTCCCACAGAACGCCTGCCCCCGCGCACGTGAAGAACCAGAACCTCTGGGAGATCCAGCAGGCTTCGATCGAGGACGCGAATGAGCTCGCTGTTTTTGCGGCGAAGGCGTTCCGGGATGCGTTCGGTGCGATGAACGCTGCCAGCGACGTGGAGGCCTATTGCGCCCACGCATTCACGCCCGAGGCACAGGGGCGTGAACTCAGCGATGGGAAAATGACCACGCTCGTCGTGCGGGGTCGGGGCGGAATCCTCGGGTACGCGCAGATCCAGGAAGCCAAGCCCCACGTGGGCGTTCGCGATCTGCCCGCCGTGCTTCTCAAGCGGATCTACGTGGACCAGAAGTGGCTGGGCAGGGGAGTCGGCAAATCACTGATGAAGGCTGTTGCCGCGGAGGCTGTCAATCGCGGCGCGCGGACGCTCTGGCTGACCGTGTGGGAGCGGAATCCGCGGGCAATTCACTTCTACACGCGCCTGGGGATGGAAACGGTCGGCGATGACGATTTCCTGCTCGGAAGCGACCTGCAGCGCGACCTGGTGATGGCCGGCAGCGTTGACACGATCATCGCGTCCCTCTCGACTCCCGAGGCGTCCGGCACCGCGGATTGATCTTGCAGTCCTTCTTCGCGGGCCGCAGGATAGGTTGGGGCACACAGGGGAGGGGCGGTGGAGGTTCAGGCGGGCGAGGTGACGCGGCTTCTTTCCAGCGCGCGTGCCGGCGACGGTACT
>DASUUI010000143.1:0-8828 GCA_036374155.1 Gemmatimonadaceae bacterium | reverse complement strand
GCCGAGGCAGGCGGAGCGACGCGGACCACATCACGCTCTCGCCACGATGTTGGGGGCTGCAGCGCGTACTCAGACCCGCGATGCGACGCGCCTCAACGAGGACAGCCGCCCGTGACCGGCGATCGTGTGGTGCGGGTTGCGGCTGGGCAGGGGTTCTGGGGCGACGATCTGGACGCGCCGCGGCGGCAGGTCGAAGGCGGGCCGATCGACTACCTCATGCTCGACTACCTCGCCGAAGTCACGATGTCCATTCTGCAGAAGCAGAAGGAGCGCGACCCGCAGCTCGGCTACGCGCGTGATTTCGTGGATGCAGTCGAGAGCGTACTTCCCGCGGTCGCCGACCACGGCGTACGCGTCGTGGCCAACGCGGGAGGGGTGAACCCTGTCGCGTGCGCCCGTGCCGTGCTCGCGCGGATCGCCTCCCTTGGGCGCGGTGGGGCGGTGCGCGTGGCGACGGTCACAGGCGATGATCTCCTTCCGCGGATTGACGAGCTGCTCGCCGCCGGCCACGAGCTGCGCAACATGGATACGAACGCGCCGCTCGCGACCGTGCGCGACCGCGTGCTCGCTGCCAACGCGTACCTCGGCTCCGATCCGATCGTGGAGGCACTCGGCCTGGGCGCGCAGATCGTCATCACCGGCCGCTCCACCGACACGGCCCTCACGATGGCCCCGCTCAGGCACGAGTTCGGCTGGGACGCGAGCGACTGGGACCGCCTCGCGGCGGGAATCGTCGCCGGGCACATCATCGAGTGCGGGGCGCAGTCGTCCGGAGGCAACTGCCTGTACGACTGGCGCAGCATCCCGGACCTTGCCAACGTGGGCTATCCGATAATCGAAGCGCGCGCCGACGGGTCCTTCGTTGTCACCAAGCATCCCGGCACGGGCGGGGTCGTGTCGGTGCGCACGGTCACTGAGCAGCTGGTGTACGAGATGGGAGACCCGCGCAGCTACATCACTCCGGACGTCGTCGCCGACTTCACGACTATTGGCCTGCAGGGCGACGGAGCCGACCGCGTGCGCGTGACCGGAATCCGCGGCGCGCCCGGACCTGACACGCTCAAGGTCTCCATCGCCTACAGCGCGGGATACAAGGCCGTTGGAACTCTGGTGTACTCGTGGCCCGAAGCGCTGGACAAGGCCCGCGCTGCTGATCGCATTCTCCGCGCGCGGCTGAGTCGGCTGGGGCTGTCGTTCGACCGGATCCTCACCGAGTTCGTCGGCGCCAACGCGACGCATGGCGAACTGGCCGGCGACCCCGGCGACGTACCGGAAGTGCAGCTGCGGATCGGCGTGCGCAGCCCAAACCGCGCGGCTGTGGAGCGGTTCACCCGCGAGATCGCCCCGCTGGTGCTCAACGGTCCGCCCAGCGTGACCGGGTTTGCCGGCGGGCGACCCAAGGTCGAGGAGGTCGTCGCGTACTGGCCCGCGCTCGTCGATCGGTCAGTCGTCACCCCGCGCGTGGAGGTCCTGTCATGAGGCGCGCCTTTCCCGCCGCGCCGGTGGAGGTGCCCGCATGAGGGTCAGGCTCCTCGACCTGGCGCACGCGCGCTCGGGCGACAAGGGTGACACCGCGAACGTCGGCGTAATAGCGCTCAAGGCTGATTACTATCCGCTGCTCGAGCGCGAGCTCACCGTCGAGCGCGTGACGCGGCATTTCGCGGGCGTGATAGACGGGCCGGTCGAGCGGTTCGAGCTGCCGAATCTCTGTGCGCTCAATTTCCTGCTGCATGGCGCGCTCGATGGCGGCGGCACGCTGTCGCTCAAGACCGACGCGCAGGGGAAGGTGTTCTCCACGGCGATGCTGCGGATGATCCTCGACGTACCCGATGCCGAGGCGAAGCGCCTCAAGCTTCATGGGATCTGACCCCTTGAAACTGGTTCAGTCGTCGGCTGACGGCGGCGTCGCGCAGATCACGCTCGCGAGGCCGGAGAAGCGGAACGCGCTGAGCCCGGAGACCATCCGGCAGCTGTACGATGCGCTCGCGGCGGCGGGGCGCGACGAGCAGGTCCGCGTAGTCGTGCTGCGCGCCGAGGGACCGGACTTCTGCGCCGGGGCAGATCTGGAGTCGCTCGCGGGCCTGGTGGATGCGGGAGCCGACGCACATCGCGCAGACGCGCGCGCCTTCGCTGACCTGTATCTCGCTATGCGCACTCTGCCGCAGCCGGTCATCGGCTCGGTGCACGGCCGCGCGCTCGGCGGCGGGGCCGGCCTGGTGACCGCGTGTGACATCGTCATCGCCGGCGCGGATACGCGGATCGGATATCCGGAAGTGCGGATCGGATTCGTCGCAGCGGTGGTCATGGCGATGCTACGGGCCGCTGTCCCGGAGAAGGCGGCGTTCGAACTGGCCGCTACGGGACGCATCGTGAACGCGGACGAGGCGCTGCGCCTCGGGCTCGTGACCCGCGTGGTTGCTCCCGCGGACGCCGACGATGAGGCCCTGCGACTCGCCGCGGAGATCGCGTCCCTGCCTGCAGAAGCGGTGGCCGCGACCAAGAAGATCTTCCATCAGGTGCAGGGTCTTTCTCTGCAGGACGCATTCGATCTCGGAGTCGAGGCGAACGTCGCCGCCCGGACCAGGCCGGCGTTCAGAGAAGGACTGAACAGCTTCCTCTCACGTCGCCGCGAGTGACGCCCATCACGACCACCAAGCTTGCCCTCGCGGGTGTTGCGCTGTTGCTGTTCATTGCCGGCGCCCGCATGGGGCTTCCTACGCTGCGCTGGGCGGGAATCGCGCTGCTGCTGATCGCCGTGGCGCTGCGGTTCTACAAGCCGCGCGCCTGAAGCTATCGTTTCCGGCGTGGGACGGGCGACGCGTGCAATGAGTTGATGCCGCGCGCGGACGATGCTGCCGCAATGCTGTGGGTCCGCACGTGCCCATCAATCAGCTCGACGCCGCCCGCACGGTTCTTCGCCAGCGGTTCGGCTATCCTGATTTCAGGAAAGGTCAGGCCGACGCGATAGCCACGGTGCTCTCCGGGCAGGACGTGCTCGTTGTGCTTCCAACCGGCGGCGGCAAGTCGCTCTGCTATCAGGTTCCCGCGCTCGTGCTCCCCGGGCTGACCGTGGTGATCTCTCCGCTCATCTCGCTCATGCACGACCAGGTCAACGCGCTCGAGCGCCGCGGAATCCGGGCGACATTCGTGGACAGCACGCTCACGCGCGGCGAGCTGAACGCGCGGCTCATGCAGGCTCTTGGCGGCGAGCTGAAGCTTCTTTACGTCGCGCCAGAGCGGCTGATGAGCGGCGATCTGGCGCGCCGTCTGAGGGCGGCGCAGCTATCCCTGCTGGCGGTGGACGAAGCCCATTGCATCAGCGAGTGGGGACACGACTTTCGACCGAGCTACCTCAGGCTGGCTCAGGTACGGGCGGCCATCGGATCGCCGCCGACGATCGCCCTCACCGCGACTGCAACCCCCGCGGTTCGCCGGGACATCGTCCGCCTGGTCGCGCTGCGGCAGGCGCGCGTCATCGTCACCGGGTTCGACCGGCCGAACCTCACCTTTCGTGTGCAGCGCACCAGCACCGACGACGCGAAACGCGCTGCGCTGCTCGGGTTGCTGCGTGGCAGTGCCGGCGCCTCGGTCGTGTACGCTTCAACGCGCGGCACCGTGGAGCGGCTCGCGGGGTTCCTTTCCCGCAACGGCGTTCCTGCCGCGGCGTATCACGCCGGGCGTGAGGACGCAGCACGCGCCCGCGCCCAGGCCGCATTCATGGCCGACCGCGTTCGCGCGATCGTGGCGACGAACGCCTTCGGAATGGGAGTGGACAAGGCCGACGTGCGCACCGTCGTGCACTATGCGATGCCCGGGACGCTCGAGGCATACTACCAGGAGGCCGGGCGTGGCGGCCGCGACGGTCAGCCTGCGGCCGCGACTCTGCTGCACGCATACGCGGACCGGTTCACGCACGAGTACTTCATCGATGCCTCCTCGCCACCGTGGGAGCTCGTCCGGCGCGTGCACGCATTGTTGAGCGCGCCCGGCGGCGTGTGCCGGGCCACCCTCACCGCAGCCCTCGGCACCGGACCGGCCGCGCGAGGACTCGAGGCCGCGCTCAGGGTCCTGCGCGGGGCGGGGCTTCTGGGAGATGAGCCTGGCCTGGGTGAGCGGGTGACGGTCCGGCTGGTAGCCACGCCCCGGCGCGTGAGGCAGGTGCTCGGCAGCGCCGAGTCGTTCGAGCTGGGTGTGCTTCGCTCCCTGTGGCGCGCGCACCGGGAGCGGCTCGCTGACGGAGTGACAGTCAATCTCGCCGAGCTCCCGCCCGGACTAGCTGGTGTCGCAAACGCGGCGTCGGTTCTGAACGCGCTGCAGGCGCGGCAGCTCGTGGTCTGGAAGCCGAGGCCGGAGAAGCTGCAGCTGACCGATCGCTTCACGCCGCTGGAGAAGGCAGTGCCGAAGGGATCCCTCGAGCGCCACCGGCGGAACTCTCTGGCAAGGCTGCGCGCGATGGAGCGCTACGCGTTCGCCCGCACCTGCCGGCGTGCCGAGCTCCTCAGGTACTTCGGCGAGCGCCCCCGGGCGGGGCGGTGTGGGGGATGTGATAACTGCAGCGGTTAGCGATTAGCGGTTAGCGATTAGCTGACCCGCCCGACGGTATTGCGGCGCGGCCTTGCACCGCTGTCGCTTTCCGCTAACCGCTAATCGCTAATCGCTGTTCGTTGATCCTGTTAGAATTCAGGCAATGCACGACTCCCTCTACTTCGGCGACGAGCAGCTCGCCGTCCGCAACATGGTGCGCGAGTTTGCGCGCACTGAGATCGCCCCAACCGCGGCGAAATACGATGCTGCAGGCGAGTTCCCGTGGGAGAACGTCAGCCGCATGGCGGAGCTCGGCCTTTTCGGCATCCCGTGGCCCGAGGAACTCGGCGGGTCCGGGCTCGATCTCATCAGCTACATGATCGTCATCCACGAGATGGCGAAGGTGGACGCTGCGCACGCCATCACCATCTCGGCGCACACTACGCTGGGCACCTCGCCCATAGTGCGGTTCGGGACCCGGGAGCAGCGCGAGCGCTACGTCCCGCTGCTCGCGAGTGGCAAAGTGCTTGCCGGGTTCGGTCTCACGGAGCCTGCCGCCGGCAGCGATGCCGCAGCTACAAAGACCACGGCCGTCAGGAAGAACGGCGGCTACGTGCTCAACGGCAGCAAGATCTTCATCACTCACGGTGGTGTCGGTGAGATCTTCGTCGCCACTGCGGTCACCGACCCGTCGAAGGGAAAGCAGGGAATCAGCTCGTTCGTCCTCACCAAGCACACCTGCGATCTCGACAAGGTGCGCGACCTTCCCATCGGGCACGAGCCATCGCTCCCCGACATGGCCGGATTCAGAGCGGGGAAGAAGGAAGACAAGCTCGGATGGCGCGCGTCGGACACGCGCGAGCTGATCCTGGAGGACGTCGAAGTCCCCGAGGAGAATCTTCTCGGCGCCGAAGGCGAAGGTTTCGCGAACTTCATGCGCACTCTGGACAGCGGCCGTGTCGGGATGGCGGCGTTGTCACTGGGGATCGCCGAGGGCGCATACGAAGAGGCCGTGCGCTACGCATCGCTGCGCAAGCAGTTCGGCCAGGCCATCGCAGCATTTCAGGGCGTGCAGTTCAAGCTCGCCGACATGGCCACGGAGATCGAGTGCGGCCGGCACCTCGTGTATCACGCGGCCTGGCTGGCACAGCGCGGCGAGCCCTTCACGAAGGAAGCGGCAATTGCCAAGCTGTTCTGCTCGGAGCTTGCGATGCGCACGACGATCGAAGCCGTTCAGGTGCACGGCGGTTACGGATACACGAAGGACTACCCGGTCGAGCGTATGATGCGTGATGCCAAGATCTGCGAGATCGGTGAGGGCACATCCGAGATCCAGCGGATGGTGATCGCGCGCAGCGTCCTGCGGGAGTTCGCCGACTGATCCGCCTGGCGACCGGGTTCCGTCAGGGCGCGGCCGGGCCGTGAACTATCTCGACGTTGCCCGGCGTCTTCGCCTGCCGCTCGGGTTTCTGCTCGGGGGCGCCTACCTGATCTTCGCCAGACCAACCGTGATCGGGTTGATCACCGGCGGCGCCATCGCGTTCGTCGGTGTGGTGATCCGGGCCTGGGCAGCCGGACACATCATGAAGGACAACCGCCTCGCGACTACCGGCCCCTATGCCCACACCCGCAACCCGCTGTACTTCGGCAGCTTCCTGATCGCCGCCGGGTTCGCCATCGCCGTGCACTGGACCCTGCTCCTGCTGGTGATCGCGTTTTTCGTCCTGGTGTACGCGCCCAACATCGAGCGCGAGAAGCGGCACGTCAGCACCCGCTTCGGCGAGCAGTACGACGAGTATGCAGCCAACGTTCCCGCGTTCATCCCGCGAGGCAGCCCCTGGCGTCAGGAAAACGCTGACGGCGGCAGCTTCAGCTGGGCGCTGTACATGAAGCACGAGGAGTGGAAAGCCGGGGTCACGTATCTGCTGGTGCTGGGCTGGCTTGCATTTCGCGGAGCGCTGGGCCTGTAAGTCGTTGCCGCTGTTGCGGAAAGCGGACCAGCTCCACATCTTCAAGGCAGTTTCATAAGTGATATCCCGGGGATCTGCCGCGCGACTCGAGGCAGGGCCCCTGCTGGACCCGCGGTCTTCGGTGCTCCTGGTGGAGCGCTCCTGGCCGCGTTCCGTGGCGCTTGTACTACCGGGGATGTGCCCGGTGATCGCACGCACCGCCCGACTGTCACGGGCCCTCACCGGCCCGCGGGAAGGACGTGAACGATCAGACGAGCGCAGACGGGCCAACTACTGCGTGGCGAGCGACGGTCTCGACTGGCGCTGCCCGAACAAACAATCCGAACACCGGATCCACCCCGGGCGCCGAGTCGCCGCCGGGCGTGGCGCCCGGTTGACGATGAAGCGTGAAATCCTGATAAACGCGAGCCCGCGCGAGACGCGGGTCGCGATCCTCGAGGACGACAAGCTCGTTGAGCTGCTCGTTGATCGTCCCGAACAGCGCCGCATGGTCGGCGACATCTACCTTGGCCGGGTCGAAGCCGTGCTCCCCGGCATCCAGGCCGCCTTCGTTGACATCGGCACGGAGAAGAGCGCCTTTCTCCACGCCTCGGACATCTCCGAGGACGACATGGACGACGACGCCGACGAAGACGAGGCCGAGGAAGGGGAGCCCGAGGGCAACGGCCACAAGCCCGCGGGGCGCAACGGAAACGGCGCGCGCGGCAAGTCCCAGCCGATTCAGGACCTCCTGAAGCGGGGCCAGGACATCATCGTCCAGGTCTCCAAGGAGCCGATCTCGACGAAGGGCCCGCGCGTCACCGCCCAGATCTCGATTGCAGGGCGCTTCCTGGTGTACCTGCCGGCGGCTTCCCGGGTAGGGGTGAGCCGGAAGATCGGCTCGAGTGCGGAGCGCCAGCGGCTGCGCGATCAGGTGAAGGAGATGATGCCGGACAAGGCCGGCGGCGTGATCGTGCGCACGGTGAGCGAGGACGTCACCGCCGAGATGCTGAAGCGCGAGCTCGACTCCCTCATCTCCCAGTGGAAGAAGATCAAGCGCAAGACGCACTTCGTGCGCGCGCCGGCGCTGGTGCACAGGGAATCGGGACTCACGAGGGCGCTGGTTCGCGACCTGTTCAGCGCCAAGGTGGACAGCCTCACGGTTGACTCGAAGATGCTGTACAACGAAGTCACGGAGTATCTGCAGGCGATCGCGCCCGACCTGATACCGAGGGTGAAGCACCACGAGGCCCAAAAGCCGCTGTTCGACTCGGCCGGCATCGAGCCCGAGATCCGCGACATCTTCAAGCGTCGGTGCGAGCTGCCGTCAGGCGGCTACATCATCATCGAGCCGACCGAGGCGCTGGTGTCGGTGGATGTGAACTCCGGCCGCTATACGGGGAAGAAGGACCCGGAGAAGACGATTCTCAGGACCAATACGGAGGCTGCTCGCGAGGTCGCCCGACAGATCCGGTTGCGGGACGTAGGTGGAATCATCGTGTGCGACTTCATCGACATGGAGTCGAAGCAGAACCGCGACCGGGTGCTTCAGGAGCTGCGGCTTCATCTCTCGCGGGACCGGGCCCGGACCAAGGCTTTCGCCGTCAGCGACCTCGGCCTCGTGGAGATGACCCGGCAGCGGGTGCGCCAGAGCCACTGGCAGAGCATGACCGCGCCGTGTCCTACCTGCGACGGCACGGGCCGCGTGTTCACCCCGGAGACGATCGTGCGCCGGATGGAGCGCTCCGTCCGCCGGATGATCGTGGAGGGGAAGAAGGAGCACGTGGTGGTGAAGCTTCACCCCGACGTCGCGATGTACGTCCTGGAGCAGGAGAAGGACCTCACGAAGAAGCTCACCAAGGGCGCGCGGTTCAACATCGAGCTGCGCGACGACCCGCTTCTCCGGCCGGACGAGTTCAAGCTCGTCATGAAGTCGCAGGGGCGGGACGTGACGGACGAGTACGCCGTGGCGTAGGGACGCTGCGGTTAGCGATTAGCGGTTAGCGGAAAGCGACTGCGGCGGCGACGCAGCGGAGGGATGGAAGTGCAGGCGTTGCATTGACATAACCCGCCCGGCTTTATTATCCTTCTAGACTGTTTACTACCCGCGGTTGCTTTCCGCTAACCGCCAATCGCTAACCGCTGCATCTATGTACGCAATCATCAAGACCGGGGGCAAGCAGTACCGTGCCGAGCCCGGCAAGACAATACGGATCCCGTCGCTCGTGGGTGAGCCGGGCGCGAAGGTCACCTTCAGCGACGTGGTGCTTGGAGCTGACGGCGACCGCGTCGAGGTCGGAGTGCCCACGCTCAGCGGCGCCAGCGTGACCGGCGAGATCGTCAAGCACGGCCGCG
>DASUUI010000142.1:0-4020 GCA_036374155.1 Gemmatimonadaceae bacterium | reverse complement strand
TACATTCACCCGCGGGCGCCGTCTGATGGCATGGCTGCGCCATTCCGCGATTATCGGTTGGAGGGAGCCGCCTGGGGCTACGGAATAGAGACCGGCACGCATGCAGTCCGCCTGATGTTGAGCGGTGTACTCGATCGGTTTCCGAAGCTCAAGATTGTGATCGGCCACATGGGTGAGGCGCTGCCGTTCTGGATGTGGCGGCTCGACTTCATGGCGGCCCCAGGTGCCCGAGCGGCTGGTCGCACGAACCAGCTCAAACCGAGCGAATACTTTCAGCGGAATTTCGCGATCACCACGAGCGGTGTTGAAGATCCGCTGGCGCTTCGATATTGCATCGACAAAGTCGGCGCCGATAACGTCATGTGGGCAATTGACTACCCGTACCAACCCACCGCTCCCGCCGTGGCGTTCATCGAGTCGGCACCGATGTCCGAGGCTCACCGGGAAAAAATTGCCTACAAGAACGCCGAGCGCATCTTTCGCATTACCGCCGGGGGCTGAGCCGAGCCTGGCAGGTGTTCTTTGACTTGATGTGTGCGCTCCTTGCGTTCGAATCCCAGACACGCATTTTCAGAACCCACCTTAAACGCGCGAGAACGCTCGGCTTCTTGGCGTGCACCTCACGCAGCGCACGAATGCGCTCGGAGACCTCGACATCTCGGCATTTCGTTCGCCGGTCTCACGCACAAGCGATTACGAGTCCTTCCTCTGGATCAGCGCATCCGGGTGATGTTGAGGCACGGCGGACTCTCCGAACCGCCTTCATACGCGAGGCGAATACTGTGCGGCTACCTCGGCACCATCGCCATCTGCCCGGCCGATGGCAGCGACTGCCGCACCGTCAGCGACGGGATCCTGCCGGTGTGGTCGGCGGACGGCACCGACATCCTGTGCATTCCGCGACGCTTCACGCCGGACGGGCGCCGCGAGCTCTGGGCCGTCGGGGCCGATGGCAGTCACGCCCGGCTCCTGCGGTCGATCGGGCCCTTTGGGGTCATCGACACGTTCTTCGATGTCTCGGTCAACGGGCAGGTCACCTGGGCGGGAGTACTCCGAAGGCGACCGCGAGATCTGATCGCGCAGCTGCGTTGAAAGCTCGATAATCCCACTCGCCGGGGACTTTACGCACCCTGTCGGGTGACGAACCCAGGGCGAGCCGTTCCAGAGCGTCCTTCTTTTGGTTTTCGCCGCCCCCGGTCCCATTCGACGCGGCATCCACCTTGATGTGGGTTTCGCCACGTGAACCCTTGATCGCGCTGCTCGGCAGCACGATATTGCGGAGGCCGTGTCGCTCGACACGAGGAGGCCACGATGGTCTCGAGACGTGACTTCATCCGGATCTGTGGAGTATCTGGCGGCGCGGCGATGATGCCGGCCTGGACCGCGAGACTCGTCGCCGAGCGGGCTCGTTACGGGCTGAGCGATCCCGCGCTCCAGCCGAAATTCGCGTACCTGGCGCCCAATGCGCTCGACCCCGCGTTCAAGTTCCTGCCGGATCAGCTGGGTCAGTTCAACGTCGCCGTGCGACCCGGCATGCAGCAGACCGGCCTCGTGCACCCGCCGTCGGGCGAGTTGCTGTCGACACCCATCTGGGGCTACAGCGATGAGCGCGGGCCCACATGGCCGGGCCGCACGTTCGAAGTGAAGCGAGCCAACCTGACCGGTCTGCCCTGGACGGAAGTCCGCTGGGCGAACGAGCTGTTGGTTCGGTCTCACCTGCTGCCGGTCGATACGAACCTGCACTGGTGTTATTCCCTCCACGGCGGCAGTTCCGCCAACGGCAAAGACTACAGCCAGTACAGCATCCGGAAGGACGGCGTGCCGATCATCACGCACCTGCACGGCGGGCACTCCGAATTCCAGTTCGACGGCAACCCCGAATTCTTCTACAGCCCTGGCGGCCGCATCACAGGGCCGCAGTGGGACTTCGTGTCCGGCGGGTTCACGGACCTGTTTCGGTACGACAACGACGTGCCCGCGGGCAGTCTCTGGTATCACGACCATGCGCTGGGCATCACACGGCTGAACGTGTACGCGGGGCTCGCGGGGTTCTATTTCGTGCGTGACGAGTGGGACACGGGTGAGCCGGACAACGCACTCGGCTTTCCCGCGTTTCCGTACGAACTCGCCTATGCCATTCAGGACCGGATGTTCACCAACAGGGGCGAGCTGTTCTATCCCGCGTACCCTCGCGATCCCATGTATGAGGAGTTCATCATCGAAGAAGGAGCGATCCTGCCACCACGGCTCTTCCCTGGCGGCGGGCCTACGGCGCTGGCGGAGTTCTTCGGCGATCACATGGTGGTCAACGGCCTGATCTGGCCGAAAGCGGACGTCGAGCCGCGCCACTACCGACTGCGCCTGCTGAACGGGACCGACAGCCGCTTCCTCGTGATCCGCTTCCGCGCGGTCTCCCTGAGCGCAACGGATCTGCTCGGCGCGGGTTCGCCCATCCCGTTCCATGTCATCGGCAGTGATCAGGGCCTGGCATCCAGTGCCAGCTGGACCGACACCCTGGTGGTCGAGCCGGGAAGCCGCTACGACGTCGTGTTCGACTTCCGCGGGCTGAGTGGCCGGCGGATCATCATGGAGAACCTCGGTGGCGATGCGCCGTTCGGTGGCGCCTTCGGCGACGCGCTCGCGCCAGGGGACTTCTTTCCGGATCGCCAGACGGATCGGATCATGGCGTTCGACGTGGTGCGTCCACTCGATGCGTCCATCGCTGACCGCTTCGATGCCGCAGCGATCGGAAGTACCGTCGGTGGACCGCTGGCAGAGGTCTCTCGCATTCGACGCGTAGCGCTCTTCGAAGGGAAGGACGAGTTCGGACGGCTGCAGCCTTTGTTGGGCACCGTTGCCGACGATCTGCAGTCGGCAACCGCTTACGCCTGGTTTCAGCCAGCCACGGAGAACCCGGACCTGAACGCGTACGAGGAGTGGGAGATCTACAACTTCACGGGTGACGCACATCCCATTCACCTGCACCTCGTACATTTCGAGATCGTCGGCCGGCAGGCGATCACCTTCGAGGCGGATGAAGAGCACCCGCTGGCCGTGCTTCAACACAATGGAGCGTACGGCGCTGTCGCCGCGATCTCGAACATCGTGGTGGGTGACACCATCCACCTCGAACCCGCTGACGGCTATGTGGAGAACGCTCCGAAGGACGTGGTGACGGCGCTGCCGGAGCAGGTGACCCGCATCAGGGCGCGGTTCGACCGTTCGGGACGCTACGTCTGGCACTGCCACATCCTGTCGCACGAGGACCACGAGATGATGCGCGTGCTGCGCGTGGGACCCGGCGCCTGATCGGGCGCGCGAGGCCGGTTCGTGGAGGGAGTGTAGGGGCGGCAGGATCCGCGACCATCGGCAGATCCACGAAGGCCTTCACCCAGTCGGCGGTTTTCGTAGATCTGCTTTTCAGGCGTGTCCGACGCTGCATCGGTCGTCGCACCGCTTGGGCGGTGGACTCCTCGGCGCCGACGGGTGGGGCGGCGTGCCGGCGGTGCTTGCGAGGACCCATAGCGTCGTAAGTGTGCAAAGCCTCGCGGTTCAGTACGGGCTCGAGAACCGGCCGCTCCCGGCGAGCTATTCGCTCATGACCGAAGTGGCGGCGCTGCGTGCGGCCCTTGACGGCCTCGGCGTGGAGAGGGCGGACTTGATCGGGATGTCGCATGGTGGCGTCACTGCGCTGCTCTTCGCGCTCGGCAATCCGCACCGCGTGCGCACGCTCACGCTGGTCGAGCCGCCGAGCTCACGAATTGCTGCATCGCGCGCGCGCCCGAATCGTCGTGCCCATGATTCGGCAGCACCCAGAACGCCGATCGTGTGGAGTGCGCGCAGCGAGTTGCGGTACTTCACCCACTGGGCCCACTGCGGCGGCGACTACGACGACGATCCGGCGAGGCTCCGAACTCTGTCGGTGCCGACGCTCGTGATCCACGGGCGTCCACCGTCCCGTTCCATCGGTCCATCAACGACGCCCTGCTGCGAGCGCTTCCGAACGGCAGGTCCTTCGAG
>DASUUI010000141.1:0-3219 GCA_036374155.1 Gemmatimonadaceae bacterium | reverse complement strand
CGCCGACGTTCGCCTCGCAATGCTGCAAGCCGCAGTTGCGGGCAACGACCGCTTCGCGGTGGAGCCGTGGGAGCTGGGGCGGCAGGGGCTGTCCTACACCGTCGATACGCTGCGGCACCTCCGCCGTGCTCTCCCGAAGGCAGAGCTCTGGCTGCTGATCGGGGCGGACCAGTGGGCGGAGTTCGCGGCCTGGCGCGACCCGGCGGACATCCAGGCACTTGCTTCCATTGGCGTTCTCAGCAGGGCCGGTGACGATTTCACCGCTGAGGACGCCGAGGACGCAGAGGCTCAGCGTCCTTTGCGTCCTCCGCGGTTGAATACGGAGTCCGAGGGGCGCGTCAGGGTTGTAAGTGCAACTCGCATCGACATTTCGTCGAGCGAGATCCGGCGCAGGGTGGGCGTGGGCGAATCGGTCCGCTACCTGGTGCCGGACCCCGTCATCGAAATCATCTTCAGGGAGCAGCTCTACCGGTAGCGCACGGCTGAACGTGACGTCCGGCCGCGGGTATCATCAAGGTTCCGCGCGGACTGCGCCGGAGAGCGGCTCGAACTGACATCCGATCAATGATCAAGACGATATTCGACAAGATCCTGGGCAACCGTCACGAGCGCGAGGCGAAGAAGCTCGCGCCGCTCGTGGACGAGATCAACGCCTGGGCCGACCGGCTCTCGGAGCTGCCGGAGGAGGAGCTCCGGCAGCAGACGGAGAAGCTGCGTGCAGAGGTGCGCGAGCGGACGGCGGAGTTCGAGGCGGAACTGGCCGAGCTGCGGCAGACGAAGCGCGTGACCGAGGACGCCGAGGAGCGCGACCGGCTGCAGGCGCGCATCGTGGCGGCCGAGGACGCGCTCAAGGCGCGGCTGCAGGAGGCGCTGGACGAGATCCTGCCGGAGGCGTACGGCACCGTGAAGGAGGCGTGCCGCCGCCTGCTCGGCAAGGAGATCGTCGTCACGGGCCAGACCATGACCTGGGACATGGTCCCCTACGACGTGCAGCTGATCGGCGGCGTGGCACTGCATCGCGGCACGGTCGCGGAGATGGCGACGGGCGAGGGCAAGACGCTGGTCGCGACGATGCCGATCTACCTGAACGCGCTCGCGGGCCGCGGCGTGCACCTGGTCACGGTGAACCCGTACCTGGCGCAGCGCGACAGCGAGTGGATGGGCACGATCTACACCTGGCTCGGGCTGAGCGTAGACTGCATCGACCTGCACCAGCCCGGCACGCCGGAGCGGCGCGCCGCCTACGCAGCCGACATCACGTACGGCACGAACAACGAATTCGGCTTCGACTACCTGCGTGACAACATGGTGCACGCGCTCGAGCAGCGCGTGCAGCGGCCGCACTACTACGCGATCATCGACGAGGTGGACTCGATCCTGATCGATGAGGCGCGTACACCGCTCATCATCAGCGGGCCGGTCGGCGAGGAGCAGTCGCTGGAGTACCGGCAGCACAGCCCGTCGGTCGCGAACCTGTACCGCAAGCAGACGCGCATCGTGAGCGAGCTGATCGCGGAGGCCGAAACGGCGCTCGCGGCTGGCGACGAGCAGACGGCGGGGGAGAAGCTCCTCGCAGCGAAGCGCGGCTCACCGAAGAACAAGCGGCTGCTCAAGATCTTCGCGGAGCAGCCGTCCGTGCAGAAGCTGGTGCAGAAGGTGGAAGCCGACTTCATGCGCGAGAAGGCGCTGCACGAAGTCGACGAGATGATGTACTTCGCGATGGACGAGAAGGGGCACAGCATCCATCTCTCGGACAAGGGGCTGGACGAGCTGTCACCCTCGGATCCGGAGGCGTTCGTCGTGCCGGACCTGTCGGAGGCGGTGGGGCGCGTCGAGCACGACCCGGACCTGTCCATCGACGAGAAGCGCGAGCGCATCCAGACGCTGGAGCGCGAATACGCGGAGAAGAGCCAGAAGATCCACGCGATCCACCAGCTGCTGAAGGCGTACGCCCTCTACAACCGGGACGAGCAGTACATCGTCGAGAACGGTGAGGTCATCATCGTCGACGAGTTCACGGGCCGGAAGATGGCGGGCCGCCGCTGGAGCGACGGGCTGCACCAGGCGGTGGAGGCGAAGGAGAACGTGTCGGTGCGCGGCGAGACGCAGACGCTCGCGACGATCACGATCCAGAACTACTTCCGCATGTACGACAAGCTGGCCGGCATGACGGGTACGGCCGAGACCGAGGAGGGCGAGTTCCACTCGATCTACGGTCTCGAGGTGATGGTCATCCCGACGAACCGGCCGATCGCGCGCGATGACCGGCAGGACCTGATCTACCGGACGAAGCGTGAGAAGTTCAACGCGATGATGGACGAGATCGAGCGCTTCCACCGGATGGAGCTGCCGGTCCTCGTCGGCACGGTCTCGGTTGACGTGTCCGAGACGCTGTCGCGCATGCTGAAGCGGCGCGGCATCCCGCACAGCGTGCTGAACGCGAAGTACCACGAGCAGGAAGCGCAGATCGTAGCGCGCGCGGGCCAGCCCGGCGCGGTCACGATCGCGACGAACATGGCCGGCCGTGGCACCGACATCAAGCTGGGCGCGACGGTCAAGGAGGACCGCACCGTCGGCTGGCTCAAGACGAAGGGCGTCGATCTGGAGACGCTGGTCAAGGCGGCAGACCCGACGCGCGAGGCGGATCTCGCGAAGCTGCGCGACGACGACGTGATCGAGGTCGGCGGGTTGCACATCATCGGCTCCGAGCGGCACGAGTCGCGGCGCATCGACCGGCAGCTGCGCGGCCGTGCGGGCCGCCAGGGCGACCCCGGCGCGTCGCAGTTCTTCCTGTCGCTGGAAGACGACCTGATGCGGCTGTTCGCGTCCGACCGGATTGCCGGCATCATGGACCGGATGGGCGCGCAGGAGGGCGAGGTCATCACGCACGCGCTGGTGACGCGCTCCATCGGGAGTGCGCAGCGCCGCGTCGAGATGCAGAACTTCGAGCAGCGCAAGCGGCTGCTCGAGTACGACGACGTGATGAACCAGCAGCGCGAGGTTATCTACGACCTGCGCCTGTTCGCACTCGAGGGCGGCGAGGACCTGAAGGGCGAGGTCTGGGAGATGGTCGAGCATGCGCTCGAGACGACCATCAACGACTACGCTCCCGAGGATGCGCATGCCGACTCCTGGGACCTGGCCGGCCTGCGCCAGCGGCTCGTCATCGACTACTTCCTGGTCGTCGAGGAGCTGCCGCAGCAGGAGGGCGCGGAGCAC
>DASUUI010000140.1:0-5451 GCA_036374155.1 Gemmatimonadaceae bacterium | reverse complement strand
TGGAAGCGTAGCAAGCACTTCCGGGTCGATAAAAATTGCCGCGGCGGGATGGAAGGCCCCCACCAGATTCTTCCCGCCGCTGGTGTCCACGCCCGTCTTGCCGCCGTGGGCGGAGTCCACCATGGCCAGGAGCGAGGTTGGGAGGTGGACCAGAGGAACGCCTCTCATATAGGTAGCGGCGACGAATCCGGCGAGATCGCCGACCATCCCGCCTCCCAAAGCGACGATCGTTGTATCGCGTCCATGGCCAGTGCTGCTCAACTGGTCCGTTAATGTCGCCCAACTGTCTCTAGTTTTGTGCGCTTCGCCGGCTGGAACGGTCAAGACTGAAACGCTGCTCCGGTCGGTAAACGAGGTGGCCACGCGCTCCGCCTGCAGCGGCCCGACGTTGGAGTCCGTGATGATCGCGTAGCGGAAGGCGGGCGCCGCCGCCTCGATCTCGATCCCCACGCGCGCCAGCACGCCGGGCGACACGACCACCGGCGGCCCGGGGACGGACAGCTGCTTCAACCGGCTCATGAGGCTTGGCCTACCAGGTGACTTCGCCGGCGCTCGCCCGTCTGTTGGCGACGCGGGCAAGCACGAACAGGAGGTCGGACAGCCGGTTGAGATAGATCACGACCACAGGCGGGATCGTGGTCGACCGGGCCAGCCCCACGACCGCGCGCTCCGCTCGCCGGCAGACGGTGCGGGCCAGGTGCAGCATGGCGCCCTTGGGAGAGCCGCCCGGGATGATGAACGCCTTGAGCGGCTCCAGCTCGGCCTCGCACGCGTCGATGGCGCGCTCCAATTCGATGATCCGGGTAGCGTCGATCCGCGCCTTGGTGAGATGTTGCTCCATCTTGTCGAGATCGGGTGTCGCCAGCAGGGCACCGATCCCGAAGAGATCGCGCTGGATCCCCACGAGCACTTCGTCCACTCGCGGGAGCGCGTCGGCGGATCGCGCGACGCCGATCACCGAATTCAGCTCGTCCACGTCGCCGTATGCCGCGACGCGCGCGTCATCTTTCGGAACGCGCCCGCCGCCGAAGAGGCCCGTGTCTCCGAGGTCGCCCGTGCGCGTGTAGATTTTCATCTCAGTTGAACATAATGGACCACGAATCAGTAGACATCACGATCATCGGCGCCGGGCCAACCGGCCTGTTCGCGCTCTTTTACGCCGGGATGCGCGGCGTTCGCGCGCAGATTGTGGACGCGCTCCCCGAGATCGGCGGGCAGCTCACCGCCCTGTACCCTGAGAAGTACATCTTCGACGTCGGCGGCTACCGGCAGGTGCTCGCCAAGAATCTCGTGCGCGAGCTGTCCGAGCAGGCCTTTCAGTTCGGCGCGCCGGTGCACCTCAACCAGAACGTCACCGCGCTCCAGGAAGACAATGGCGCGTTCGTACTCGCCACCGAGACGGACCGCTTTCCCACGCGCGCGGTGGTCATCGCGGGCGGGCTCGGCGCGTTCTCGCCGCGCCGCCTTCCGCAGAAAGGCACCGACGAGTGGTACGGGCGAGGCGTGTACGACCGCGTGGTGGATCCGACGCAGTTCGAGGCGCAGAAGATCGTTATCATCGGCGGCGGCGACTCGGCCTTCGACTGGGCGCACCAGCTGCGCGACGTCGCGACCGAGATCACGCTCGTCCACCGGAGCGACCGGTTCCGCGCGCACGCGTCCACGGTGGCGGAGGTGGTAGCGGCGTGTCCGCCGGCGGGTCGAACCACGCTGCTGCCGTTTCACGAGCTGCAGGAAATTCTCGCCGAGGGAGACACGCTGCGCGGAGTGCGCGTGCGGGACGTGAAAGCCAAGACGACGCGCGACATCGAAGCCGACTCCGTGCTGCCGATGCTCGGGTTCCACAGCGAGCTGGGCGCGCTCAAGGATTGGGGGCTCACCTTCGAGGGCAACGACATCGCGGTGAATAGCCGCATGGAGACCGGACGCACCGGAGTTTGGGCAGCCGGTGACATCACCACCTATCCGGGCAAGCTGAAGCTGATCGCCACCGGCTTCGGCGAGGCCGCGGCCGCGGTGAACCAGGCGGTGCACTGGATATACCCGGAGAAGAAAGTCGCGCCGGGCCACAGCTCGAACATGGCGATCTTCGGGCAGAAGGACGACTGACGTGGCGCGCCTGCGGGGTATCCTTCCGCTCCTTGCCTTCGTGGCCGGCCCCGGACTCGCGTCGGCGCAGTCGTCCGCGACGACCGGGCGGGTCGAAGGCGTCGTGAGCATCTCCGAGAGGCTCATCACGCCGCGCATGCGCGTGCGGGTGTACGACGAGCCGGGCGGTGCGCCGCCCCGTCCGCCGTCCACCGAGCACCGGTTTGCGGGAGTGGTGCTCTACCTGCAGCCGGTGGAGCGAGGATCGCTCCGTGGCGCTGCCGCACGACAGCCCGCGACGACTGCCCCGGCACTGCGCCAGCGTGACGAGCGCTTCACCCCGCACGTGCTTCCCGTGCTAGCCGGCACCACCGTTGAGTTTCCGAACGATGACGACGTGTTCCACAACGTGTTCTCCCTCTCGAGCGCCAGGACGTTCGATCTTGGGCGGTACGCGCGAGGCTCCTCCAGGAGCGTGACCTTCCCCACGGCGGGGGTGGTGCAGGTGTTCTGCCACATTCACGCCGACATGAGCGGTATCGTGCTCGTGCTGGACAATCCGTTCTACGTGGTGCCCGACGCGAATGGGCGCTTCGTGATTGATGGAGTCCCGCCGGGCGCGTATCAGCTCGTCGCCTGGCACGAGCGCATCAAGCCGATGTACACCCCGGTGCGGGTGGACGCCGGGCGCGCGGCTCCGGTGCGACTGCGCATTCCGCTGCCGCGGGAGCCGGGGGAGCAGTGACGGAGCGGGCGGCGCCGGCCAACGTCACGAGCTGGTTCAGGGCCAGACCGCTCGCAGTTCAGCTCGCGCTGGTCAGCGCTCTCGCTACCGCGGCGGTCGCCGGCACCGCTTTCGTCATTCTCCGCATGGAGACGGCGGAGAACGTGGGCGACGTGTTCGTCACGGAGGTCGCCGCCACCCAGACGGCCCTTGGCCGGCTTCAGGCGCGCAATCAGCGGCTGCTGTTGGCGACCTCTTCGTTCGTGTCGACGAATCCGTCACTGCGCGCGGCAATAGGGTTGGTCCGGACGGAAGCAAACGTCGCGGGCTCCACTCAACGCGCCGCGCTGCTCGCCACGATTCAAGCTGAGGTGGACCGGATTTATGACGAGCTGGATCACGACCTGCTCGTCGTCACCGATGTCGAGGGACGCGTGCTCGCCGCGCGTGGTGCCGCCAGGGAGCTGCGCGTAGGCGACGATCTCAGCCGCGTGCCCGTCGTCCGGTACGCGCTCGAGGCCGAGGCGGCAACCGCGGATTCGTCCTTCGGCGTGTTCCGCGGTGAGGCGGGCCCGCTCCAGGTGAGCTCCGTCGCCATTCTCGTGAGTGGGTATCCGATCGGCGCGCTGCTGCTCGGGGACCGGCTCGACCGTCTGATGCCGGCGCCGGACGCGAAGCTGGGTACGCAGGCGGTGGTCAGCGCGGGCGACGTCGTGCTCGCGTCCACGGTTCCGGCAGCGCCCGTCGGATCGCGCTGGATCGCCGGCGGCTCGAGCGAGTCGGACAGCGTGTGGTCGCTCACCCTGGGTGACAAGGAGTTCGTTGCCGCCACTCTGCCGCTCGGATTCACGGAGGAGAACAAGCCCGCCGCTCTGCACCTGGTGCGGTCGCTCTCGGAATCGCTCGCGCCGGTGCAGCGGTCGCTGACGACGAGCTTCGTGGTCGCCGGCTTGCTCGCGGTTCTGCTCGTCGGCCTCGCCGCGGCGTTTCTGTCGCGCGCGACGCTGCGACCGCTGTCGCGCTTCGTGGCTTTCATGCGGGCGGGCGCGGGCGCGCAGGACCACGCGCGGTTCGACTACGCGCGCTTCGACGATCCCCATCCCGCTGCCGAGATAGGCACGCTGACCGAGGCGTACAACAAGCTGATAGACTCGCTGCGCCATCACCACAAGCAGTTGCAGGAGCGTTCGGTGGAGCTCGCGGCCGCGATCGAGACTCTGCGCGAGGAAGTGGACGCGCACGAGCGGACCGAGACCGCGCTGCGTGAGAGCGAGGAGCAGCTGCGCCAGTCGCAGAAGCTCGAGTCGCTCGGTACTCTCGCGGGCGGAGTTGCCCACGACTTCAACAACCTGTTGGCCGTCATCCTCGGATACGCCGCGCTGTCGGCCGCGGACGCTCCGCCCGGCAGCCGCGAGCGCGATGATCTCGATCAGATCAAGAGCGCGGCCGAGCGCGCGGCCGAGCTGGTGAAGCAGCTGCTCGCGTTCAGCCGCAAGCAGGTGCTGCTGCCGCAGATCGTGGATCTCAACCGGATCGTGACCGGTATGGAGTCGCTGCTCCGGCCGCTCATTGGCGAGGACGTGCAAGTGGTGACCCGCCTCAATCCGGGCATAGCGCGCATCCACGCGGATCCGGGCCAGATCGAGCAGGTGATCGTCAATCTCGTGGTCAACGCCCGCGACGCGATGCCGACCGGGGGCGAGATAACGATCGTGACCGCGAACGCGCAGGTGGACGAGCGGGGAGCGCCGGCGGCGCCGGGCAAGGCGGGACAACCGATGGTGCTGCTGTCGGTGCGGGACACGGGTACCGGCATGGACGCCGCCACGCGGGAGCGGATCTTCGAGCCGTTCTACACGACCAAGGCGCCGGGCAAGGGCACGGGGCTCAGGCTGTCCACCGTTTATGGAATAGTGAAGCAATCCGGCGGAATCATCACGGTGGATACCGCGCCGGGTGAAGGGTGCAATTTCCGCTGCTACTTCCCCGCAACGGTGGATGCCAGGTCGCCGACGACGTCGGACGATTCGATTGCGGACGTGTCGCGTGGCTCGGAGACCATCCTCGTGGTGGAGGACGAGCCCCAGCTGCGGGCGCTGATCAGGCGGACTCTCAGCGAGCGCGGCTACCGCGTGCTCGATGCCGGAAACGGCGTCGAGGCGATGGAGCTGGCCGTTGCACATCGCGGCCCGATCCACCTCCTCGTCACCGACGTCGTGATGCCGCTGCTCTCCGGGAGCGAGCTGGCGGCGCGCCTGCAGGAGGCGCGCCCGGGGCTGCGCGTGATCTTCATCTCCGGTTACTCGGACGACGCTATCGAGCGGCACGGGGTGCTCGCCCCTGATTCGGTGTTCCTGCAGAAACCCGTCATGCCCGAAGAGCTGGCGCGCGTGACTCGTGGGATTCTCGACGCGCACGTCGCCGCGCCTGCCGTGACGTAATGCGTATCCTGGGGATGGCGCTCGTGTCGTGCATCGTGCTCGCCGGTCCGGCGAGCGCGCAGCGCGTTGCGGTCGAAGCGCTGGCGGACATCGAGCTCTGGGAAACCGACGACTCGTCGCGGCTGCTCGCGCGGAATGACGGCCGCGCACTGCTGGCCGGCCGTCTGCACCTCTGGCTGGCCGCCCGACTGGCGGAAT
>DASUUI010000139.1:0-11497 GCA_036374155.1 Gemmatimonadaceae bacterium | reverse complement strand
GTGTTCCTGGTGCAGATGGAGGCGCCGCCCAACTTTGGCGCCGATTACACGGCCCGCTTCCGCGACATGTATCCGTCGATCGCGCGGGAGACCGGCGCCACGCTCGTCCCGTTCCTGCTGGAGGGCGTCGCAGCCATCCCGGAGATGAACCAGTCGGACGGCATTCACCCCAACGTCGCCGGCGCCGAGCGCGTGGCGCGAACGGTCTGGTCCGCCCTGAAGCCTGTCGTGTCCGAGCTGCACGCGCGCTAGCGTCCGGGCGATTGTTCCATCGTTCCCGTCAGGGTACTTTTAAGTGCTGAAACGGCCGCCACTTACGGCCGTCCCCCCGCAGTCGCTCTCCGCTAATCGCTAACCGCTAACCGCTGCAGTTATGGCAATGCCAGCCACTCAGATCCGCCGCGGCATGGTGCTCGTCTTCAATGGCGAGCCCGTGCGCGTCGTGGATTTCCGCCACCACACGCCTGGCAACCTCCGGGCGATGGTTCAGACCAAGCTCAAGAACCTCCGCACCGGCTCCAGCTTCGACCACCGCTTCAGCGCCAACGACTCGGTCGAGAAGGCGTCGATGGAGACGCACGAGCTCGAGTTCCTGTACAAGGGCGGAGACACGTACCACTTCATGAACACCGAGAACTACGACCAGCTCGAGATGGACGAAGAGGCGCTGGGCGACGCCGCGCAGTGGATGCAGCCGGGGATGAAGATCATCGCCGAGTACTACGACGGACGTCCCGTGGGTATCGACCTGCCCAACGCGCTGACTCTGGAGGTGGTCGAGACCGCGCCCGTCATGAAGACGGCCACCAAGAGCGCATCGAAGAAGCCGGCCAGGCTGGAGAACGGCGTGACGGTGAACGTCCCGGACTTCGTCTCGTCGGGCGAGCGCATCAGGGTGAATCCGGCCACTGGCGAGTACATCGATCGCGCCAAGAACTGAGCGACGGCGGTAAACGCAAAACCGGGGTCGCAACTGCTGCGGCCCCGGTTTCGTTTTCGCCCCCTCGCGCCGCTGACCTACGGCTGTCCGGGAGGCGTGTTCGGCCCCTTTCCCTTTCCGGGGTTCGGGGGCAGGCTCGCCGGCCGTCCTCCACCGACGGACCCGCGTCCGGCTCCGCCGCCAGCGCCCTCGGGCCTGTTACTCAGCGCCTTCGCCTTGCCCTGGGCGCCTTTCGCGGCGCCCTGTCCACCGCGCGCCTGGGTCGAGAGCTGTTCCAGCTCCGAGTCGGTCGCGCGTGCCTGCAGCCGGTCCAGTACTCGCCGCAGCGCTTCGTCCGAAGGCAGCCCGCGATCGACGAGGCTTCCGATGACGAACAGGGGAACCTCGAGCGAGCGCCCGGAAGGTGCCGCCTTCGCCAGCTCGCTCAGGGCACTCCCACCCACGCCCATGCGCAGCGCTTCGCTTCCCGCCTCCAGCTCCTCGGCGCTCGCCCGTTCCTGCCCGGGTACGTTGAGAGCGCTGCGGGCCTGCTCCAGACGGAGGGAGTGCTCGCTTACCGAGCGCTCGATGTCGAGCGGATCCACGCCGCGCGCGGCAAACTTCAATGCTCTGTTGACAAGTGCCTGCGTCGGCAGCTCGCGGGCACGGGCTTCAGCTATCGTGTTGAGCACGCGCCCGGCGACATCCGCGGGGAGGACCTCCTTAAGCCGTTCCGAGGGGTCGACAGCCTGAGTCTGCGCCGACGGCGAACCGGCGAAGATCAGACTGAACGCCACAAGGGCAACTAAGAAGGATTTTGTCATTTCAGGTGTTGCGGTCGAGCCCTCTCCCCGCGTCTGTCACTGGCAGACTGCACGTACCGACTTCACAGGGATTGACTCCAGCAGACCTGCCGTGCGTCACATTCACGACATTAATCACGCCGGGAGGGCTCAGGTCAGGGAACAACGAGAATTCCCCCTTGTCCGGCAAACTCGTCCGTTATCGGGGTCAGCCCCGGGGGCGCAATCCAGGGGCCGCCGTCCAGCCGTATGCTGGTCTCGTAGGCGCCGGGCTCCAGGTCCAGCTCGATGCTCCACCACCCGTCCGGCCGCCTCACGAGAGGGACGGCCCGCCAGGCGTTGAAATCGCCCGCGATCTCCACGGTCCGCGCCGCCGGGATCCGAATGTAGATCAGCCGTCGCATCCCGCCGACAGTATTCAGCTCCATCCTTCCCACTGCGGCGTCCGGTGCCTCAGGCGCCGTGATCGAAGGGCTCGGGTCCGCGCGGGTGTCGTTCGGCGCGCTCCGCAGCCGGGCGGCCATCCGGAGCCCCACAGACCCGTACGTGCCACCGGGGAAGCCCTGGGTCAGATCGACTGGGTAGCGGCCGGCCCCGGCGACTATGGCAACGCTCTGCGTGATCCAGGAGACGATGCTCGCACTCGCCCACGCCTTGACCGGCGTCCCGAAGATTTCCGGCTGCGTGCCTGATCTGGAACCTGCAGTTGCGCTCAGGTCCAGCCGGCGGAGCTCGGCGTGGGCGGCGAGGCTGATGTCGGTGTAGCGGATGCTGTCTTCGACCGTCGTCGGCGTGACGGTTATGCTCGCCCGGGCAGGGCCGAACGCGGCCCAGCCGCCAACCTCGGCCAGACGGGTCGGCCTGCGCCGGTCGCCGTTCGATGCGGTCCCGCCGCCCGCGCCCACCCAGACGCCCGCGCGTGAGCGCGCTGCGTGGCCCCGAACAATCCCCAGGACCTGACTGGTGTTAGTCCCTTCGCTGCTGGTGCCTCCACCGACTCCCTCCAGCTCAGCGAGAAACATCCCGGCCGGAGGCGTGAAGACTGAGAATCCGCCAACTCCCTGGAACGAGGTTCCGCCACCCGACAGCCACGAATAGCTGGCCACTGCGCGCACCACCGCGAGCGGCCACTCGGCCACGACTTCAGGGGTTATCGAGGTGGCGGTCAGGCTCAGCGTGTCGGCGTAGCGAACACGACTGGTTCCGACGTCCACCCGCGCGACCGTGGATTGAGCCTCTGCCACGAGGGGAAGCGTAGCCAGCGCCGCGGCGAGGAGCACGCGGCGGGAGCGAATGGGTCGGGACAGTCTGCGAGCGCCTGGCGTGGAGCAGGCGATCACGACGATGTCGGCGCCTGTCCTATCCTGACGATGGAGCTCTCGGTGCCGAACTCATCCGTAATCGCCGGGGCGAACGGATCCGCGCTCCACTTCTTTCCATCCACAACGAACGCATACTCATGCCGCCCTGCTTCGAGCGGGACGGACACTGCCCACACCCCCGGGACGCCGGTCGCTTCCAGCGGAGTCGCATCCTTCCGCCACTGATTGAAGCTGCCGACCACGGTCACCTGGGTGGCGTTCGGGTCCACGAACACGAACCGCACGATCTCGGTGCCGTCCTCGGCCGCCATCGTCGTGCTGCTGCCGGGCCGGTCGGCGGGAGACTCGATCTCACGCGCTCCGACGTAGGCGACGGCGGCTACGCTTGCCGCGAGAGCGAGCGCGCCCAGAGGGGAAAGGCTGATGGAGCGCTGGCGCCACCAGGGGCGCGCGTTCGCGCGGACGGCCCTCGTGGCCGACTCATGGCGAACCGCGGCCATCACGCGGCGGTCGAAGCCCGCACTCGGCTCCTCCTCCGCCCGCAGCGTTGCCGCGATCTCGCGGATGAACTGGTCGGGCTCCGCTCCGGCGTCCGTGAATCCGTCCAGCGACCTCTCGTCCCTCATTCCGGTTTCCTCTCCAGTAATTCGCGCAGGCGCTCGCACGCCCGCTTCACCCGCATCTTCAAGGCGGACTCACTCACTCCCGTGATCCGCTGCATCTCTTCGTAGCTCAACTCTTCCACGTGCTTCAGCAGGAACGCTTCCCTCTGTTCCGGCGACAGCCGGGCTACAGCATCGAGTATCTCACCTCGAATTGCAAGGGCGGCCGACGGATGCTCGGTGCTGGGCATGCTCGCTTCCGCCCCTTCCACGAACCTCTTTTCCCGCTTGTTCCGCCGTGAGAGATATGTCCTGCACTCGTTGATCACAATCTGGTACAGCCACCCGCCAAAACGGTCCGGGTCTTCGCACCTTGCCAGCCCGCGGTAGGCGCGAACGAACGCTGTCTGCAGCACGTCCTCTGCGTCGTCCCGGCTACCGAGCATGCGGACCGCGAAGCGCGTGTACGTTCCCCGGTACCGATTGACCAGGTGCGCGAACGCTTCCGTGTCGCCACCGAGGACTGCTCTCACGAGCTCCCCGTCGGACGTGGCCTCCACTATCTGTAGACTCCGGGGTCGAAATGCTGCGTCACAAACGGGTAGTAACCGACGGCCCGCGGAGGTGCAAACGCGTGCGGCAAATCGGTTGATTCAGGGGGTCGGAACCGTTACGTTTCAAGGCTCTTGGTGACTGTAGCTCAATTGGTTAGAGCACCGGACTGTGGCTCCGGGGGTTGCGGGTTCAATTCCCGTCAGTCACCCTGGGGAATCTACCGGAATCGCGGCTGAGAAAGTGTTCGAAGCGGCGATCGTGGTATGAAGGCTCGTAGCTCAATTGGTAGAGCACCGGTCTCCAAAACCGGCGGTTGGGGGTTCGATTCCCTCCGGGCCTGTGGGGTGAAATCAGCGATCTTCGCTTAGCCAATCGCTAACCGCTAATCGCTGTAGTTACCGGCGGTATCGTCTAGGGGACTAGGACGGCGCCCTCTCAAGGCGCAAACACGGGTTCGAATCCCGTTACCGCTATCAGAAAGGCAGCGATTAGCGATTAGCAGTTAGCGGTTAGCAACGGCCGGCAGCTGATCGCTCAGGGCTGACCGTTCCGGCCCCATCGTCTATCGGCTAGGACGGCACCCTTTCACGGTGCAGAGAGGGGTTCGATTCCCCTTGGGGCTATGAGGCGCAGCGCAGGTGCAGGTCTGCTGCAGAGTGTTGATTGAGAGGTTGCGTGCAGTATCTGAAGCTGACGGCGCGAGCCGCCAGCTTTGTTTCGGGGGCTGTAGCTCAGCTTGGTTAGAGTGCCGGTCTGTCACACCGGAGGTCGCGGGTTCGAGCCCCGTCAGCCCCGTAAGAACAGCGATTAGCGATCAGCGGAAAGCAACTGCGGTTGGCTGGCTAGTCGCTAACAGCTAACAGCTAATCGCTGCAGTTATCGCCCTGGTGGTGAAATTGGTAGACACGCCATCTTGAGGGGGTGGTGCCGAAAGGCGTCGCGGTTCGAGTCCGCGCCAGGGCATAGCGAGCGATTAGCGGTTAGCGATTAGCAGTCAGCTAACCGCTAACAGCTAACCGCTAACAGCTGCTTTTCTGCCGCCACAGTAGCTCAGGGGTAGAGCACTCGATTCGTAATCGAGCGGTCGTGGGTTCAATTCCCACCTGTGGCTCTCGCACAGACGATGAACGCCCGCCGTTGCGGGCGTTTTTGCCTGTCCCCCCACGCGCGCGCCACGTCGTTCCCCGGGCGCTACGTTTAGGCCCGTGACCCGGTCAGCATCGCCATGCCACGTCTGAACCCCGCTCGCGCGAAGCGCGTCGCCGGCGACCTGTTCGCGGGAGCGATACTCGGGGGGCTGATCTTCGTCACGGCCCGCGCGCTCGGGCTGTTCATGACGGTCCACTGGTACGAGTTCGAGGCGTTCTGGCCGTTCGTCATCGGCGGGGCCGCTTTGTTCCCGACGCTGTTGCGCCCGGTACTCTGGACTCTCGCGGGGCTGCTCATGGTCGCGGCCGCCGTGGTGGCACTCACCCCTGCGATCACCCGTCCCGCGCTGTCGCTGGTGCGCGCCGACAGCGCCACGACGGTTGATGCCGTCGTCGTCCTCTCCTCCGGGCTGAGCGACGACGACTTCATAAGCTCCGAGGCGCTCGACCGACTCCTGAGCGGAATCGCCCTCGCCAGGGACACGAGCAGCTCTGTCGACAGCGCTGCTGCGCCGCTGGTGCTTACCGTCGTGACGCGCGGATCCAACCCGCGACTCAGCTCCGTGACCGACCAGCGGCGCATCCTAGAGCTCACCGGCGGCGATCTGGAGGTGCACTGGACTGAACCCGTGTTCAGCACACGGGACGAGGCACGCGCCGCTGCCGCGCTCGCGCGAACCAAGGGGTGGGAGCGCGTCGCAGTCGTGACGTCACCGCTGCACACGCGCCGCGCGTGCGCGACGTTCGAGCGGGTGGGTCTCTCGGTGCGTTGCGTCCCTGCGCAGGCGAGGGACGTCGCGATCGGAACGCTCCGCACTCCGCGCGACAGGCTGCGCGCTGCTCAGCTGTGGGTGTACGAGACTGCCGGCACTCTGTACTACCGTCTGCGGCGCTGGTTGTGACCGCGCGCAGCGCAAGTGGCCGCGGTACACGGTGCGGTTTATATTGAGCATACTCCGCGGGCGTAATTCAGTTGGTAGAATGCCAGCTTCCCAAGCTGGACGTCGTGGGTTCGAGTCCCATCGCCCGCTCTCCCCATCAATGCACACCGCCACAGCGCACGGCCCTCTGGAACCGCCAACCCCCTCCCTGCGGCCGGTACCGTGAGCGGCGGCGCGCGCCCGATCGATCCCGGTGTAAGGATCGGGCACGTCCACCTCAAGGTGGCGGACCTCGATCGGGCCCTGGCCTTCTATGTCGGCGTGCTCGGCTTCGAGCTGACGCAGCGCTACGGCCCGCAGGCGGCTTTCGTTGCAGCGGGCGGCTACCACCATCACATCGGATTGAATACCTGGCACAGTCTCGGCGGCGCGCCGCCGCCGCGCACGGCCACGGGCCTGTACCACCTGGCGATCCTCTATCCCACGCGCGCCGCGCTCGCCGACGCTCTTCGCCGCCTGAGGGCTGCGGGCGTGCCGCTGGACGGCGCGAGCGATCACGGGGTCAGCGAGGCGCTGTACCTGCGCGATCCCGACGGAAATGGCGTCGAGCTGTACTGGGACCGGCCCGCCGAGGAATGGCCACGCACCCCCGACGGCCAGCTTGCGATGGACACCCGCCCGCTCGACGTGGAGGCGCTGGAAGCAGAGCGGGTCTGAGGGAGCGCAGGTCGGGTCGCGTGCCCGCCAGCTCCGAGGCCGCTGCTTACCCGGTCATGCGTGCGCCCGGCGACCGTTCCGCGCGCTCCGCGAACCACTGGAACGTGAGCGCGAGACCGATCGGGAGCGGGACCTCCGCTTTCCACCCCAGCCCGCTTGCCGCTTTCTCGACGCTCAGCACCGATGCCATCTGCTCGCCCGGGCGTGCAGCTACGTGGTCGAGCGGCAACTTGCTTCCCGCAGCGGCCTGCAGCAGGCGGGCGAGCTCGTTCACAGATGTGCCCTCGCCGGTTCCAACGTTGAACGCGCGCGAGTCGAGCCTGCCCGCGGGGGGCAGGTGGTGCGTGGCGGCAACCTGAATGGCGCGCACTACGTCGCCCACGTAGATGTAATCGCGGGTCTGCTCCCCGGAGCCGACGATGGTCAGCGGCTCGCCGGCCACTATGCGGCCGCAGAAGATCGCGACCACGCCCGCTTCACCGTGCGGATCCTGCCTGGGCCCGTACACGTTCCCCAGCCGCAGCGCCACGGTATCGAGCCCCTGCACGCGCGCGTAGTAGGCGAGGTAGTACTCGCCCGCGAGCTTGGAGACCGCATAGGGCGATTCCGGCTCCTTGGCGAAATCCTCTTCGTTGGGCGGCGTGGTGAAATCGCCGTACAGGGCACCGCCTGTGGAAGTGAACACGATCCGCGTTCGCTTCGAAGCCGCCCGGGCTGCCTCCAGCAGGTTCAGCGTGCCTATGAGGTTGCTGGTGGCGTCGAGGATCGGGTCGTCCACGCTCTTGCGCACGTCCATCTGCGCCGCGCAGTGGACGATTACGTCGAACTGCCGCTCGCGGACGAGCGCGGCCGCTGTCTGCGAGCCGATGGAGTCCTCGACCAGCTCCGCCTGGATCGGGACGTTCTCCCGCTTGCCGGTCGTGAGGTTGTCGAGCACCGTCACGGCTGAGCCGGCCGCAAGGAATGCGTCGGCCACGTGTGACCCGACGAAGCCTGCACCGCCGGTCACGAGGACTTTGTTCATCGCATGATGTTGGGGCGGTGCGACACCGCCGCGCAAGGAATCGGCGTCCGACTGGCGTGATGGAAACGAGCGGCTAGCGGCGTCCTGGCTTCGACTGACCCGGCGCGCCGCGGCCTTTCACGCCAATCGGCCCGCGGTCCCGCTCCGTCGGGGAGTCGATGTGCCGGTTGCCGGCCTCACCCTGACCCGGATTGTCCTCATTGCTCGCGCGCCGCCGCTCGTTCTGGCGGGTGATCTCATCCACCTTCGCAGCGGCGCCTCTGCCTTTGTTCTGAGCGGAGGCTTCCCTGCGCATGGGTCCCTTCTGCGGTTTGGCCTGGTTGCGACGAGCGGGCATCTGATCTCCGGAGTTGATGATGCTTTGCCTGGAAGCAACGGTGATGCCGTGAGGTGCCCTGCAGGCGCGCGGGCGCCAGGGGGCTCGCGCGGAACTTCAAATGGGAGTATCCGAATCCGTTCTGTGGGGTATTTTGTTGCGTCGGCTCCCGGAGGAGGCGCCGATCCAACGTGCCAAATCCGAGGACCTAAGTGATTCGTTCCGCTCGCTGGTTAGCGGTTGCCGCATTTGCGCTGGTGGGGTGTGCCGTCAACGGACAAACCCCGGCGCCGCCTGTGCCACCCTCACCACCGTCGCCGCCCGCGCCCGAAGCGCCCGCTCCGGCAGCCACTCCCGCACCCGACAGCGCCGCAACCCCCGTCGCGTCCCCCGAGCAGCCTGCAGCCGGCGGGAGCGCACCGGCAGTACTGATTGGTGCGGGCGACATCGCGGGTTGTGAGAGCGACGGTGACCGGCTGACCGCCGAGATTCTGGACACGATACCGGGCACGATCTTCACGACCGGCGATCACGCTTATCCCACGGGAACGTTCCAGCAGTTCCGCGACTGCTACGATCGCGCGTGGGGCAGGCACAAGGCACGCACCCGTCCGACGCCCGGCAACCACGACTACATGACCGCTGGGGCCCGACCGTACTACAACTACTTCGGCGATGCAGCCGGCCAGTCAGGCCGCGGATACTACAGCTACAGCCTCGGTCCCTGGCACATCATCGTGCTCAACAGCGAGATCTCGGCGCGGCGCGGTTCGCCCCAGGAGCGGTGGCTTCGGTCGGAGCTGGCGGCCAACACCAACCGCTGCGTCCTGGCGTACTGGCATCGCCCGCTCTTCTCGTCGGTGCGCATGGAGCGGAGATACCGCACTGAGATCCTCCCGATCTGGGAAGCGCTGTATGAGGCCGGCGCCGACGTAGTGCTCAACGGCCACGACCACGTTTACGAGCGGTTCGCCCGGCAAAACCCCGACGGCGAGGTGGATGACGCGCGCGGCATCCGCCAGTTCATCGTTGGCACCGGTGGCCGGTCGCTGTATCCCTTCGGGGACCAGCCTGCACGCAACAGCGAGGCGCGGACCAACGAGACCTACGGGCTTCTCAAGCTCACACTTCACGACGACAGGTACGACTGGGAGTTCATCACTCCACTCGGCGCAGGGTTCTCCGACAGCGGCAGCACGAACTGCCACTGAGCGCATTGGCGCTCAACGGGAGGAGGACCGGCCGGCGAACAGACCTGATACGATCCGGGCGGGGGCGTTGACGTCCCGCTCGCCAGTCCGGATTTGAGCCAGCCGGCCGTGAACCCGCGGACGCTTCTGGTTCCGAAGCTCCTCACGGTCATGCAGTCGTACGATCGCGCGCAGTTCCGCAGCGACGTCATCGCTGGTGTGATTGTCGGGATCGTAGCCCTTCCGCTGGCCATCGCGTTCGCCATTGCGAGCGGCGTCACGCCCGGTCGCGGTCTGTGGACGGCGATAATCGCCGGGCTGATCATCTCCGCCCTTGGCGGCTCGCGCGTTCAGATTGGCGGCCCCACCGGCGCCTTCGTCGTCATCGTGTACGGCGTCGTGCAGCAGTATGGGGTGGACGGACTGATCGTCGCGACGATGATGGCCGGTGTGCTGCTCGTCGTGTTCGGCCTGGCGGGCTTCGGCGGTGCGATCAAGTTCATCCCGCACCCGGTCGTTACCGGATTCACCAGCGGCATCGCGGTGATCATCTTCTCCGGCGAGGTGAAGGACTTTTTCGGCCTGAACGTCGGTGCCGTTCCGGCCGATTTTGTGGGCAAGTGGACGGCGTACGCTCAGGCCACTGCCATGAATCCGTATGCGGTGGGGCTCGCACTCGCGGCCGTGGCGATCATCGTGTGGTGGCCGCGGATCAGCCATCGGATTCCCGCGCCGTTCGTGGCGCTCGTGGTGACGACTGCAGCGGCCCACATCCTGGGGTTGCCGGTGGATACGATCGGCTCGCGCTTCGGCGAGATCGCCACTTCGCTGCCGGAGGCGCGGCTGCCGCGCATCGGACTCGCGGAACTGCTCGCGCTCGTAAGCCCGGCGTTCACCATCGCGCTGCTTGGCGCGGTCGAATCGCTGCTGTCGGCGGTCGTCGCTGACGGCATGATCGGCGGCCGCCATCGGTCCAACATGGAGCTCGTGGCGCAGGGCGTCGCGAACATCGTTACGCCCGTCTTCGGTGGAATGCCTGCGACCGGCGCCATTGCGCGAACCGCGACGAACGTCAAGAACGGCGGACGCACGCCCGTGGCGGGTATGGTGCACGCGCTGGTGCTGCTGCTGATAACAGTCGCCTTCGGGAAGTGGGCATCGCTCATTCCGATGCCGACCCTCTCGGCCATACTCGTGGTGGTGGCTTACCACATGAGCGAGTGGCGCACGTTCAGGTCCGAACTGCGCTCGCCCAGGAGCGACGTGGTCGTGCTGCTGACGACGTTCGCGCTAACCGTGCTGGTGGACCTCACGGTGGCGATCGAGGTGGGTATGGTCCTCGCCGCGTTCCTCTTCATCAAGCGGATGTCCGAAGTCACCAACGTCAGCGTCGTGACGCGGGAGCTGCAGGACGACTTTTCGGGAGACCAGCCGGATCCCAACGCCGTGAGCCGGCGGGCGATCCCGGATGGCGTCGAGATCTACGAGATCAACGGGCCGTTCTTCTTCGGTGCCGCCGAGACTTTCAAGGACACGCTCGCGCGAGTGGCAGGGAAGCCGAAGGTGCTGATCGTCCGGATGCGCGGAGTGCTCGCGCTCGACTCGACAGGGATGCACGCGCTGAAGGACGTGGTGCACCGCAGCAGGCGCGACGGAACGGAGGTGCTGCTGTCAGACGTGCACATGCAGCCGCTCGTCGCGCTGACGGGCTCGGCAGTGCTGCAGGAGATAGGCTCGGAGAACGTGTTTGGAAACATCGACGATGCACTGAACCAGGCGCGGCGGCTGCTTGGGATCCCCGAGGTGGCGCCGCCTCCGGGTGCTCAGCCGACTGTGGAGCGAGAGAGGTATGTCGCTGAGTGATCGCTTGCGCACTGGCTCCGGGGGACGATCGCGGCGCTTGGAGCTGTCCGGTTGTAGCGGGCGCTCTGGCGGGGTAAATTAAGAATCAGCCGCGACTTACGTCGTGGCGGGACGTAGCGCAGTCCGGTAGCGCACCTGAATGGGGTGGCTGCCGCCC
>DASUUI010000138.1:0-9120 GCA_036374155.1 Gemmatimonadaceae bacterium | reverse complement strand
GCGAGATGCGTCAGGAAGGCGCTCACCTCTGCCTCCGACATTTCCATCGGGTGCCGGCGCTCATGATACAGAATGAAGCGCCGGATCCAATCACAGTACGCTTCCTCCGTCCGCGGGCTGTACCGGCGCGTGCGCAGGCGACGGCGAACGCGTTCCAGCAGTCGCAGGCGACGAGCGGGTTCGGGCTTTCGTCCGAGGTGCGCAACGGGAATGCGTGGAAGCGGCTGCCCCATCACGGGTACGGTGACGTCCGGGTACCGCGGCCGCGCCATCGGAATCATGCGGGGCTCACGAAATCAGCGCGGCGCTGTCGCATGCGCACTTTCCGGCCGTCCGTCGGAATCCTATACTCAATTTCGGCCCGTCCATTGAGGTGGTGACCGGATGACAACCGCAGTTGCGGAACGCAGCGTGGCGCCGACGGCAGCCGAGTCTGACGCCATCCCCTGGTCTCTCTACCCGATCCTCGCCTCATCCGCTGCGATCGCCATCGGGTTGATCTGGGACATCTCCTGGCACCGGACGATCGGGCGCGACACGTTCTGGAGCCCGCCGCACGTGCTCGAGCAGCTTGCCGCAATCGTGACGGGCCTCGTCTGTGGCTGGGTGGTTCTCCGCACGACGTTCGCGGGATCACCGGAGGAGCGCGCGACTTCGGTCAGGTTCTGGGGATTCCGCGGGCCACTCGGCGCATGGGTGTGCATCTGGGCCACACTCATGATGATCAGCTCCGCGCCGTTCGATAACTGGTGGCACAACGCCTACGGCCTCGACGTCAAGATCATCAGCCCGCCACACATGGTCCTGGCCGCCGGAATGGTCGGGATCCAGCTCGGCGCCATGCTGCTCGCCGCGGCCGCGCAGAACCGCGCCACCGACGAAGCGACACGGCGGAAGCTGGGCTACCTGTATTCGATCTCCGCCGGGATCATCCTCGCCATGGTCGCCACGCTCATCATGGAAGAGGCAAGCATGGCCAACCAGATGCGCGGCTCGACCTTCTACCGGCTGACGGCCATGGTTTTCCCCCTTGTGCTGGTGGCTGCGGCACGTGGGTCGGGGCTGAAGTGGTCGGCGACGATCGCGGCGCTGGTTTACATGGCGATCGAGCTGGTCATGATCTGGACTCTGCAGCTGTTCCCGGCCACGCCGATGCTTGCGCCGATCTACAATCCGGTCACGCACATGGTGCCGCCGCCGTTTCCGCTGCTCGTCGCGGTGCCGGCGATTGCAATCGATCTGCTCCTGAGCAGGTGGAAGCGGAGCGACTGGCTCCTCGTGCCGGTCATTGGCATCGCGTTCGTCGCTCTCATGGTCGCGGTGCACTGGTACTGGTCCGCGTTCATGATCTCACCCGCCGCCCGCAACTATTTCTTCGGCGCGGATCAGTGGGACTACAACGTCAGGCTGGGCCCGTGGCGGTACCAGTACTGGGCGGCGGAGTCGGGCGTCACCCTGCTCAAGGGGCTCTCGATTGCAGCTGCGTATGCAACGATCTCGGCCGGCATCGGACTGCTGTGGGGGCGGGGGATGGCGCGGGTGCGGCGGTAGCGCCCGCCGTCACGGTAATGCGGGCTTAGCGACGGGGGCCTCCCTGATCCATCCCCACTTGTGGAAGATGCGCGAGCCGTCAGCCGAGTCGAGGAACTCGATGAAGTCGCGCGCGAGCTGCTTCGTTCGGCCGCCGTGCGTGAGCGCGACGCCGGTGCCCCGGTAGATGAGCCACGGCTCACTGATCGGGACGAGGTCGGCGAGATCGGGGTTTGCGATCTGCCAGATATTCCACACCAGCCAGGCATTGAGCGTCGTGTCCGCGATCCAGCGATCCTTTGCAGCCCCCGTGTTGGGCGCGACCGCGGCGATGGCGCGCCGGAAGGCGCGCACAACTTCGATGCTTCCCGTGCGACCGGCGACGTCTTCCCACAACCCGGTCTGCCCCGCGCCCTGCACGACGAGCACGCGCACGCCGGGCTGGAGCAGATCCTCGAACCGGCTTATCCCGCGAGGATTCCCTTTGCGGACGAGGATCGCGACCGGCCGCAGGTACAGCGGCCGCACCGTGGAGGGATCCATTCGTCCGGCTGTCCCGCTGTCGAGCTGCGCGATGAAATCAGTCATCATGTGGCCGGAGCCGGCGAAGATCACGTCCGCATCCGTGCGCGCTTTGGCCAGCCACTGCGGCGTCGGACCGCCGACTACCTCGACGTGCACACCGCGGCGTCGGCCGAACTCGGCCGCGGCCTCGCTCATCGCGGGGAGCGGACCGCCTGGACCGTATGTGCGTATGGTGTCCGCGGGCGCGCCGGTCTGCTGGCCCGAGCCCGGAGTTGCCGATGCGAAAAACGCGAAGGCCAGCAATGGAAGGAATGTGTCGAAGCGCATGGTTTCCTCAGTTTCAGTCCTCCCAGTTATGCTAACTGGTAGATGAAGAAATCACGACGTGCTGTCGCGACAGCCGCGCTGGGCCTGCTCGTCGTCATCACGTCCGGCCACGTCGGCAGTCCCGACACATGGTTCGCGGGGAACGCCGGGCCATACCGGGTGCTGGTGCACGTCCGCGCACCGGGAGTGATTCCGGGGATCGCCGAAGTGACCGTGCAGGTGGAAGGCGACGAGGACATTCGCGAGGTCCTCGCCAACGTAAACCGGTTCGATGCCGTCGCGGCCGCGCCACCGCCCGAGCGCGCGAAGCCCGTGCGCGGGCAGCCCAATACGTGGCGACTGCCCCTGTGGGTGATGACCGGAGGTTCGAACAGCGTGACGGTCCACGTGCGCGGCGATCGCGGCGACGGGACCGCCGTGGTGCCGGCAACGATCGTCGCCTTCCGCAGGCTCGCGTTCACGGGACCGTTCGCGATCGGACTCGGCGTCGTCGGACTGTTCCTCTTCGCAGGCGCGGTGACGATCGTGGGCTCCGCGGTGCGGGAGTCCGGGCTGGAGCCGGGGGCGGCGCCCGGCCCGGAGAGGAAGCGTGCTGCGCGAATCGCGATGGCGGCGAGCGCGACGGTGCTCGCGCTGATTCTGCTGGGCGGCAAACGGTGGTGGGATTCAGAAGACCGCGCGTACCGTGCGGCGATGTTCCGTCCGCTCGAGGCCGAAGCGCGCCTCGACTCGACGGATTCCGGTCGCATGCTGCGCTTCGTCATCAGCGATACCGCATGGCGGCGACCGAACTCTTCCGGCGCGCCGGGAGGGCGGGGAAGGAGCCGATTCAGCCCGCTCGTCCCGGACCACGGCAAGCTGGTGCACATGTTCGTGATCCGCGACGACCTGCAGGCGTTCGCGCACATCCACCCGCTCACGGAAGACAGTGTCACGTTCTCGGCCGGACTGCCGCCGCTTCCGCGTGGGCGCTACCGGGTGTTCGCCGACATCACGCACGAGAGCGGCTACGCCCAGACGCTTCCTGCCGCGCTGGAGATTCGCACGGGAGACAGCCTCGACTCGCGGATCGGCTCGGTCGGGGATGAGTCGTGGCTCGTCGCGCAACCGCAGCCGCAGGAGAGCAACGCCGCCAGGCTGGAGCCTCCGTACACGATGACCTGGGAGCGGCCGTCGCCCGAACCGATCGTTGCGGGGAGACCAGCTCCGCTTCGCTTTCGCGTATCGCGGGCAGATGGCGGTCCGGTGGAGCTGGAGCCGTACATGGGAATGCCAGCACACGCGGTCGTGATGCGCGAGGATGGCGATGTGTTCATCCACCTGCACCCGATGGGCACGATCTCGAGCGCATCCCAGCTGACGTTCGAGATGCGGACTCCCGCCGATACGGCGCCTGGAATGCTCGCGCAGCGTCTGACCGGGGCCGACTCGGGGCGGATGTCGCATGCGATGCACGAGGGGGCGCAGAACGTGCTGTCGTTTCCCTATGCTTTCCCCGCCGCTGGCCGTTACGTGATCTGGGTTCAGGTAAAGCAGGACGGCAGGGTGCTCACGGCGGCGTTCACGGCAGACGTTCAGGAGGGTCAGCGATGAGATCCCTGGTGACGGTTGCACTCGCGCTGCTGCTGGCGGCGTGCGTTCAGGCCGCGCCCGGCGCGTCGGCCGATCCGTCCCGCGCGGGCGCGACGCTCGTGGTGGAGAACCAGTCCACCCTGGAGATGACGGTGTACGCGATACGGGGCGCGGCGCGCGTGCGACTGGGTCAGGCGAGGGCGCTCAACACGACCACGTTCAGGATCCCCCCGGATCTGGTGAGCGGACAGGCGCTGCGGTTTCTCGCGGACCCGATCGGGTCGAACCGAACACCGGTGTCGGAGGAGATATCGGTCTGGCCGGGGGAGACAGTCGAGATCAGGATCCCACCCAGCTGACCAGGTCTGCACGGACGATCTGGCCAAGCCCTGAGTGCTGGTGAACGAATCAGTAATGAGTCGTTAGTAACGGCGTACCGCGGTCACTGACGCCTCACGACTGATTAGTTCACTCGCGGCTCAATACTTGGCGCTAGCCGGCGCGTCCTCGTTGTCAGCGGTTAATAAACGGTCAGCGTCCCCCCGCCGCCGTGATTGACGTCCACGAACGTCCAGATCCCCCTCACCTTGGGGACGAATCGAAATCCCTCCCCAGCCGGCAGCAGGCCACTGTCGAAGTCTTCACCCCCAGCCGGTCGCGAAGTTGATACGACGCGAGCCGCGCACCCCGGATACAGCCATGGCGCATAGACCCACTCGATGGCCGCGCCCAGCGGGGCGCTGACATCGTTGGTCTTGTCGGGGCCGAGGAAAATGGAAGGGTCGTTGCCCCCGGTGCAGTCGAACAACGGCCCGAAGTTGATGACCACGATAAAGGGGAGAGCCTCCACCGAGAAACTCACCGGTGACCCGCTGAGTCCATCGACGGCGGCGGCCAAACCATGGATGCCAACCTCCGCAGCCAGGAAATGAGCGGCCGAAACGCCGTTTGCATCTGTGTTGATGGACACGACCTCGGCAAGACAGGGGGGGCCGGTTGCTGCGATAAAGCATCCAGTGCCGGCCGTTACGCTCCAGGTTACAGGAACCCCGGGAACCTTGCGGCCGTCCGCATCCAGCACTCGCGCGGCCAGAGTGACGGGCCCGCCAATCGTTGAGTTAGCGTATGAGTTGACTGCAACGACCGCAAAAGGCTCCCGTATCACGTCGACCGGATCGGTGACCCCCTCCGCGTCGGAATGACACGCAGTCGCCACTGCCAGGGACGCGACCGCCAGCGGCCGGAGCTGGTTTACGTACGAGCGCATGCTGACCCCCCTTGTGAATAGCGCAGGGGCAAACTGCCGCGCGCCACTCATTTGCGGCTCAGCGCTGGCTCAGAGACAACTCAGCGGGGGTGGGGCGGCAGGTTCAGGCCACCCAGGTCTGCACGGACGATCTGGCCAGGACATGAGTACTGAGTGAACAAATCAGTCATGAGCCGTTAGTAACCTGCGGTTACGCGGTCACTAACGACTCACGACTGATAAGTTCACTCACGGCTCAATACTTGGCGCTTGCAGCCGCGCCCTCGTGGCTACCGCCCAAACCAGTAGCTCGCCTTGATGGCGAACACATTCTCCGGCGCCTCGCGAAATACTCCGCCCACCTCGCGCGCGACCCGGAATCCCGGCTCGAATTCGGACCCCTGGCGCCTCTGCTGCCACACGAAGAACAACGCTGATCCCGGACGGTACTCCCAGCGCACCACGGCGTTGCCGACCAGCGAGCGCGTGCTGAAGTCCGGGTTGCCGATCCTCACTGCCGAGCCGTTCGGGTGCTGCGCGAGCAGTCCGTCCTCGTCCCGCGTCAGCGTGCCGTCCTCCTCCCGGAAATAGTCGAAATCGTACGTCCGCCGCTCACGCAGGCTCTTGAACGCCTGGTACTCGCCGCTGGCAACGAGCGGCTGCGCGAACACCTGGAGCGACAACCCGGGGGTAAATGTCCAGTCCACCCGCGTCTCCAGCGAAACCTGATTGTACCGCAGCTCGCCGAACACGTAGCGCCGGCCGAACGTCCCGGTCGCGGCCGTGTCCGCCGCGGACGTGATGTACTGCGCGGAGATTTTCTGTGCGTTGATCTGCGGCGAGAAGCTGACCCGCAGCGCCGTGCTCGGCCGGATGGTAAAGCTCGAGAACAGGTTGTGTTCCCAGCCGCCTGCCTCGTTCCTCGAGTGGTAGTACCACTGCTCGAACATGGCCACGCGCCGCGAGTCCGACCAATGCCCGAACTCGATGTTCCGGCGTCCCGGACGGAGCGCGAGCGGGCCGCCGCGGGTCAGGCGGTCGTCCACGACTTCCGGAGCAACGATGTAATTGGCGTTGAAGCTCCAGTTGTTCTTTAGACGCCCGTCCACGTGGAAGCCGTAGTACTCGTCGATCTTGTCGCCGTCGTAGTTCCACCGCTGGCCGTTGAACGGCCCGACGAGCCAGTTCCTGAGATATCGTCCCGGCTCGTCCTTCCTGAGACCGAAGATCGTGGACAGCGCCTTGTAGCCCGCCTGAGACTGGAATCCGACGTCGTTCACTTCGAACCCCGGCTCCACTGCCTGCAGCGTCACGTTACCGATGGTGTGGCGGCCGGACATCTTCCCCGCCGAGATCTGCCACGCCGTGCCGTGCAGCGCGGTGCGGGTCGGATCGTAATGCTCATTTTCGATGTCCGGGCGCTGGAAATAGCGCAGCGCCGAGCGTTGCGTCGAGGCTATCGACGTCGGGCTGCCGAACACCGCACTGCGGCCTATCGAGCCGTCGAGCACCCACATCCGCTCCTTCCAGCTGTGGTTGAAGTCCATGCCGACGAAGTACGCATCGCGTCGCAGCAGCTCGGCCAACGGCTGGTCCTCGAGGTCGCGGTTCACCGCGGTCGTGAACAGCCCGATCTGCGTGTTGCCCTGCCGCAGGTCCTGGCGTACGCGCCCCACGAAATAGTTGGTCTGCGGCTCGACGGGATCCCTGCCGCGCGTGCCATCCCCGGCTTCGAACGGCGCGGACTCACGCATCGTGAATGCATCGAGGATTCCCACCGACAGCCCCGGCCGCACCTGGCCCGCGACCTTCGCTGCGGCGGCGATCGTCGCCTCCTCGGGCATGTCGGCGTACGGATGGCTGAACTCGATCCGCCGCTGCGGCGGACGGCCGATCCGCCGTGAATGGAACAGCGTGGGGAAGCCCGCTGAATTGAAGGTGCGCAGCCGCCCGTAGCTGAAGATCCCGGCGCCTTCCACGAAGAAGGGCCGCCGCTCGGGGAAGAACAGCTCGTTGGCGGTGAGGTTCACCCGCGCGGGATCGACCTCCACCTGACCGAAGTCGGGGTTGATCGTGCCGCTGAGTGTCAGCCCGCTGGTGAGCCCGTACTTGAGGTCCAGTCCGCCTTTTACCTGGTACTCGCTCGCTCCGCGGAACGGGTTGCCGGCGGGCACGTTCAGGAATTCGGCGCGGCTCGTGACGTACGGCATCAGCTCCAGGTAGCGCGCACGCGGAAGGTTGCTGAGCCCGTCGAGGGTCGCCCAGCGCGCAGGCCCGCCGGCCGCGCGCCGCGGTGTGAATGCGAACGTGCTCGTCTCGCTCTTGCGCGAGACCACGCGGCGGAAATCCACGCCGAACGTCTGTGCTCCATCCCGCGGCGTGTAGCGCAGCTGCGAGAACGGAATCCGGTATTCTGCTACCCAGCCGAGCGAATCGATCGAGGCTGCCGCCTCCCAGACGGCATCCCACGAACCGTCGGTGTTGCCGTTGGACGCGACTGTCGCGTCGCGAATCGCGCCCGCCGGCGTGATGCGGAACACGTAGCCGCTCACCCGGTCGTGGTACGAGTCTATGTACACCTCGAGGAGGTCCGCGCCGGTGAGCCCTTCGTCCCGGCGCCCGAGTCGGGCCCGGATCTTTGCGGGTTCGCTGTCGAACATCCGCGCGCCGATGTACAGCGCCTTGTCATCATATATGACGCGGACTTCGGTCTGCTCGGTCGCGGGCTGTCCTTCATCGGGATCGATCTGCAGGAACCCGGTCATCGGCCGGGCCGCCGCCCACGCCGGCTCGTCGAGCCTGCCGTCCACCCTGACTTCCGACGGCGCCCGCGCAGCCGTGACCGCCGGCAACGCCGGGAGGGCGTCGCGGCCGCCGCCTCCGGAACCGTTCGCTGGAGTGGAAGGGGTAGCTGGGTTCGCGGAGGTCCCGGTCTGTGCCTGGAGCAGGACTGGGGCTACGAAGAGAGCGACGGCAAGTGAAAAGCGCATCTGTATGAGGCTGGATGTGGCTGTTTCTGGACAGGCGGGGCGAACGGTTGGTGGCGCGAGAATGTGGGTGCGACTGTCGTTCGACCCGCCTGCGGGGCACATGGTTGCGATCGTGCCCTGATTTCTCTACGCACGTCCCCCGCAGTCGGTTTCGGGGCAGGGCGCGGCAAGCTAGTCTTGTTCCCGTGTCAGCCTCCATCGGTCCAGCGCCGCGCCCCCGGTACGGGTCCAGGTCCGGGCAGGGCGGTCAACGTCCCGAGAAAGGCAAGGTGGACTACGGTCGAGCCTGGGCCGAAGCGCGCTCGCTCATCTGGGCGCACCGGCGCTCGCTCGGAATCGGCCTGGTGGTGATGCTGGTCAACCGGCTGTCGGGTCTGGTGCTCCCGGGCAGCTCCAAGTTCCTGATCGACGAGGTGATCGGGAACCGCCGCGACGATCTCCTGCTTCCGATAGCGGGGCTGGCGGTGGCCGCGACGCTCGTGCAGGCCGCGTCCGGCTTTGCGCTCTCGCAGATCGTCAGCATCGCGGCGCAGCGCGCCATCGCCGAGCTGCGGCGACAGGTGCAGGCGCACGTGCTGCGGCTGCCCGCCTCGTATTTCACCGGGACGAAGACGGGTGTCCTCATCTCACGCGTCATGACCGACGCGGAAGGGATCCGCAACCTGGTCGGGACGGGGCTCGTGCAGCTCGTCGGCGGTGCATTCACCGCTGCCATTGGCCTCGGAGTGCTGTTCTATCTCAACTGGCGGCTCACGGCCATCACGATACTGGTGCTGCTCGCGTTCGGCGTGATGATGGCGATCGCCTTCCGGCGGCTGCGTCCGCTGTTCCGCGAGCGCGGTGAGCTGAACGCGCAGGTGACCGGCCGGCTGGCCGAAGCGCTCGGCGGCGTGCAGGTGGTGAAGGTGTACACGGCGGAGAAGCGCGAGG
>DASUUI010000137.1:0-29075 GCA_036374155.1 Gemmatimonadaceae bacterium | reverse complement strand
GCGCACCGGGCTCCGCGGGAACTTGATGAGGTACGCCCCCAGCACCCCGGCAATCGCCCCCGACGCCCCGAGCCCTGGAATGGGCGAATCAGGCGCTGCAAAAACCATCGCCAGGCTCGCCGCTATCCCGCACACCAGGTAAAACGCGAGGAACCGCGCATGCCCCAGGTGATCCTCGACGTTGTCGCCGAAGATCCACAGGTACACCATGTTGCCCAGGAAATGCGCCCACGACGCGTGCATGAACATCGAGCTGAGCAGCGTGAGCTGGATGGGCGACGGCCCCGGCGCGTGGGGGATCGAGACCGTCTGCCCCCCTACGGTCACGGACCGGGCGCTGGTGAGATCGGTGCCCTCGGTGATCTCCAGCGGGACGGCGCTGTAACCGTAGGTGAAGTTCTCGCCTGCGGTCAGCTGGAACAGCCACACGACCAGATTCGCCGCGATCAGGCCGTACGTGACCATGGGAGTGATATGGCGGCCGGTGTTGTCGTCGCCGATCGGGATAACCATCGTATCCCCCGTGTTGAGTGCGTGACAGGCGCTGCGCTGAGCCGGACCCGGGCGACGATTACAACTTCCGCGCCAGCCCCGCGACGCCCATCATTGAGTCTCACACCAACCAGCGAGAACCCAGCCAGTGACCGAATCCGCTCCGCCCGCGACGCCACTCGAAGACAGGCCCCGTACCGACTGGAAGCGGAGGATTCTCAAGTGGACGGCGATCACGCTCGGCTCACTGCTCGGCGTCGTGCTGCTGGTGGCAGGCGTGCTGTACCTTCGCGGGAAGTCCACCGTCGGCAAGACGTACGACGTCGCGGCACAGATAACCAACGTTCCCACGGACTCGGCATCCATTGCGCACGGTGAGCACATCGCCGTGACCCGGGGATGCACCGAGTGCCACGGTGAGCGCCTCGAGGGAAAGGTCCTCGCTGACGTTCCCCCGATGGTCATCGCACCCCCGAACCTGACCCGCGGCGCGGGCGGGGTCGGATCGCAGTACTCGGCGGTGGACTGGGACAAGGCCGTGCGTTACGGCGTGCGGCCCGACGGACGCGCGCTCCTGCCGATGATGCCCTACGAGTTCTACAACCGGCTGAACGATGCTGACATGGCGGCGCTCGCCGCCTGGCTCTCGTCCCGTCCGGCAGTGGACAATCAGGTGCAGCCCACGAGGCTCAAGCCGCTCGGGTACATCATGTTCGGGATGGGCGGGCTTCCGCGCGAAGGCCTGGACAGGCCGCGACAGATAATCACCCCCGGGGCAACCCCGGAATACGGTGCGTACATCGCCAGCACCACCTGCGTGGCCTGCCACGGCCCCCAGCTTGCCGGGCAAAAAGAGCGGGGTCAGCTCGTTCCCGGGCTTCACGCGTACGGCGAGATAGAGGTCGGCGCCCTGACACGGGCGCTCCGCACGGGACGGGCAGTTGACGGCAGGCAGCTGAGCGACGACATGCCATGGCGGGCCTTCCGGCACTTCACCGATACGGAGATTGCCGCGATCCACGCCCACCTTCAGGGGCTTGCTCGGCGCGACTGACCCGGATGAGGGCGACCGGTCGCTAGGTTTTGTGCCTATGACGGCGATACTCCTGACTGACGACAGCTCCATGCGAGCCGGCGCATGCGAGGTGCTGCGCTGCAGACCGACCCTCGCCACGGCGGACGCATGACGGCTGGCGCTTCCGCGACGCTGCCGCTGACGATCCTCTCCGAGGAGGAGATCATGTTCCGCGACGCTGTCGCGGCGTTTGCGGATGAGCAGGTGCGCCCACGGGTTCGGGACATGGAGAAGGCGGCGAAGATCGATCCGGAACTGCTTCCCGCGTACTTCGAGCTCGGTCTCATGGGGATCGAGGTACCGGAGGAGTACAATGGCGCCGGCGGCACCCTGATGATGGTCACGCTCGCGGTCGAGGAGATCAGCAAGGTTGACGCGTCGGCCGCGATCGTGTGCGACGTGCAGAACACTCTGGTCAACTTCCCGCTGGTCAAGTACGGGAGCAGCGAGCAGAAGGAACGGTATCTCCCCCGCCTCACGACCGAGGTGGTCGGCGCGTACGCTCTGTCCGAAGCGGGATCGGGCAGCGACGCGTTCGGTCTCGCGACGCGTGCCGAGAAGCGCGCGAGCGGCTGGATCCTGAACGGCAGCAAGCTATGGATCACCAATGGCGCGGAAGCGGAGATCTTCATCATCTTCGCAAACGCCAACCCGGAAGCGGGCTACCGCGGCATCACCGCGTTCATCGTGGAGCGTGATTTCCCCGGGTTCGCAGTCGGGAAGAAGGAGGACAAGCTCGGCATTCGCGCGTCGAGCACTGTGGAGCTCCTGCTCGACAACTGCGAGGTTCCGGAAGAGAACGTCCTCGGCCCGGTCGGCCAGGGCTACAAGGTCGCGATCGAGACGCTGAACGAGGGGCGCATTGGAATCGGCGCGCAGATGATAGGCGTGGCTCAGGGGGCACTTGACGCCACGCTCGCGTACCTGCAGGAGCGCAGGCAGTTCGGCAGGCAGCTCGCTGACTTCCAGGCGGTCCAGTTCCAGGTGGCGCAGATCGCGACGGAGCTGGAAGCAGCGCGGCTGATGGTGTACAACGCCGCGCGGCTGAAGGACGCAGGCCACGACATAGCGCGCCAGGGCGCGATGGCAAAGCTGTACTCGTCGCAGGTATGCGAGCGGGTCACCTCGCTGTGCGTGGAGCTTTTCGGCGGCTACGGGTATACCACAGACTACCCCGTCGAGAAGTTTTATCGCGACGCCAAGATCGGAACGATCTACGAAGGCACCTCCAACATGCAGCTGCAGACTATCGCCAAGGCACTCCTGCGATAGCAGCTGACGGAACCCCCAAATGCCGCGACGAAGCCTGATCCTGCTCCTTGCGCTGTCGGCCGTGACGGCCGCGTGCGCCACCACCCCAGCCGCGACCCGCGCGGCGGCCCCGGCGGCCCCCCCCGCACCTGCTGCCGCTCCCGCGCAACCAGTGCAGGCCGCGGCCGCAGCGATTCAGGACCCGATCACCCACCAGGAGTACGCGGCGCGTCGCGCCGAGCTCGCGCAGCGCATCGGCAATGGCGTCTTCATCGCCTTCGGATCACCCGAGCCGGCTGCCGATTACCTCGAGTTTTCGCAGAACGCCCACTTCCGGTATCTCACCGGGATCAACGAGCCGCAGGCCCGGCTGATCATGACCATCAGCGAGGGAGTGGCCCAGTCGCTGCTGTTCGTCCGGGAGCGCAACTTCGAGCGTGAGACGTGGGAGGGATACCGGCTGGGCACAGCGCGCGCAGCCGAGGTCACGGGGCTCCCGACCGTCCGCGTCGAGGAGTTTTCCCGCCGGGTACAGGCGGCCCTCGCCGGAGCAACGCGCGTGTACGTGGTGGAGGGTGAGGATGTTCCGTCCGCGTTTGTCTCGCCGGCGCAGCAGCTGGTTACCGAGCTCGGAGCCCGGCCGGGCGTAACGGTCGTGGCCGGCGCTGCCGCGGTGTCTCAGCTGCGCGCGAGAAAAACACCGGCAGAGCTCGTCGCCATCCGTCATGCCGTGGAAATCAGCGTACACGGCCACGCAGCAGTCGCCCGCGCAATCGCGCCGGGTCGCCACGAGTACGTCGCCGAGGCGGCGCTGGAGCACGCTTTCAGGACGGCAGGCGCCGAGAGGACCGCTTTCTCCAGCATCGTCGGGTCAGGGCCCAACTCCACCGTGCTGCACTACCTGCAGAACGACCGGCTGATGCAGGCAGGTGACGTGGTGGTGGTGGACATCGGTGCATCCTGGCGCGGCTACGCGGGCGACGTGACCCGGACATACCCTGTCTCCGGCCGGTTCACGGCGGAGCAGCGCGAGATCTACCAGATCGTCCGCGATGCGCAGGCAGCAGCCGAAACCGCAGCCGTCCTCGGCGCCCCGGCAGGCGCCATGACGGCAGCCGCCGAGCGCGTGCTGGCGGCGGGGCTCGCCCGGGTCGGGCTGATCGAGGCGCCGGACGCCACCTACGACTGCAGCGCAGGCGCGGGCGCGTGCCGGCAGTTCCGGCTGTACTACATGCATTCGCTGGGGCACGGAATCGGGCTCGACGTGCACGACCCCGGTACGGCGCCCAACGCGGCGAGCAGCAACGTTCCACTCGCGGCCGGCGACGCGTTCTCCATCGAGCCCGGGATCTACGTCCGGCGTCACCTGCTGGAGATCATTCAGGACACTCCCAGGAACGCCCAGCTCAAGGCACGGGTCCGGGATGCCGTCGCGCGGTACGCCGACATCGGCGTGCGCATCGAGGATGACTACATCGTCACCGAGGCGGGCGTCGAGTGGATCTCGCGTGCGCCGCGCGACATACACGAGGTCGAACAGGCGCTCGGCGCGGTCACCGCGCTGCAGCCGCAGCCGTGACGCCGCGGAAGATCCCTTCCCTCACCGCGCGCGCGCGGTCTCCCGGGTTGGGGTCCAGACTCAGGCTGTAGCTCACCGCAGTCGCGACTCGCAGCGTCGCGTTCAGCGTCAGCTCGCGACCGTCGCGCCGCACATGAATCGGGAGAGGGGTGCCCGCGGCCGTCCGACCGTAACGCTGGCGGAAGCGGCGGCCGAAATCGCCGCCAGTCACCCGCACGTCGCCCACTGCGACGAGATAATCCCCTGCGAGCACTCCGGCTTCGGCAGCCGCCGTGCCCGGTTCCGGCTCCAGCACGCGAACGCCGGTCTCGTCGAGCGCGGTAATCACGCCGAGCAGCGGTTGAGTCGCCGTGTCGGCGTTGACCCGGATTCCGGCGAGCGGGAGCACGGTCGCGTATGGCAGTCGCTCCCGCCCGTCCACGTATCGGGCGCGAAAGTCGGCGAACGAGGTGCCGGCGAGCCGCTCGATGGTTGACCACCATTCGGCGTCGGTGAAACCGCGCCCCCGCTTCGCAGTGGAGTCGTACAGCTCGCGCACCACGTCGTCGAGCGATCGCGCGTTGTCCGTCGCATCGCGGACCATCACGTCCAGCAGCAGCCCGGCGACGGAGCCGTGGTCGTAGTAGCTGTAGTGCGTCCCGTCGCCCGGTGCCATCCACGTTGATGCGGAGGCGTCTTCCATGGAGATCGGCGGCAGCGACTCGACGTTCCTGATCTTCTGCTGTGTCCCCAAGATGAACTCGTTCACGTCCGTGACTCCGCCACGGAGCAGCACGACATCGGCGTAGTAGTCGGTAATGCCCTCGCTGATCCAGAGAAGCGGCGTGACCTGCTCGCCGTCGTACCGGTACGGGAACAGCTCGGCGGGGCGCAGGCGCTTGACCATCCACGCGTGCACGATCTCGTGCGCATAAAGCGACAGAATCACGGGGTGGTCCACTGCCTGAGCATTCACCACGTTCACGTGCGAGTCCTTGTGCTCCAGCCCTGAAGCCCCACGATAGGACGAATCCGCGATCTGCATCACGTTGTAGGCGGGCCACGGCACATCGCCGAAGACGGCGACCTGCGGAGGCGTCATCGCCTGCAACGCGCGCCATATCCGCTGCCTGCGCGATCCGGATATCGATCCAACCGGATAGGTGACCAGCCGCATCCAGCGACCGGAGACCTGCATGCTGTCCACCTCGATCCGACCGATGAAGAAGGGGTGATCCACCAGATCGTGATAGCTCTGCTCGGCATAGCGCCGTTCGCCCGGCGGGCCGACCGCGGGCATCGCCGTACCTACCAGCCAGCCTTCCTCCGTGTGCACCTGTACGGTAGCTGGCCAGTCGAACCCCGCCCCCTCCGGGTACATGAAGAGATTGGTGCCGTTGAACAGGAGGAAATCCGCCCGCGACCAGGCCATCGCGTTGTCCAGCGAATCGGCCGTGTAGCGAAAGCGGACCGTGACGCGACCGGCGCTGGCAGGTCGCACGCGCCACGTGTCGTGATCGAGCTTGTCCCACCGCAGGACGCTGTCAGCCTGCAGGGCCTCGAAGCCGTGCACGTTCCTGGCGAAATACGAGACCCGGTACGCGCCGGGAGTCCATGCCGGCAGCGACAGCAGCACCGGACCCGTCCCTGTCACGTCGAACGACATCGCGACGCGGACGGATCTCGTCTGCGCGGTCGCCCGATTGAACGACACGTCGTAGTGGACGCCCGCGATCGGCGCTGACCGCGCCACCTCCTGCGCACGCGCCCCGGGGGGAGCAAGGAACAGGCAAACGGCCGCGAACGTCAGCCGGCATGTCATGCCACCAGGCCGCAACTCTGTCACCGGCGAATTTCGCAGCCGCCGGACTCCCCGCGAACGGACGCTGCTACTTCCATCGCCTTGCGGGCAATACGTTCTTCCCGGCGATCGCCAGCAGAATGATCACGAAGGCCAGCAGGCGCACGACGTATATCCACACCGGCGCATCGGTCGTGCTGTGCGTCGCGAGCAGCACCCGCTGCACCGCCAGCAGCGCGAACGCCACTGCGAACGCTCCGAACAGCTGATCCCGGGTGCGCGCCCAGAAACGCAGGAAGAACAGCGCAACGGTGAGGTATCCCGTCATCAGCATGCCCGCGAAGAACAGTCTCACGCTCGCGTCTCCCAGACGAGGCCATACACCAGGATGAGCGTTCCGGCCAGCGCAGGTAGCGAGCGCCAGATGGAGAGATCCTCGAGCGGCACGTTCACGTCCACGAGCAGCAGCAGGTTGTTCAGGAAGAAGCCGACGAAGCAGATCGAGCTCCACAGCAGCAGCCGCGCTCCGCTGCGCCGGTACCCGCGAAACAGAAGCACGGCGCAGAGCATGCTTGTCAGCGCGCACAGCGCGTAAACGGTTATGGCCACTCAGTCGCGCCTGAGGCGGAAGGCATCGGCAAAGGAGAGCACCGCCGTGGAGGGACGGTCATACAGCGCCTTGATCAGGGTCACCGGTCGCTGATGGTACATCCGGGACAGCTGCTCGATCGCCTGGTCCACTTCGGCCGCCCGGAGCGGATAGGAGTAGGCATTCTCCGACTCATGATGCACCAGAAAACCGCGGCCCGCGAGCGCCTGCAGGTGCTCGGACGCCAGCGGCACCGACTTCTGCGCGGCGGTGGCTACCGATGCCGCCGACATCGGCTCGCCGCGTCTGGCGAACACGGCCAGAAGTACCTCGATCTCGTCTATGGATCCGAGGTGATGGTCTATCAGGTCGCGCAGCGCGCGCGTGAATTCTGGCTCAGTCACCGGGGCAGAGTACTCATGCTTCGGCTCTGAAGTCTGGGATCAGCACGGAGCACAGCGTGCGCGACCGCTGCAAGTCGGAGGCCGGGATGCGCCGGCTGAAGAAGACATCCGCTAATTTTGTCAGCGACACTCAACCAGCATCGGACCGATGATCTCAGATACCGCTCGTTCCTTCCTGCACCGTCTGCTCGACACCCCGGGCCCGTCGGGCTTCGAGGCGGCGCCCGCGCGCGTCTGGCGCGATGAGGCGGCGCAGTTCGCAGCGGTCAGAACAGATGTCGCCGGGAACAGCATCGCTGAGGTCAACCCAGATGGGTCACCCACCATCCTCCTGGCTGGCCACATAGACGAGATCGGCCTCATCGTCACTTACATCGACGACGAGGGTTTCGTCTATGTCGCAGGCATAGGCGGCTGGGATCCGCAGGTGCTCGTGGGCCAGCGGCTGAGGTTCCTCGGGCCCACCGGAGACGTGATCGGCGTGGTCGGCAAGAAGCCGATCCATCTGATCAAGACTGAAGAGAGGGAAAAGGCGGTCAAGATGACCGACCTGTGGGTGGACATCGGTGCGGGATCGCGTGCCGAAGCCGAGGAGCGGATCGCAATCGGAGACGCGGCAGTCATCGACTCCCGCGCCATCGAGTTCCCCAACGGACGCATCGTGTCGCGCTCGATCGACAACCGGATAGGGGCCTTCGTCGTGCTCGAGGCGCTGCGCCGCTACGCTGACAGCCCGGGACGGGCGCACGTGGTAGCCGTAGCGACCGCCCAGGAGGAGATCGCGATGTTCGGCGGCGGCGCGCTGGTCTGCGCAACGTGCGTGAACCCGCGCATGGCGCTGGTCGTTGACGTCACCTTCGCAACGGACCACCCGAACATCGAGAAGAAGGAGATCGGTGAAGCGAAGATCGGCGGCGGGCCGGTGCTTTCGCGCGGGGGAATCATCAGCCCGGTGGTGTTCAGCCTCGTCCGCAGCGTGGCCGAGCGCCTCTCGATCCCGTACACGGTGCACGCCGCGGGACGCGACACGCGGACCGACGCGGATTTCATTCACATTGCGCGGGAAGGCATCGCTACGGGGCTGATCTCCGTGCCGAACAGGTACATGCACTCGCCGAACGAGCTCGTGAGCCTGGAAGACCTCGACAGGGTAGCCACGCTGTTCGCTGAAGTGTGTCGGGAAGTCGGGCCGGATACGGACTTCACGGCGCGCTGAGCCCTGCCTCTCCCGATACCTCAGCCCCGCAACGCGGGGCACACCCGAACGACCGGCGTGCCGCTGTACTGGGCCGCATACGGTGCGGACGGCGACGAGCGGCTGCTCATGCTCCACGGCGGCCCCGGCGCGAGCCACGATTATCTGCTGCCGCAGATGCTCGCGCCCGGCGATGAGCGGGACCTGCTTTTCTACGACCAGCGAGGCGGCGGTCGCTCGAGAACGGGCGTGGATGCGCCCGTCACCTGGCAGGATCACGTGGACGACCTGGGCAGCGTCGTTCGGGAATTCTCGCTCCAGCCCCTTTCCCTCGTCGGCTACTCCTGGGGCGCGCTGCTGGCTTTGCTCTATGCAGCCGCCGCGTTCGAAGGCAACCATCTCGTACGCCCCGCGCGGATGGTGCTGATTGACCCGGCTCCGTCCACTTCCGGCCTTCGTCGCCAGTTCGAGGAGGAGTTCGCCCGACGACAGGCCTCCGAGCCCATCAGGTCCATGCGCGAGGAGCTGCAGAGCTCGGGACTTCGTGAACGCGACATGGATGCGTACCGCCAGCGTGCCTTCGAGCTGAGCGTGGCCGGATACTTCGCCGACCCCGAGCGTGCCCGGGATCTCACGCCGTTCCGGGTCATCGGAAAGGTCCAGCAGAGCGTATGGGAAAGTCTTGGCGAGTACGACATCGCACAGAAGCTGCGGGCGGTCGAGTGCCCTGCGCTCGTCCTTCACGGCCGGGAAGACCCCATCCCGCTCGCCTCGTCGGAGCGGGTTGCCAGCGCGCTCCGGGCGGAACTCGTTGTGCTGGCCGATTGCGGCCATGTACCATACGTTGAGCGCCCGGAAGAGCTGTTCACCGCGGTCAGCCGGTTCCTTGCTGCAACCCCTCAGGCCCGTAACGGGTAGCCATGTCGGATTTCGGCGTAGCACAACAGCATCTGACTACGATGGAAGCGGACGGCAGGCGGTACAACGTGACCATCCGGACCGCGTACGACGGCGTGGAGCACGTCGGCCGGTTGTTTTTCTCCGAGGTCGGCATGCCGGGCCCGGGAATCCCGGATCACGCCGCCATCCCGGGTCGCTCGGTCGAGGAATCGGTTGCGATGGCCCAGCGGTTCACGCCCGAGGACCTCAAACGCCGCCTTCACCGCGCCCATGCCGACAAGCGCCGCTACGTACAGCTCCGCCGCGCGGTGGACGAGCTGGTCGCGAAGGTGAAGTACATGAATCGCGTCGCCGTCTCCATGCGCGGCGGGATGATCGACACTGAAGGCGCGACCCAGGAGCTGGATCTGATCGAGAAGCAGCTCATTGACCTGGTCCGTCGACTCAAGACCATGGCGGGCGTCGAAGGATGAGCAGGCAGCGATTAGCTGTTAGCTGTTAGCGGAAAGCAACGGCGTTTGGAGTCGGCGGTAGAGGCGGAAAATCGGGTAGTTTGCTAATCGCTAACCGCTAATCGCTAACCGCTGCCGTTATGGATTCCCGCACCGCCGCGCACACGCTGTCGCTGATCGGCTCGCTCCTCGAGCTGCGCGGGGAGCAGAGATTCAAGGTGCGCGCGTATCAGAACGCGGCCCAGGCCGTTCTCTCGACAGACGTGGACGACATCGAGCCGATGCTGCGCTCGGGCGAGCTGAAGGATCTGGCCGGGATCGGGCCGGCGACGCTCGCGGTGCTCACGGACCTGGTCGAGACCGGCGAGTCCCGGCTGCTCGAACGCCTGCGTGAGGAGACACCGGACGGGCTCGCCGAGATGCTCCGCGTCCCCGGGCTCGGCACCGCGAAGATCCAGTTCATTCACCAGCAGCTCGGCATCGCTTCGCTCGACGAGCTGGAAGCGGCCGCGCGCGATGGCCGTCTGGCCGCCCTGCCCCGCTTCGGAGCGAAGACCGCGGAGAAGGTGCTCCAGTCCATCGACGTAGCGCGCCGGGCGGGGAGCAGGGTTCTGCTGATGGACGGGATGGGCGAAGCCGCGCGCATCGTGGAAGGGCTGCGGCATCACCCACTCGTGCGGCGCGCGGAAGTCGCAGGCTCGATCCGCCGTCACCTCGAGGTGGTCGCGGACATTGACATCGTTGCGGCCTGCGACGACCCGCACCGGGTCGCTGAGGACGCCTCCCGCGCGCCCGGCCTGAAGCGATCGCGGGGAGAAGGGGGCACCCGAAGGCTCGAGTACGTGGACGGGACGATTGTGGACCTCTACTGCGTGACGCCCGATCGGTTCACCGTGGCGCTGTGGCGCGCAACGGGGAGCGCCGCGCACGTTGCCGCCGTGCAGCGCGCCGGAGAGTCCAGGAGGCTGCGATTCGACGGCGACACGCTGCTGGATCGTACCGGGAAGGTTGTGCGGCTCACCGATGAGCAGGTTCTCTACTCCGCGCTCGGCTACAGTTACGTGGAGCCCGAGTTGAGGGAGGATCGCGGTGAGCTGGAGGCGGCATTGAGCGGTACGCTCCCGGCGCTCATCGACTCGACTCACGTCCGCGGCGTTCTCCACTGCCATACCGTTTACTCCGACGGCACCGGGACCATCGCCGAGATGGCGGAAGCCGCGCAGGCGCTTGGCTGGGAATATCTCGGCGTCTCGGATCATTCTCAGGCCGCATTCTATGCTGGCGGGCTCAAACCGGATGCCGTGGCGCGACAGCACGACGAGATAGACGAGCTGAACGCCACCCTGCGCGGGTTCCGTGTCCTCAAGGGGATAGAGGCCGACATCCTGGCGGATGGGCGGCTGGATTACGACGAAAGGATCCTCGACAGTTTCGACTTCGTCATCGGCTCCATCCACGCCCGGTTTGGCATGGACGGACCGAAGATGACGCAGCGCGTGCTGAACGCGCTGGACGATCCGCACCTGACGGTGCTGGCGCACCCCACGGGTCGCCTGCTCCTCAGGCGCGACCCATATGCCCTCGACCTCGAAGCGGTCACGGCCAAGGCCGCCGACCGCGGAGTAGCACTGGAACTGAACGCGGACCCGTACCGCATGGACCTCAGCTGGGAGTACTGCCTCAGCGCGAAACGACGCGGAGCCGCGATCTCGATCGGCCCCGACGCTCACTCCACATCAGCCCTGGCCAACGTCGAGCTCGGGATAGGACTCGCGCGCAAGGCCTGGCTCGGCCCCGACGACGTCCTCAATTGCCGGAGCGCGGACGAAGTGCTCCTGCGCACCCGCCGAACGGTGTCGCAACAGCCAGGACCGCGCGCGTGACGCCCGCGAAAAAGGGTGCGCCGGTGAGAAAGGTCGCTCCGAGCGGCGGCAGGCAGGCTGCCGCCCGTGCGAGGGCGTCAGTGGCGCGTACTCACCGTCCTGCGAAACCGTCCCCGGCACGCGCGACTCGCCCGGTACGGCGCCGGCCGCGGGGGGCAAGTCGTCGCCAGCACGTCCTGGAGATCGTCGCGCGCCTCAAGCGGGAGTATCCGGACGCGCACTGTGAGCTGGATCACCGCAATCCGTACGAGCTCCTCGCCGCCACCATTCTGAGCGCTCAGTCCACCGACAGGCGCGTGAACATGGTCACGCCGGCGCTGTTCAGTCGGTATCCCACCCCAGCCGCTCTCGCCGAGGCGGATGTCGCGACCGTCGAGGACCTGGTCAGGTCCACCGGCTTCTTCCGCGCGAAGACCAGGTCTCTGCTCGGGATGGCCCGGGGTATCGTCGAGCGGCACGGCGGGGCCGTGCCATCCTCGATGGAGCACCTCACCGCGCTCCCGGGCGTCGGGCGTAAGACCGCCAACGTCGTGCTGGGCAACGCCTTCGGACTGAACGAAGGGATTGTCGTGGACACTCACGTCAAGCGACTGGTGGTCCGGCTGGGTCTCACCGATGAAACGGATCCAGAGAAGATCGAGCAGGTGCTGATGCCCCTGGTTCCGCGGGAAGACTGGACGATCCTGTCGCATCTGTTGATCTTCCACGGCCGGCGGGTGTGCGTCGCCCGCCTGCCGCGCTGCGGCGAATGCGTGCTCAACAACATCTGCCCGTCAGCACGGGTGTGAAAGCAGGATTTCTCCCAACCGACCCATCGTGGCTACAACGCACAGAAGCTCGGACCTTGGCGCCGCACTCACCGGATTGATTGTCGGCGCAACCGTGCTGTTCGCTATCGTGTTCGCGATCGTGAAGATGACGAACGCGTCGTATGCGTCGCACGAAGGCGCCGCGCCTGCCGCGCAGAGCTCAGACGCGCACTGACCGCAGAACAGAAAGGCCCCGCGGCCAGTGGCCGCGGGGCCTGATCTATCCTGCTGGGTGAGCTAGATGCTCTCGTCGATCTTGCGCTGCGCGTCGCCGAGCTCCTGCTTGGCCTTGCCCTTCAGCTCTTCGGCGCGTCCCTTGATGTGCTCATCGCGATCATCGACGGCGTCGCCGATATCGCCACGAATCTTGCCCTTGAGCTCCTCGACCTTGCCTTCGGTCTGGTTCTCGATGCCGCGCTGGTTCAGATCCTTAGCCATACGTCCTCCGTGTCAGGCATCGCCTCCAGTGGCGACGCAGGACATGCAGGTGCAAACAGCGTACCGGGCCGGGTACGCCGGGAGCGGTCCCCGGCTGGCTTTGGTCTTGCCTCTAGCGCCCGCGCATGTCAGCTGATCCGGTTGCACCGGACACGACGGGAATCCACGCAGTGGAGCCGCCCCCGGAGAGCCCGCCGTCGCAGGTGGCGAGCCACCCGACGGGCCGTCGCCTCGCGGGCCTCACTCTGCTCGCGCTTGGCGTCGTTTATGGCGACATCGGAACCAGTCCGCTGTACGCCGTGCGGGAAGCGTTCAACGAAGACTACGGGATCGAAGTAACCGCCGCGAACGTGTATGGGATCCTCTCGCTCATCATCTGGGCCCTGATCCTCGTCGTAAGTCTCAAGTACATCGTGTTCGTTCTGCGCGCGGACAATCGCGGTGAGGGGGGAATTCTCTCGCTGCTGGCGCTGAACCTCCAGCGCAAGCACAGGAAGGCCGATCGCGGCACGCGCGCGCTCATCGTCACTCTCGGACTGGTGGGTGCGTCACTGCTGTACGGTGAAGGCATGATTACTCCTGCCATATCCGTGCTCAGCGCGATGGAGGGAATCGAGGTCGTGGCGCCCGCGTTCCGGCGCGCAGTGATTCCCCTCACTGTAGGGATACTGATCGCACTGTTCAGCTTCCAGAGCAGGGGTACCCGGGGCGTGGGAAGGATATTCGGCCCGGTCACGCTCATCTGGTTTCTCACGATCGCCACGCTCGGCGCCGTCGAGATCGCCCATGAGCCGCGCACGCTGCTGGCGCTCAGTCCGCACTACGCGATCGCGTTCTTCTTCAATCACGGGCTGGCTGGCTTTCTCGTGCTGGGTGCCGTGGTGCTCGCGGTGACGGGCGCGGAAGCCCTTTACGCGGACATGGGTCACTTCGGCAAGCGCCCGATACGTACGGCCTGGTTCCTGATCGTGCTGCCCTGCCTCCTGCTCAACTACTTCGGCCAGGGAGCGCTGATCCTCCGCGATCCCGCGAGCGCTGTGAATCCGTTCTACCTGCTCGCCCCGCCGTTCTTCCAGTATCCGCTGCTCGCCATAGCGACTGCTGCAACCATAGTCGCGTCACAGGCCCTCATCTCCGGATCGTTCTCCCTAACGCGGCAGTGCGCTCAGCTGGGCTACTGTCCCCGCGTGCGAATCGTGCATACGTCACCGAGCGAGTTCGGGCAGATCTACATCCCGGGCGTGAACTGGTCGCTGATGGTCGGCTGCCTGCTGATAGTGTTCGGCTTCCAGAGCTCCACGCGGATAGGGCATGCGTACGGAATCGCTGTGACCGGCACCTTTATCATCACGACCATTCTGCTGTTCGTGCTGGCCCGGTCATGGTGGGGCTGGAGCATGCGGAAGTCGCTGGTGCTTCTGATCGGATTCCTGATCATCGACGTCGCCCTCTTCGCGGCCAATTTGCCGAAGATCGTGCACGGAGGCTGGGTGCCGATCTTCACCGGGTCGCTCATTTTCATGCTGATGACCACGTGGCAGCGGGGGCGGAGCGTTGTCACGGGGCTGCTGAAGCGCAGTACGCTGCCGATGGATCTGTTCCTTCCCGATGTCGCCAAGCGCAAGCCGGTGCGCGTTCCCGGGGTGGCCGTCTTCCTGACCTCCAACCCCGACGGCGCGCCTGGCGTGCTGCTCCACCACCTCAAGCATAACAAGACGTTGCACGAGCGCGTGGTGCTGCTGTCCATCCTGAATACAGAAGTCCCCGAAGTGAGCGACGACAGCCGGGTGTCTGTGGAAGAGCTCGGTGAGGGCTTCTACCGGATCAAGGCGCGGTACGGCTTCATGGAAACGCCAAAGGTCGTGGAGATCATGAAGCTCGCGGCAGCTGCCGGGTTCGAGACAAAGGCGGCCGACATCAGCTACTACCTCGGAAGAGAGCGGCTGCTGCCGACCGGAACCGCGAAGCTCGCCCGCTGGCGCAAGCGGCTCTACATCGTCATGTCGCGCAACTCACCCTCGGCCGCGGAGTTCTTCGGCATCCCGCCCAACAGAGCGGTGGAGCTGGGGGCACAGCTCGAGATGTAGCAGGCCACTGGCTGGGCAGGATACGCCAAGCTGTCAGTACTGAGTGAACCAATCAGTGATCCGTCGGTAGTGACGGCGTCCACGGCGCCGTTACTGCCCTACTGATCACTGACTCGTTCACTCACGACTGACAGCTTGGCCTTCGCTTCAGCTTAGATCGAGCCTGAATCCGCCACCTCGATCTCACCGATCGAACGAAGAGTCGCTTCAGCCTGGCGTACCGCTTCCCGCGCCAGTTCCCCCGCATCGTTCGCATCGAGCTGGTCGTCGGATACCTGATCGCCGGACTCCATCGTCTCGAGCAGCACGTCGTCCAGCGGCTCGATAAGGTGATTGTCGCTGTCGAACAGGTGCTCCATGTCGATGATCATCGGCTCCAGCTCCAGGAGCTCGACCTCAGCATCGCTCAACGCTTTCCGGGCCTGCTCCATCGCACCGGCTCTCACCTTCTCGAGCGCCACCTTCGACTCGGCGAGGGCGTGCCCCATCGCGTCGAGCTCGATGTGCGCGCCGTCGAAATGCATCGGCGCGACGCGCGGAGTGCGCATGAGAGTCCGGTTCCTGATCCGCGGCGCGATCCGGATGGTCCGCTCGAGGCCCGGGGCCCACATGTCACCGCTCCCGATCGAGATCGTGCGCCCGCGGTTCCGATACACATCGGCGTACCGCGCCGTCGTCACCTGAACGTCCTTGTACCGTCCGCCGGACCAGACACGCAGATTCACGCGCTGACCAGCAGTGAGCTTCCGCATTTCCAGAGTAAGCCGGCGGTGCGCGACGCCAGCAAGGTATGAATCACCGGCATCGGTCGCCGATGTGCGTACGTCCACCCCGTTGATCGCCGCGATGCGGTCACCCTCGTATATCCCCGCGCGCTCGGCAGGCCCGTTCTCGACAACCGCCGAGATGAAGATGCCGAGCGTGTCGCGGCGACTCCCGGTCTGATTGAGCGTGACGCCAAGCGTCGCGCGGTTCAGCGCTGCGGAATCGACAACCATGCGGCGCATCACGCGCTCTGCGCGCTCGGCCGGCGATGGCGGCGTTGGAGGCGTTGGAGGAGTGGGGGGCGTCGGTGGAGCCTGTGCTCCAGCGGACGCTGCCACACTCAACAGAACAGCGCAAAGCTGCAGTCGTGTGTACCGCATGACGATATTTCTCCGTGTTGTTGGTGTCTGCGCGATATGACAGCGGCGACGCCGGAAGGGTTTCCACCGGACTAGATTGCGCCCATGGCCACGCACGCTCCCCCGCCTTCCTCCCCGGCTGGCGCTGCTGGCGCCCGCGCGCCGGACATCGAAGCGTTCGCCGACCACTGGCAGGACGAAGCCGACGCGGCGTTCCTGTATCGCGAGCTTGCCGGAATGGAGCAGGATCCGGCGCGAAAGGATGTTTTTCTCCGTCTGGCCGAGGTCGAAGACAAGCACGTCGAGATCTGGGGACGCCTGCTCACCGAGCACGGCAAGCCGCCCAGGCGCTTCCGTCCCGGCGGCCGTGCGCGACTGCTCGCCCGACTGGGCCGGATCTTCGGCCCCGACTTCCTGCTCCCGCTGCTGCTCTCCGAAGAGGGGCGCGAGGTGCGCGCGTATCTCGCGATGCACCGCAGCACGCACCCCGAGGTCGCGGGCCGTGACGAGTCGCTTCGCCTGGCGAAGGAGTCAGCCGAGCACGCGGAGACGCTCTCGGAGCTGACCGGGAAGACGGGCGAGCCATGGCATCGCACGGGATCGGGCGGCTTCCTGCGCAACGTCGTGTACGGCTTCAACGACGGGCTCACGGCCAATTTCGGACTCGTGGCAGGGATGATCGGCGCGTCCATGACCGATCAGCACTCGCTCGTGATCGTCGCCGGCGTGGCCGGCCTCGTGGCAGATGCGCTGTCGATGGGTGCCAGCGGATACCTCGCCGCCAAGAGCGAGGAGGAGGTGTACGCCCACGAGATCGCGATGGAGCGCGACGAGATAGCGATGATGCCCGAGGTCGAGCGGGACGAACTGGCGCTGATCTACGAGACCAAGGGGATGGACCGGGCGAGCGCCCATCACCTCGCCACTCAGGTGATGGCCGACCCTGCGCGGATGCTCGCGGAGAAGGTGCAGGAGGAGCTCGGCATCGGCGAGCAGACTTCGTCGCCGCTGCGCGAAGGATGGATAACAGGTGTCGCGACGGCCTTCGGCGCACTGATCCCCGTCTTTCCGTTCTTCTTCTGGGAGGGAACGCCCGCGCTCGTGGTCTCGTTCACGGCGTCCATGGCCTCCCACTTCCTCGTCGGGGCGGGCCGGTCCGTCTTCACCGGGCGCGGGATCATGCGCTCGGGATTCGACATGTTCGTGGTGGGGCTGGGTGTGGCCGCCGTGGGCTATGTCGTTGGGGAGATGATATCGCGAGTCCTATAAGCGGTTAGCGATTAGCGGTTAGCGAAAGCAACGGCGGCTGAAAGGATTCCTGATTCCTCTCAGCCGCCGTTTTCTTCGCAGTTGCTTTCCGTTAATCGCTAACCGCTAATCGCTGCTATTGCGATGTCAGACACGCCCTTACGATCCGGTCGCGGGCCAGGCCCCTGTCGTTGATCGTCTTGTAGAAGTCGTCGTAATACTTGATCGTCTCTTCGCGATACTTCGGATCGAGCAGTTGTCCGATCTCGTCGGTGTACTTGGCGTAGATCGCTTCCTTGCGGTCGTTGAACCACGCGAACACCTGCTCGAACTCCTCCGGCGGCGCGCAGTAGCCGCGGAACAGCCGCTGCCGCACGGTTCTGATCGGAAGCCGGTAGTCGGGGATCGAGTACCTCGTCTTGACCGTTCCCGTGAAGTCGAAGTCGTACACGGTCGCGTACACCCCCGCTTCCTTGTTGACCAGGATCACGTTGTGCAGCCCGGCGACGGACCAGTCCACGTTTCCAACCATGTACTGGAAAACACCCACCAGGGCGTCGTGGTACGAGTTCAGATCTCCGACCTTGGCCCCCTGCGCATCCAGTACCTTGCCGCCGTTCCGCTCGGCCATCATCTCATCGTCTTCGAGGATGAAGGCATGCCGCGTGGTGATCGGCGTGCCGCTGGCGCTGTCCACGTAAGTCACCTTGGCCAGGCGCGCGCGATGACTCAGCGCGGTCAGCTCGTTCCACACCCGGTACAGGTTGTACTCGCGCAGAACGTACTGGTCGAACTCCTCGTTGTTCTTGCAGTGCATGACCAGCCGCCCCCGATCGAGCCCTTCGAAGGGCGTGCCGAAGGTGCGCGGCTTGGAGAAGTTCAGCAGGAGCGGCGGCATGTCGCAGTTCTTCAGCCGCCAGTGACCACGGCTCCGGACGCGGATGTCCATGTCGCGCTCGCCGCTGCCATCGTTGTACTTGATGACGGCCGGATGGTATCCCGAGCGCTTCGTCTTGCTCTTGTGCAGCGCCTTGAAGTTGGCCGTGAGGGTTATCTCCAGTGGCGTCTGCGAGCGGAACAGCAGCGCCGGTTCCGCGGGCGCATCTACCTTGGGTTGCTCGGTATCGGCCTGCGCGACGGCCGTCTCCCCGCTCTGAGCCAGGGCGGGATTGACCGGCATCGCCCACATGAAACAGGCAGCCAGCAGGACAAAGAACAGCATGGGCTTTTTCATACGATTTCCACCTCCTCCGCATCGGGGAACGACTTCATAACCTCCTCACGGAGTGTCTCCGCCTTTTCCTTCTTGCGGAGTGTCACCGTGTACTCGAATACGCGATTGCCGTCACTTGAAAGCGATGCCCCAACGAACGCGTGCTGCTTGACCTTGTCAGTCAGCAGCGTCTCGAGCCGCGGACGGAGGGCGTCACCGTTGGACGTGCGGATTCGCAGCAGCCGGATCTTCCCGGCGCCCGAATCCTGCTTCTTCTTCAGGGCTTCAGCCGCAGCTTCCAGCTGCTCCGGCGACATCTGCTCGAACAGCTCCCGATCCAGCCGCGCGACGAAAGTACCAGTGCGGCTCACGTTCTTCATGGTGCGCTCGAGCTTCTGCTGCGCCATCCGGCCCTCAAAGTGCGCCGGCGTCTTACCGAAGTCCGTGTACCACATGGCGAGCGCGACACCGCTGGACACCGCGGAGATCGTGAACGCGGCATACAGGTCCACCGCCGCGCAGATTCCGATCCCGATGGCGAGGAACGCGTACACAGCGTCCTTGCTGTCGTCCAGAGAGTTGCGGAAGCGCACGGCGGCAACGATGCCCGCGAGGCTGAAGGCCAGTGCGACGCTGTACTTGACCAGGACGACGATTCCAGCCACCACCGGTGGAAGCGCCACCAGCAGCTGCACTACCGACTGCGAGTAGCCCCGCTTCTGCCTCGTGAGCGTGAACACCCACGCAACCGGCAGCGATGCTGCGATAGCGGTGAGCATCCGGACGAGAACTATGACACCCAGCTGGGGACCGAGGACGGGGCTGTCGGCGCCAGCCCCGCCGGCACCCTCCCCCATCGGAAAGCCGGTGAACGCACTCCCCAATCCCTGGTCGCTGGTGACCAGCTCCATCGGAATCGCACGCAGCGCCAGGTACAGCAGCGCATAGTAGGCTACGACCCTTACGACAATGCTGTCATACAACCGACGAGCAAGCGGTTTTGGCGCCATCGACCTCTTTGTTCAGGTGTTCCGAGCCAAACTTTAATATTCGCCCGAAACGGCCTGCGCGCGAGGGGCGATTGGCCGGCTCAGACCACGATGTTGAGCAGTCGCCCTGGGACGAAGATGACTTTCCGCGGCTCGCCGGTGACGAACTTCGCGACCCCGGGCTCCGCCAGCGCTGCGGACAGTGCCAGGTCCTGGCCCGCGTCCGGCGCGATCTGCACCCGGCCCCGAGTCTTCCCATTGACCTGTACTGCCAGCTCGATCCGGTCCTCCGCGGCCAGGCCGGCATCGAACTCCGGCCACCCCGCGTCGAAAACGCTCCCCTCCCGCCCAAGCCGCTCCCACAGCTCCTCGGCGACATGCGGCGCGAACGGCGCCACCAGCGCCACCAGCGGCTCTACCTCGGCCCGGTGCGGAGTCCGCTCGCCGCGACGGAGCGTGTTCACGTATTCCATCATGGCCGCGATCGCAGTGTTGTAGCTCAGCCGTTGCACGTCCTCGCCGACTTTCCGGATCGTCTGGTGCAGCTTGCGCATCACCAGCGTGTCGGGGGCCCCTTCCCCGCTCAGCTCACCGACCGAGGCCCACAGCCGGTCAAGGAACCGCCGGACCCCGGAGATGCCGCTGTCACGAAAGTCACCACCCTCCTCGAACGGCCCCAGGAACATGAGGTAGGTACGGAAGGTGTCCGCGCCCCACTCCTCGATGAACCTGTCGGGGATGACGACGTTCCCGCGGCTCTTGGACATCTTGGCCCCCTCCCGCACGATCATCCCGTGCGCTCGGAAGCGGGTGAACGGCTCCTCGAAACCGATCGCGCCGGCGTCGGAGAGCACCATCGTGATGAACCGGGAGTAGAGCATGTGCAGCACAGCGTGCTCGTTTCCGCCGATGTATGAATCCACCGGCAGCCACTTGCTGGTCAGCTCCGTGTCAAAAGGCACGTCGTCACGCCCGACGCTCGGATACCGCAGGAAATACCAGGCGCTGTCGAGGAACGTGTCCGACACGTCCGTCTCGCGGCGCGCGGGCCCTGCACACTTCGGACACGGTGCCCGGTACCAGCTCTCGTGCCGCGCCAGGGGAGAGACCCCGCTGTCGTCAGGCTTGAAGTCCTCGATCTCCGGGAGGAGGACCGGAAGCTGATCCTCCGGGACCGGTACCGGCCCGCACCGGTCGCAGTAAATAATGGGGATCGGTGGTCCCCAGTAGCGCTGCCGCGAGATGCACCAGTCGTGCAGCCGGTAGATCTCGACCGCGCGCGCGGCCCCGGCGGCTGCAAGCATGTCCACGATGCGCCGCTTCGCCTCGCTCACCGGGAGAGCGTCGAACGGGCCGGAGTTCACCAGCACGCCGTCCGCATCGTCCACGAAGGCTTCGTCCAGCGCGGCGCCTGCCTCGGCCGCGCTCGCCGCCACCACCCGTACGATCGGGATCCCGAACTGCGTGGCGAATTCGAAGTCACGCTCATCGTGACCCGGCACGCCCATGATCGCGCCGGTGCCATACTCCATCAGCACGTAATCGGCGATCCAGATCGGGATCGGCTGCTTCGTCGCCGGGTTGATGGCGTGCGCACCGGTGAACACGCCCGTCTTCTCCCGGCTCGTCCGCCGCGTCACGAGGTCCTGCCTCATGGCCTGCCGGCAATACGAATCAACGGCCGCGCGCTGGTCGGCCGTGGTGATCACGTCCACCAGCGGATGCTCGGGCGCGAGTACCATGTACGTCGCGCCGTAGATCGTATCGGGGCGCGTGGTGAAGACACGGATGCGCGAATCCATCGATGCGCCCGGCGCCTGGCCCGCCTGCCACTGCTTTGCGGCAGCTGAGCCCGGTATCGGCGTGAGCCGGGTGTGGCGGTCCCACGCTGCCTCCACCTCGAAGGCGATCTCCGCTCCTTCCGAGCGGCCGATCCAGTTGCGCTGTGCCGTCTTCGTCGATTCCGACCAGTCCAGCGTGTCGAGATTCTTCAGCAGCCGCGGCGCGTAGTCGCTGATCCGGAAGAACCACTGCTCCAGGAAGCGCTGTTCCACGAGCGCCCCGCACCGCTCGCACGCGCCAGCGATGACCTGCTCGTTGGCAAGGACGGTCTTGTCGTTCGGGCACCAGTTCACAGCGCTCTTCTTCCGGTACGCGAGCCCACGCCTGAAGAGCTGCAGAAAGACCCACTGCGTCCACTTGTAGTAAGCCGGATCCGTCGTCGAGAGCGAGTACCGCCAGTCCACCATGAGCCCCGCGCGCTCGAGCTGGCGCCGGAAGTTCGCGATGTTCTTCGGGATGAGCTGAGCCGGGTGCTCTCCGACCTTCAGCGCGTAGTTCTCCGAGTGGATTCCGAACGCGTCGTAGCCCAGCGGCTCGAACACGTTCTTCCCCTGCATCCGTTGAAAGCGACCGTAGATGTCCGCGCCGGTGAAGGCGAACAGGTTCCCGACGTGCAGCCCTTCGGCCGAGGGGTACGGGAACATCATGAGGCTGTAGAACGGCCGCGCCGCGCCGTGCAGATCGGTGTGATTCGTGCCGCGCTCACGCCACCGGTCGCGCCACTTGCTCTCGACGGCAGCCGGGTCGTACGTGTCTATCGCCTCGCGCTCGCGAGGTGGTGCGTTGCTCATACTTTTAAGCTAAACCATGCCTGCATCCCACTGCGCGCCAGGTTCGGCCGCTCCCGGCTCCGGAGTCGTCATGCGCACCGCCATGCTCGTCTGCCTCCTCGGTTCGGCCGCCCTCGCTGCGTGTGCGACCGGGCCCGCACCGGCCCCAGCGTCATCCGCAGCGCAGGATCCGGGACCACGCGTTGAATGGGGGCTGGTGATCCACGGGGGTGCTGGCTCCCGAACTCCGCCGGGCTGGAACGCTGAGCAGCGCGCGGCACGGGAAGCTGCCGTCGCCGGCGCCCTGCGTGCCGGGCACGCCGTACTCGCCGCGGGTGGAAGCAGCCTGGACGCGGTGCAGGCCGCCATCGTGCTTCTGGAAGACGACTCCACCTTCAACGCTGGACGCGGCGCGGTGCTCAACGCCGAGGGACGCAACGAGCTCGACGCCGCCATAATGGACGGCCCCGCCCTCCGTGTCGGCGCTGTGGCCGGGGTCCAGCGCGTGAAGAACCCCATTCTGCTGGCACGCGCGGTGATGGAGCGGTCCGAGCACGTGATGATGATTGGTGACGGTGCCGAGCAGTTCGCCCGGCTCGCGGACATCGAGCTCGTGGACCCGGCTTACTTCCGGACGCAGGCGGCCGTCAACGACCTCGAGCGGGAGAAGGCGAGCGAGCGGCGAAAGCGTGACTCTGCCGCGGCCGCGCCGCGTGCCCCGCCGGAGGAAAGCTCGGCGGCCCGGATCAACAGCCACTACGGAACCGTGGGAGCCGTCGCTCTCGACAGGCAGGGCCGGCTCGCGGCCGGGACCTCGACCGGCGGACGAACCAATAAGCGGTACGGAAGGGTCGGCGACGTGCCGATCATAGGCGCCGGCACGTACGCCAACGCCGACTGCGGCATCTCCGCGACAGGCCATGGCGAGTGGTTCATCCGCTATACGGTCGCGCGCGATATCTGTGTCGGAGTCCAGTACCGCGGTCAGACGATCGCCGCGGCTGCGGACTCGATGATGTTCCGCGTGCTCGATCCGATTCCCGTGGATGGAGGCGTCGTCGGGATGGACCGCCAGGGCCGGATCGCGATGGCGTTCAATACGGCGAGCATGCCGCGCGGATACATCGGACCGGATGGTGCGCCGAAGGTATGGCTCACTCGGTAGCAGCCCGGGTCTGCACTGCAGCGAGGGCCAGGTACGGAGCAGTGAGTCGCGTCAGTACTGAGTAGCCAGTTACCGCGGTTACTGACTACTGATGACTGAGAACTCACTGCTCAGTACTTGGCGCTCGCTGCACTGCCTTCGTGGCCACTAGCTTTCGAGGATGGCCTCCTCCCCCCGCCGAGAGCACGATCTGCTTGGATTCAGGGATGTCCCCGGTGACGCGCTGTACGGGATCCAGACCCTCCGCGCGGTGGAGAATTTTCCGATCACCGGCGTGCTGGTGCGTGAGTTCCCGACCCTCATCGCCGCGCTCGCGGCAGTGAAGGAGTCCGCTGCCCTCGCCAATCACGAGCTTGGGCTGCTGGATCCGGACCGGACCGGAGCGATCGTGGCGGCGGCGGCAGAGGTCCGCGACGGGAGGCACCACGAGCACTTCGTCGTGGACGTCTTCCAGGGTGGCGCCGGCACCTCGACCAACATGAACGCCAACGAGGTGATCGCAAACCGCGCTCTCGAGCTGCTCGGCCGGCAGCGCGGCGACTACGCGTTCCTCCACCCGAACCAGCACGTCAACCTGAGCCAGTCCACTAACGACGTCTATCCCACGGCGGTCAAGCTGGCGCTCCACTCGAGCATCGCAGCGCTGCAGCAGGAGATGGGCGCCCTTGCCGGCGCCTTTCTCACCAAGGGGTCAGAGTTCTCTTCCCTGCTGAAGATGGGCCGCACCCAGCTGCAGGACGCCGTCCCGATGACGCTCGGGCAGGAGTTCACGGCGTTCGCGCACACCATCCTGGAGGACGTGGACCGGCTTGGCGAGGCACAGCAGCTGATCCGCGAGATCAACATGGGCGCGACCGCCATCGGGACCGGGCTCAACGCGCCGCGCGGCTACTCCGACAGGGTCCGCGAGCATCTCACGCGGATCACCGGGATCCAGCTGATCACCGCCCCCGACCTGGTCGAGGCAACCGCCGACACCGGCGTCTTCGTTCAGCTGTCCGGCGTCCTCAAGCGCTGCGCGGTGAAGCTTTCCAAGATCTGCAACGACCTCCGCCTGCTGTCCTCCGGCCCGCGCGCCGGTTTCGGCGAGATCAACCTGCCGCCGATGCAGCCCGGATCGTCTATCATGCCCGGCAAGGTGAACCCCGTCATCCCCGAGGTCGTGAACCAGGTCTGCTTCGACGTGATCGGCGGCGACGTGACGGTGACATTGGCGGCCGAGGCGGGTCAGCTGCAGCTCAACGTGTTCGAGCCGGTAATTGCGTTCCGGCTGCTGCGGTCAATGACGTCGCTGACGGCCGCATGTCTGGTGCTCCGCGAGCGATGCGTCCTGGGCATCACCGCGAACCCGGAGCGGATGCGCTGGTTCGTGGAGAACTCGATCGGAATCGTCACCGCGCTGGTCCCGGTGATCGGGTACGAGCGAGCGACCGAGATCGCCCGTGACGCGCTCGCCTCGGGGCGCGGCGTATACGAGCTGGTGCTGGAACGCGGGCTGATGACCCGGGAAGCGCTCGATCACGCGCTGGACCCTGATGCGATGGTCTAGCGGCACAACGATCAGCAGCTAACCGACTTACGCGGCCCGACCCGCTGGTTTAGGTTGTCCGCTTCGGGCCAGACGGCGCGTCCGCCGTCCCTCCAGACGATTCCACGATTACAGACCACCGAATGATCGGGAAACACCGCCTGCGCCGCCTTGCCCCACATCTGCTGACCGCGGCGCTCGCGTTGGTGATGGTTGGCTGCGTTGCCGCCGGCGAGTATCCGAACACCACGTTCGAGCCGAAGAGCGAGCTGGGCCGGGCGATCGATTTCCTCTGGGATCGGATGCTCCTGCTCGGCACGATCGTCTTCGTGCTCACCGAGCTCGCCTTGCTTATCGTGGTGTGGCGATACCGGCACCGCGGCGAGCAGGCCGAGCCACGCCAGATCCACGGGAACACCAAGCTTGAGATTCTCTGGACGCTGATTCCGGCCGTGATCCTCGTGTTCATCGCGATTCCTACGGTCCGAACGATATTCGAGACCCAGGCGCCGGCCCCGCGCGACGCGATCAAGATCGAGGTGATCGGTCACCAGTGGTGGTGGGAGTTCCGCTACCCCGACTACAACATCGTCACGGCCAACGAGCTGTACCTCCCGACGGGCCGCACGGTCAACTTCGAGCTGAAGACGAAGGACGTGCTGCATTCCTTCTGGATTCCGCAGCTCGGCGCGAAGCGCGACCTGATCTCCAACCGGACCAACTACGTCTGGTTCACGACCGACAGCACGGCCGGCGGCGTGTGGAACGGCTTCTGTACCGAGTATTGCGGCGCCTCGCACGCGAACATGCACTTCCGCGTCTTCACGGTGACGCCGGAGCAGTTCGAGAGCTGGGCCGCGTGGCAGGCCGGCCCGGCGGCGTTCAGCGCGGCTACGCCCGCCGCAACGCCCCCTGCCGCACCGGAGGCACCACCCATCGACACGGCTGCAGCCGAACCTCAGCCGGCTGTTGGCGTGATTACCGGGAGAACGGTACGCGATAGCATCGATGATTCGAGGGTTGCGGGCTACTTCTGGCCGGCGGCGCGGGTGCCAGTTTACGCGATCCCGACCAGCCCGCTCCCTGACCTCGCGTTCAACGACAACCTGGTCGGCAACCCAGCACGTGGTCAGCAGGCGTTCCTCGCCTGCATCGGTTGCCACACGATTCGGGGTAACCCGATGGCGGTCGGCACGATCGGGCCGGATCTCACCCACGTCGGCAGTCGCCTCACGATTGCCGCCGGGATGTTTCCCAACGATACGCGCCACCTTGTACGCTGGATCAAGAACGCCCCGCGGCTGAAGCCGGGCAGCCTGATGCCCGCCCTTGGTCGCGGCGAGTACGACGCACGCACCGGAATGACAGTGACAGCCGGCGGTCTCGACGATCAGCAGGTCGCGGACATAGCGGCATATCTGCAGGCACTCAAATGAGAACGACGGCGGTTAGCGATTAGCGGCTAGCGGAAAGCAACTGCGTTTGCCCGCAGGTGCGCTGTTGCTTTCCGCTGATCGCTAACCGCTAACCGCTCGACAGGAGAAGCATGGCAACAACAGCGGCAGCACCACCAATCGCTTCGAGCGCGCCTCACTACGCCGGCCAGAAAGGCGTGTGGAGCTGGCTCACGACCGTTGACCACAAGCGGATCGGCACGCTGTATCTCTGGACAGCGCTGATCTTCTTCCTGGTCGGCGGGCTCGAGGCGATCCTGATCCGGATCCAGCTGCAGGCGCCGAATCAGAACGTCGTAACCGCCGAATTCTTCAATCAGCTGTTCACGATGCACGGCACCACGATGGTGTTCCTGGCCATCATGCCGCTGTCGGCCGCGTTCTTCAATTACCTGATCCCTCTCCAGATCGGCGCGCGCGACGTCGCCTTCCCGCGACTCAATGCGTTCAGCTACTGGGTCTATCTGTTCGGCGGAATCTTCATCACTCTGCCCATCTTCTGGGCGGTTGCGCCCGATGGGGGCTGGTTCGGCTACGCTCCGCTCACGACCAAGGCATACTCGCCCGGGATCAACATCGATTTCTGGGTGGTCGGCCTCCAGATCCTCGGCGTGTCGTCGCTCGCCGCGGCGTTCAACTTCGCTACGACGATCATCAACATGCGCGCGCCGGGCATGACGATGATGCGCATGCCGATGTTCACCTGGATGTCGTTCGTCGTGCAGTTCCTGATCATCCTCGCTTTCCCGGTGCTGACGATCGCGCTGGTGTTCCTCCTGTTCGACCGCTTCTTCGGCACGAACTTCTACTCGGTCTCAGCCGGCGGCGACCCTCTGCTGTGGCAGCACCTGTTCTGGATCTTCGGGCACCCCGAGGTCTACATCCTCATCCTCCCCGCGTTCGGACTGGTGTCCGAGGTGCTCCCGACGCACTCGCGCAAGCCGCTGTTCGGTTACGCCGTAATGGTCTATTCCGGCATCCTCATCGGCTTCCTCGGCTTCGGCGTCTGGGCCCACCACATGTTCGCGGTCGGAATGGGTCCGATCGCCGATACCGTGTTCGGCGTCACCACCATGCTCATAGCGATCCCGACGGGGGTGAAGATCTTCAACTGGATCGCCACGATGGCGCTGGGCCAGGTGCGCTTCACCAGCGCCATGCTGTTTGCGATCGGGCTGATAGCGCTGTTCACGATCGGCGGCATCTCCGGCATCATGCACTCTTCGCCTCCTGCCGATCTGCAGCAGACGGACACGTACTTCATCGTGGCGCACTTCCACTACGTGCTGTTCGGCGGCTCGATCATGGGAATCTTCGCCGGCATCTATCACTACTTCCCCAAGATGACCGGGCGCCTCATGAACGAGCGGCTCGGCAAGATCCACTTCTGGCTGAACTTCATCGCGATGAACCTGACCTTCTTCCCGATGCACTACTCGGGGATGCTGGGCATGTCGCGGCGCATCTACACGTACGACTCGAATCAGGGCTGGGACGTCTTCAACCTGATGTCGTCGCTGGGCGCGTATCTGCTGGCCGTCGCCACTCTGGTGTTCGTCGTCAACTTCCTGACCAGCCGCAAGCGAGGCGCGATTGCCGGGCCCAATCCGTGGAATGCGCCCACGCTGGAGTGGTCGATCCCGTCACCACCGCCTGAGTACAACTTCGCGCAGATTCCGAACGTGCACTCGCGCTACCCGCTGTGGGACCGCCGCGCGGGCGATGAAGATCACCCGGCTGTGAATCTCATCGAGGGCAGGTCGCCTGAGGAGATGCACGTGATCATGCCGTACAACACCATCAAGCCGCTGATCGTGGCGGCCGGCATGGTGATCATGTTCTGCGGACTGATGTGGTGGACGCCCGCCATGTACCTCGGCGCTGGCATCCTCGTGGTGGCGCTGTACGCCTGGCTGCTCGCGCCGCTCGAGCCGGAGCACCACTAGATGTCACACGCCACGACCACTGGACTCGACAGCCGGAAGATCGCGATCTGGGCCTTCATCGGCTCGGAATGCATGCTGTTCATCTCGCTGATCTCCACCTACCTGATCTACAAGGGCCGGAGCATAGTCGGACCGTTCCCGCACGAGGCGTGGACCGATCCGGTCAGCGGCCGCGAGTTCCACGGAATTCTCGACATCCCCGTCACGTCGGCGTCCACCTTCGTGCTGCTCATGTCCTCCCTCGCGATGGTGCTGGCGCTGGCGGCCGTCCAGAACAAGAACCTCCCCAAGCACACCCTCGGCGAGCGGATCCTGGGGTCGTCGAAGCTGTGGCTGTTCATGACCGCTTTCCTGGGCGCAACGTTTCTTGGCTTCCAGGCATACGAGTTCACGTCGTTCGTGCACGAGGGGCTGACGATCCGCACCAACCTCTTCGGCTCGTCCTTCTACGTGCTCACCGGCACGCACGGTGCCCACGTGACCGCCGGCGTGATCTGGCTGCTGTCGCTGCTGGCGATCGATTTCAAGCGCGGGCTGGGACCGGCAGACTCGCTGAACGTGGACATCGCGGCGCTGTACTGGCACTTCGTTGACGTCGTCTGGATTGCGATCTTCACGCTCGTATACCTCATTCAATAGCCATGAGCGCAGACCACGGACACGGACCCGACCACCCGCAGACGGTGCCGCCGCCGGAGGAATCGGCGCCCCTTCCCGGGCATCACCCCACGGAGAAGCCACACCCGACGTGGAGCACGTACTGGAAGGTGGCGCTCATCCTCACGCTCATTACGGTCGTGGAGGTCTGGGCCTACTACATACCGGCCTGGGTCGCGTCGCGTACCTTCGTGCCGTCGCTGCT
>DASUUI010000136.1:0-13062 GCA_036374155.1 Gemmatimonadaceae bacterium | reverse complement strand
CCGGAACTCGCTCGGCGGAAAGCCGTGCGCCTCGAAGAACGCCATCCTGGCGTCTGCGGCCAGGTCGAGGTACGCCGTGTTGGCGAGATGCCCGTTGATGTCCATCGCACCCCAACCGGCGAGGAACTGCTGCGTGAAGGGATCAGGCATGGAGCCTCAGTTGCCCGAAGTCGCGCGCAGCGGCCGGGCGAACGCGGCCTGCCACTCCGCCAGCGCCGGTTTGGCCCGGAGTTGCACATCGACCAGGCCGAGATGTGCGAACAGCGGCAGAATCGATCCGGGCGGTACCGGATACGACGACAGGTCGAGGTCCGTAAACGTGATCTGCGTCACCGCGGCGAGCCCTGCGTGATCCGCGAGCTGCATCTGCCGGCGGATCCAGCGTGCCTGCTCCTCGGGCGACGACGCGGCGCCTGGCACCGATGCGGATGACCAGCCACCCTCCACCACGATCGCCGGGATCGGTGACGCGTCGATCAGGCGCGTATAATAGTCCAGCGGTACGTCCTGCGGGTCGTCGAACCCGCCCAGGAACGGATAGGACGAAAGGCCGGCGGCGAGGATGAACGGGAAGTCCGCGCGCTCCCGTTCGATCCCGACGTAGCTTCCGCCGGCGGGAAGGCGACCCCACGCCGTCTCTACCTGGAAGGACACGAACAGCTGGGCGTTCGATGCCTGGCTTGTCAGTGCGTGCGCTCCCTCGTTGGCCATCGCCACGACCGCCGCATACACTGCCGGCGCTGCGGCCAGCCGCACGAGGTTGACCTCCATGGCCAGGCCCAGGTAGTCCGGCGCCAGGATGCTATCGATGGCAGTCAGGTATTCCTGGTACGCTGCCTGGACGGCCGGCTCGGTGATGCTCCGCCCGAGCGCGACGAGCTCGGGCGCTTCCCTCTCCCGCGCCAGCCCGTCCGTCACGTCCAGCTGTACGATGACAGGGAGCGACCGGCTGCGATACAGTGCGACCAGCTCCCGGAGATCACGTCGGATGAGGAAGGACGCGCTGGTATCTGCGAGCAGGGCGCGCCACGGCACGGTCTGCGTCACCAGGGCGACATCGCCGTGCGGCGCCCACGCCTCGATCGTTGCCAGTACGGACTCTACCGTGGGGACCGGCGACGTCGCAGAGAAACCCATGCGATAGGCGCGTGTCTGCTCCGGCACGGGCTCAGCCGTGTTCGAGCACCCGGCGAGAACCATCACAGCCGTCAGAATCACTGCATGAGCTCGCCTGATCATCACCCGCCATCGCGTTGGAATTCCTGATGATACTCGAACCACTTCGGCTCCGCCCGCCCTCCGGTTTCGGCATCACGAGGCGGCGCCGCCCCTGCCCTCGTGCGCGAGCAATGCGAGCGTCCTCGGATCGGCCTCTCCGCCGAAGAACGTATCGAGCACGCGCTGGAACACGGAGGATGGCCCCGCGACAGCGGCGAACAGCGTGGCCGACGACCTGAACTTGAGGTGATCCGGAAATCCGAAGAGCTCCTCGGCGGATGACCGCCCCGCTGACCGGAGCGCTGCAGCCGCACACTCCTGGAGCCGCGGCCCGAGGACCTCGTGATGCAGGTACGCCCGGGCTTCGTCCAGGCCCGAGATGCCGTAGTGCCGGGCCATGTCACTCGATCCGAGTCCGCGCAGCTGCGGGAACACGAACCACATCCAGTGCGTGCGCTTCCTGCCCGCCTCGAGCTCATGGAGTGCGCGCTCGTACGTACCGCGACTCTGCGCGTCCACGAACCGGGCCAGGTCGAACGCCGGCTCCGGATCACGCATCCCGCAGCGCAGCAGCGCCAGGTCCGTGTCCGAACCGCTCCGCCTCCTCGAGCGGCGTGGCGTAGTGATCGATGCGGGTGCGCGCATGCGGGTCGGCGCCCCGACGGAGCAGCAGGGACACGGCTCGGGCGTCGTCGCGGCATGCTGCATGGTGCAGCACCGTGTAGTCGTTGATGCCCCGCTGCTGCACGTCCGCGCCTGCGTCGAGAAGAAGCTCGAGGACCTCGTAGCGGTCGTCTGTCAGGCGATCGACCGCGGCGATGAGACTCGGGAAACCGTCGCCGGGATCGGCGTTCACGTCCGCGCCGGCATCGACCAGGTCGCGGACGAGACCGACGGGCGCGTGGTAGATGGCGGCGATGAGCAAAAGCGCGCCGCACTCGTCTCTGACGTTCGGGAACGCGCCGTCGTCGTGGAACAGGCCGCGCAGCGCGTCGAGATCACCGGCGCGGATGGCTGCGTCGATCGCATGGATGGCGGTCATTGAAGCAGATCGCTGGGCTTCGATGGTTCGTTGCTCGAGGCGTCCAGGTCAGCCGCGAACCGCGCGATACGCAATCCGGGAAAGGCGACGCTCCGACGCGAGACGCGCCGCCACGCTCAGGAACCGCTGCTGACCCTCGAACGTTTCCGTGCCTTCGATCCGACGCAGGTCGTCGGCACGCGCTGCTCGCGCATCATGCCACCGTTGCGCCGACTTCGCCATGTTCTCTGTGCGGTCCACGACATCGGTCGGCTCCAGGCCCGCCTCGCGGAGCAGCATCTCGTCGAGACCGGGCGGCACGAAAAGGAAGAAGCCGATCGAGGCCCGAATCGCAATCTCCTCGCTCGTCAACGCCCCCGTGACGACAATCGGATCCGTGAACACCAGCCGCCCGCCCGGGACGAGCACGCGGGCCCATTCGCTGAACACGGACTGGCGCTCCGGAAGGTGGTTTACCGCATCCGTGCAGATGACGCCGTCGAAGGACGCATCGGCAAACGGTAGCGGCAGCCCGGCATCGGCCACATGAAACGCCGCCCGTTCATGCAGGCCCTGCTTCTGCGCTGCCTCGTTCGCCGCGGCGATGCCCTGCGGATGCAGATCGATGCCCTGCACCCTGCAGCCGGTCAGCCGCGCGATCCGGAGCGTGGTCCCGCCGGAGCCGCACGCGACGTCCAGGAGATGCGACGCAGGACCGGGATCCAGCCAGCGGACGAACAGGTCGTGCTCCTCTGCGGTGAGCCAGCCACTCTGCCCGATATCTTCGCCGAAGGCGGCCGTCCGGACCTGGGCGTACAGCTCCGACGCGAACTGCCCGTAATTCGCATCATAGAGTCGAACGGGGTTCTGCTCGGGCATGGTGTCCTCGCACGTTGCATGGAGTGCGTCCTGCGATGAGCTGTCACACCACGGAGCTCGCTGCCGTGACGCGCGATGCCACATCTAGCGGAGGCGTAGTTCCGCCGCCGGAGTCGGCGTGGCCGTTACGTAGTCGGCGACGGATTTCAGGCCATCCTTCAGGCCCCGGTAATGAACCCGCTCGAGGGCAGCTTCGTACGGAAGCCAATCGTATTCCGAATGTTCGACAGGATCCAGGACCACTGTCTGCGCGCTCGGATCCGTCTCTACTGCGAAGACGGTAATGATCTGCACCTCATGAAAGCGACGATTGTAGATGGTGTACGCGTGCTCAGCCGCCCAGATCGCGCGCGCCGCCAGGCCGTACGGGGCGAGCTCCCGATCGAACGCCTCGCCGACAGATTCGTCGCTCCGGAAGACACCGCTGGGGACCTGCCAGAACCGCCCGCCTGAGAAGTGGCGGTCCGCTTTCTCCTGCGACGTGCGCAGCAGGAGGTACTGGACACCCTCGGCACGTCGGCGGAACACCCAGATGTCGTATACGGCAGCGTTCAGGATCACAGTCGTTGCACGAAGTAGCGTTACAGACACCCTTCGACGTACTCGATGCTCGGTCCGCCTGCGCGAATGTGCACGATCTTCCCGGCCGCATCCGTCTCGTAGCGGATACCCCGTCGATCCGCCTCTGAGGGCGCCTGCCGCCAGACGGTGATGTACCTGGCCGGCGCGTCCCGGTACTGGTGCGGCTCGACCCGTGCCCGGGATCCGAACTCGGCGATGACGCGCGCGCCGGGATCACCCACGTGAAAGCCTGCGGGCGTCTCGATCCCGGCGTTGCCACTCACCGAGATCCTCGTGAGGATGCCACTCTCGATCATCACGAGAAGGCCAGCCGGAGCGTTGCTCGGACGAAATTCGTCGCATCGCTCCGGGTCGGGGCCGCCGACCGCATCGGGGTTCGCGTCATCGCCCGCTGCAGCGACCACCTCCGCCCTGCTCATCCCGATTCGCAGCGGACCCCAGCCATCCGGCGTGAGAAGCACCGCGCTCGGCTCGGCACCGACAGGCGGCCCAGGCGTCACTGTCGGCTCGCTCGGCTCCGATGACGGGACGTCGTCGCTGCTGATGTTGGTGTCCGGCACGGCAGAGTCGGAGGACGGCGACGGCGCCACCTCCCGGCTGCAGGCGACGAACATCGCCAGGAGCGCGGACGCAGTGACCGTCAGGCGCCGACGGGAGCGGTGGGCGTCAGTCATTCGCAGCCGGGCCGCGGAGCGACGCATTCATCTGCCGGATCGCTCCCAGATGGTACGCCAGGTGGATGATGCTGCCGATGACGCCGTCGAGCTCGGGGCCGGCGACGGTGCGATCGCCGGACAGGTGCCCGTGCCACGTCCGGCAAGTCTCTGCAAGGGAGGCGCGCAGCTCGTCCCACTCTTCCGCCGTGACATGGGGCTGCTTCCACGAAGCTGCCCAGTTCGCGTCCTCGAACGGGTTCTCACCGGCTGCCCAGCGATTCATCAGCGACAGGCCATACTCGAGGTGCCGGACGTGCGCGGCGACCGTGCTCTGCCCCGACGTCGCCGACGCCTGCTCCGCGGAGATACGACGCAACGACGCGAGCAGGCCGGCATCGCCGGGATTGAGCACGAATGCGCCCGCGTCGGGAGCACCGAACACGAGCTCGCTGAACAGGCTCGGCAGGCTGCGGTGGAGATCGCTGGAATTCATGGTTCAGAGGTCCTTCCGGAAGACGAACCAACTCTCGACGTACGGTGTCATCGGCCGAACGGGATCATGGTGCCAGCCCGAACGACGTGCGCAGGAACACATGCACGTCCCGGACCTCGTCATCAGTGAACCGGCTGAACGCATTGCGTGCCACCCAGCTCATGATGCCGAGGTCGCGACCGTCGATGGGCTCTCCGGTTCGGAGCAGGTGCTCGAACTGCTCGATGTCGTAGCGCGCGACCACGACGAGCGATGGTCCGCCTTCCAGCTCGTTGCCCTTGAAGTCCACGCCGTGGCATTCCGAGCAGGTGATGCTTGCCAGGTAACGGCCTCGCTCGAACGGGGTGCGGCGCGGCAGCTCCCCCCAGCGTGGACGCGATCGATCCACCTCGTCCGCCGAGGTATGCCACAGTCCCGTCGCGAGCGCGGTGCGGCCGAGGAGGGTCACCCGTCGCTCGCGCGGAAGTGCCGGCAATGCAGGCGCGCGCCGCAGGTGCGAGATGATCAGCGCAAGGTCATGGTTGGAGAGTGGGTAGAACGTGCGTGGCACCATGCCGATCGCCGTGTGTCCGTCACGCTTCACCCCGTATCGGATGAGCCGGACCAGCTCCTCGTCAGTGTAATCGGGCAGCACACTCGACAGCGTGGGTGCTGTTACCCGGAAGGCTCCACCGCCTTCGAGGACTTCGCCTTCGCCGCGCAGGCCGTGGCAGCCGGCCCAACACCCGACGATGACCGCGAGTCGCTCGCCTTCCGCCGGATCAGGCGATGCAATCGGCGGCAGTCGCTCGAGCGGGGCGTCGTGCCGGCGGCGCAGGAGCCACTCTGATGATGCGGCGACGTATACCAGGGCCAGCATCACGACCGCCCCGGCGCCAGTAGCTGCGCGTATGCCCCAGCGCCTCACCGCTGCACGACGCATCGATCCGATCCTCCCCTGTCAGGGTGCGGCCGCTTCCACGACGATCTTCCAGTACGAATCCTTCCTGACGACCTTCCCGTCTCGGAACTCCCAGTGATCGCACCCGCGGACTCGTATCGGCGGTCCGCCCGGCGGCGTCCCGGTCAGCAGCCACTCGGACACGCCCATCGTCCCGCTCACCCAGTGCCGGTCCTGCGTGTATCGAACGTCCGGAAGACCGCTGAAGCGCGTCGCGAGCGCGTCGCGAACTGCTGCCTTGCCGACATGGCGGGCGCCCCACGGATCCGGGCCGCGCGGCATGTCGAATGAGCAGTCCTCAGCAAAGTATCCCATGATGGTGTCGAGGTCATGGGCGTTGAAGGCATGCAGTATTGCCTTCAGCGTGGCGGCCGAAACGTCAGCATCCGGGGTCATGTCGGATCCGATTGGATTGTGATGCGCGCGCGACGCCGCCAGCAGGGTCTCCGGCTGTTTCTGAGCAGCGTAGCCGCGGCCTCGTGTGTCGCCAGTTCGTTGGACATGGGACATCCTCTCACGTCGATACCGCGGGAACTAGATCTGCTCCCAGTCGGCTCGTGTATACACCTGCGCCGGCGTACCCGGACCGCCCAGCCAGCGCCAGAATGCCTGCTCATCCCCGTCGATCGAGAAGCGGATCGCCTCCACGTCCGTAAACTGACGAAACACCGTCCAGGTCAGTTCCGCCATGATTCCGGGCGGAAGAAAGCTCCTGGCTCCCTGCACCTCGGGGACGAGACCCATCAGGCTCCGAAACTCCACCGTCACGGTGTCGCCGCCGCCGCTTCGTCGCACGGCACGCAGCGAGTTCCGCGTTTCCTCCGAGAAGTATGACGTGCACCCCCTCGCCGCCTCGTCTGCGTTGACGCCCTTCACGAGTTCGGCGATTGCGGCAGCCACGGAATCCCGATCCGCAGGGACACTGCGAGGCAGTGGCACCAGTTCGCCCGGATTCCCGAATGAGCAGGCGCGATAGGTCAGCACTTCCTGGACGGCATCGTCCGCCGGCGGCGCATCGGCGTCGACGCGCGGAGCGTCCACGCACGCGCTCAGCACCATGGCCATCACCAGGCACGCTGCGTGGCCGGCGCCAGAGATACCTGCTGCTGCCCGTTCTGACAAAGACGGGTTCGAGAGCACCGTGCGCAGTGAAATGGCTTCCACTCAGATGAGACGGTCAGACATGCGGTGCTCCAACCTGCCCTGGCGCGGCATCCGGGTCATCCAGCGGAAACTCGAACATGACGAGCTCGGCTCCGGACTCGCTGCCTCCTGCCGCATGGTACAGACTCACGGCAGGCGCGTTCGAGCGCTCGGTCAGGACCCATGCCTGATGACATCCCAGCGCTCTCCCGGCCTTGAACATCTCGCGCAGCATCCGCGTTGCCACGCCAGCGCCGCGCTGGTCCGGCGAGACGCCGACCTCGTTCACCCAGAGTTCTGGAGGCTTGTCGGGATGAACGTAGTCTACGGCCGATACGAACCCGATGACCCGGTCGTCGTCGAGTGCCACGACGATGTGGTGCCGTGGGTCGGCAAGGAACGCGGCCGCGAGCTGCGCCTGGACATCATGATCGAATACGTCCGGTGCGACATTCGCCAGGACGGAAGCATCGTCCCTGCCCAGGAGCCGAATCTCAATCGCCACGCGCTGTGCTCATGGGGTGTCGGGATACGTCAGTGACTCAGCGCGAGAACCAGCATGTATCACCGTTTTCTTTGCGCTTTCGCCAGTACCCGGTCCAGCGCGCCTGCAAACGCCTGCTTGTCGCGCGCACTGTACGGCGCTGCACCGCCGGTCTCCACGCCGGAACCACGCAGGGACTCCATGAAGTCCCGAATCGAGAGACGCTCTCGCACGTTGTCGGCATTCAGCAGCTCCCCCCGATGATCGAGGACGACGACGTCCTTGTCCACGAGGTCAGCGGCCAGCGGAATGTCAGCGGTAATTGCGACGTCTCCGGCCGTAGCGTGCTCCGCGATGTGGCGGTCTGCCACGTCGGGCCCTCCCTGGACCCAGACGGCGCTCACGTACGGATTGCCCGCAGGCGTTGAAAGCCGCCGGTTGGCGACGAGGGCCGCCGGAATCCTGAGCCGTTGCGCCGCGCGGTAGACGATCTCCTTCACGGCCTGTGGGGCGGCGTCCGCGTCTACCCAGATCTTCAAGACGGCACTCCGGTCGTCACGTCTGGCGGAGCCTCGCCGTGATCCGATTGGCAACCCGATCCGCACGGAGCACCGCGTACATCGCGAGGGCAAGGGGAACCGCCTCGATCGCAATACGCAGCGCCGCGCCGCCGAAGCCCCCGAACCGGACTCCGGCGAGTCGGGCCGAGATTATGTGCAGCAGCGCTGCCAGGCGCATCAGAAACACGAAGATGCCAATCAGGACGACACCGACCTCTACCACCTCGACGGGCGACTGAAACCGCTCGGAAGGGCTGCTCTCCCTGTGCACGCCGAGAAAGCGTCCGACTGATCCGGTCCTGAGCATGAGGAGAAGGGCAATGACCCCGGTGACCGCGCTCAGCAACAGCTGGATGGTCAGTACTCGCCTGTCGCCGTCGGCCAGGAGCGCCGCGTTGATGAGGTATACAAGCGTGAGGTAGACGAAGTAAACACCAAGCAGCTTGGCACCAGCCGTGAAGAGAACGGTCATCAGCTACGCTCCAGTTTCGAGACAGTCCGCTCCATTGAGGTCAACGCGAGAGTGATATCGCCGATTCGCGCCTCATCGTGACCGCAAATCAGAAAACCCTGCTTCGTCCAGAAGGAAAGACCCGACGGGTTTCCCGCCGCTACCTGCAGCTCTACGCGCTGTGCATCGGGGAAGGCCTCGAGTGCGCGACCGAGGAGCCGGGACCCGATCCCCTGACCCTGGTAGCCGGGAACGACATAGAGGCGAAGTACGGAGACGGTCACCCCATCGTCTGAACGCTTGACGGTCGCGACTCCGACGAGAGCACCGGCATCTGTCCGGGCCGACACGAACCTGACGAGAGGATCGGACATCTGGCGGCGCAACCGATCCGGGTGATGCCAATCCCGGGCAACGATAGCGAGCTCGTCCGGCGTCAGAATTGACCCGTATGCAGCACGCCAGGAGACGGCCAGGAGGCTGGCGATGTCGTCGGCGTCGGAAGGCGTCGCGGTGCGGAGGATGATCGCCATGAGCCACTCGAGAGGGTGGTCACCTGCCAGGACGCGCAAGCCCGAATACGCGTCACCTTCGGATGACGACTGGGATCAGAGGACGCAGGTCATGGGTTTCGCCCGCCCTGCGATCATCGAGCTCGAGCACCAGCAGTGGTTCGGACGCCTCGGTCACTCGCACGCTCGAAATGGAAAGCGCCCGGATCGCCTCTGGCTGGTGGACCTGCGGACCCCGGATCTCGAGTGCCGAAACACGCCGCGCCCCATTCGCGTGTAGACCAAGCTCCGCAACCTGCTCGATCCACGCGGGGAGGGCCATATACGATGGCACGACGAAGATGTCGAATGCCTGCGGCTCGCTCGCCTGCTTCAGCACAGTGATAGACGTGCCCGCGAGCATCCAGTCTTCCGTGTAGGACGTGGTGGGAACGCCAAACTCGTCTGGCCCCTCGACCTTTCGCAGGCCGAGACCAAACGGGCTGACCCCTGTAGACCGCCATGCCGCCGCGCGCTGCATCTCGGCGAACCTCTCGCGAGATCGTTCCGATACGCCAACAGTCGAGTCGACCCAGATCAGCTCTACGTAAAAGTTCTCGAAGACCGCCGAGCGCGACGCCGTACCCCCGCCCGCGTGCTGCATGACGCCGGAATCCATCCTGAAGCCAAGCGCGCGAAGGGCCTCGGCCTCGGCTTCACCGCCCGTCGATACGAACACGAAGACGTGATCCGGTTCGACACGGGCCGTCTGTGCCAGCAACACCCGCGGCCATACGGGCAGCAACAACAGCACGAGTGTGAGCCATCTCATTGGGCCTCCAGGTGCGACCGTATCGTCTCGGGTTCCTCACGACAGGTGGGTCGAAGATGTCCTGGTCGGCGAGGCAGCCCCGGCCTCGGCTCTGGCACCCGCGGCCCGCGAAACGTCACCTGCAGCGGGGCCGCGCAGCAGCAGCCAGCCGTAGACGCCGGCGAGTACCAGGGTCGCGCCTCCAATGAGCCAGAGCACGCCGGGCCGGCTGCGTTCGACAGCGACTCGAAGGAGTACCGTTGCAGTGATGAAATACAGGGCGACGTTCGCGATCACGATCGGCCGGCCATAGATCCCGCCCAGCATAGTACCGCGGCTCAGCCAGTTCAGCGCCGCCAGTGCGAGCCAGCCTGCTCCGATCAGCTCGCCCGGCCATGTGGCAGCCGGCTGCACGTCGACAACAAGGATCGGCAGAACCGTGTCCGAAGCGAAGAGGAGGACGGCGCCGCCAAGAAACAGCACGCCCGCACTGGTTCTCGAAATCAAACTCGATATCACGGTGCCCGTGGCTCCGCAGGGGAAGTACCGTGAAGTCTATAGCGGTCTGCTGGTCCTGTCTAACAAGGCCGATCCATCACACCTCGATTGTAGCCAGCGCCGCATAACGCCCGGAGTCAGGTTGCAGGCCCGTCAGACCGGTCGAACGTCAGCATGATTGCTCTGCGCGGAAACCCTGGAGGGCGCCCATCGATCGCCCGGCTCACGAATGTACGTGCGGACTACATAGCCCCACGGCATGACGATGGGAAAGATGACCAGTCCAAGCACATTCGCGAACCATGTCTCGCTGAACGCACCCTCGAGTTGGCCGCTGGCCCGCAGCGGAAGACCGATGACCAGTACCCAGCTTGCCTTCCAGATGAGCTCGAAGAACAGCAGCGGCAACATCTTCAATGGATAGCGAAGCCCCAGCACAGCGAGCAGGGCCACGGTGCTCAGGAGGCACCAGGTTACACCGCGGAAGTGCTCCGCGCCCTCCGGTGAGCCGAGGAGCAGGGGCCAGATCATCGTCCCCAGACCCACGACGATGAGGAGATATGTGGTGCGGAGAACGTAAAGCCTGAAGACCGACACCTCGTTCATTCAGCCTCGCAGGAGAAGGACTCCAGCACGCGGGGTAGCGCCTTTCTTACGCGACGCGAGTGTCGGCTGGTTTCAGGGTTGGCTGCAAGCCCGGGGGCGCTTATCGGGCTGGCCGCTATCGTGCGACATCAGGACGCGCAGCGGAGGCTACCGATCGCCGTCGTCACCCATGTCTTCCGCATTGGTACGGCTAGCGTACTTGTTCCACGTGGCGGATAAAGGTGCGCATCAGCGCCGCGCATTCAGCCGAACGGGTCTCCAGCAGCATATGCGGCCCATTGAGGACGTGCGCTTCCATACGCGGAAGTGCCTTCATCCAGGAGAGGGTCTCGTCGATGTCGAAGAACACGTCATGCCGGCCCCACAGCATCAGCGCCGGCGGTTGCCAGCGGTCGAGATACTCCGCGATTTCACCGAAGCGCGCGACGTGGTTACGATAGTCGAGGACCAGCGCACGTTGTGTTGCGAGCCGACCAGGAAGCAACATGATCCGCCAGTCCTCCTCCCACACCTGCGGGTCGATGCGCCGGGCGATGTCCTCAGGCACGCCACCGACATACTGATCGCGCGTACCGTCACACGTGAGGTGTGCAGTGGCCTCGGCTTCCCGTTCCGCGGTGGGATCTTCCCAATACGCACGGGTCGCAGCCCACTGTGGCCCCATCCCACTTTCATGGGCGTTGGCGTTCTGGACGATCAGACTACGAATCCTGTCCGGCGTCCGTGTCGCAAGATGAAGCCCTACGGCAGCGCCAAAATCATGAAGGTAGAGGTGGAAGGATTCGACTTCGAGTCGGGCGAGCAGTTCGGCCACCCTGTCGGCGAAGCCAGAGAAGGAGGGCGCCGGGATCGGTTCGGAGGCCCCGAAGCCCGGAAGGTCCGGGGCGATCACGAAGCAGTCCTGCGCCAACTCGCCGACAACGTTCCGAAACGATGCTGAGGATGTCGGAAAGCCATGGATCAGGAGAAGCGCCGGGTTCGTTCGGTGGCCCACCAGTCGCACCGCCATCCTGGCGTCCTGCACGCTGATGCTCGTCAGATCCTGATCCTTCATGGCGCCAGCTGCTCACATAGTCGCAATGTCCGACATGACGGGTCAGGCCCACGGCCAACGTTAGCGAGAGGCGGCCGGCGAACCACGCGTTGGGGCTACCTCGCTGGACCCATCACGAAAATGGTGTTGCCGAACGGATCCAACAGATCGAATGTCCGCGCCCCCCACTCCTCGTTATGCGGGGCGCGCAGGACTTCCACTTTGCTGCTCCACTCGGCGAAGTACGCGTCCGCGTCGCCCACCTCCAGGGACACACACGCATTGCGCCCATGACCTTCCATCGGACTGTCGATGATCAGTCGGATCGTACCACGTGATACGCCCAGGATGCCACTCTTTCCATCATCGGACGCCTCGAACTGCACATCGAATCCGAGCTTGCCGACGTAATAGTCTTTCGCTGCCCGGAGGTCGTCAGCTGGCAGATGCGGCAGAGCCTGCTCCATTGGGACCTCCTGGCGAGTTATCACCAGCTGCGTCGCGTCTGACATACCGGCCCGACGGCTTCACCGCACTCCGCAAACCAGCACGCCTCGCGAGCCACAGGTTGTAATGGCGCCGCCTCCGTCTTGAGAGCGAGCCTCCAATCCAGCCTTGTGAATCGGCTCGCATCTATCGTTCGGTAAGCTGCTGGCCGATCATCGGCGGTCCTGGATGACTTCGGGTAGAGGTAAACGCGTTGTTCGCCGACGCGTAGCTCGTGGCCACCCATGTCATCATCCGTGACCTCAAGGCCGAGCGTAGAGCGGTACAATTCCCTCGCCTTGCCGACATCATCGACAGAATAGCTGCTGAACGCATCGCTCGCTTTGAACATCGCGAACTCCCGTAGTGGTTGATCGATAACTGCTTTGATGGCGGCAAATCCCGGTCCCGGACGCCGCGCACATCGGAACCTATGCACAGCCAGTGGCACCTCTCGCTCGGTGGTGGGCCATCGCAGCGACCGACGCGTCGCAGGGTCTAACGCAAATGGTTCGACTGCACGCTCCCCGCGCCTTCGTAGCTGAACCGCGTTGCGGCCATTGCCAGCAGCTTGGTATGTCATCGGCGGCGCCCGTTGCGGCGCTCACAACGTTAAGCGCCGACACCGCGGATCTCCGTTCAACGCTCGCTGGGCATGTACGCAGCGTTCGTAAGGTCGTTGGCCCAGTCCTGAAAGCCCGGCGCGACAT
>DASUUI010000135.1:0-10160 GCA_036374155.1 Gemmatimonadaceae bacterium | reverse complement strand
CCCTCCGCAGGCACGCGAGTGCTGGATGCGCGCGGGCTGCACGCGTTCCCATCGTTCCGCAACTCGCACACGCACGTCGCGATGGTGCTCTTCCGCGGCTATGGCGACGACATGCCGCTCATGGAGTGGCTCCGCACCCGTATCTGGCCCGCGGAGGCACGACTCACCGAAGAGGACGTGTACGCCGGCGCGCGACTGGGCATTCTCGAGATGATCCGCGGAGGCACCACATTCTTCAACGAGATGTACTGGCATCGCCCTGCGCTGGTTCGTGCGGCGGAGGAGATGGGCGTTCGCGCGCTCATTGGACAAACAATCATCGAGGCAGGCCAGCCAGGCATGGTCGCGCGGCAGAAGCGCGATCTGGAGCGGCTGGCGATCGAGGCCCCGGTCAGCGCAAGCGGCCGCGTCCGCCTGTGCGCAGCGCCGCACTCGGTCTATACGCTCACGCCGGACGATCTGCGCTGGGTAGCGGAAGTTGCGGAGAAACATGGCCTCCTCGTGCACACCCACCTCTCCGAGACCGAGGAGGAGGTCACGAACTGCCTGCGCGACCACGGCTGCCGTCCAACGGTGCTGCTCGAGCGCACCGGCCTGATCGGCCCTCGGCTGATCGCGGCGCACGGGCAGTTCCTCGACGACAATGAGCTTACGATACTCGGAGGCGGCGGTGCAGCGGTCGTGACCAACCCTGCCGCCAATCTCAAGCTCGCCACCGGCGGGATCTTTCCACTGAAGGCCGCGCGCGCCGCCGGCGTTCGCACGCTGCTCGGCACGGATGGCGCAGCGTCGAACAACACGCTCAGCATGATCGAGGCGATGAAGCTCGCGGCACTGGTACAGAAGCACCGGGAGCGCGACGCGGTCGCCCTCCCCGCAGCCGACGCGCTCGCAATGGCAACGACGACGCCGGCTGAGGTTTTCGGCCAGGGCTCAGGCAGGATCGAGGTCGGCGCGCCTGCTGACATGATCCTCGTGGATTTCTCCGCACCCGGGACGCAGCCGCTGCACGACCCGGTATCGCAGCTCGTCTATGCCGCGAACGGATCGTGCGTGCACACGACCATTTGCGACGGCCGCGTGCTGATGCACGCGGGGGTCGTGGAGGTGTGCGACGAACGAGAGGTCATCGCGCGAGCGAGCGAGGCCGTCATGGCACTCCTCCAGCGAGTCGGTAGCGCGACAGCCGCCTGACGGGCGCGCTGGAGCCCCCGGCTGATTCGCCCCCGATTACAACAGCTGCTCTTCTATCGAGCGTGTGCGGGGCGTCACGACTTCGCCCGTATGCTGCGTCGTAACGGTCTCGATCAGCATGACCCAGCACTCCTCATCCGCCACCGGGTTGTGACGGGTGCCTCGCGGGATGACCACGAACTCGCCCTCCCCGAGCTCTACCACGCTGTCCTGCAACTGGATCCGCAGTCTCCCGCGGATCACCAGGAACAGCTCGTCCTCCGCATCGTGTGAATGCCAGACGAACTCACCCTTCAACCTGGCGATCTTGACGTACTGATCATTGACGCGCCCGATCACCTTCGGGGACCAGTATTCCGTCACCCCGGCAAATTGCGATTCGATGTGTGTCGGAGAGAGCATGACGGGCTCCGGTTTACGCGTCTTCCCCGCGGGAACCCGGGAAGACAACGTAGTCGAGCAGTATGGAGACGTGGACGAAGACCATGACCGTGTTGTCGAACCGGGTCAGCCTGCCCGGAGCGAACGACCCGCACGAGAACAGTAATCGCGACGAGGCCGACGAGCACGGCTCGCGCCTGGCCCCGGCGGCCTTGGCGGACTGCACAGTTGTCCGGCAGATTGCAGCCATGCCGTGGGAAGCCATCCTCTGGGGCATCGCGCTCGCCGCGACAGCCGGGCTGCGCCTGTTCATGCCTTTCCTGTTCGTCGGCGTCATGGGGCGTTATGCGAGCGTGCCCACGCCCGACATGCTCGACTGGACCACAACGGACGCCGGCATTCTCCTGCTGTTCGTGGCAACGGTCCTCGAGGTGCTCGGCGACAAGATCCCTGTCGTGGATCATGCCCTCGACGCAGCCGCAACGTTTCTCAAGCCGGCTGCTGGACTGATGCTGCCCGTGGCGCTGCTCTACGATTTCTCGCCGATGACTGCGTGGACGCTGGGCATCGTTGCCGGCGGGCCGCTCGCGCTTGGAGTGCATTCCACGAAGGCTGGAACGCGCGCGCTGAGCACTACCACGACCGTTGGAGTAGCGAATCCCGTGCTCAGCTTCCTCGAGGACGCTCTGGCGATCATGCTCCTCGTTTTCACAGTAGTTGCGCCGCTCGTCGCTGCCATCCTTGTGGTGCTGCTCGCGGTCATGGTCATCAAGGCCTGGCGGGTGATGCGGCGCGCACTCAGGCCGGCGGCACCCGCGCCACCCGGCTGATCCGGCGAAGCGACCGTCAAGTTCGCTCAGCGCGTGACGAAGATGGGCTGCAGCCAGGCGACCGCGCCCCCGGAGTCGGTCACCTTCACGCGAACGTAGGATTCGCTTCCCGCAAGACGGTAAATGGCCGGGTTCTCACCCGTGCTCTGAAGCACGACGCCGTCCTGACCTATGAAGTCGGTGATGAACCTGAAATCGCCTCGCTTCCTGATGGCGACGAACAGCTCCCGCTCGCCCACCGACACCGAATCCAGCTCGACGCCGGTGCTCGCGTAGAAGCGACCCGCCTCCATCTGCGCCAGCAGCTCGCGGCCATCGAGTTTCGTCGCGCGCACGGTCACCCACCCCCGTCCGGGATTCGCGCGGTTGGCAGCGAACTCGCCCTGGAAGTGATGCGCGTCATCCACCGCGATGCCGTATATCCGCAGACCCCGGCTCAGGAGGTAATCCCATACCTCCTCCATGCCGGGGGAGTCGCCGCCGCCGTGGTTGTGCACCAGTGGATGGGCGTTGTGGATCTCGAGCAACCTGTTGTTGCTCACCTGCGCGAGGATCTCCCGCGGGAGCGCCCAGCCGAAGTTCGGATGGTTGATGTGAGGCACACCCCGCACCTCCCGCACGGCGTCCACGTTCCTCTGGATCGTGCCGAGCAGCGTCGTGTCGGTACGCGGAGCGATTACCGCGGGAATGTTGAGTCCGTTGACATGTACGGGCTTGCCGCCAAACCGGGTCGTCAGCTCCTCACCCGGAATGAGCACGAAGGCGCTGTCCACCAGGTGCGACAGCCGCGCGGGATCCACCCACACGTTGTGATCCGAGATGACGAGAAAATTGTAGCCGTGGGTCCTGTACCACGTCACCACGACTTCCGGTGGCGAATCGCCATCGCTCTCCAGCGTGTGGGCGTGCGTGTTCCCCTTGAACCACCGCCCGGAGCCGAAGTCCGTTGCCTCGAACCGCGCACTCGGCGAGGCGTCGTGCGATACGGCCGGCTCCAGCGGCTCATCACGCCCACCCGGCGCGCCCGACGACAATGCCGCTGAGCACGCGATCAGACTCGAGCATACGAGCACACCGGCCGTGCACCGGATGCGATTCGGATGGGTCAACGTTCCACCTGCCGATACCGCAGGATCAACCGCGTGCGGACGTGCGGCCCTGCCGGTCCGGGATGAGGCTGACCGGATCGCCGACGCGAATCGGCCCGGTTTGAACCACGACTCCGTACACACCGGAATTGTTGTCATTCATCCGGACCACGGTCTTCAGCACCCGGGAGTCCGGCACCGCCGTGTCGGGATCAAGGTTGATCATCACGCAACGCGCATCGCGCAACGTCACTCTCACCGCTGGACGCGGTTCGCTGGTGCCAAACAGCAGCGTTCCCCCGACCCACCCATCCTCGAGGAACGGCTCACCGCCTTGGGTATCGACGAGGACGTTTGCCCGAAAGCGGCGGTGGTCGAGGTCCATTCCGGCCTCGTCTCCGATACCTGCTATCGTCGCCAGGCTGATGATAGACACAGGGGCTTCGTCGAATATCCCGTGCCTCAGCTTCATCAGCTCGACACCGCTTCCGAGGCGCCCAGCGACCTCCCTCACAAGCTCAGCACTGCCCAGCTCGACCTGCGCTCCGTCTGGCGTCCGCACGTGAGTCGGCAGTGGCTCACCTGTGCTCTCATCGCAGCCGAACGGGTGGTACAGCAGCAACTCCGCGACGCGGCTCGCACTCAGCCATGGGAATCCGCTGTCAACTCCGAGGCGCCTGAAGGCGAATCGCCGGTCGCCGTCGAGGCCGTGCCACCCGAGAAATGCGGAAGCGGTCGCGGTACCTGCCATCGACTTGACTGGATACCGCACGAGCTCAGTGATGTGCCCCAGCTCGATCAAGCGGTGCGGCCCGCGCGACAGGCAGTGGCGCCCACGTGGTTCACGACGACCCCGTCGGGCTAGGCCGCGGCCGGAGCAGTACGCACCACTACGACGGTGACGTTGTCGCTGCCGCCCCCGGCGAGCGCGTCCCGTACCAGCTGCCTGCACGTCGCCTCGGCGGACTCGGCCTGCGCCAGCGCGCCGCCGATGTCGTCGTCGGACACGTGCTTGGTCAAGCCGTCGGTGCACAGCAGGAGGCTGTCACCGGGGGACAGGTCGATGAGCCCCACTACCGGCTCCAGTTCGCTTCCGCCAATCGCGCTCGCGAGCGTCTCCGCCGTTGATCTCGCGCGCGCCTGCTCGTCCGTCCATGCGCCGAGGGCGGTCATCATCTCACCGTAGGTCTGGTCTCGCGTCAGCCGCTGCAACCGGCCGCCGCGCCGCACGTAGGCGCGGCTGTCGCCAACCTGCACGAGGTAAGCGCGCGGCCACACGAGCAGCACCAGGGTCAGCGTCGTCGCGGGCAGGCTTGAAGTGATGCCGCCGTACTCTTCCACCAATCCGTCGTGCACTCCGCGCACGACCGCCTCCAGCTTCTCGAGCAATGCGTGCTCCGCGTTCGTATCCAGCGCCTGGAAACACGACGCGGTCTTGCCGATGTAAGACAGCATCGCCGAGAGCGTACGCTCGCTGGCCAGGTCGCCCTCGGGACGGCCGCCGACGCCGTCGGCCACCGCCAGCAGGTATCCGGCACCCGCAGCGAACTCACCCGCGGCTGCGTCGGGTGGCAGACTGGTCTGCCGCACCTCGACCGACTTGCTGACGTGCGCGATCAGGAAGTGATCCTCGTTGCCGTCGCGCGCGAGCCCGCGATCTGTGAGACCGAATGCGTCCACGGCGGCAGGGGCGACTGTGTCAATCATGGGTGGGCTCCAGTGGCTGCTACGGTGGCGTCGGCGAGTCGCTGAAAGGCCTCTTCCACCCCGGTGCCGGTCTTGGCGCTGGTGCGAAGCGAGACGTATCCCCCGGCGGCCAGTTTCTGCTCATCCGCGGGTTGAAGCTGCCACTCTTCCGTGAGATCGGATTTGTTGAGGGCGACAACTCCCGGCACGACTCCGACTGTGCGGGTCACCAGGTCGTGTATCTCGAACATCTTGTCGAAGGTGTCGCGGCGGGTGCCGTCCACGACGTACAGAATGCCATGTGCCCCCTTCAGATAGCTGGGATTGATGTTGCGCGTCTCCTCACGCCCTTCGAGATCCCACAACACGAGCATGACCGGCTGCCCGTTTGCCTGAACCTCGCGACGGTCGATCTTGACGCCCACCGTCGTCAGGTACTTCACCGAGAACAAAGAGTGGACGTACCGCTGGACGAGACACGTCTTCCCGGTTCCGTACATCCCGACCATGCAGATCTTCTTCTGAAGCATCACGGCCTCCTGAGTAACCGCGAACCATCTGTCACGACAGCCTCGAACGAGACGCTGCGGTTGATCCGTGCCTGTTCCCCGGCGTCAGCGGAGCGCAGCGGCTGTGCTGTCGCCAGTGGACGGCCGTCGAGGATGGCGGCCGGAACTCCCAGTGTCGTCAGCCGGCGCATGACCGCATCAACCCGGAGCTGCGCGAGGGATTGATTGGTTGCGTCGGTGCCCGTGGGATCGGTCCGGCCGACCAGGGCGATGCGGACGGAGGCTCCCATCACAGCTACGCGGTCGGAGAGCTCCTGCATTGTCGCCCCCAGCGTCCGGATGTCCGCCTGTTCGGCCTCGGTCAGCGTTGAGGATCCGGGCTCGAACAGGATCCGTTCGCTCTCGACCCGCCGCCTGAAGGCTTCGATCGCCTCGGGCAATGTCGCTCGCACCGCCGCGACGTCGATGTCCGCGACCCCCGCAATCGCTGGTCGCTCACGCAGCCTCCCGAGCCAATCGAGCGGGGCCGTGCCGGCGAACCTCAATGTGTCGCCCACCAGCGCGGCGGTCGCTGATGCCGGAGCAGCGAGCGCCTGGCGGGCGCGCGCCACGACCATTGCGGAGTCCAGGGAGAGATAGGGCTTCCATTCGCCGGCGATCGCTGGCGGCGTAAGCCCGGCCGACGTGAGCACGACGCGGGGCTCCCGCGCGAGTGGGTCCTTCAGACCGCGCAGCTGCCACCGCCCCCAGGACCGGGAACCGTCCACGACGACGTAGCCCGGCTCCGATTCCATCAGCCTGAGCGCGCGCTGCCAGCGTCGCGATGAGGCGGCCATCAACCCCAGGACAACCAGAGCGATCACAGCCAGAGGCAGCGCCCACCGCAGCCAGAGCATCGGCGCGCGCGCGACTCGGCGATCAGTGGACAGCACTGTTTCCAGGTTTTCTTCCAGCAGCGGTGCGGCCGACGCGAACGGCGCAGCATCACCCTCGAAATCCGCCAGTCGAGTCGCGTACTCGAGGTGAACCTCCTCGAGCGTCCGCTGCAGGCGCTGCGGCACGGAGTCCGGAGCGTGCCCGCGGATGACGCCCGCGATCAACGCGCGTGGCCCGGCTTCGACATGAACAGTATGATCGCCGACCGTGAACGAGCTCAGCGTGCCACCCTCGCCCGGCCGGAATGAATCACCCACGAAGTCCTGGATCGCAGTGAGCATCCCCGAAATCAGGTCCGCATCGGGGGCGGCAACATCGGGCGCGGTCACGTGAGAGAGCAGCAGACCGGTCTCGGCATGTATCAGAAAAACCTGCTCAACGCGGTACACCAGGGCGTGCCTGATGACCACGTCGGCGTATCGCATGCCCGTACGCCACGCCTCGATCCGCCATTTGATTCCCTGCACCGACAGGCTGTGCTCCACCGCGCTGTTGATCGAGCGCACCAGCCCTGCCATCGTTTCCGCGATGGCTTTGCGAATCGCCGGCCCGAGAACGGGGAAAATGGCGGTCGCGATGTCGCGGGGGTTCCGGCGAATGGATTCACGGAGCGCCGTTTCCACGGTCGGCGCGAGCGCGCGCCCGAGCTGGTCGTCGCGGCCCGTTCGCAGGGCGATCGCCTCGGGCAGCTGCTCGGCGAGCGTCTGCGGGGTGATCGCCACCTCCTCGACGCGATCGGCCAGCTCGTCGAGCTGCTGTCGCTCCGGTCCGACGAGGAGTTGGCGCAACGTCGCAAAGTCCGTCTCGCGCCCCGGCTGCTCCTCGAACATGATCAAGACTTGCTGCTGCCCTTACCCGTCGCGCGCCCGCCACCCGTGAGACGCGCGGCCATCTCCGTAAGTGTGCCGGCGAGAGTTGTCGTGTCCACCTTGTCGGCGCGCAGCGCCGAGGCTGCGCGGTCGAGCTCAGTCGTGAGCCGCTCGGCCGTCCTCGCCAGTTCTGCCGAGAATGCCGAGCTCTGTTTCACGAGCTGGTCACGAACCTCAGCGTCAGCCTGAGCGGTTGCCTCCTCGAACTTCAGGTGCCGGCGTTCCAGCCCCTTGAACGCTTCCTTGAGCTCCGCCGACAGAGCCTTCAGGTCATCGGCGCGCTTGGTGCGCTCCGCGGCCAAACGATCGGCCTGCGCTGCAAACTCCTTTTTCGACGCCTCTCCGAGCTCGTCGATCTGCCGGCTCAAGTCCTTGCGCAGCGCAGCGTGTTCGAGGGCGATCCGCTCTTCGAGGCCGCGCAGACGCGTGTCCACCATTCGCATCTGGCCGCCAAACAGGATGTCACGAACCTGATCCAGACTCTCAGGTTGCTCGGCAGCGGGGTCGCTCGTCGGGCCGTTTACAGACTTGGGTCTGGGTGCCGCGTTCTTCGCCATATGCTTGCCTCTCTCTATGGCCTTGAGTCAGATCGCTAACATAGGTCACAGACAGAGGGAAGACTAGAGACCCGCCCTGTGCGCAGCACGGATCGCTCGATTACATCGTACGGCCAGCCACTTCCTCAGCTTCCCCTGCGCAGTGCGGCCTCTGCGCGCGCCTCATCCTCGGCTGTCGGGCCTCGAGTCGCGCGATCGATTTGCCGGATGGCCCCGAGGTGGTAGGCGATGTGCACGACGCTCCCGGCGATCCAGCCTGCTTCTACGTCATTTACGTCGCGAGGCGCACGGAGCGCTTCGATCCACGCGGCTGCCTCGCGCCGCAGCTCGTCGCGCAGCGTTCGCCACTCGTCTTCCGACACGACGCTCCTTCGCCAGCTGGCCGTCCAGTCCGTCTCCTGTGACCGCGGCAGCGCTCCGGCGGCCCACAGGTTGAGCACTGCAAGCCCGTAACGCAGGTGATCTGCGTGTGCCGCGATGGACGGTCCACCGCCGTGCGTAGCCGAGGCAGCGGCCGCGGAAACGTTGTCGAGTGAAGCAAGCAGCCCCGGATCGCCGCGATTCACGACGTATGTGCGCGCACCAGTGTTGCGCGAGCCGAAGATGAGCTCGACAAGGAGCGTTGACACAATCGTCGCAAGCGGTGTTGAGCTCTGCTTCGCCGACGCTCCTCCTGCGTGATACTACGTTTCCCTGCCGCGGTCGTGTTCTGCGTCTCACGAGCGGCTTGAACTGGCTGGGTGTACCTCAGGGACGATCCCGCCCGGAGACGCCGGCCCCCGTTCGACCAGAAAGTGTGTCCTCATCGAGGCGCTGCTGCAACTGCGCGGTTCCCGGCCCGCTGGCTCGGGGAATGCAGCGTGGTCGAATCCCGGCGGCTGGACGCATCTCCATCAGCCGTCGTGCTGCATTCCGTCCCGTCTGCCTGCTCGAGCTCGTGGCATGAAGCGTCGCAGGATCCTGCTTGCGTCCGTGATCTTTCTAGCTGGCCTGGTGGCAGCGAGTACGCCGACTGCGCTCCGCGCCCTCGCCTACTGGGCCACGCGGGCCGCTGCAAGCTTTCAGTCCAATGATCTCGACAACCGAACCTTCGATTCCGACGGGGTCCGGTTGCGTTATTTGGTGGAAGGGACCGGTGAGCCGGTTGTCCTCGTCCACGGGTTCGCATCCAGTGTGGAGCACAATTGGCATCGCACCGGCGTCCTTGATGCGCTGGTTCGCGGGGGGTTCCAGGTAGTCGCCTACGATACCCGCGGCCACGGTCGAAGCCAGAAGCCCTACGACCCGGCGCAGTACGGCGCGCCCGACGTCCGTGACATCGTCCGCCTGCTGGACCATCTGGGATTCTCCCAGGCTCACCTTGTCGGTTACTCGCGCGGCGCGATGCTTTCTCACCACGCGCGGCAGCTGCATCCAGAACGTTTCCTGACGGTCACGCTCGGTGGATACGGATCCGCCGGGGACGGTTCGTCGCCGATGGAAGCGATCGCCGCGAATGAGGTAGCCGACTCCCTTGAGCGTGGTAGACTCGGACCGCTCGCACGAGCACTCACGCCGGAGGGTGGCGCGGGAGTATCATCCCGGGCACTCGCGGTCGGAGAAGGAGCATTGAGGGCCACCAACGACATGCGCGCGCTTGCGGCCACGTTTCGCGCGCCGTCCCTCCCCCTCATCCCGCTCACGAGCTTTCGCGCGGTGCCCGTCCCCACACTGATCCTGATCGGCGAACATGATCCGCTGCGCGGACAGGCCGAGCGCATGGCGGAAAGCGGGGATAACATCGAGCTCCGAATCATTCCCGGAGTAGATCACCTCGGGGCCCCCCGCGCAGACGAGTTCATCGCGCATCTGACAGAGTTCCTGGGCCGCCACCGCGCCGCCACGAACTAACACGAATTCGTTCTTCGTGATCACCGGATCATGGGTAAACCGTGAGAGCAGGGACTTCAGGCTGGTCGAGTGGGGCGGTGTATCAGCTCAGCCGACGCGGCAGATCACGACCTTTTCACGCCGGGACAAGCCGGAGGGATAGCGCAGACGAAGCTGAACGGTCGTTCTGCAAGAGTCGTCGTGTTCGACGTTGGCCTGTACACGGTATTGGACTGAGCGG
>DASUUI010000134.1:0-4008 GCA_036374155.1 Gemmatimonadaceae bacterium | reverse complement strand
CCCGCGTTCTTCTGCAGCATCGGGTCTTCGGATATGAAGTTCAGCCCGAACTCGTCCTTGATGTCAACGACGAAGCCGTTGATCTCGGTGGAGTCGGCCAGCGCGAGCAGCCGCCGCATCTTCGCCGGGTTCTGAATGGCGAACCGGTTCAGGTACAGCGCGCGGATGGTCGGTGCCTTGGCGCGCTGCAGCTCCATCGTCCGCTGGTAGCCGGGCGTGTTCGGATAGGCCGGCATCCCCGCGGCGACGGCGGCCGCGCTGTCAGCCCTTGCCGCCGAGTCGGCCAGAACGGCAAGCGAATCGGGAGTCACGAGATCGCCGCGCGCGGCGGCAGCGTCGTGACCCGCGCACGACGCAAGGAGGAAACCGGCGGCGACCGGCAGCAGTCGTCGCGTACGAACCAGATAAGAAGTCATTGCGGCTTGTGGGTGTCCCGGCCGTGCGCCGGATATTCGGTGAGTGACTGTATATTGCCCGCCATGCCTACCCCGGTCGGCGGCTCACGGTTCGCCGGCCGTTCGGAACTCCATCCGCAGACGCACCAAGCGCGCCGCGATGAACGAATCTAGTCAGTCCGGTCTCCGCGACCTCTCCCCTCGGCCGGCCTCGGAGTCGCAGCACGAGACCTCGCAGGTAATGATGCCCCAGCACTCCAACGTGCTCGGGCACGTTTTCGGCGGGGTGATTCTGTCCATGATGGACACGACTGCCGCGGTCGCGGCGATGCGCCATGCGCGCACCGCGTGTGTCACCGTCTCGATCGACCGGGTGGACTTCAAGGAGCCGATTCACATCGGCGAGCTCGTGGTGATGAAGGCGAGTGTCAACTACGTGGGGAATACCTCGATGGAAGTCGGCGTCCGGGTCGAGACGGAGCAGTTGCTCGCCGGCACCGGCGCTCGCAAACACACCAACTCCTGCTACCTGACATTCGTCGCAGTGGACGCGGAAGGGAGGCCAGTGAAGGTGCCGGGCCTCATTCCGGAAACGCCGCAGGAGCACCGCAGGCATGCGGCCGCGCGCGACCGCCGCCGCCGTCGCCTGGAGGAACGCCACGCAGAAGCCCGGAACGACGTCTCCGGCGACGCATCGGGCACGGCGTGACCAGGGTCTTCACCGTCGAGGAAGCGAACCGTACCCTTCCACTGGTAAGCCGGATCGTGGAGGACATAGTCCGCGACTACGCCCGCTGGAAGGAGAAGGTGGACGCCTTCGAGGTGGAAGTCGCCCGCACGCCGCGCGGCGAGACCGGCAGCGAAGCCCTCCGCCTCGAGCAGGAGGCGCAGGTCCTGGCCGCGGAAATTGAGCGGTGCGTGGGCGAGCTTTCCGAGCTTGGCATAGAGTTCAAGGGGTTCGACATGGGACTCGTGGATTTTCCGGGCGAGCGCGACGGGCGCCCGGTGTACCTGTGCTGGCGACTCGGAGAGGCACAAGTGGACTACTGGCACGATACGGAAACCGGATTCGCCGGCCGTCAACCGCTGCACCCGGCAGCCGGATCGAGAGGCGGGGATCAGGGTGACGGCGGAGGCGGCGAGTGAGCGCGCGCCGCGGCATCCGCTTCACCGACGAGTCCGGAACGCGCTGGTTCGCTGAGGTCCGGCTCCCCGGGGCGAGCAACGCGATGGTGGTGTTTCACGACGAGCGCGGAAAGCAGCCGACCCGGTACGCCTGGCACATCTGGCGCGGGCCCGAGGCGCGCAGCGTCACGTCGCGGGTTCCCGCGATGCGCGTGCTCGAGTCGCTGAGCGACGACGAAATCGCGCGCCTTTTCCGGAAGTCTGCTCCGGTCGCGACTCCCTACGCGCCGCTGAACCTGGCAGCCGGCAGCTAGCCCGCGTCGTTCTCCGGGGCGTCGCGGAACGGGATCTCGAGAGTCATCCCGTCGCGCGCGATGACCGTGTTCGGGAAGACAGCCCGCGCTTCCCGTTCCAGCTCAGCTGCCTCGCGCGAATAGCGCGCGGAGAGGTGCGTCAGCGCGAGCTGCCGGGCCCCGGCCTGCGCGGCCACTTCCGCTGCCTGTCTCGCCGTAGAATGACCTGTCTCCGCCGCGCGCGTTGCCTCCTCCTCGCCGAACGTTGCTTCGTGCACCAGCAGGTCGGCGCCGCGCGCGATCTCGACCGTTGTCGGTGACGGCAGGCAGTCGCCGGTGATCACCACGCGCCGTCCCGGGCGCGCGGGCCCTACCAGATCCTCCGGTGTCACCGTGCGCCCGTCCTCCAGCTGCACGCTGCGGCCCCTGTGCAGCTCGCCCCACATCCTCCCCTCGGGCACTCCCAGCTCACGGGCCCGGTCGGGGTTGAACCGCCCCAGCCGGTCGTCCTCGATCAGCGCGTAGCCGAGCGACTGTCCGGCGTGCTGGACGTCGAACGGAATTATGGAGTACGGCCCCCGCTTGAGCGCCTCACCCGGCCGGCACTCGCTGATGGCGACCGGGAACTCCTCCCGCTCGCTGCCGAGCGTGAGCGCCCGGCGCAGCACCTTCTCACAGCCGCGCGGGCCATACATCCGCATCGGCTCTGTTCGTCCCTGCAGCGCCAGCGTGCGGCACAGTCCGATGACGCCGAGGATGTGATCGGCGTGCAGGTGGGTGAAGAAGATCTCGTCCAGCGCAAAGGTGATCCCGTACCGCATCATCTGCCGCTGGGTGCCTTCGCCGCAGTCGAACAGGATCGTTTCGCCTTCGCGGATCAGCGCGATGGACGACACGTTCCGCTCCACCGTCGGACGGGAAGCGGACGTGCCCAGGAAGCGAACGGCGAGCGACATGGGCGCAATATATCGGCGCAGGGAACGCGGCTTGCCGAACGGATGCGATGCAGGCCATCGCTCGACCCGAATACAATCATCCAGCATTCCGCCCATGCCCAGATCGAAGACCACGCGCAAGCGCACAGCCAGACGTGACCCGCAGCTCGAGCGTCAGAAGCAGTATCCCACCGCGCCGATGCCGAAGCAGTCGCAGGATCCGCCGGGACTGGAGAAGAAGGTCCGTCCACGTCCGGAATACGAAGCGCCTGCGTATCGTGCCGCGGGCAAGCTGGAGGGGAAGGTCGCGCTGATCACGGGCGGCGATTCCGGGATCGGCCGGGCCGTGGCCGTGCTGTATGCGCGCGAAGGAGCGGATGTGGCCATCGTGTACCTGCCGGAGGAACAGCCCGACGCCGAGGAAACGGGAGCCGCGGTCGAGGCCGAGGGAAGGGAAGCGCTGCTGATTCCCGGCGACGTGAGCGACGCGAAGTTCTGCGCGCAGGCGGTGAAGCGCACAGTGAAGGAGCTCGGCGGGCTCGACATCCTCGTGAACAACGCGGCGGTGCAGCAGAACCGGAAATCGCTCGATGACGTCACTGAGGAGCAGTGGGACTACACGTTCAAGGTCAACATCTACGGCTACTTCCACATGGTGAAGGCCGCGCTCGGCCATCTGAAGCGCGGCTCGGTGATCATCAACACCGGCTCCATCACGGGGCTCGAGGGATCGAAGGAGCTGGTTGACTATTCATCCACCAAGGGCGCGATCCACGCCTTCACCAAGTCGCTCGCGCAACTGCTGGTGGACAAGCAGATCAGGGTGAACTGCGTGGCTCCGGGGCCGGTGTGGACGCCGCTCAATCCGTCGGCCAAGCCACCGAAGGACGTTGCCGAATTCGGCGCCGACACGCCGTATGAGCGGCCCGCCCAGCCCGAGGAGATCGCCCCCGCCTACGTTTTCTTCGCATCCAACGCAGATTCCAGCTACATCACGGGCGAAGTGCTGACGCTGCTCGGTGGCGAGACCAGGGCTGCGTAACTTTCGGCTCCCCGCACCTGGGTGAGCATTTCCGGGTCGGGCGGGTAACACTGGCCGAGTGGCCGGAATCGCCGGCCTCTGGTGGCGAAAAGCGTTGCGGAACCCTCAGAAACATATGATCTTGAGAGGTTCTGGCAGTCATATTCGAACCCTGAGCACACCAAGGGACCAGATGCGCAGAGCTCTGACCGTAATTGCGTCGTGCCTGGCAATTGCCG
>DASUUI010000133.1:0-11599 GCA_036374155.1 Gemmatimonadaceae bacterium | reverse complement strand
GCTTGCCCAGGAGCGCGCCTTCCGCGCCGCGGAAGCAGGCCTGAACCAGTCCATGGCACGGTGGGACAATGTTGCCATGGGGCAGCTTGCGACCGGAAACGTCGTCACCCGCACGTACTCCGGGACGGGATGGGTCGATACTGTGCACATGACCAAGCTTGCGCACAACATGTACTCGCTCGTCTCCACAGCGACCGTGAGGACCGCTCTGCTCGGAAAAGCGCGTCGGACAACGGGGCTCTCGGTGCGGACGCTCGATCTGGACATGAAATTCCAGAGCGCTTTGACAGTCCGCGGTGACGCCAAGGTCGGCGGCAGCTCGTACATCACCGGAGTAGACACCAATCCAACGACGTGGGATGATTGCCCGGCGGCGGGACCGGCGCTCGCCGGACTGGCCGTCGAAAAATCCGAAAACATTCAGCTGTCGGGATGTCCGACTCTCAACTGCCTCGCGGGGTCGCCAAAGGTCCTCGTCACTCCTGCAGCCGGCGACACGACGAACTACTTCACCTTCGGTGACCTGGACTGGGCGGACCTCACCAGCATGGCGAGCCACGTCTATACCGGAGCACCCACGATGAACGCGATGGGACCGAGACTCACTCAGTCTGGCGACTGCGACTACGCGAACGCGCTGAACTGGGGTGAGCCCTTCAACAGCAACCCGGCAACCGCGTGTGAATCCCATTTTCCAATCATTCACTTCAAGGGACCGGGTGCGGTGAACCTCAGTGGCGGAAGGGGCCAGGGGATCCTGCTCGTCGATGGAGACCTGGAGGTCTCTGGTGGGTTCGAGTTCTACGGGCCGGTGATCGTGCGCGGGACGTTGAAGACCGTCGGTCAGTCGGGCTCCAAGCTGAACGGCGCGGTCATGGCGGCCAACGTGCTCCTCGACCAGAGCACGGTGCTGGGCGACGCCACTGTGCGTTATTCCAGCTGCGTCATCAACAAGGCGAAACAGGCCGCGGCTTCTCCACGCAGGATGGTTGAGCGGGCCTGGCTCGAAGCGTTCTGATGCCGGCTGCTTGAAAAAAACGCGGCCGGGCGTCCATGCCCGGCCGCGTTTTTTCTTTCTCTCGGCTGCCTCGGCAGCCGGCCCTGCCGTCACTTCGTGGCCTTCTCGCCCGAGTGGGTGGCCTCGATCTGACGCTCGCCCTTGCGGGCACCCTGAATCTCGATCCGCTTCGGCTGCGGCAGCGCCGCCTTCGGAATCTTCACGGTGAGCAGGCCGTTGTCGAATCCGGCTTCGATCTTGGACTCGTCCACACCCTGCGGGAGCTGGAAGGAACGGGTGAACGCGCCGTAGTTGCGTTCCACCAGGTGATAGCGGCGCTCGTCGCCTTCCTTGCGGGTCTCCGACTTCTCGCCGCGGACCGTCAGGATCCCATTGTCGCAGGTGATCTCGACGTCCTCCGGCTTCATCCCCGGCAGCTCGGCGAGGATCGTCAGCTCTTTTTCATCCTCACGGATGTCCACGGCCGGGCTCCACGCGCTCTGCGTCTGCAGCGCGGTGTGGCCGAACATGTCGTCGAAGAGCCGGTCGATCTCCCGCCGCAGCCCGAAAGCGGGGGTCAGTGAGCTTCGGTATACCATCTGTTGACTCCTCCGAATTTGGGGTTGATTGAGTGTCGTTCTCGGCCGCCTCCGCGACCGGTCGATGTTGATTTGCGCGCCTCTTGAGCGGCAATTGGCACACCTGCGGATGTTGCCAGCGAGGCACAGTGTCGCTGCCATCGCGGCCAGCGGGACTGTCCAGGCGGCAGGGTGCGGACACCGATCACAGAGAGTTATTCTCCGGCAGGAATAGTCACCGAATCGGCCGGGGTCGCGGGCCGGCCGAAGCGGAGTCGCAGCGCAGGAAATTCTTCCAGCGAACGGGCGAGCCAATGCAGATCCTCGTCATCGAGGACGATCCGACGGTAGGCAGCTTCGTGGCACGCGGGCTCCGGGAGCAGGGTTGGGACGTCGATCTGGCCGATACTGGTGACGGCGGCGAGCGGCTCGCCAGGGAGAAGACCTACGATCTCCTGATCCTGGACATGCGGCTCCCCGGCAAGTCCGGGCTGGAGGTGCTGCATGACCTTCGCGGGCACGGCTTCCTGAAGCCCGTTCTGGTGCTCACGGCGCAGGATGCGGTGGATGCCAAGGTCCAGACACTCCGCGCCGGGGCGGACGACTACGTGACCAAGCCGTTTGCGCTGGAGGAGCTGCTGGCGCGCGTGGAAGCGCTCGCGCGGCGGAGCGGGGAGCTCAAGATGCCGGTGCTCCAGGTCGCCGACCTGACACTTGACCGGTCCACGCGGGAAGTCCGGCGGGCGGGGAAGCCCGTCGAGCTGACTCCAAAGGAGTACACCGTGCTCGAGTATCTGATGCGGCACGAGGGGCGGGTGATGAGCCGTACGCTCATCACCGAGTACGCCTGGGGGTACCACTTCGATCCCGGCACCAACATCGTTGACGTCGTCATCAACCACCTCAGGAAGAAGGTGGACGCCGGCCACAGGCGAAAACTGATCAACACCGTCCGTGGGGTCGGCTACTCGATTCGCGACGAAGCGGGCGAGCGCCACGGTCAGTGACGGCGCGTGCGCGGCTGACCTTCCTGTTCGCCGCCATGTCGGTGGCAGTGGCCGTCGTGCTCTCAGTTGCGCTGCTGCTCGCGCGCAGCTCGTACCTTTACCGGGACGCCGGCCAGCACGCATCGCTGCGCGCCGAAGTCGCGGCCCGCCTGATCGAGCACGAGGCAGGCGCCGGCGGGACCATCACGGCTGTGACCGAGGGCGGAGCCACCGCACTGGTTGGAACGCTGAGGGCCGCGCTCGAGGCGAGCTCGGAGATCCTTCTGGTGCTGGACACGAGCGGCACTCCGGTGTTCACGTCGCGCGCAGTGAACGCTCTGTCGGAGGAGGACTGGAGCACTCTGCAGAACGGCCTCCAGGTGCTTCCTGACGGCGGTCCGGCGGGACTGTTGCCCATCGAGGGCGGCACGCTGCTCGTTGCCCGCTCCATAACTGACCGCCCGGACGGCATCGCGCGGGTCGTGGCCGGCGTCGGCACGGGAGACCTGCTGGCGGTGCCCCGGGACTTCGCTCTGACGCTCGCGTTCGTGCTTCCGCTGATCGTGCTGACATCCGTGTGGGTCGCCTGGATATTCCTCGGCCGCCCGTTCGACGAGTTGGACAGCATAGCGGCAGAAGTCGCGGCGATAACGGACGGGAAGAGCCTGCACCGCCGGCTCGGGATGCGGGAGCAGCGCGGTGAGCTCAGCCGGCTCGTGGACACGCTCAACGCGATGATCGCGCGCCTGGAGACGTCGTTCATGGCCCTCCGCCGGTTCACCGCTGATGCCAGCCATGAGCTCAAGACGCCGCTGGCCGTGCTGCGTGCGGACGTGGAACGGGCGATGAGCGACCGCGCCAGCGCGCACGAGAAGGCGCTCGCGCTCGAGGAGGCGCTCCAGGAGACCGCGCGGATGACCGATCTCGTGGAGAGTCTCCTGACGCTGGCCCGCGCCGACGAAGGACGCTTCGAGGTGGTGCGGGAGCCGGTGGAGCTCAAGCCCCTCGTTCAGGAGGTGTACGAGACCGGGCTGATACTGGGAGAGGAGGCAGGGGTCGCCGTGACCCTTCCGTTCCTTGCGGACGCCACCGTGCTCGGCGACCGGAGCCGGCTGCGACAATTGTTCATGAACCTCGTGACCAACGCGATCAAGTACACGCAGCCCGGCGGACGAGTGGACATCGGGCTGGGGCGGCACGCGGAGCACGCCGCGTTCGCAGTGCGTGACACGGGAATCGGCATCGCTGCCGCAGACCTGCCGCACGTCTTCGACCGGTTCTGGCGCGCCGACCGGGCACGCTCCCGCGTTGCCGGGAGGACGCCAAGCGAGCGGGGGGGGTTTGGTCTCGGGCTGGCGATAAGCCACTGGATCGCGCAGGCGCACGGCGGCGCGCTCACCGTCTCGTCGCGCCTCGGCAAGGGCAGCCTTTTCACCGTGACGCTGCCTCTGGCCGATCCCCGTGCCGGGGAAGTCAGCACCCTGGCGTTCGATGACGAGGTCGCTGCCAGCTGAGGCCCGGGATGCGGCCCGGAATGCGGCCGTCAATTTTCATTGAACCTTAATCTTTGGCCCGTTCCATGCCCGTCCTGGAGGGGTAACCTTCTTGTGCAGATCGAGTCACTGCCGGACGTGTCACGGATCACGCCGGCGCGAACGCGGACGGAGAGGAAATGTTCGATAACCTGATCGAGTCGAAACCGCGCAAGGAGAGGAAGGCCGGCACCACGCTGACGAGCCTCATCATCCACGCCGGACTGATCACGCTGATGGTTTACGCCACAGCGCAGGCCGGGATGGAGAAGGAGAAGCGGCGTCAGGAGAACATCAAGTTCGTAGAGGTGAAGAAGGCGCCCGAGCCCAAGCCGGAAGAGCCGAAGCCGGAGCCGCCGAAGGTGGAGAAGGTCGCGGTCGTGCCGCCGCCCAAGGGCTTCCAGGTGCTGCGCGCGCCCGTGGACATTCCGATCAAGATCCCCGAGATCGATCTCAGCAAGCGCGTCACGAACGAAGAGGACTTCACGGGGAAAGGCGTCGCCGGCGGCATAGCAAAGGGCGTTGCCGGTGGCACCCCGATCGACCTCTCGAACACCAACCAGACCTACTTCGAGTTCCAGGTGGAGAAGCCGGCTGCGGCCATCCCCGGAACGGTCAGCCCGACCTACCCTGAAGCGCTGCGCTCTGCGGGCGTCGAGGGTGAGGTGCGGCTTCAGTTCGTCGTTGACACCACCGGGCGGGTCGAAGGCGGCAGCGTGAAGGTTTCCCGCGCGACCAATGACCTGTTTGCGAGCGCGGCGCGCGCAGCCGTTCCGCGCATGCGGTTCTACCCAGCAGAGATCGGTTCCCGCAAGGTTCGGCAGCTCGTCGAGCTTCCGATCACGTTCCAGATAACCCGCTGACGTAACAGCTTCCAGAACACTCAACCAGGCACGGAGATACAGGCATATGCAAATCTCGCTGATGGAGCTTTGGGGTCAGATGATGTGGTTCGTCCGTGGCATTGTGATCGTCATGGCGATCATGTCCATCTGGTCGCTTTCCATCTTCTTCAAGAAGTGGTGGGACCTCCGCCGCGCGGCCGTTGAGACGCGCAAGTTCGCTCCCGAGTTCTCCCAGTTCCTCGAGGAAGACAACATCGCCGAGGCCATCACGCTGGCCGAGCGCTACAAGAAGTCGCACGTTGCGCGGGTGCTGGGTGGCGCGCTGACCGAAGTCCGCCCGCTGATTCAGGATGGGACGGTGACCGTCGGCGACATCAACTCCGTCGAGCGCGCGGTCGAGCGTGAAATGCTCATGGCCCTCACCGACCTGCGCCGCGGGCTTGGCGTGCTGGCGACCATCGCGTCCACCGCTCCGTTCGTCGGTCTGCTCGGAACGGTTATCGGAATCGTGAACGCGTTCGTCGGAATCGCTTCGACAGGCTCCGGCGGTATCGCGGCGATCTCGGCTGGTATCGCCGAGGCGCTCATCGCGACCGCGTTCGGTCTGCTCGTGGCCATTCCCGCCGTGTGGGCGTTCAACTATTTCCAGGTGAAGCTCGAGAACATCGCCGCGGAGATGACGTACACCTCCAAGGAGTTCATCGACTACCTGATCAAGGGCGTGTCCGGCGAGTTCGGTCGGTCCCGCTTCACTCGCGAGTTCAACACCACGGCGAGCTCGGGCTCGGGCCCGCTCGCGCAGTAACGGAGCGGAACCATGGCGCTCCAGGTTCGCAACACGTCAGCCAACGTCAATGCGACACCGAACGTGGTGCCGATGATCGACGTCATGCTCGTGCTCCTGATCATCTTCATGCTCGTGGTGCCGGCGATCAGCGCCGGCTTCACGGCCATTCCGCCGCAGGGTGTGAACCTCAAGCCGCACCCCGAGGAGGACACCGATCAGGTGCTCGGCATAGATGAGAGTGGGCAGTACTATCTGAACAGGACTCCGATTCCGAACGCGGAGCTGGGCCAGCGGTTGCGCGAGATCTTCGAGACGCGCACGACCGACCGCCTGCTGTACGTCAAGGCGCACAAGGAGCTCGAGTATTCGAAAGTCCTCGATGCTCTGGACATCGCCGCGAAGAACGAGGTGCGCGTGGCAGGCATGATCACCGAACAGCGGCCGGGAACGGTATCGGCCGTGTCCAGTGACCGGCTGATGGGCGCGCCGGCTCCCGGAGGGCAGGACTGATGGCATTCACCGTGGGCAAGGCCGATTCGCTCAACAACGAGCCGAACGTGGTGCCGATGATCGACGTGCTGCTGGTGCTGCTGATCATCTTCATGCTCGTGGTCCCGATGTCGCGCAAGGCGCTCGATCTGCAGTTGCCGGATCCCACGCCGAGCGAGTCGCAGGGTCCGCCGCCTTCGCAGATCGTGCTCGAGGTCATGCCGGGCAACCGGTATGCAATCAACAAGGAGCCGGTCACGCGCGATGCGCTTGCAGGGCGGCTGAAGGAGATCTACGACCCCCGTCCCGACAAGATCATTTTCGTGAAGGGCGATCCCAAGCTGAAGTACGACGAAGTGATCTGGGCCATGGACATCGCACGCGGCTCTGGCGTCCGGGTCATCGGGGTTCCGCCCAAGGACAACGAGTAGCAGTCGTCAATTTTCCCGAATGGAACGACGGCGGGCGAACCCTTCAGGTTCGCCCGCCGTATTATTTCGAGTGAGCCCGACACGCAAAACGCTGCGCCCACCACTGGGCTTTCCCGACAGCGGACGCATCCGCCACGGTTGGCAGGGGACCGTCGTATCCGTGCTGCTGCATGCTCTGCTGCTGGCGCTCATCGTGTCGCCCACGATCCACTCGGGTTTCGAGGGCGAACCGGCAGTCGGCGGCGGGGGAGCGGGGCCGGCGGGCGGCGGGGGCGGGGGCGGTGGTGTGCCCCGGAGCACAGGCGACCGTATCCGATTCGTGACGGTGCGACCGACGCCGCCGCCCGCGCCCGCGGTCGTCGTTGCGGACGCATCCAAGGTGACGCCACCAGCTCCGACTCCACCCGTGACACCCGCCGTGCCGGCGGCTTCAACCCCGTCAGCGGGTGACGCAGGCGCTTCCAGCAGCGGAGAGGGGTTGGGCGGAGCCGGCCCGGGCGCCGGCCCTGGCACGGGCGGCGGGGTAGGCAGCGGGATCGGGACGGGACGGGGCTCGGGTGTGGGGCCAGGCACGGGGGGCGGACCGGGGGAGAACTATCCACCCACGCCCACGCAGTTCTTCCTGCCGCCGCTGCCCGCTCCCGAGCGCATCAAGCCGTACCACCTCATCGCGTGGTTCGACGTGGATGAGCGCGGCAACGCCACCCTCCTGAGCTTCAACCCCTCGCGCGACGGCGGCTACAACCGCAGGCTGCGCGAGGTGCTCCTGACGCTTCGCTTCCGGCCAGCGGTCCGCCCTGACGGAACTACCATCCGTGACACCGTGGACGTCCACTACATATTCTGACCACGAGCTGGAAGAAAGGAGCGCCAAGTCCTGAGCACTGAGTAATGAGTGCTCAGTTGGCAGTAACCGCGGCCGCTGTTACTCCCAACTGAAGACTCACGACTCAATACTCACGGCTTGGCGCAGCCATCGGAGCGGCAGTGGCCGACTCTCCCCCCGCTGGCGGCCCACGAGTGGCCTCAATACATTGCCGCGCCTCACACTCAGGCCGGCCCATTGCAGCGCACCCAGTCAGTCCTTCTGTGGCTCGTCATAGGGATCAGCGTTCTTGCCCTTTTGTTCGCAGTCTGGCTGGCCAGGTGGGTCCTGCGGCACGATCGCGGCACGCCGGAGATGCAGCGCATCTCCAACGCGATCCAGGAAGGCGCTGAAGCCTTTCTCGCCCGGCAGTACAGAACGATCACCGCCATCGGGCTGATCGTCGCCGCTCTCCTTTACCTCGGTTACGCTTTCCTTCGTACGCCGAACGAGCACGATCCAGTGCGCGACCCCCTCGTTCTCGCGCTGTACGTGACGGTCTCCTTCATACTGGGCGCGCTGAGCTCCGGTGTTGCCGGGTACGTCGGCATGTGGGTCTCGATACGGTCGAACATCCGGAGCGCGTCCGCTGCGCGCTCGTCCATGAACGACGCCCTTCGCATCGCGTTGAGGGGCGGGGCGGTGTCCGGGCTGTTCGTCGTTGCGATGTCGCTGCTTGGCGTGGCGGGACTGTACGGTGCTGTTTATCTCCTGGCTCCCGCCGACACCACCCCGGACGCGTGGGCGCAGCGCATACCGTTCCTGATCGTGGGCTACGGTTTCGGCGCCTCCCTCGTCGCGCTGTTCGCGCAGCTCGGCGGCGGTATCTACACCAAGGCGGCCGATGTCGGCGCCGATCTCGTCGGCAAGGTCGAGGCGGGCATCCCGGAGGACGACCCGCGCAACCCCGCCGTGATCGCCGACCTCGTGGGCGACAACGTCGGCGACTGCGCAGGCCGCGGCGCGGACCTGTTCGAGTCAACCGCGGCCGAGAACATCGGCGCGATGATACTTGGCGTTCTGCTGTACCCCTACTTCGGCGTGGCGGGGATCCTGTTCCCGCTGGTGGTGCGCGCCTTCGGACTGATCGCGTCCATGGTCGGCATCTTCATCGTTCGCACGCGAGAGGATGGCGACCCGATGGCCGCGCTCAATCGCGGATATTACGTCGCGGCGGGGCTCGCCATAGTCGGGTTCTACGTCGGAACACGATGGCTGCTGTACACGCCGCAGGCGCCGAACGCGTGGTGGAATTTCTTCTGGTGCGGCATCATCGGCATCCTCACGGCGATCGCGTTCGTGTACATCACGCAGTACTACACGGAGTACGCGTACCGACCGGTCAAGCAGATCGCGGAGGCCAGCCAGACGGGAGCGGCGACGAACATCATCACCGGGATCGCGGTCGGCCTGGAGTCAACTGCTCTGCCGGTGATCACGATCTCGATAGCGATCGTTGCGAGCTACATGCTGGGGCAGGGGAGCGGCCTGTTGGATGCGGCGGGCGAGCCGATCGGCGGATTGTTCGGCACCGCGGTCGCGACGATGGGGATGCTCGGCACCGCGGCGTACATCCTGGCGATGGATACTTTCGGACCGATCACGGACAATGCCGGCGGCATCATCGAGATGTCGAAGCAGCCGGAGGAAATACGCATCAAGACAGACCGGCTGGACGCGGTCGGGAACACGACCAAGGCGCTGACCAAGGGATACGCGATCGGATCGGCGGCGCTCGCAGCGTTCCTGCTTTTCTCCGCGTACCTGGACGAGGTGTTCAACTACACGGGGCGGCGGATAGCCGTGGATCTGGCGAATCCCGGCGTGTTCGTCGCCGGGCTGCTCGGCGCCATGCTCATCTTCTGGTTCTCGGCGCTCGCCATCAAGGCAGTCGGCAAGGCGGCCCACTCCGTGATCCAGGAAGTGCGGCGGCAGTTCAAGGAACGGCCGGGGATCATGCAGGGCACCGAAGATCCCGACTACGCGCAATGCGTGGACATCGTCACCCGGGGAGCGCTGCGCGCCATGGTCGCTCCGGGCCTCCTCGCGGTAGCTTTTCCGGTCGTCGTCGGCCTGGTCTTCAAGGCGTACGGCATTGGGGCCGAGGCGGTCGCGGCGCTGCTCATGGTCGGTACGATCGCCGGAATCCTGATGGCGAACTTCCTGAACAACGGCGGCGGCGCGTGGGACAACGCCAAGAAGTACATCGAGACGGGCATGTATGGCGGCAAGCGGTCCGACGCGCACAAGGCCGCAGTGGTAGGTGACACCGTGGGCGACCCTTTCAAGGACACGGCTGGTCCCTCGCTCCACGTGCTCGTGAAGCTGTTGAGCACGATCACTCTCGTGCTCGCTCCGATGTTCATCTGACGAGACGGCTGTCCCGGCGGTTGGCTATTGCTTGCACCGGGGGCATTTTGGCTGGAGCCCACGGCTGGCGCACGACGCCGATCCACTGAACGCCCACCACGGACGCCCTGAGCATGATGCCATCTGAGCGGGTTCGGAAATGAACGCGGTTCCCGCGCGCGCGGACGGCGGTGGCCTTCCGCTGCACACGAAGATCCTCATCGGGCTGTTTGCCGGCGCGCTGGTCGGGATCGCCGCCAACCTGATGCTCGGGTCCACCCACCCGGCGGTCACCTGGGCGAACACGTACGTCGCGGGCCCGATCGGCCAGATCTTCCTGCGGATGCTGTTCATGATCGTGATGCCGCTGGTGTTCGCCTCGATCTCCCTCGGCGTTGCCGGCCTCGGCGATCTGCGACACGTCGGGCGAGTCGGCGGGAAGACGATGGCGTATTTCTTTATCACCACGGCGCTCGCCGCCATCCTCGGCCTGACCCTCGTCAGTCTGATCCGGCCTGGGTCGCGCGTGGATCCCCAGGTGAGGGCTGAACTGATCGAGACGTTCGCCGGGGACGCGTCGAGCCGGATCGAGGCAGCGCGAACGTCCACCTTCGGGATCGAGACGGTCGTCAACATCGTCACGCGAAATCCGATCAAGTCCGCTGTGGACATGGACATGCTGGGCGTGATCTTCTTCGGCCTGGTCTTCGGCGCGGCACTGACGATGATTCAGGCGGAGCGCGCGCGACCGATGCTGGATTTCCTGCAGGCGCTGCAGGACATCGTGATAAAGATCGTGGAGATGGCCATGCGGCTCGCTCCTTACGGAGTGGCCGGGCTCATCTTCGGAGTGACGTCACGTTTCGGGTTCGCGCTGCTGGTGCCCCTGGGGAATTACGTGGGGGTGGTGATCGGCGCGCTGATTCTGCACGCTGCCATCACGCTGTCACTGATCGTTCGCTTCGCCGCGGGCATCTCACCGCGAGTGTTCTACTCCCGGATACGCTCGTCCATAGTGACGGCGTTCTCCACCAGCTCCAGCGCGGCAACCCTCCCGACGAACCTCGCGGTCGCCGAGCAGAACCTCGGCATTCCGCGACACATCGCGGGGTTCGTGCTCCCGCTCGGCAATACGATGTGCATGAACGGTACGTCGCTGTTCGAGGGGGTAACGATCATTTTCCTCGCCGAGGTTTTTGGCGTCAGCTTCACGCTGCCGCAGATGATCGTCGTGATGATGATGGCCGTGATCACCGCCATTGGCGCCGCCGGAGTCCCGGGTGGCTCGATCCCGCTGCTCGTAGGCATTCTCGCGATGTTCGGGATTCCGGCCGAGGGGATCGCGATCGTGCTCGGGATAGACCGCATACTCGACATGTCACGCACGGTGGTGAACATCATCGGCGACCTGAGCGCCACCGCGGTGATCGCGCGCTCTGAAGGCGTGTGGTCGGCGGCCGACGTACCGTCGGACGTTGGCCCGATGGAAGCGGAAGCGAAGCTGGACGAAAGTCCGGGGTGGCCGCGACCCAAGGGCTGACCGCGCCGCGCTGCCCGCGTGTGTTGTTTGTGCCCGCATCGCTCCGCCTGCCTCGGCGGTGCCCGCGTGGGTTGTTTGTGCCCGCGTCGCTCCGCCTGCCTCGGCGGTGCCCCCGTGTCGCTCCGCGATGAACAACCCCATCATCGCGTCGCGCCACGGAGGCACGCGCCGGTCGCGGCGGAGCGAGCGTGCATTTGGTG
>DASUUI010000132.1:0-3721 GCA_036374155.1 Gemmatimonadaceae bacterium | reverse complement strand
GTGAACGCGGCAGGTGCGGCGGGGTTGCTGGTCGAGCGAATCACGACGAATCCCTATTCCTACGGGCACTGCGCGATCAGTGTCGACGATACGATGAGCGCCTTCGCCGAGCTCGGCGCACGGTTGGCGAGCTGATTCCTTCACGCAGGAAGCGCAGCATCTCGGGGTCCCGGAGTTCATCCGGGACCCCGCGACCATTCGGAGCGGGGGCGAAAGGCAGGCGGTGGCCGGCCCACCGAGGGTTGCTCGTTGCCCGGTTCAACTGCGCTCGTGGCACCCCTCACGCCGAGAACCCGACGGGGGCCGGATTCTTGACATGGTGCGGCTTACCGGTTAAGTTCCTCGGTCTGTCGCCGCTAAGCGGGCAGGAGCGGGCGGAGCGAGTCTCCCGCCCGGACTTTTTGCATATTTTCAGATTCCCAGTATGCCGACGATCAACCAGTTGGTCCGCAAGGGGCGCCAGACCGTCGAGAAGAAGAGCAAGTCGCCCGCAATGCGAAGCAACCCGCAGAAGCGGGGAGTGTGCACTCGTGTCTACACCACCACCCCGAAGAAGCCGAACTCGGCCCTCCGGAAGGTGGCGCGCGTGCGTCTGACCAACGGGTTCGAGGTTACGGCATACATCCCGGGCGAGGGGCACAACCTGCAGGAGCACTCGATCGTGCTCATTCGCGGGGGGCGCGTGAAGGACCTTCCGGGTGTCCGCTATCACATCGTCCGGGGCACGCTCGACGCCTCGGGGGTGAACGACCGCCGCCAGAGCCGGTCGAAGTATGGGGCCAAGAAGCCGAAGGCGGGTGCTGCCGCCGGAAAGGGTAAGAAGTAATGAGCCGCCGTGCACGCGCCGTTAAGCGCCCGATCGCTCCCGATCCGGTCTTCGGGTCCGAGACCGTGACGAAGTTCGTGAACAGCCTGATGGAGGACGGCAAGAAGTCCGTCGCCGAGCGCATCTTCTATGACGCCATGAAGGTGATCGAGGAGCGCACGGGGCAGCCGGGCGAGAACGTCTTCCGGCAGGCGCTGAGCAACGCGAAGCCGGTCCTCGAGGTGAAGTCGCGCCGCGTCGGCGGCGCCACCTACCAGGTGCCGGTCGAGGTTCGCCCGGAGCGGCGTCAGGCGCTCGGCATGCGCTGGCTCATTCAGTATTCGCGCGCCCGGGGCGAGAAGACGATGGCCGAGCGGCTCGCCGCGGAGCTGCTCGCCGCCAGCCGGAACGAGGGCGCGACGATCAAGAAGAAGGACGACACGCACCGCATGGCCGAGGCGAACAAGGCGTTCGCCCATTACCGCTGGTAAAAGCGAGGCTATCAGCGATCGGCTATCAGCTATCGGTCGGGACCGGGAATCTGGCGTACGTCGCCGGAGAAATCGCCTTGACGGGCGCCCGATCCGGACCGAAAGCCGATAGCCGATAGCCGATAGCCGTTAACAGATATCGAGCATGGCACGCACGACTCCGCTGGAGAAGCTCCGGAACATCGGCATCATGGCGCACATCGATGCCGGTAAGACGACGACGACCGAGCGCATCCTCTACTACACCGGCCGGACCCACAAGCTGGGCGAGGTGCACGAGGGCGCGGCGACGATGGACTGGATGGAGCAGGAGCAGGAGCGGGGGATCACGATCACCTCGGCGGCCACTACCTGTTTCTGGAACCGGTTCGACGAGCAGTACCGCATCAACATCATCGACACCCCGGGGCACGTCGACTTCACCGTCGAGGTGGAGCGTTCGCTGCGGGTTCTCGATGGTGCGGTCGCGGTATTCTGCTCGGTCGGCGGAGTGGAGCCGCAGTCGGAGACGGTGTGGCGCCAGGCGAACAAGTACAAGGTTCCGCGCGTCGCGTTCATCAACAAGATGGATCGCGTCGGCGCGGACTTCAGCCGTGTCGTCGGTATGATCCGCGACCGGCTGGGGGCGAACGCGCACCCGGTGCAGATCCCGCTCGGTGAGGGCGAGGACTACGCCGGCCTCGTCGACATCATCCGCCGGCTCGAGCTCGTTTACGACGACTCGACGCTGGGGAAGAACTGGACCGAGCAGCCGGTGCGTCCGGAGCTCCAGGACAGGGTCGAGGAGCTGCGCACGAACCTCATCGAGGCGGCCGTCGAGCACGACGAGGAGCTGATGGTGAAGTACCTCGACGGCGAGGAGATCACCGAGGAGGAGCTTCGTCACGCCATCCGCAGCGCGACGGTGGCGGGAGCGCTGATCCCGGTTCTGAACGGCTCGGCCTTCAAGAACAAGGGTGTGCAGCAGCTGCTCAATGCCGTGGTCGACTACCTGCCGTCGCCACTCGAGGTGCCCGCGATCCAGGGCCACGACGCGGACGACCCGGAGAAGGTGATCGAGCGGCACGCCGACGATTCGGAGCCGTTCTCGGCGCTCGCCTTCAAGATCATGAACGACCCGTACGTCGGGAAGCTCACGTTCTTCCGGGTGTATTCGGGCGTGCTTCCCTCGGGTTCCTACGTGCAGAACAGCACGAAGGGGAAGCGGGAGCGGATCGGCCGGATCCTCCAGATGCACGCGAACAAGCGTGAGGAGATCGAGGAGGTGCGCGCGGGCGACATCGCCGCCGCCATCGGCCTGAAGGACACCACTACCGGCGACACCCTGTCCGATCAGGACAAGCAGGTGATCCTGGAGTCGATGACCTTCCCGGAGCCGGTCATCGACGTCGCGATCGAGCCCAAGACCAAGGCGGACCAGGACAAGATGGGTGAGGCGCTCAGTCGCCTCTCCGACGAGGACCCGACCTTCCGCGTTCGTACGGACCCGGAGACCGGGCAGACGATCATCGGAGGGATGGGCGAGCTCCACCTCGAGATCCTGGTCGACCGCATGCTGCGCGAGTTCAAGGTCGATGCGAACGTGGGCCGGCCACAGGTCGCCTACCGCGAGACGATCCGCAAGGCGGTGGACAACGTCGAGGGCAAGTTCGTGCGGCAGAGCGGTGGACGTGGCCAGTACGGCCACGTCGTCATCAACATCATTCCGGGCGAGACGGGCTCCGGCTTCATCTTCGAGGACAAGATCGTCGGCGGCGTGATCCCGCGGGAGTACATCAAGCCGGCGTCGGAGGGGATGCGCGAGGCGATGGATACCGGCGTGCTCGCCGGCTATCCGATGGTCGACGTGAAGGTGCAGCTGATCTTCGGCTCGTACCACGACGTCGACTCGTCGGAGATGGCGTTCAAGATCGCCGGTTCCATGGCGCTGAAGGAGGCGGCCCGCCGCGCGAATCCGGTGCTGCTCGAGCCGGTGATGGACGTCGAGGTCACGACGCCCGCGGACTCCATGGGGGACGTGATGGGCGACCTCTCCTCTCGCCGCGGAAAGATCAGCGGGATGGAGGAGCGGGGTGGAGCCCAGGTCATCAAGGCCACGGTGCCACTGTCGGAGATGTTCGGATATTCGACGACGCTGCGCTCGGCGACGCAGGGGCGCGCGGTCTACTCGATGCAGTTCCTGCAGTACGAGGAAGTGCCAAAGGCGAAGGCGGAAGAGATCATCGCGAAGGTTCGCGGTTGAGGGTGGGTTTGAAGTTTTCAGTTTTCAGTTTTCAGTTCCGGTACGTCGGCCAGCCGTGACGCTGGACTCTCGATCCGGACTGAAAACTGAAAACTGAAAACTGAAAACTCGTCACCAATCAACGACCTTCTCCTACTACCTGAACAGAGGAATCAAACCAATGGCCAAGGCTAAGTTTGAGCG
>DASUUI010000131.1:0-35310 GCA_036374155.1 Gemmatimonadaceae bacterium | reverse complement strand
CTGGACGCTGGGGACGGGAGCCGGGAGCAACAGCGTGACTGCGACGGTGAGCGGTCTCTCGCCGGTGACGTTCAACGCCGTCGGCAATCTGGTGTCTGCCTCGATCGAAGCGACGACTGCGACGTCGCAGCAGGCGGCTGCGGGCTCTGCTGTTCCGCAGCCGCCGGGCGTGATCGTGCGCGACCAGTTCGGCGCGCCGCGCCCCGGCGTGACGGTGACGTTCGCGGTGACGGCTGGTGGCGGCTCGATAACGCCGTCATCGGTTGTGACCGGTTCCAATGGCATCGCGCAGCTGACGAACTGGACGCTGGGAGCAGGGGCGGGAACCAACACGGTCACCGCGACAGCGACCGGACTCCCACCAGTCACGTTCAACGCTACCGGTACACTCGTTCCTGCCTCCGTCCAGGCGGCCACCCCGACGACGCAGCAGGGTCCGGCTGGACAGGCCGTCGCCAGCCCGCCCGGTGTCGTCGTGCGCGATCAGAACGACAATCCGATGCAGGGCATCACCGTAACGTTTGCGGTCACGAGCGGGGGCGGCTCACTCAACCCGTCGTCGGTGATCACCGGGGCTGATGGCTCTGCCACGCTGACCAGCTGGACCCTGGGCACTGCACCGGGCACCAATACGGTGACCGCCACCGTCAGTGGGGTCAATCCGGTCACGTTTTCGGCAACGGGAACGCGGCAGGCAACCTCGATCGAGGCGGTGACGTCAACGTCGCAGACCGTACCGGCTGGCGGCGCGGTGCCTGAGCCTCCTGGTGTGATCGTCCGCGACCAGAACGGGCTGGTGATGCAAGGCGTGAGCGTTGCGTTCGCGGTGACGGCTGGGGGCGGGTCGATCAACCCGGCATCGCAGTCCACCGGCGCCGACGGAATTGCCCGGCTTACGAACTGGACTGTCGGGTCCACCGCGGGCACGAACGCAGTGACGGCGACCGTGACCGGCCTGACACCCGTCACGTTCACCGCGACCGCTACGCTCGTCGCGACGACGATGCAAGCCACATCGCCGACGGCACAGCAGGCGCCTACGGGGACACCCGTGTCGCAGCCGCCCGGCGTCATCGTTCGCGACCACCTGAACAATCCGATGCAGGGTGTGACCGTGACGTTTGCGGTGACGGCCGGTGGCGGCTCCATCGCGCCGTCCTCGGTCGTCACGGGCGCGAACGGCACCGCGACCCTGACGACCTGGACGCTGGGCACTTCCGCAGGAAGCAACACCGTCACTGCGTCGGCGGGCGGCATCGCGCCGGTGACGTTCGAAGCCACGGGGGTGCGAACCGCGACGTCCCTCGCCGCAACGACGGCGGTCACACAACAGGCGCCGGCCGGTACGGCCGTGTCGCAGCCGCCGGGGGTTCTCGTCCGCGATCACCTCAATCTTCCGATGCCGGGTGTGACCGTGACGTTCACGGTGACGGCGGGAGGCGGCGCCGTGTCGCCGACGGTGGTGGCGACAGGGGCGGACGGTGTGGCGCAGTCGTCGAGCTGGACGCTTGGCGCGGGCGCAGGCACCAATACGGTGACGGCCAGCGCAGCCGGGCTGACACCCGTGACGTTCACGGCGACCAGCGTTCTCGTTCCCTCGTCCGTGCTTGCCGTGACGCCGCTAGCTCAGGAGGCCGCAGCCGGTACGGCAGTGTCGCAGCCGCCCGGAGTGATCGTTCGCGATCAGCTAGGCAGCCCGGTTCCGGGAATAACGGTTTCCTTCGCAGTCACTGGCGGCGGCGGCTCTGCCGGCCCGTCAGCCGTCGTGACCGGCGTCGATGGCATCGCGCGCGTCAGCGGCTGGACGCTGGGCGCGGCGCCCGGCACGAACACGCTGAGCGCGACAGCGAGCGGGCTTCCGGCCGTGACGTTCACTGCTACGGGCATAGTTGCACCCGGATCGATCGAGGCCGTGACCGCGCTGTCGCAGCAGGCTCCGGCTAACTCCTTCGTCTCAGACCCTCCGGGGGTCAGAGTCCGGAACCAGAGTGGCGCACTGATGTCGGGCGTGACGGTCACGTTCGCGGTCACCTCCGGCACGGGGACGGTTTCGCCGGGCTCGGTGGTCACCGGCGGCGACGGAATCGCGCGACTTGCGTCCTGGAGACTCGGGATTGGCCCGGGCGCCAACAGCGTCGTGGCTTCGGTGGCGGGCCTGCCGGCGGTGACGTTCGCGGCGACGGGCACGGCTGTCATCTCGTCGGTGCAGGCGGTGACGCCGCTCAGCCAGTCGGCGGCCGCCGGGACTCAGGTGCAGCAGCCACCCGGCGTGATCGTCCGGGACCAGAACAACAATCCGGTCCAGGGCGTTTCCGTCGCGTTCGCCGCCGCCTCGGGCGGAGGTTCGGTCAACCCCTCCTCCGTCACGACCAACGCCAGCGGGATCGCACAGCTCAACAGCTGGACGGTGGGTACCGGCGCAGGGACCAGCACAGCCACTGCGACAGTGAGCGGTCTGCCCGTCGTGACGTTCTCGGCGACCAAGCTCGTGCCTGGCTCCGGCTCCCTGCAGCCCGTGACAGCGGTGAACCAGCAGGCGCGGGTCGGCACGACAGTGAGTCAGCCACCGGGCGTGCTTGTTCGCGACCAGAACAACAATCCACTGCCCGGTGTGAGCGTGTCGTTCGCAGTCACCGCGGGTGACGGCAGTGCATCGCCGGCCTCGGTGATCACCGGATCCGACGGCGTGGCCAGGCTCACAGCGTGGACGCTTGGTGGTGGTCCGGGCACTAATACCATCACCGCCGCTGTCAGCGGGCTGCCGTCGCTCACGTTCACGGCTACCGGGCTTGCGCCGACGACGGTAGTTGCGGTCACCGCGCTCAGTCAGCAGGCCGTGCCGGGAGCGGGCGTGACGCAGCCCCCCGGCGTGCTCGTTCGCGACCAGAATGGCAATCCGCTCCAGGGCGTGACGGTGGCGTTCGCCGTGACATCCGGTGGTGGCTCGCGCACTCCCGCCTCTGTAGTCACGGGGGCGAATGGAGTGGCTCAGTTGACCGGATGGACACTGGGCGGATCGCCGGGGACGAACACCCTCACGGCGACCGTAGCGGGCCTGACACCCGTCGTCTTCACCGCGACCGCCACATCGTTGCCTGCGTTCGTGCAGGCCGCTTCGACGACCAGCCAGCAGGCTGTGGCGGGAACCGCCGTGGCTGAGCTGCCCGCCGTGCTTGTCCGCGACCAGAACAACAACCCGCTACAGGGCGTAGCGGTCGTGTTCTCGGTCACCGCTGGCGGTGGATCGACATTCCCGGCGGCACAGGCGACCGGCCCCGATGGCATCGCCCGCCTCACCAACTGGACTCTGGGAATTCAGGCCGGTGTCAACACGATCACCGCCACAGTGGGCACGCTGCCACCCGTCACGTTCAATGCAACCGCGCTGCTTGCTGCCAGCATTGCGGCGATCACGTCAACCAACCAGACGGTGCCCGTGCTGGGAGTTGTACCTGAGGCGCCTGGGGTGATCGTCCGCAACGGCAGCGGTGCTCCGATGCAGGGTGTTCCGGTGGTTTTCGAGATGGTACAGGAGGGTGGCTTCGTGACGCCGGTGATAGTCCCGACCGGCGCCGACGGAATCGCGCGCGTCGCCACGTGGCGGGTCGGTGCGGCTGCCGGTCTCTACGTACTGGAGGCGTCCGTGCGTGGGCTCGCCCCGATCTCCTTCACGGCGAACGCGGTCGCGCCGGCCACGGCACCTGCATCCATCACTGCATTGACCGCCGTGTCTCAGAGTGCGGCGGCGGGGAGCAACGTCGCCGAACCGCCGGCCGTCATCGTGCGCAACTCCGCGAATGAGCCGCTTGCAGGCATAAGCGTCGCGTTCGCAGTGACCGGAGGCGGCGGAACGGCCACGCCCGCTGCGGTCCTCACCGGAGCGGACGGCGTTGCCCAGCTCGGCAACTGGACGCTTGGCACCGTCGGCGGCAGCAACACGCTTACGGCAACGGTCACCGGGCTGTCACCTGTTGCCTTCACGGCGAACGCGACCGCGCCGCCGCCGCTCGTCCCGACCTTTCTCCTGGCCGGCACGACCACGAACCAGCAGGCTCCCGCTGGTGCCGCCGTTGCGCAGCCTCCAGGCGTGATCGTGCGCGACCAGCACGGGCAGTCGTTGTCCGGCGTGAACGTCACCTTCACCGTCACCTCCGGCGGCGGGTCGGTCAACCCGGCGATCGTTCAGACCAGCAGCGGGTTGGCCATCGTCAGCAACTGGACGCTCGGATCCACACCCGGGGTCAACACTCTGACGGCGACCGTTCCCGGACTCACTCCAGTCACTTTCTCGGCGACAGGCGTCCGCGTTGCCAGCACGGTGCAGGCGCTCACGCCGACGGCGCAGCAGGCGCCGGCGGGCGCCGGCGTGGCGTCGCTGCCGAGGGTGGTCGTCCGGGATCAGAATGGCAATCCACTGCCGGGCGTTAACGTGTCGTTCACATTGACTGGCGGGGGTGGATCGTCGTTCCCATCCGTCGCGCAGACCGACGCAGCCGGCTCTGCACAGGTCACGACCTGGATTCTGGGTTCGGCTCCGGGCAATAACACTCTCACAGCGTCGGTCGCCGGCGTCACTCCTGTCGTCTTCACGGCGACAGGGCTTGCGTCTTCCACGAGTCAGGCGATCACGCCCACGTCGCAGTCCGCGGCTGCCGGCGCTCAGGTCCCCGCGCCGCCTGGCGTGCTGATCAGGGACCAGAACGGCAACCCGATGCCCGGCGTTCTCGTCACCTTCTCGGTGACCGGCGGGGGAGGAGGAATCTCTCCGGACATCGTTGCAACAGCCGCAGACGGAACAGCCCGGTCGACGACCTGGACGCTGGGCAGCATCCCTGGCACGAACACCGTCACTGCCACCGCCGCCGGTGTCCCCATGGTCACCTTCACGGCTACCGGGACAGCCGTCCCGGCGACGGTCACCGCCTCTACGCCAACGTCGCAGCAGGCCCCGGCAGGGTCCACTGTGTCCCAGCCGCCTGGAGTGATCGTACGGGATCAGAACAACAATCCGCTTGCGGGCGCGACAGTGACGTTCGCGGTCGCGTCGGGCGGCGGGGCGGTCGCTCCCGCCACCATCGTGACCAGCGCGAGCGGTGTTGCGCAGTTGAGCAGCTGGACACTGGGACCAGCCGCGGGCGCCAACAGTGTGAGCGCCACCGTCGGCACCCTGTCGCCCGTTACGTTCTCCGCTACCGGCACGCTCGTCGCGACGTCGATAGAGCCTGTGGCGCCACTCACACAGCAGGCGCCGGTTGGGATGGACGTTCCCAACCCGCCGGGCGTCCGTGTCCGCGATCAGAACAACAATCCACTGCCTGGCGTGGGGGTCCTCTTCACAATCGCGTCGGGCGGCGGATCGCCTTCGTCCAATGCTCAGATCACCGGCAGCGACGGGATAGCGCGCGCAAATCGCTGGACGCTTGGCCCGGCGCAGGGAAGCAACACGATGACCGCGAACGTGGCCGGCTTTGCGCCCGTCACGTTCACCGCGTTCGGCATGACGCCAACCTCCATGGTTTCCGTGACGCCTGCCAGTCAGGAAGCCCCAGCGGGTGGCGCGGCACCGGTCCCTCCGGGCGTTCTGGTTACGGATCAGAACCAGAACCCGCTGCCCGGCGTGCCGGTGACGTTTGCAGTCGTGGCTGGGGGGGGGCTGCTGCTTCCGAATCCGCCCGTCGTCACGACCGGGAGCGACGGGGTCGCGCGCGTCGCAAGCTGGGCACTCGGGACGTCACCGGGCACCAACACGGCTACGGCCGCGGTCGCCGGGCTCCCGATCGTCACGTTCAACGCGACGGGACTTGCCGGCGAGTGTCCGCCACCTCAGGCAATCTCTCTCGGCCCCATCGTCGCCGGCACGCTCGGGTCCACCGGCTGCCGCCTCGCCTCAGGGGAGCTGGCTGAGTTCTACTCATTCACAATCACACAGCAGGCGGCCGTGCGCGTCACGATGTCGTCAGCTGCGCTGGATCCGTACGTGCTTCTCCTCAAGGCGACGGGTGTCGCGGTGGCAGAGAACGACGACCGCCTGCCAGCCATCGACGCCAACTCGGAGTTGTTTGCGATCCTTGCGCCGGGTTCGTATGTCGTCGCCGCGAGCTCGTCCAACGTGGGCGAGTCGGGCTCGTTCTCGCTCCGCGTCGAGCCAATAAATCCAAACGTCACCGGCGGCGAGACGTACTTCATGACGCGTGGCACCTCCGCGTCGCAGAGCCTCTCCACGGACGACTACGACGATACGGGTTACTGGTCGGACTTCTACGTGGTGTATCTCCAGGCGGGCGAAACCGTGACGATCCAGATGAACTCATCGCAGTTCGATTCATACCTCATGTTCCTGGGGGCGGGCGGCCTCATCGAGGACAACAACGGCGGTGGCGGAAACAACGCGCGCATCGTTTACACCTCGCCGACCGCCCGCTACTACCTGTTCGCGGCGACATCCAACCGGTCACGGGAGACCGGCGCCTATACTTTGACCGTTCAATAGGAGATCTTCAGCACATGCGAATCACGACGCTCATCATTCCAGCCGTACTCAGTCTCGTTGGCGCCGGAGTCCTCGAGGCACAGCAGGGCCCGTCGCCGGCCGCCGGTGGCAATCCGGCCACCCCCTCGCCCCGGGCCGGCGGTGGTCCTGCGGGGCCGCTCGCCAACGTCTCCAAGTCGCTGCCGCGGCGGAAGGACGTGCTCGTGGACCAGAAGGAGCAGCTGATCGCGGCCAGTCGGGCCAGCGTCCGCCGCGCTCGCGGGGCGCAGCAACAGCAGCAGCAGCAGCAGCCGAGGTAACCCGGCCTCTGGATCTCGGCGCACGTGAGCGCGCTCGAGGGCCGCGCGCGGTCGCACGCCCGACCTGCGTTCGCGTTGGTTGCGATGCTCGCGGTTGCGGCATCCTGCGGGGGCGAGGGGGTCGCTCCGCGGGTTCCGACGGCAGTCCAGGCGGTGGCGCCCACGTCCCAGCAGGCGCCCGCAGGCAGCGACATCGACGCGCCGCCAGCCGTGATCGTGCGCGACCAGGATGGCGCACCGCTGCCGGGCGTGTCCGTCTCGTTTCAGGTGACGGCGGGCAACGGCTCGGTTGTCCCGTCGGTTGTCACTACGGGTTCTGACGGCGTTGCGGCCGCCACCCGCTTCACTCTCGACGTGGTGGCCGGGACTAACGTGGTAACCGCTACCCCAGTCGGTCTCGCGGGCATTGCCTTCACCGCGACCGGAGTGCGGACACCAGCCTCGATCGAACCCGTGACGGTGTCAACCCAGCATGCAGTGCCCGGCGCCGACGTGCTCACACCCCCGGCGGTGCGCGTTCTCGATGCGGCGGGCGCCCCCATGGCGGGGGTTACGGTCAACTTCGCCGTAACCGGTGGCGGTGGCACCGTTGATCCCGAATTCGCGCTCACGGGCGAGGATGGAATCGCGCGTGTGATTGCATGGACTGTCGGGCCCGTCGCGTTCGCCGCCAACTCACTCGCCGCGACAGTGACCGGACTGACGCCGGTCCGCTTTCATGCGACAGCGAGCATCGTCCCGACGCAGGTCACCGCGATCACGTCGCAGAGCCAGACAGCGATCGCCGGGACAGCGGTTGCCGAGCCCCCTGCCGTGATCGTGCGCGACGTGCAGGGCGTCGTTCTCACGGGCGTGGTGGTGACATTCCAGGTCACATCGGGCGGAGGGACTGTCGTTCCGTCTTCAGTGCTGACCAGTCTGTTCGGCATCGCACGCCTGTCGAGCTGGACCCTCGGAACGACGCCCGGCGCGAACTCGGTCGTGGCTTCGGTGGCCGGACTTCCGTCCCTCACGTTTTCTGCGGTCGGCACGGCACCCGCGGCCGGCCTGTCGCTCGCGGGACCTGCTGATTTCGCGAGTGGCCGGCGTATCCGGCCCGCGAGTCCCGTCGGAGGCCGTGAGTAGCCTGTCCAGCCGGGTACCGGTGGCCTGCCGATTGCACAGCGATCGGGGCTGACGCAGGCCCATGATGCTGGTGAGGGCGTACCGCACCAGCTCCACCAGAACCAGGAACGGAGGAGCGGAATGCTCAGGAAGACGATCACGACCGGGATCGCCCTCGCTGCGGTTATAGCCGTCAGCGCATGCGGCGGGGACGATGAAACGGCTGCGATGGACACCGTAGGCGCGTGGGAGACCACACCCGCGGATACCGCGACACTCGGCGTGCCGGGCGGCACGCTCGGCGCTCCCGACACGCTCGGAGTCGGCACCGACACGACGAGGGATACCACCACGCCGTAGTTCGATGCGCCTGCCAGCGCAGGAAAAGCCGCCGGTGCGCAACGCGCTCCGGCGGCTTCGCATTTAATGGCAACAACGCTGCCTTGCCGCTAGGTTTTCGCCACTGCTTCTGTTGCATATCGGGACACTGACTGCCGCAGTTCCCCCTCTGGCGGGGAGCCGTATCCGCGCAGCCGCTGGGCCCTCCACCGCGAACTGACTGACCGTGGCAACCTACACCATCACGCGCGTGCCGCGCACGGGCGAGCGCATCGGCTACACATCGGGGAAGATCGAAGTCCCCAACAACCCGATCATTCCCTTCATCGAAGGCGACGGCACCGGCGCCGATATCTGGCGTGCCTCCGTGCGCGTCTTCGACGCCGCAGTGGAGAAAGCCTACGCCGGCGAGCGAAAAGTCGCGTGGATGGAGGTGTACGCTGGCGAGAAGGCCTTCAAGCAGTTCAACGACTGGCTGCCGCAGGAGACGCTCGACGCCCTTCAGGAGTTCCGCGTCTCGATCAAGGGGCCGCTCACCACGCCCGTCGGCGGCGGCATCCGCTCGCTGAACGTGACGCTTCGCCAGGTGCTCGACCTGTACGCCTGCATCCGGCCCGTTCGCTACTTCGAGGGCGTGGGAGCGCCCGTCAAGGATCCCGGCAAGCTGAACATCGTCATCTTCCGCGAGAACACGGAAGACGTGTATGCCGGCATCGAATGGAAGGCCGGCAGCGGCGAGGCCACCAAGATCCGCGCCTTCCTCGAGCGCGAGTTCGGCAGCGTCATACGGGAAGACTCGGCGCTGGGCCTCAAGCCGATGTCCGCGTTCGGCTCCAAGCGGCTCATCGCCATGGCTATCGAGCACGCGATCGCGAACCATCGCAGGTCGGTGACGCTGGTGCACAAAGGCAACATCATGAAGTTCACCGAGGGGGCGTTCCGCGACTGGGGGTACGAGCTCGCCAGGGAGAAGTACGCCGGCGTCACCTGCAGCGAGAGCGACCTCAACAAGGCCGGTGCCGCCGCCCGAGCCGATGCGGTCGTGATCAAGGACCGGATCGCGGACTCGATGTTCCAGCAGCTGCTGCTTCGCCCCGACGAGTACGACGTCATCGCCACTCCCAACCTGAACGGCGACTACCTGTCCGACGCCGCAGCGGCGCAGGTCGGCGGCCTCGGGCTCGCGCCGGGCGGAAATGTGGGAGACGGGGTGGCGGTGTTCGAGGCGACGCACGGGACCGCTCCCAAGTATGCGGGGCTCGACAAGATCAACCCCGGCTCCGTCATCCTCTCCGGCGTGATGATGTTCGATCACCTCGGGTGGAAGGAGGCAGGCGCGCTGATCATCCGCGGAGTCGAGAACGCAATCAAGTCACGCCACGTCACTTACGATCTGGCGCGACAGATGCCCGGGGCGACGGAGGTGTCCACGTCGGCTTTCGGTGATGCCATCATCGCCGGCATGAGCGGCTGATGATCCGCTCGATCGAGCTTCGCCAGCCGGGGACGCTCAACTCGGGCAATCCGCTGGTCGCGATAATCCTCGACGAGGGGCTCGCGGTGCCGCCCGGGCTTGCCGCGGCGGACGAAGCGACGGGCGGATTGCTGCGCCGCGCGATCGACGGGCGGGAGTTCCGCGGCGCGAAGGACGAGCTGCTGCATCTCACGCCCGGCGGCAATGGGCCGCGACGGATGCTGCTGGTTGGGACGGGACGCGTCGTGGACCGTCCCAACTCCCTGCGGCGCGCGGCCGCCCTCGCGGCACGCCAGGCGACTGCGCTCGGCACGGGCGAACTGGCCGTATTCACGGCCGACCCGGACGCGCGTGACGTGGAGGGTCTGGCGGCAGGCATCTACGCAGGCTCGTGGGAATACAGCGAGCTCAAGGCACCGCTGGCCGACAACGAGAAGCGGGCTCCGCTGGAGACGGCGCTGATCATGGCCGCCGATTCGCCGGGCGCCCGCAGCGGGCTCGCAGCCGGAATCGCGCTCGGGGAGGGCCATTCGCTCGCGCGTCGTCTCGCAGTTCTGCCGGGGAACATCGCGACTCCTGAGTACCTCGCCGACACGGCTCGCGACATCGCGACGCGCCACGGGCTCGAGGTCACCGTGCTCGGGCGCAGCGAGATGGAGGCTGAGGGCATGGGGGCGTTTCTCGCCGTCGCGCAGGGGACGCCGCAGGACCCGAAGCTGGTCGTGCTCGAGTACCGCGGTGGCGCTGACGGGGTTGCGCCGATTGTCCTCGTCGGCAAGGGCCTCTGCTTCGACACCGGCGGGATCTCGATCAAGCCGGCCCAGGCCATGGAGCTCATGAAGTACGACATGTGCGGCGCAGCCGGCGTGCTCGGCGCGATGGAAACGATCGCGCGCATGCAGCTTCCGGTGAACGTCGTCGGGCTCGTGGGAACGACCACGAACATGCCGTCCGGCACGGCATACAAGCCGGGCGACGTCGTGAAGGCGATGAATGGAAAGACGATCGAGGTCATCAATACCGACGCCGAAGGAAGGATGGTGCTGGCGGACGTGCTGGCGTATGCGCGCAGGTTCGATCCCGCGGTCGTCATAGACGCCGCCACTCTGACCGGTGCCGTCGTGATCGCGCTCGGCAATACCGCCTCTGCGATATTCAGCGCCGACGACTCGCTGACCGCCGAGATCGTGGCTGCCGGGAAACGCGCCGGCGAGCCCGGCTGGGCGCTACCGCTGTGGGACGAGTATGGTGAGCTGATGAAATCCGACATCGCCGACGTGAAGAACGCGGGTGGTCGTGCCGCTGGCGCGATCGCGGCGGCGAAGTTTCTGGAGAAGTTCGCCGAGGGCTATCCGTGGGCGCACCTCGATATCGCGGGAACGGCATATTCGGAGGTGGATCTCGTAGCCATTCCGCGCGGCCCGACAGGGGTACCGGTCGGCACGTTCGTGGAGTTCGTGCGCGGGCGCACAGCCTGATGCGGCGTTGCGCGCCGTGTGTGCTCGGCCTGCTGGCCGGGGCCGCGCTGCATCTCGCGCCTCTCGAGCTCCGATCGCAGGTCGTTCCGCCTCCAGCGAGCGAGGTGCCCGTTCCGCCGGCGCCCAGCACCGACGACACGACCGCCGCAGCTGCTGCCGACACCGTGCAGCGCGACACCATCAAGGCGCCCATCGGCCGGGCTGCCGCACCGCGTCCTTCGTCGCTGGCGCCTGCGTACGTCTGGGAAGGGGACCAGATACTGGCCAGCGGTGCGTTCACTCTCACTGACCTGCTGCGCCGGATCCCCGAGATCACGATCTTCCGCACCGGCTGGATCCACTCGCCCCAGTATGCAGCGATCGCCGGGAACGTGGCCAAGGTACGCATCTTTCTCGACGGCATTCAGCTCGAGACGCTCGATCCGCGCGAGTTTGGTTTCCACGAGCTCGGGCGGATCCCCATCTGGTCGCTGCAGCGGGTGGCCGTCGAGCGGGTCGGTACCGAGCTGAGAGTGGACCTGCGCACGTGGACCGTGGATCGCACGAACCCGTACACGCGAACCGACGTGTACACGGGTACGGAAGAGACGGACATCTATCGCGGCTACTACGGAAAGCGGTTCAACAACGGCGCCGTTTTTCAGGCTGGCGGGGAACAGCAGGCAACGGAGAACGTGCGGTTCGGCGGCGGGGGCGACGCGCTGTCGGTGATCGCGCGCGCTGGGGTGGGCCGCGGCGTGTGGAGCCTCGATGCATTCGCTGAGCGGCGGCGTAACAACCGGGTCGAGCAGACTGCGACCGGCACAGGCCAGCCGCGGCCGCCATACGATGCCACGCACACCGTTGCATACGTGCGCGCCGCCGCCGGGCGCCAGACTGGCGGGCTGTGGCTCGAGCTGCTTGCTGCAAGCCAGTCAGTGAAGGAAAGCTCAGCGCAGGATTCGCTGCGGATCCCCCCTGATACCGTGGACACGAGCGCGTCCCGCGCACAGTACGTCGCCGCCGGCGGCTATCGCGCCGGCCCGGTATCGCTCGGCGTGACCGGACGGCTGAGACGGTTCGAGGGACGGTCGGAGAACTCCGTCACCGGCCGTGCCGAGTTCATGACGCGCTTCATCCAGGTCGCAGGTCAGGGTGAGGGCGGATCCGGCTACAACAGCTTCGACGCACACGTGCGGCTGCAGCCGATTCGTCTTTTCGCCGTGCTCGCGAGCGGGTCACGCCGGACTTCGGAGCGGCCGGGTGAGGCGGAATCGTCGACCGCGTTCCGTTTCGAGGGTGGTCTCAACCTGGGCGGGATCTGGGCTTACGGCGGCGCGCTGAACATCGACGAAGTGGACCCGGTGCCGCCCAATCCGCTGGACCCGTCCGCGACGGTTGGCGGCGCGCCGGTCGGCTCTGAGCTGCCGACGCTGCGGCGGACCGCGACGTTCTATGGGCTGCGCGGGCGCGGGTGGCGCGGCTTCGGCGCCGACACGTACGTGATCAGGTGGAAGGATCCCGGCTTCTACATGCCGGAGTATCAGGCCCGAACGGAGCTCAACTTTCACACCCAGTGGCTCAGACGCTTTCCTCGCGGCGAGTTCGAGTTCAGCTTCGCCGTGGCGGACGAGTTCCGCAGCGGCGTCAACTTCCTCACGGAGCGGGTGGGAGCCAGCCACACGCTGTGGGGGCTGATGGAGATCCGCATCCAGCGGGCGACGCTCACGGTGCAGGTGTACAACCCCCTCGGCCGGCAGTACTTCATCGTGCCCGGCTTCGAGATGCCGCGTGCGGTGAGCACCTACGGAATAAGATGGTACTTCTGGGGATGATGTTCACGCCGGGGCACGCGCGGGAGTTTTCGGGATGATCTCGAGCATGACGGGGTTCGGGTCCGCGGAAGGGCCGCTCGGCGGCGGGCGGGTGGTCGTGGAGATCCGCGCCGTGAACCACCGCTTTCTGACGCCGGCTGTGAAGCTGCCTGCGGCGCTCACCCGTTTCGAGGGAGACATTCGCGAGGCGCTGCGACGCCATGTCGCACGCGGCCACGTGACGGTGACCGTGCGGCTGATGGCCGACGGTGCAGGCGGGCGCGTCATAGACGAGGAGCGGTTCGCCGCCTACGCCCGCGAGCTGCGTGACCTCACGCAACGGCACGGTCTGTCGCCCGAGGTTGACCTTGGAACGCTCCTGCGCCTGCCTGGGGTGGTGAACGATGGTGGCCGCGAGCCGTTGGTCGAGTCCCCCGACGAGCTGCTCAAGGTCGTCGAGGAGGGTCTTCGGGAGCTGTCCGCCATGCGGATGGAAGAGGGAAGGCGGATCGCGGCAGGATTGCTGGAGCGGCTCGCGCTGATCGAAGCGGCAGTCGAGCGCATCGCGGCGCGTGGCCCACGCCGCCTCCGGGAGCAGCACGAGCGACTGAAGGTGGCGGTGGGCGACCTCGCCGCCGGCGTCGCAGTTGATCCCCAGCGCCTGGCGCAGGAAGTCGCCATAATGGCGGACCGCCTCGACGTATCGGAAGAGATCGATCGGTTCCGGCTGCATGTGGCTGCCTTCCGCGCAACGCTCGCTGACGCTACGGGCGAGCCCGTCGGCAAGCGTCTCAGCTTTCTGATGCAGGAGATGCTGCGCGAGGCGAACACGACCGGGAGCAAGGCGAACGACAGCACCATGCTCGCCGACGTCGTGGCGATCAAGGAGGAGCTCGAGCGAATTCGCGAGCAGGTAGAGAATCTCGAGTGAGCGCCTTCCCGGTCATCCTCTCCTCGCCGTCGGGAGGCGGAAAGACCACCATAGCGCGCGAGCTCCTGGTTCTGCGCGCCGACGTCGGGTACTCGGTGTCGTGTACCACGCGCCCTGCGCGGAAAGGCGAGCGGGACGGCGTGGACTATCACTTCCTCACGCGCGAGCAGTTTCGCGGGGCCATCGAGCGGCACGAGTTCGCCGAGGCCGCCGAGGTGCACGGCGAGCTGTACGGTACGCTGCGGAGCGAGATAGACCGGGTTCTGGGGGAAGAGAAGCACGTCGTGATGGACATCGACGTTCAGGGTGCCAGGCAGTTGGCGCGGGCGTACCCTGAGTCGGTCCTGATCTTCGTGCTGCCGCCCTCGGCGGAAGTGCTCCTGGAGAGGCTCCGCAGCCGCCGCACGGAGGGGCCGGATTCCTTCGCCCGAAGGCTCGCCAGCGCAGTCGAGGAGCTAGGCTCGGTGCCCCTTTATGATTATGTTGTAGTCAACGACGATCTCCGGCTTGCCGTGGAGCGCGTTTCGGCGATCATCGATGCCGAGATGGTCCGGCGGGTGCGCGCGACGGCGCTCGATGCACGCGTCGAGCGGCTCATTCGGGAGCTGCAGGCAGCCGCTGAATTCAACCCTGTGAACTGAAGGTCTGATGCAGGTTTTCACTCCGGGCGAGGTCGCAAGCCACGCCACGAACAAGTATCTCTCGATTCTCATCGCCGCGAAGTACGCCCGCGTACTGAACGAATTTCCCGGCGGTTCCGCGTCGCGCGAGAAGAAGCTGACCACGCGCGCGCTGGAGGAGCTCACGAAGGGAAGCATCGAGTACCGCGTGCTTCCGCGCGTCCGCACGGAGTAGCTCCGCGCGCCCCTTCGACGGCCGCCGCGTACTGCTGGGCGTCTCCGGGGGGATAGCCAGCTACAAGACGGTCTGGCTGGCCCGCCTCCTCACACAGGCCGGGGCCGTCGTTGACGTAGTGCTCACCCGCGCGGCCCAGGAGTTCGTCGGCGCCATCACCTTCGAGGCCGTCACCGGCCGGCGCGCGTACACCGAGATCTTCGGCGCCGGCAACGCGCTCGACCACATCCGCCTCGCGCGCGAAGCTGAAATCGTCATCCTCGCGCCTGCAACCGCCGATCTCCTCGCGCGCACGGCGCATGGCCACGCCGATGACCTGCTCACCGCCTGTCTGCTGGCCGCGACCTGTCCGGTGCTCGCCGTGCCGGCGATGAACGACAGGATGTGGGCCAACCTCCAGACGCAGCGCAACGTCGCGCTGCTCAAGGAGTCCGGGTACGAGATTCTCGAGCCGGAGACCGGGCCTCTGGCCGTGGGCGAGGGGGTCGGGCCGGGACGCATGCCCGAGCCGGAGACGATCCTCGCGCACGCGGGCCGCGTTCTGGACCGGGACCCCGCGCTGGCAGGGAAGAAGCTTGTCGTGACCGCGGGCGCCACGCGGGAGCCGATAGATCCGGTGCGTTTCATCTCCAACCACAGCAGCGGTCTTATGGGGACGGCCATTGCAGCCGCGGCGTGGCGCCGTGGGGCCGCGGTGACCCTCGTCGCCGGGCACCTGGAGGTGCCGGAGCCGGTTGGCCCACGAGTCGTCCGCACGGGCACCACGCAGGAGATGCAGACTGCCGTCGCCGCGGCGCTGCGCGACGCGGACGCGCTCATAATGGCCGCCGCTCCCGCCGATTTCACTCCCGCCAATCCATCCGCCGGCAAGCTGTCGAAGGCGGAGTCGGGGAGCTCCCTCGAGCTCGCGCTCGCGCCTGACATCCTTGCCACCACCACCGCGAGCCGCGGCCGGGCCGTGATAGTCGGGTTCGCTCTCGAGACGGGCGACGCCGAGCGAAAGGGCGCGATCAAGCTGGCCTCCAAGAAGCTGGACCTCATCGTCGTGAACGATCAGAGCGAGCCCGGCGCGGGCTTCGGGGGCGAGACCAACCGTGTCACGCTGCTGTCGCGCGACGGGCAGCGGGAGGAGCTTCCGCTGATGCTCAAGGCAGAGCTGGCCGACGTGCTGCTGGACCGTGTTGCCGGGTTGATGAGTGGACGCTAAGGCCCAGCTCCGCGCCTTCCTGGAGCAGCGGATCGAGGCGGGGGAGACCGAGCTGGTGTTCGAGGGGATGACCGCGACCGAGGCGAGGGCAGCGCTGGAAGCCGCCGCGAGCGGGAGACGCGGCGCACTCAGGGGCGGCTCGGACTGGCGCGACACCCTGCGCGCCGCGGGCGCCGGGGCACCTGTCCCCCCGGCGTCACCGCTCCCGCCGGAGCGCCCCGCAGACACGCCCGCCTGGGTGCCGCCCCCCAAACCGGGCGCAGCCGCGCCCACGCCGTCTCTCGCGCGTTCCGGGCTCTCCGTCGGCACGGACGAAAGCGAGCTGTTCGGCGGGCCGCTGGCAGGCGTCACGTCGCTGGAGGACGTTGCGGCGCTCGTCGCCGCCTGCACGCTGTGCCCGCTGTATCAGACGGCCACCAACCCAGTGCCGGGAACGGGTAATCCCCGGGCAGGGCTGATGGTGGTCGGCGAAGCGCCGGGGGCTACAGAGGACCAGCAGGGGAAGCCGTTCGTCGGCGCGGCCGGCCAGCTGCTTACGAAGATTCTCTCCGCGATCCAACTTACCAGAGAAGACGTTTTCATCACCAACGTCCTCAAGCACAGACCGCCGCTCAACCGCAACCCGCTGCCGCATGAGGTGCAGGCGTGCAGTCCTTATCTCCTGCGCCAGCTCGAGCTCGTCCGCCCGAAGGCGATCCTCGCCCTCGGCACTTTCGCGTCGCAGACGCTGCTGCAGACCAATCAGAGCATCGGCTCTCTGCGCTCCGCCGTGCACCGCTACTACGGGATTCCGCTCGTAGCCACCTACCACCCGGCCGCGCTGCTGCGCAATCCGTCGTGGAAGCGCTCAACCTGGGAAGATGTCAAGCTCGTCCGTCGAATACTCGATAGCGCCGCCTCAGTCGGCGCGTGATCCGTACGGCGACCGGCAGCCGCCCTGGTCCGAGGACGCGGAGCAGGCTGTCATCTCCGCGATGCTCATGGACGCCGATGCGATCATGCGCGCGACCGAGCACGTGGACGATTCGATGTTCTACAAGGAGGGACATCGGAGGATAGTCCGCGCGATCATCACGATCGCCGACCGCGGCGACGTCGTCGATCCGCTCACGCTCTCCGACGAGCTTGCCCGGCGCGACGAGCTGCGCATCGCCGGCGGCAAGGAGTACATCGGCTATCTCGTGGATGCGGTGCCGACGTCCGCGAACATCGAGTACCACGCACGCATAGTTCGGGAGAAGGCTCTCCGCCGCCGCCTCATCGAGACTTCCACAGCGATCATCAGCGACGCGTTCCAGTCGCCGCTGTCGGCGCCGGAGCTGCTGGACGAGGCCGAGCACAGGATCTTCGAGGTCAACCAGGGGCGCGGCCGCGAGGGCTTCACGCGCATCAAGGAGCTGCTGTGGCCGACGATGGAGCGCATCGAGACGCTGCAGCGCAGCGGCCAGGCGCTCACCGGCGTCCCCTCCGGCTTCAAGGACCTGGACGACCTCACCGCCGGCTTCCAGCCGAGCGATCTCGTGATCGTCGCGGCGCGCCCCTCGATGGGGAAGACGTCGTTCGTGCTCAACGTCGCGCAGAACGCCGCGCTGGATCACAGCGTCCCGGTCGCGGTGTTTTCGCTGGAGATGAGCAAGGAGTCGGTCGTGCAGCGGCTCCTCACCTCGGAAGGGCGGGTGGACGCGCAGCGCCTGCGCAAGGGCAAGCTGCAGGACGAGGAGTTCGTGCGGCTTGGCCGCGCCGCCGGCCTGTTGAGCCAGGCGCCGATCTGGATCGACGACACTCCCGGGATGAATCTGCTGGAGCTCCGCTCCAAAGCGCGCCGGCTGAAGATGGAAGCGAAGATCCAGTTGCTCGTCGTTGACTACCTGCAGCTGATGCAGGGCCCGAACGCGGAGAACAGGCAGCAGGAGATCAGCTCGATCTCACGCTCGCTGAAGGCCCTCGCCCGCGAGCTGGAGATTCCCGTGGTCGCGTTGTCGCAGCTGTCGCGCGCACCGGAGCAGCGTGCGGGCGAAGGCAAGCGGCCGCAACTGTCCGACCTCCGCGAATCGGGCGCGATCGAGCAGGACGCCGACCTCGTGATGTTCATCTACCGGCAGGAGATGTACGACGGCCCAGTGGACAAAGACGGCAACTCGCTTGAAGGGCGCGCCGAGATCATAGTGGGGAAGCAGCGGAACGGGCCGACGGGAATGGTCAATCTGCACTTCAACAAGTCGTATACGAGGTTTGAGAATTACTCGCCCCGATTGGCCCCGTGATAAGAATGCGGTTAGCGGTTAGCGATTAGCGGGAAGCGACCGCGTTGACTGCAGTAACCGCAGTTGCTTTCCGCTAACCGCTAACCGCTGCTTGCCCCTCAGATATGGCCCGGACCAAAACGATCTACCGCTGCACATCATGCGGCTCTGACCACCCCAAATGGTCCGGCCGCTGCGACACGTGTGGCGAGTGGAACACCCTGGTCGAAGAGATCGCGGCGGACTCGCGCAAGGCGACGCGATCGAAGCCGCGCTCTGCGCCGGATGTGAGCGGCTCCATCGTGCGGCTCGGCGACGTCACCGGACGGGATGGCGCGCGCGGCAGAACGGGACTGAAGGAGTTCGATTTCGTCATCGGCGGCGGAATCGTGCCCGGCTCGATGGTCCTGATCGGAGGGGAGCCGGGGATAGGGAAGTCCACCCTGCTGCTCCAGGTGGCAGCGCGTGCCGAGGCCGCGGGACTGCACGCGCTGTACGTCTCCGGTGAGGAGTCGCCGCTGCAGGTCCGGCTCCGTGCCGAACGGCTTGGCGGCGGCGCGGAGAGCGTGCACCTGCTCCCCGAGACGCAGCTCGAGAGCGTAATCGCGGCCGCGCAGTCGGCGAAGGCCGCACTGCTCGTGGTGGATTCCATTCAGACGGTGTTCACCGAAGAGCTCGAAGGCGCGCCGGGGAGCGTCGGACAGGTGCGCGAGTGCGCCGCGCGGTTGATGCGCTTCGCCAAGGAGAGCGGTACCGCCGTGCTGGTCGTGGGCCACGTCACGAAGGGCGGCGGCATCGCCGGCCCCAAGACGCTGGAGCACATCGTGGACACGGTTCTGTACTTCGAGGGCGAGGGCGCCGCCGAGCATCGCGTGCTGCGCGCCACCAAGAACCGGTTCGGGAGCGTTGACGAGATCGGCGTGTTCAGAATGACCGGCGAGGGGCTGGTGCCCGTGGAGAACCCATCCGAGCTGTTCCTCGGCGACAGGAGCGTGCAGGTATCCGGCAGTGCAGTGACAGCGCTGCTGGAAGGGACGCGACCGGTCCTGCTGGAGGTGCAGGCGCTCGCTGCGAAGGCAGGCTATGGCACGCCACAGCGCGTCTCCACCGGCTATGACCCGCGGCGTCTCGCGCTGCTGCTCGCCGTGCTGGACAAACGCGCCGGTCTTTCCTTCGCGCAACTCGACGTGTTCGTCAACGTCGTCGGCGGAATTCGCGTGCAGGAGCCAGCAGCGGATCTCGCGGTGGCGGCCGCGCTGGCGTCGAGCGTGCACGACCGACCCCTGCCGCACGACTCGATGTTCCTCGGCGAGGTCGGCCTTGGCGGGGAAGTGAGGCCGGTATCGCAGGTGGAGCGTCGGCTTGCGGAGGGGTCGCGCATGGGATTGCACACGGCGTATCTCGCTGCGCGCTCGCTGCCCGCTCGCGCCAACGGCATACAGGCGACCGGCGCCCGCGACGTGGGCGCTCTTTTCGCGAAGCTGTTCGATTGAGCGGCGGCAACGGGGCAGCGCCTGACGTCGGCGTCGTGATCGTTGCGGCGGGAGAGAGCACGCGCGCGGGCGGCGGAGAGCTCAAGCAGTTCCGCTGGGTCGCAGGGAAACCGATGCTGCTGCACTCGGTGCTCGCGTTCCAGGAGCGCAGCGACGTGGGGATGGTCGTATGCGTCCTGCCGCGCGCCTACGCCGGGGATCCTCCGCCCTGGTTGTTTCAGTGCGATCTCGAACGGATGCTCGTCTCGGTCGGCGGACACGAGCGCGGCGAGTCGGTGGCGAACGGGCTCGAGGACCTGCCGGAAGAGCTTTCCATCGTCGCGATTCACGACGCGGCCCGGCCACTGGTTCCCGCCGAGGTGATCGAGCGGGTTATCGCGCAGGCTCGCAGCGGCACAGGGGCGGTGCCCGCTCTGCCCGTTACTGACACGCTCAAGAGCGTGGATGCGGCTGGTCGCATCACCCGGACGATCGATCGCGACCGGTTGTGGCGGGCACAGACGCCTCAGGCTTTTCCGCGACAGATGATCGTCCGGGCCTACACTGAAGCGCGCGCGGCCGGGGTCAGCGGCACCGACGACGCGGCGCTGTGCGAGCGGCTGGGACTGCCCGTGGTCGTCGTCGCCGGAAGCGAGCGGTCGCTCAAGATCACCCGTGATTCCGACTTCGCGCGCGCCGAAGCGATCGCCCATCTCGAATGACGACGACCGCGAGACCGCTTCCGTTCTGGTCGCCGCCGGAGGTCGAGGCGGCGATCCCCGCGGCCATAGCGCAGCTGCATGCGCGACGGGTGATCGCGTACCCGACGGAGACGCTGTACGGGTTCGGCGGGGCCGTGGACCGGCAGTCGGTCGAGGCGCTGATCCAACTGAAGGGACGCCCCAAGGGCAAGCCGTTCCTGCTGCTGATCGCGGGCGCTGCGATGCTGGAGCGGCTCGGCCTTCATCTCACGCCCGCCGCGTCGAGCCTCGCTGCGCGCCACTGGCCGGGTGCGTTGACTCTCGTGCTCCCCGGCGGCGAGCGGCGGGTCCCTGCCGAGCTCCGCGGACCGGAGGGGGGAGTGGCCGTGCGCTGGACTCCGCACAGGGCAGTCGCCAGACTGATCGGCGCATACGGCGATCCGATCACCTCGACGAGCGCTAACCGGCCGGGCACCGCGCCGGCGCTCGCAGCCCAGGAGATAATTGACCAGTGGTCCGACGCTGTGAATCGTGGCGCCCTCGTCGTCCTCGATGGCGGGACTCTGAGGCTCTCACCGCCTTCCACGATCGTGGACTGCACTGCTGATCGGCCGCGGCTGATCCGGGCCGGCGCCATCTCGGTGGAAACGCTTCGCGAGACCATTCCCACACTGGAGGCAACGGAGTGAGGGTCCTCTTCGTGTGCAGCGGCAACACCTGCCGCAGTCCGCTTGCCGAAGGGCTGGCGCGGAAGATGGCCGCGGAACGGGGCTTGTCGCAGATCACCTTCGCCAGCGCCGGCACCGGCGCGCTGGATGGAGGCGGAGCGTCGGAGGCGGCAATTCTCGTGGGGCTCGAGCGGGGGATCGATCTCTCCACGCACCGCACGCGCGCGCTTACGCAGGGCACGCTCGCCCAGGCGGACCTCGTGCTGGTGATGGGCCCGCACCACCTGGAATCCGTCCGCATTCAGGGAGGAGGCGACAAGGCGCATCTGCTCGATCACTACGCTTCATCCGGAGAGAGCGCGGGCGCCGTGCTCGATCCGTTCGGCGGCACGCTCGACGCGTATCGCGAGACGGCCGCCGAGCTGGAGTATCAGATCGGACGGGTTCTCGACCGCTTGTCGCAAGCGGCGTGACCAGGGCCCCGGCGCGGCTGGTGCTCCTTGGCCACCCCGTTGCGCACTCCCTCTCACCGCGCATCCAGAATGCGGCGCTCGACGCTGCAGGGATCCCGCTGCGCTACGAGGCGCTCGACGTCCAGCCCGAGGAGCTCGCGCGAACGGTTTCGGGGCTGACTGCAGTGCAGGCGGCGGGGAACGTCACCATACCGCACAAGCTCGCGTTCGGGCGAATGTGTGATGAGCTGACGATGATCGCGGAGCAGGCGGGAGTGGTGAACACGTGGTGGGTGGACGACGGCCGTCTCGTGGGTGACAACACCGACGTGTTCGGGACGCATGCCGCGGCGCAGGAGGTGCTTGGCCACACGCCCTACCACGAGCGCGTCGCGGTCATAGGCACGGGTGGAGCGGCCGCGGGAGTGCTCGCGGCCATCGCCTCGTGGCCGCGTTCCTCAGCGCGGGTGTACGGGCGCAATCGCGAGCGGATGGAAACGCTGTGCGCGCAATTTCCCGATGTCGCGCGGGCGAGCTCCGTTGTGCGCGAGGCGCTGCTCGATGCTACGCTCGTGATCAATGCCACCCCGGTCGGATTGCATGACGATGAGTTTCCGGTTCAGCCCGAGCTGTTGCCACCCGAAGTGGCGGTCCTCGACCTGGTTTACCGCGAGCAGGAGACGGCGTGGGTGAGGGACGCGCGCGCGCGTGGCCACCGGGCCGCCGACGGACTGACCATGCTGCTGGAGCAGGGCGCGCTTTCGTTCGAGCGCTGGTTCGGGATGAATGCTGATCGGGTCGCGATGCGGGGGGCAGTGGCGCGCACTGCGTGAGGGGCTGGCGGACCTCCTCCTCCCGCTGGTGTGCGTGGCGTGCGGCGACCTGCTCGGGGGTGGGAGCTCGAGCATCGTCTGCGTACGCTGCTGGGCGCGTGTGCGCCCGCTCCCCGAGCCCCGTTGTGACCGTTGCGGTCACCCGGCGCCATCTCTCGCACTTGCGGAGCTTGCCCTCGACCCCGGCCCGCGTCCGCCTCTTCCCTCGTGCACCTGGTGTGAGTTGCTGCCGCCGTTCGTCAGGGCCGCGCGTTCGGCCTGCTGGGCGACGTCGGGAACCGGCGGGGAGCTGGTGCACGCACTCAAGTACGGCGGCTGGACGCGCCTGGCCGGTGAGCTGGCAGCCCGCATGGCGCGGGTCGAGTGGCCCGCCGACGTGCTGGAGGAGCGCACCGCGCTCGTCCCCGTTCCGCTCGCTCCAGTCCGTGAGCGCGAGCGCGGCTTCAACCAGAGCATGCTCCTCGCTTCGCACGTGGGGCGCATTCTGGGAGTCGAGTCGTGGCCCGACGTGCTGTGCCGCTCCCGGGCGACCTCCACGCAGACCCGGCTCACACCCGAGCGGCGGGCGGCCAACGTGAGCGGCGCGTTCGTCGTGGATACCGCTCCCGGGCGACGGCTCCGCGGCTCTCACCTGATTCTCGTGGACGACGTCGTCACCACGTGCGCGACTCTGAACGAATGCGCGACGGCGCTCTTCAACGCCGGGGCGCGTCTGGTTAGCTACCTTACATTCGCCCGCGCCCCCGCCGCCGCGGACAAGTGACCGCCTCACCAGCCGCCGTTTCGACCTCAAACCGCAGTTGCTTTCCGCTAATCGCTAATCGCTAGTCGCTCACTGCTAATCCAGACAAAAATGGCTATTCGAGTTGGCATCAATGGATTTGGACGAATCGGCCGCCAGGTCGTCCGCGCCGCCAAGGAGCAGGGCGTCTCCGACCTCGATTTCGTCGCGGTAAACGACCTCACCGACACGAAAACGCTGGCGCACCTGTTCAAGTACGACTCGGTCCACCGCACCTACAAGGGCGAAGTCAGCGCCGGCGACAAGTCCGTCATCATAGACGGCGACGAGATCGCCGTCCTGTCGGAGAAGGACCCCGCCAACCTGCCGTGGCGCGATCTCGGCGTGGACATCGTGCTCGAGTCCACCGGCCGGTTCACGGACGCGAAGGAAGCGCGCAAGCACGTCGACGGCGGCGCGAAGAAGGTGATCATCTCTGCCCCCGCCAAGGGGGAGGACATCACGATCGTCCTCGGAGTCAACGACGACAAGTACGACCCCGCGAAGCACACCATCATCTCCAACGCCTCGTGCACCACGAACTGCCTCGTGCCGATGGTGAAGGTCATCCGCGACACGTTCGGCTTCCGTCACGGCCCGATGGTGACGATCCACAGCTACACCAACGACCAGTCCATCCTGGATCTGCCGCACAAGGACCTTCGTCGCGCCAGGGCGGCGGCGGTCTCGATCATCCCCACCACCACGGGCGCGGCCAAGGCGACCTCGCTGGTGATCCCCGAGGTGAAGGGCAAGATTGACGGCATCGCCATCCGGGTCCCGACGCCCGACGTCTCCATCACCGACCTCGGCGTCGAGGTGGAGCGCGCGACCACCATCGCGGAAGTGAATGACGCCTTCAAGGCGGCGGCCGCGGGGGATCTGAAGGGAATCGTGCAGTATACCGAGCTCGAGCTCGTCTCCAGCGACTACATCGGGAACCCGCACTCGTGCATCCTCGACGGCAAGAGCACCAACGTGATCAACGGTACGCTGGTCAAGGTTGCCGGCTGGTACGACAACGAGTGGGGATATGCGTCGAGATGCGTGGACCTGCTCAAGATGGTTGGATCCAGCCTGTAGAGGCAGCGGTTAGCGATTAGCGGTTAGCGGTTAGCAACGGCGGAACAACGGGAAATGAAAAAGCGGACAGTAAGGGAGCTCACCGAAGGGGAGATTCGCGGGCGGCGGGCGTTGGTGCGGTGCGATTTCAACGTGCCGCTGGACGATGCCGGCGCGATCACCGACGACACGCGGATACGCGCGTCGCTGCCGACGATCCGGCATCTGCTGGAGCGCGGCGGCCGCGTGGTGCTGCTGTCGCATCTCGGCAGGCCGAAAGGAAAACCGGAAGCGAAGTACTCGCTGAAGCCGGTCGCGGTGCGGCTGGGAGAGCTGCTCGGCAAACCGGTGCGTTTCCTGGAGAGCACCGTCGGCGCGGAGGCGGTGGCCGCATCGCGCGAGCTGCAGGACGGTCAGGTTCTCCTGCTGGAGAATACCCGGTTCGTTCCCGGCGAGGAGAAGAACGACGAGTCGCTCGCGCGCTCGCTCGCCGAGCTTGGCGACTTCTACGTGAACGACGCGTTCGGCGCGGCGCACCGCGCGCACGCATCCACCGAGGGTGTCGCGCGTTTTCTGCGCCCCGCGGTCGCCGGGCTGCTGCTCGAGCGCGAGCTGGATTATCTCGGTGGCGCGCTGGAGGACCCCAGGCGGCCATTCATCGCCATACTCGGAGGCGCGAAGATCTCGGGCAAGATTGACGTCATCGAGAGCCTGCTGCCGCGTGCGGACGGCCTTCTGATCGGCGGCGCGATGGCGTGCACGTTTTTTCGCGCGCTCGGGCTGGAAACGGGCAAGTCGCTCGTAGAGGAGGATCGCGTGGAGATGGCGAGGGAGCTGGCGGGGCGTGGCGGCTTCCGTCTCACGCTGCCGCACGACGCGATCGTCGCGCCGTCTCTCGAACAGGCCGACGCGGCGCATGCGGTCGGCAGAGGCGAGATCCCCGCCGACGAGGCGATGTACGACATCGGACCGAAAACCGCTGAGTCGTTCTCGCGCGCGATCGCCACGGCCGGCACGATCGTCTGGAACGGGCCGATGGGCGTCTCCGAAAAGCCGGCTTTCGCCGCGGGCACGCTGGCCGTAGCGCGCGCGATGGCGGCTGCGACGGCGCGGGGCGCGACCACCATCGTCGGTGGCGGGGACTCCGCCGCCGCGGTCGCGGATGCAGGCCTCTCCGAGCAGATGAGCCACGTCTCCACGGGCGGCGGCGCGTCGCTCGAGTTTCTCGAAGGGAAGCCGCTTCCCGGTGTCGTCGCTCTGGACGATGCAGACCCATCGCACCGGTCCGCGGCGTGAGTCATCTGATCTTCGCGGCCAACTGGAAGATGAATCACGGACCGGCGGCCTCGACCCAGTTCCTCACGACGTTCCTTGCGCATTACCCGCGACAGTACGACAGGACGATGATTTTCTTCCCGTCCGCGGTCGCGGTCGCTGCAGCGGCCCGTGAGGTGAAGCATCGACCCGATATCGAGGTCGGCGTGCAGAACATCCACTGGGAGGACAAGGGCGCATTCACTGGCGAGCTGTCGGCCTCGATGGCGCGCGAGGCGGGCGCGAGCTTCGCTCTCGTGGGGCACTCGGAGCGGCGGCACCTCTTCGGTGAGACCGACGAGGAGACCGCGCGCAAGTGCGCGGCCGCGCAGCGGGCGGGGCTCACTCCGCTGCTGTGCGTCGGAGAAAAGCTGGATGAGCGGGAGCGCGGCGAGGCCGAGGCCGTCGTCTCGCGCCAGCTCCGAGCGGGTCTCGCCAGTCTGCAGCAGGGAGGTGGGCTTCTCCTCGCGTATGAACCCGTGTGGGCAATCGGAACGGGGAAGAACGCGACGCCGGAGGACGCCGGTGCGATGCACCAGCACATCCGCGCGGAGCTGCGCTCCGTGCTCGGCGACCGCGGCGCCGGTGCGCCCATTCTGTACGGCGGCAGTGTCACCGCCGGCAACGTTGCCGCGCTCCTGCATGCGCCTGATGTGGACGGCGTCCTCGTCGGCGGGGCCAGCCTCCAGCCGGGGACCTGGAGCGCGATCTCGCGGACTGCGGTCGAGGAGGCCGCGGCTGAAGAGTAGCACCCTTGCCTTAACCTGCTGTCCTGCCGAGATTTAGAGGTTGCGCGCGCCGGACTGAGCTAGTGATCCCGGGCGCGGTCGTCTGCGCTCACCACCAACGTCGTCACAGTGTACACGTTCCTGCTCGTTCTCCTGATAATTGACAGCATCATCCTCGCCCTCGCCGTGCTCATGCAGGCTGGCAAGGGTGGCGGAATGGCAGCCGCATTTGGTGGCGCCAGCTCGTCCGCCGAGGCGTTCATCGGAATGCGCCAGGCAGGCAATCTCCTGACGAGAGTTACCTGGTGGTGCGGCGGAATCTTCATCTTCCTCGCATTCGTGCTGCAGCTGATGTCCACGCGCACGCGCGTGCCAACTTCGGTCCTCGATACGCCGGCGGCCCCCGCGACCGCACCGCAGCCTGCGCCCACGGGCCCAGCCCCCGCGGTCCCGCTGTCGCCCGCCCCGCAGCCTGACGCTCCACCGGGAGCCGCGCCGGGAGCCGCGCCGGGAGCAGCACCGCAAACGCCGCCTCCGCAGCCGTAACGCGTTGCCGGTAGAACCGCGTGAGGGTGAGAGGGGGTTCCTTCTGCTGGAAGATGGAACCCTTTTTCGCGGTCGCATCTGGACGGCGGGCGACCCCTCCGCGGCGGAGGTCGTCTTCACCACCAACATGACCGGGTACCAGGAGGTGTTCACCGACCCCTCCTACAGCGGCCAGATAGTGGTCATGACCGCGCCCCAGATCGGGAACTACGGGGTCAACACCGAGGACCCGGAGTCGGCCAGGCCGCAGGTTGCCGGCGTGGTCGTGCGCGAGCTGTCGCGCACCTATTCGAGCTGGCGCGCGACGGGCGACCTTCTGTCGTGGCTCCTAGAAGCGCAAATACCTGTAATATCAGAGGTTGACACCAGGCGCCTCACGCGGCACCTGAGGTCTGTGGGGGTGATGCGTGGCGTGATCGGGAGCGGCGAAGCGCCTGACGCGGCGACGCTGGCGGTGCTCGATGCCTGCCCCTCGATGGAGGGGCTCGATCTCGCGTCGGTCGTCACGACGCGCGAGCCGTACAGCTGGGGTGACCCGCGCGCGCCGTACCACATCGTGGCGTACGACTACGGCATCAAGCGCAACATCCTCCGCCTGTTCGATGAGAGCGGCTGCCGCGTCACGGTGCTCCCCGCGAGGACGCCCGCCGACGAGGCTCTCGCTCTGCACCCGGACGGCGTATTTCTGTCGAACGGCCCGGGTGATCCGGACGCCGTCGAATACGCTCCTGCAACGATCCGGCAGCTCGCGGGCGAAGGGCTGCCGATGTTCGGCATCTGCCTCGGTCATCAGCTCATAGGGCTGAGCTTCGGGGCGACCACGGAGAAGATGCCGTACGGGCACCGGGGCGGGAATCATCCAGTGAAGGACGTCGAGTCAGGGCGCGTGCTCATCACCTCCCAGAACCACGGTTTCGCAGTGAAGGGCACCGAGTCCGAGGTTCCCGGCGCTCCCGATCTCGAGGTGACGCACGTCAACCTCAACGACGGCACGATCGAGGGTGTCCGGCACCGCGATCTCCCCGTGTTTGCGGTGCAGTATCACCCTGAAGCAGCCCCGGGGCCGCACGACGCGAGGCCCCTCTTTGCTGAGTTCCTGGAAGCGGTGGAATCGCGCAAGCGCTTGACACACAACGAGAAAGACTCTTAGCTTCGAGCGACTTTTAGCCCCCCAGGACGACGGCCCAAATGGCAATGACCAAGGCTGACCTGGTCGAGCACGTCACGGCACAGATAGCCAAGACGGCTGGGCCAATGATCTCGAAGAAGGACTGCGCCCGCGTGGTTGACGCGTTCCTCGACGCCATCAAGGAGGCGCTCAGCGAGCAGCGCAACATCGAGGTGCGGGGGTTCGGCACCTTCAAGATCCGGCAGCGCAAGACGAGAATGGCCCGTAACCCGCGCACCGGCGATCCGGTGGAGGTCTCCGCCCGGCCGGTGCCTGTGTTCAAGCCCAGCAAGGAGTTGCGCGCGATGGTCGCCCATCTGGAGGTCCCCGAGCATCTCCACGAAGACGACTTCGACGACGACGACGACAACGGCCACGACAACGACCGCTGATCGGGCTTCGCGAAACGCCGCCGGGGAACACTCCGGCGGCGTTGTGCATAGAGTGATGGTGCACGCGCGATTCTCTCATGACATCCTTCCGCCAGGATGAACGCTCCTCTCCCAGTGACGGCCCTGCTTTTCGCCTCGTACGCGGAATCGTTCGGCGCGAGCTCGATCGAGGTCTGCCTCTCTCGCGGAGCGTCCGTCGCCGACCTGGTCTCGGCGATACGATCGATGCCGGGCGCGGAGCGACTGCCGCCGCGGCCGATGGTCGCGGTCAACCAGCGATACGCTTCGTACGAGCAGATTCTGCATCCGGGAGACGAGGTCGCCGTGATTCCGCCGGTCGCGGGCGGGTAGCGCGTAGCTGCCCTGAGGGCCGGGTGAGAGGCATCCCGTGCTCGCGAGCTCGGGGCTTATACGCTGCGAGCCCGCGGGCGGGCGACCTCCATTGCGTCTACGCTGACGTTTGCGCGCGCCCGCGGTCTCTTGCTACGCCCCACGCTCGCTGCGCCGGGATACCTCTCACCCCGGCCCCCGCAGTATTGGTCGCGCCCGCGCTCGCTGCGCCGGGATACCTCTCACCCCGCCCCCGCTGCACTGGCGTCGCGCACGCGCAGGGCCAATCATTCGACATATGTCCCACGCGCGCGCTGACCTCGTTGATCGGCCGATTGATCCTGCGACGCTGCTCGCCGAGGTCGCTTCTCCCGCGCGCGGGGCGATCTGCTCGTTCGTCGGCACTGTGCGCGATCAGCATGGCGGCAGAGCTGTCACGGGGCTGCAATACGATTGCTACCAGGCGATGGCGGAGCGTGAGCTTGCGCTGATCGTCGCCGAGGCGCGCGACAGGTTCGGCGAGCCGGCGCTGGCCGTCGAGCACCGCGTGGGCACGCTAATGGTCGGTGATGTTGCTGTGGCAATCGCCGCAGCCCACGCCCGCCGGGCCAATGCCATCGGCGCGATGCAGTACGTCATCGAGGAGCTGAAGAAGCGCCTCCCGATCTGGAAGCTGGAGCATTACGCCGACGGCACGCGCGAGTGGGTCGGTGGCAGCAGCGCCATGAGCGAAGCCGCAGGTGCTGCCGCGTGACCGCTCTGCGTGATCAGCACGGCCGGCTGATCGAATACCTCAGAATCTCCGTCACCGATCGGTGCAACCTGCGCTGCAGGTACTGCATGCCCGTGGAGGGCCTGCCATGGCTCCTGCGTGAGCAGCTGCTTAGCGATGAGGAGATCGTGTCCGTCGTGCGGCAGCTCGCGCCGCTTGGACTCAGGCGGATCAGAATCACGGGTGGGGAGCCGACGGTTCGCCCGGGCCTGTCCGGACTGATCGCGGGCATTCGCGCTGTCGAACAGGTGGAGGACATCGCTCTGTCCACGAATGGCGTGCGCCTCACGCGCTCGCTTGCCAGTGACCTCCGCGCCGCCGGGCTGGACCGGGTGAACGTCAGCGCCGACAGCCTTCGGCCGGAGCGAGTGAGGGCGATTGCGCGACGCAACGTCGAGTTCTCCCCACTCGCTGCGGCTGAGGACGCTCTCGCTGCCGGCCTGGCTCCAGTGAAGATCAACGTCGTGCTGCTGCGCGGGACCAACGACGACGAGATCGAGGACTTCGCGCGCCTCACATTCGATCGCCCGCTGCACGTGCGGTTCATCGAGCTGATGCCCGTTGGTGAGCTGGCGGAGGCGTCGCCCGGGCACATAGTGCCGAGCGACGAGGTGCTGGCGCGCATTGCGACGCTCGGCGCGCTGACGCCGGCGATCGGGCCGGAGCGAGGGAATGGTCCCGCCCGTTACTACCGCCTCGCGGGCGCGCTCGGCACCATAGGCACGATAACGCCGATGACGCACACGTACTGCGGATCGTGCAATCGTGTGCGCCTGACCGCGGACGGCAGGCTGCGGACGTGCCTGTTCGGCGAGCACGAAGTCGATCTGCGCACTCCGCTGCGCGCCGGCCAGCCGCTGGAGCCGTATTTCAGGCAGGCCCTCGCAGACAAGCCGCTGGAGCACGAGCTGCTGCAGATGAGGGTCGGGGGCCTTCGAGCGCTGTCACAGGTCGGCGGCTGAGTCGGAGTGAGGACCCAGGCGGATCTCATCGCATCCTGCCGGTCGAGGTACTCTCAGGCGGCCGCTGACGCGGAACAGCTCGCCGGGCCGCTGACTCGCGGGCAGCTCGCGTGGTCTCCGCCTGATGGCGGTTGGGGGGTGGCGCAGGTGCTGGAGCACCTCACGCTTACCAACGAGCAGTACCTGACGGAGATCCGCGCCTGCCTCGACCACCGTCCACGTCGCCGGCGAACGGCGACGTCCGAGTGGCGCCCGAGCCTGGCTGGCCGCCTGCTCGAGCATGCGATGCTCAGCCCGCGGAAGGCCAGGGCTCCGCGCGTGTGGCGTCCGGGACCCGTGGTCCGCCCGCAACCGCTCGATGGCTTCACGCGAACGCTTTCCGAGCTTTCAGCGCAACTCGACCGCGCAGCGGACGTGGACCTTCGCCGCGCGCGAACCCGTTCGCCGGCATCGCGGCTGATCCGCTTGAATCTCGGCGACGCCTTCGAGCTGCAGGCGCTGCACGCCGAGCGACATCTCGGGCAGATCCGCCGGATCACGCTGCGTCCCGAGTTTCCCGCCGCACGAGCTGATTAGCTTTCAGTCTCACGCTCAACCAGAGACCGATGGTCAACAAGATCACTGTAGTCGGCGCCGGAAACGTGGGCGCCACGGCGGCGCAGCGCATAGCCGAGAAGGAGCTCGCACGAACCGTCGTAATGGTGGACGTTGTCGAGGGTGTGCCGCAGGGAAAGGGGCTCGATCAGTGGCAGTCGGCGCCGATCGAGCTGTTCGATTCGCGTGTCGTGGGTACCAACGGCTACGACGAAACGGCCGGTTCCGAAATCGTCGTCATCACCGCCGGGATTGCGCGCAAGCCCGGCATGTCACGCGACGACCTGCTGAATACAAACGCCGGCATCGTGAAGGACGTGGCGCAGAACATCAGGCGCACGTCGCCCGACGCCATTCTCATCATCGTTTCCAATCCGCTCGACGTGATGTCGTGGGTCGCCAAGGAGGTCACCGGCTTTCCCCGCGAGCGCGTGCTCGGGATGGCGGGGGTTCTCGACACCGCCCGCTACCGGGCTTTCCTGGCAGAAGCGCTCGACGTGTCGGTGCGGGACATCCAGGCGATGGTGCTTGGCGGCCACGGAGACACGATGGTCCCGCTGGTTTCCTATACCAGCGTGAGCGGCATCCCGGTCAGGCAGCTGCTCGACCAGGCCGCGCTCGACGCGATCGTGGACCGGACCCGCAACGGCGGGGCGGAGATCGTGAAGCACCTCAAGACCGGCTCGGCCTACTACGCGCCCTCCGCCGCCTCGGTGCAGATGGTCGAGTCCATCGTGCTGGACCAGAAGCGGGTGTTGCCCTGCGCAGCATGGCTCGAGGGCGAGTACGGGTTGTCCGGGCTCTTTCTCGGGGTGCCGTGCAAGCTGGGCAGGGGCGGGCTCGAAAAGATCCTGGAGGTCGAGCTGACGCCGGGGGAGCGTGCGGCGCTGGAGAAGAGCGCGGAGGCGGTTCGCGAGCCGATGCGCGCCGTGAATCTGGGCTAGCGGACGGTCGGGATCACTCTGCGGGACCGGGCGGCTTGGCCTCGCGCGCGGGGCGATCCGGTACTACCTTAGGCCCGCTGACGGCGTGACGGCGCAAAAGAGCCCTAGCGCCGTCCGTTTACCCGAGGCCATATTCGTTTTGTCCCACGCGCGGTGCCCTTCTGGTGTCGCGGCGTACCAGTTCATTCCTAGAGGGAGAGGGTGCATGAAACACAAATTGTGGCATCGCGCGGCTTTCGTGCTGCTCGGGTCAGTGGCTATTGCAGCCTGTAATGACTCGACAGATCCGACCGTAACGGCTTCGGCCGTCGAGGCGGTTACTGCTACGACCATCAGCGGCGCTGCAGGAACCGCGGCGTCCATCTCGCCGACAGTGCGTGTGCTCGGTCCCGGCGGTGCACCTGTCGCAGGCGCCATCGTTCAGTTCCGTGTGACCTCCGGACTCGGGTCGGTACAGTTCGCCGACGTCGTGACGGATGCCAACGGCATCGCGTCCGCGGGAGTCTGGACGCTTGGTCCGCACCCCGGCGTGCAGACCGTCACGGCGACTGTGGAAGGCGCTGCTCCGATAGTGTTCACGTCGAACACCGGCGTCGGCCCGGCTAACAAGATCACGCAGCTCGGGTGGACGACGCAGATTCTCCAGCCGTTCGACGTGGTACCGGTCGCGCTCTCCGTCCGCGTAGCGGACTTCTACAATCAGATTCACGTCAACAGCCCGGTGACGTTCGCGGTCATCTCGGGCGGCGGCACGCTTGGCGGTCAGACAAGCGTCACGGTCAACACCAACGCCCAGGGCGTTGCCACCGCTCCGGCGTGGACGCTGGGCCCCACCGCCGGTGTTCAGACGGTGAGAGCAACGGCAGGACCGGTGAATGTGACCTTTACGGTCATCGCCTGTCCGACGCTCCCCTTCTCCAACCCGACAGCCGGCACCATCACGAACACGGGTTGCGTGATCGACGGCCTGTTCAGAGACAACTACGCCTATACGACGACGGCTGGGCAGGCAATCCTCGTGACGTTGAACTCCACTCAGTTCAACGCCCGCGTTGACGTCACGACCCCGGGCCTCGGTCCGCTGGCCTCGAACGACAACGCCGTCGGCGGTCCCTCCGGTAACACCAACTCGGAGCTCAGGTTCATCCCATCGACCTCGAGTCTGGTCACGGTTGGCGCCATTGCCACCCCGGCCGGCGCCACGGGCAGCTACACGCTCTCGATCACGAACACGACGAGCGCGGCCACCGCTTGCGGTCCTCAGACGTTCGTTCAGCTCGGTGTGGCCAACCTGGCACAGGAGCTCACATCATCCGACTGCTCGACTCCGGGCACGACGCCGTTCTACGGCGCTCCGTACGATGGATCGGGTGCATACCCGGCCGACCAGTTCAACATCTACCTGACGGCTGGACAGCAGGTTCGCATCCGGATGGAGCCGACTGGCGCCGCGGTTGGCGACATGGACGCAATGATCGTGGTCTTCTCGCCCACGAACGTGCGGACGTTCCGCGACGGTGCCTTCCTCGCTCCTGAGGAGTTCGTTTACACGGCCGCGACGACCGGCTTCCACAGGGTCTATTTCACCGCCTTCGGTCTCACGACCGGCGTGCCGGATCCCTGGATGTTCGGTACGTACAACGCGAGCTTCACGGCTCCGTAAGTCTCGGTTCTGGAGAGGCGCTCGATGCTGAGCGTCTCTCCAGTCGCTGCACAGGGAACGGCGGGGCTTCGGCCCCGCCGTTTATATTTGGGCCCAATGCCACGCCGCGCGCTCACGTCCCTGGCGATCGCAGCCGGAGCCGCCGGCATCCTCGGCGGCTGTGGCAGCTCGACCGAGCCGCGCAGCACAGCGACGCTCTCCGCGACGACCGCTACGTCGCTGAGCGGCACGGTGGGCACTGAGGTTTCCCCGACGCCAGCGGTGCGGGTTCTGAACCAGGACGGCACGCCGGTACAGGGCGCAACCGTGTCTTTCCAGGTCACTTCGGGCGGCGGCGCTGTCGCCAACGCCAGTGCCACGACGGACGCAAGCGGAACGGCCAGCTCCGGGAGCTGGGTTCTCGGCCCTGCGGTGGGCACGCACACCCTGACTGCATCCATGACGGGGTCGGAGTCGGTGGTGTTCAGCGCCCAGGCGCAAGCGAACGTGTGCGAGGTCAGGACCATGATCGCGGTAAGCGACGTGGCGACGGCGGCCCTCGCGTCTGGTGACTGCGTCATCTCCGGCGCCTTCGCGGATCACTATTCGTTGACGACAGGGGCGGGGCAGTCCGTCGAGATCACGCTCAGCTCGCTCGACTTCGACACGTTCCTCGGTGTCGCCAGCGCGACCGGGGCGCCGGTGGCCGCCAACGACGACGCGCCCGCGGTCACCACCACCAATTCGCGTATCAGGATCCTGCCGGCCGCGGGCCTGCACACGATCACTGCGACGTCGTTCGGCCCTGGGATGAGCGGCGCCTACACGCTCCGCGTCGAGGCCGCCGCCGAATCAGCGGAGGATTGCGATCTGACCTTCATCGAGCGCGGCGTGACGACGCAGCAGACTCTGAGCGACACGGATTGTCTCCTCGAGCCGCCGTACTTTGACGACCAGTTCTTCATCTACCTCTCAGCCGGCAGCCAGCTCCGGGTACGCCAGAGCTCGCAGGAGTTCGACGCTTACCTTCTGCTGCTCGGCCCGGGTGGTGGCGTTGTGGCGGAGAACGACGATGCCACGGACGCGACGACGGACGCGCAGATCGTTCACACTGCGGCGATCTCCGGCTTCTATCTCATCTCGGCGAGCTCGGCTCTCGAGGGTGAGACGGGCGCATATAGCCTGGCGGTTGATTTTCCGCCGGCTGCGATCGGGATGTCACCCCTTCGCACAGGGCAGGCGACCCGTGCGACCAGGGTTGGCGGACGCAAGCCGGGAGCGACCCGTTAGGTGAGAGCGTTTCGCTTCTGGCGGTCCACGGTCGGGAAGAAAGCCGTGATGGCCGTGACCGGCGCGATCGGGATCGGTTACGTGATCGCGCACTCCGCGGGAAATCTCCTGGTCTTCGTCGGGCCCGCGGCCATCAACCAGTACGCGGCCACGCTGAAGGGGAATCTCGCGCTGCTGTGGGGTGTGCGCGCGATCCTCATCGCTGCCGTAGTGCTGCACGTGCTGGCCGCGTGGCAGCTGACCGTGCAGGCGAGGGCGGCGCGACCGATCGGCTATGCGCAGCGCGAGCCGCAGACCTCCACCTGGGGGTCGCGCTCCATGCGCTGGGGCGGCCTGCTGCTGTTGATCTTCATAGTGCTGCACATACTCCACCTCACGACGGGGGCGATCGATCCGGCGGGCGTGTTCACGAAGGAGGACGTCTATCGCAACGTGGTCGCGAGCTT
>DASUUI010000130.1:0-2655 GCA_036374155.1 Gemmatimonadaceae bacterium | reverse complement strand
CGCTGCGTCTGCGCCGCGATGCGGGCCGCGGTACCACCGATGTGGAAGGTACGCAGCGTCAGCTGGGTGCCCGGCTCGCCGATCGACTGCGCGGCGAGAATGCCCACGGCCTCGCCGATGTCCACCATCTCCATCGTGGCGAGATTGCGGCCGTAGCACTGCCGGCAGAGTCCGCGGCGGCTCTCGCAGGTGAGCACCGACCGCACGCGCACGCTCGGGATGCCGGCGTCCTCCATCGCGTCCGCGGCTTCCTCGTCGATCAGCGTGCCCGCCTCGATCAGCACCTCGTTGTCGATCGGGTCGACCACGTCCTCGCCCGCCACCAGGCCGACGATCCGGTCCTTGAGCGGCTCCACGACGTCCTCGCCCTCCTTGAGGGCCGACACTTCCAGGCTCAGGATCGTGCCGCAGTCCTCCTCGCTGATCGTCACGTCCTGCGCGACGTCCACGAGGCGGCGGGTGAGGTAGCCGGCGTCCGCCGTCTTGAGGGCCGTATCGGCCAGACCCTTCCGCGCGCCGTGCGTGGAGATGAAGTACTCCAGCACCGTCAGCCCCTCACGGAAGTTCGACTTGATCGGGCTCTCGATGATCTCGCCGATGCCGCCGGTCAGCTTCTTCTGCGGCTTCGCCATGAGGCCGCGCATGCCGGCCAGCTGCCGCATCTGGTCGCGCGATCCGCGGGCGCCGGAGTTCATCATCATGTAGACCGGATTGAACCCGCCCCGCGACTGCGCGAGCCGCTGCACCATCGCGTCAGCCACGTCGTTGTTGGCGTGCGTCCAGGTGTCGATGACCTTGTTGTAGCGCTCGCCATTGGAGATGACGCCGTTGGCGTAGGCGCGGGTGAACCGCGACACGTCCTCCTCGGCCTCGCGAAGGATCTGCTCCTTTTCCGCCGGCACCTCCATGTCCTCGATCCCGACGGACACACCCCCGAAGGTCGAGTAGCGGAACCCGAAATCCTTCAGCGCGTCGAGGAAGACGGTGGTGCGTCCCAGGCCAACCTGCCGATAGGCGGTGAAGACGATGTCACCGAGCTCCTTCTTCCCCATCGTCCGGTTCCAGTAACCGAGCTGCTCGGGAACGACGGAGTTGAAGATGACGCGCCCCACGGTGGTCTCAACCCAGCGCGGCTTGCGCGGCTTGCCATCCTCGCCGGGACCCATCCCCGACGGGTCGTACCAGAACCAGCACGCGGAGTGGAAGGTCACCGCCTTGTGGGCGAGCGACATCTCCACCTCGCCGATGTTGCTGAAGCGCGGCAGCCGGTCCCCGTCGTCCTTCTCGGCGGCGAAGGCCTCCTGGAAGTTCGGCGGATCCTTCGTGAGCCAGTAGCAGCCCATGACGATGTCCTGTGTCGGCGCGGCGATGGGCCGGCCGTTCGACGGCAGGAGGATGTTGTTGCTCGAGAGCATGAGCACCCGCGCCTCGAGCTGCGCCTCGAACGACAGCGGCACGTGCACGGCCATCTGGTCGCCGTCGAAGTCCGCGTTGAACGCGGCGCAGACGAGCGGATGGATCCGGATCGCCTTCCCCTCGACCAGCACCGGCTCGAACGCCTGGATGCCCAGGCGGTGGAGCGTGGGGGCGCGATTGAGCAGGACGGGGTGGTCGCGGATGATGTCCTCGAGCACCTCGTACACCTTGGGATCGTCGCGCTCGACGATCTTCTTGGCGCGCTTCACCGTCTCGGCGGCGCCCCGCTTCTCCAGCTCATGGATGATGAACGGCTTGAACAGCTCGACCGCCATCGCCTTGGGCAGTCCGCACTGGTGCAGCTTGAGCTCCGGTCCGACGACGATGACGGAACGGCCGGAGTAGTCCACGCGCTTGCCCAGCAGGTTCTGCCGGAAGCGGCCCTGCTTCCCCTTCAGCATGTCCGAAAGCGACTTCAGCGGACGCTTGCCGCGACCGCGGATCGCCTTGCTGCGGCGCCCGTTGTCGAAGAGGGCGTCCACCGCCTCCTGCAGCATCCGCTTCTCGTTGCGCAGGATCACCTCCGGCGCCCGCATCTCCATCAGCTTCTTCAGCCGGTTGTTCCGGTTGATGACGCGGCGATAGAGATCGTTCAGGTCGCTGGTGGCGAAGCGGCCACCGTCGAGCGGAACGAGCGGGCGAAGGTCCGGCGGGATCACGGGGACGACGTCCATGATCATCCACTCGGGCCGGTTGCGCTCCGCCGGCCCCGTGGCCGAATTGCGGATCGCGTCGATGACCTTCAGGCGCTTCAGCGTCTGCTTCTTCCGGTGCTGGCTCGTCTCGTTCGCAACCTGGGCGCGGAGCGTCTCGGCCAGCCGGTCGAGCCCCTTGTTGTCCGTGTTCCAGACTCCGCCGTGGTCGGGATCGACGTCGAGCTCACGCAGCAGCGTGCGCACGGCGGTCGCGCCGATGTCGGCCTGGAAGTCCTGATCGTTCTCCTCGCGGGCGCGCTCACGGAGCTGATGGTACTCCTCCTCGTCCAGGAGCTGCCCGATCTTCACGTCCTGCTGTCCCGGGCGGGTGACCGCGTAGCCGGCGTAGTAGATCACCTTCTCGAGATCGCGGAGCGTCATCCCGAGGAGGTAGCCCATCTGCGACGGCAGCGTCTTGAAGAACCAGATGTGCGCGACCGGAACGGCGAGCTCGATGTGGCCCATCCGCTCGCGGCGGACCTTC
>DASUUI010000129.1:0-25885 GCA_036374155.1 Gemmatimonadaceae bacterium | reverse complement strand
CGCTCTGCCTGGTCCAGCGTGAGCTCGCCGGGCGCTCCGGAGACGTTCGCATAGTTCAGTCGGTCGTCCTGCTGAACCGCTGTCTCCAATCCCGCGTCCCACGCCAGCCGCGCCGATTCGGCTTTCGCCGTGCCCAGGCTGACGCGTGCGCCGCCCGCGCGCCTGGACAACTGGATGATCCTCGGGGGAATCGGGTTGTCGAGCTTTCGCCGGACGAAATAGACGGACGTGGCGAGGACGTAACTGGCAACCGGACGCTCGACGCTCGCCCCGGCCTGCGAATGCCGGCCCGACTCGCCGGTCTTCTGTGCGACGTTGAGCGGAAACGCCGCGGTCCGGTCGCGGCGCAGGAGGGAGTCGGGAAGCGCGCCGGGGTTGAGCGCGTCGTAGCTCACGTGGTGAAACGTCAGCGCAAACGAAGCCGGTCCGAGATTCGACTGGGTGCCTGCGGCGAAATATCTGTTCTCGGCCGAGTTGTGCGCGCGATATCCATCGTAGTCGAGCCGCCCTGCGTGCAGGAGGTAGCTGCCGGCGGCGGTCGTGCCCCCCACGCCGCCCTGGCGGCGCATCAGCCCGTCCGAGCCGGTCACGAGCCGGCTCGAGATTGCGAGCGGAGCGTCGGGTGGCGGGGCCGTCCGCACGGCGATCACGCCTCCGGATGCGTTCCCGAACAGCGCGGCCATCGGTGTGCGGATCACTTCCACCGACTCGATGGTGCCGAGGTCGAGGTGGTTCAGCGTGGTCTGCCCGTCGGGCATGGTCGCGGGAATTCCGTCAACGATGACGCGCACACCGCGCACGCCGAACTGGGTGCGGGCACCGAAGCCACGAACTGTTATCCGCTCACCCAGAGCGTGGTTGTACCGGTTGTCCACTTGTACGCCGGGGATCGCGTGCAGCGGCTCGCTCAGGCCGAGCCCCGCTCGCGCGCGGCGCGTGACGTCCGGCCCGTTTCGGGCGGCGGCGTATGCCGCGTCGCCGATCGGTGTCGGCATTCCGGCTGCCGTGACGACGATCTCATCCAGCTGCCTGACGACGGAGTCCCGAACACTGGAGACGATCGTGCTGTCAGCGGCAGCCGGTCGGCGCGGGCCTGGGCCGCCCGGCTGCTGCGGGAGCCCGGCACCGGCGCCGATCGACAAGATCAGGGCGAGCGCGACCGACGGAGGCTGCACCATATTTCCAACATACTCTGACAGCGGGGTGCGCATGCTCGGCGGCAGATCGTCGGAAGAGTGGGTCGCGCAGTACGCGAAGAGTCACCAGCATCCGGTCAATCGCTTCTGCCATACCATTGGAATACCGCTGATCGTGGTGTCGCTGGTCGTGCTGCTCGCCTCGATCTGGTGGCACTCCCTCTGGCCGTGGGGGCTCGCCCTCTTCGTGATCGGCTGGATCTTCCAGTTCGTCGGACACGCCGTGGAAGGGAAGCCGCCCGAGTTCTTCCACGACTGGCGTTTCCTGTTTGTGGGCCTCCGGTGGTGGTTCGCGAAGGTTCGCGGCCGTGCCTAGGCTCTGCCTCTGCTGGACCGCCGTGGCGCAGCTAGAGTGATTTCAGATACTCCACCAGGTCTGATCTCTGTGATGCGGTCAGCCCGAGGGAGAGCACCGTGTTGTAATGCCCGACAACGGCTTCGAGCGTCAGCGCACTTCCGTCGTGGAAGTAAGGGGCGCGGTGCCACACACCGCGCAGCGGCATGGTCCGGTACTCCCCGGTGATGCTTCGCTGCGCGTGCAGTGGCTCCATTCCCGTCTCGGAAGGCGCGTGAAGTCTGCCGTGATCCGTGAAAGCGGGTCCCACGTGGCAGCGGGAGCACGTCGCCGTAGTCCTGAACAGCAGCTGGCCGCGTTGAGCAGCTGCAGCGTCAAAGCTCCCGGCGGGCGGGCGCGGCGCGTCGAGCGAGAACTGGTACTGTCGCAGCGCGGGAAGTTTGGGCGTGACTTCGTCTTCCTGCCGCGGGACCACGATGTTGATGCCAAGGCGCGGGTCAGAGAACGATCCATGGCCGTGCATCTGCGTGACCGCGACGTAGGCGTTCCAGTAGGAGATCGGGCCGTCACCTGTGTACGTCTCGAGGCCCACGCCGCGAAGACCGTACGCGGGGGGAATCACTACGGGGGCGCTGATCCCGTCGAAGTTGAACCGCGCGTCGTAGAAGCCGGCGGGCCACGACGCATACAATGGCTTCAGCGCGGCCGGCAATCCGGGCGCGACCGAGATGATGGTTCCTACCTGGAGGTCCCTATTCGGCCAGCCATCGAGGCGCGAGCCGATTCCGGAAGCGTTGTCCACCGTCGAGTGACACAGCGCGCAGGTGACGCCGAGTCGCGTTACCTGATCACCGGCGACAAGCGCTGAGATCCCTACCACCGCGTTGAAGCCGAGAAGTGCGCGGGTCGTGGCAGGATCGTCGAGCAGAGTGGGGTCGGCCTGAACCGCCGCGAGCACCGCTGCAGGTACCGCATTGACATCCACCTTCAGCCCCAGCGCCAGCGCCTGGTTCGGCGTTAGCGTCGCGACCACCTCATTCAGCCGCAGCGTATCCGTCCAGAACCGCCAGCTGCCAAAGTCGTCGTGCCGGAATATCGCCTGCCCCGACGCGCTTCCACTCGCGTGTTGGGGGACGTGATCCAGGTTGACCTGCGGATCAGGTGACGTTGGCTCCCGACCGGAGCATCCTGCCGCAGCCAGCGTGACCAGGACCCAGACTCCGGTCCAGACGTTCCATCGCTTCATCATCGCTCCTCCTCGCCCTGCGAAAACCTTCCGTTAGACAACGCGCGGCTGCCGTGAAGCGCGCGTCGATTCTCCGCTGTTGCGGACTGCCCGCGCTTCCCACTCTGCCGGGCTGCGCATAGTTCAAGCCGCGTTGCGGTTGTTTGCGAGGGTCAGATTTCGCCAAGACAGCGAACTGATTCAGGCGGATCTTCCTGCTGTTGCGCAGCGCAATTGCCGTAAGACTCGAGGAAAACGAAAGGACGCGGCGCGGGATAGTATCGGGGAGGAACGATGCAGGTAGCCGTTGCCAGTGGAGCCATTGCGAGGAACCGCGAAGAGATTCTCGGACGGCTGCGGAGTCGCGTGGTCAGCCAGATCCATCGCGAGGCGCTTCGAACCGGTGACAGACTCCCCAGCATGCGCGAGCTGGCGGATGAGTGGGCAGTCCATCCCCGCTTTGTGCGTGCCGCCTACGAGAGGCTGGAGCGTGAAGGTCTTGTGGAGCTTCGTCCACGTTCAGGGGTGTACGTTGCGGTTTCGCCCGCGGGCGCCGGCGAGGGCGATCCGCAGATATCTGAGTGGCTGGTCGAGCTGCTGAGTCGCGCTCGTGCGTCGGGGATTCCACCCGTCGAGTGTCCCGAGCGTGTGCGCCAGGCGCTTCAGGGGCAGCGTCTGCGGGCCGCATGCGTGGAATCCAACGAGGATCAGATGGCGTGGCTCGTTTACGAGTCACGGGCCGATTACGGACTCGACGCGTTCGGAGTGGATCTGGACACGGTGGACCGGGAGGAGCTTGCCATCCGCATTCGCGCCGCGGACGTCGTCATATCGACCGCGTTCCACGGCGAGCTGCTGGAGTCCGTCGCGCGCGCAGAGGGAAAACCGATCGTGCTGCTGAGACTCGCGGGAAACTTCATAGCGCCCGTCCTGCACGCACTGCGTCGCGGTCCCCTCTACTTCGTGGTCGCGGATCGTCGTTTTGCGGAGAGGCTGCCGGTGATCTACGGCGGAGTGGAAGGAGCTGAGAACCTCCGCCCAATGGTCGCGGATGAAGACCAGCTGGCCGCTATTCCCCCTGGCGCGGCCGTGTACGTGACGCGGGCCGCTGAACAGCGGTTCAGCACCCTGGCCGGGCTTCGGACGGTCTGGTCGCCGGGGCGGATCTTTGCAGATACCATGACGGCGGAGCTGCTGCACATCATCGTTCGAGCCAATATGGCTGCGACGCGAGGTTGAAACGGAAAAGGTCGCGGCGATGCTTCCGCCGCGACCCCTCGCGAACAATGTCGGAGCTCCGCGCCCGGTAGGCGCTAGAGCTGTCGCACTACTGCACGCACGGTGCGGTCGGATCCGGCCGTGGCCGATCCACCACGGGCCGCGCCGGCTGCGATGCAAGCCGTTCGCCGATTCTGTGCAGGAACCTCGTCACGAGCGCGAGCTTGTCGTAATCGATGTACTGCGGCTCGTCGGTGAGCTGATGATAGTCCGGGTGGCCACCCGTGGAGAAGAATGCCACGGGAATGCCGTAACGCGCGTACATGTAGTGGTCGCTGCGGCAGTAGAACTGCTGCGGGTGCCCGGCCGCGTCGTACTGGTAATCGAGCTCGATGCGCGGGCTCATCGTGTCTGCCACCTCGTCCACGATCTTGCCCAGTTCGGACGACAGACGCCGGCTGCCGATCGCCTGCACATACCCGGGGCCGCCCCCTTCCAGATCCGTCGCTCTCCCACGGCCGATCATGTCAACGTTGATCATGGCCACAATAGAGTCACGCGGCACCGTCGGATTGTCGCTGTAGTACCGCGCTCCCCACAGACCGAACTCCTCCGCGGCATGCCAGATGAACAGCAGCGATCTCCGCGGTGGCGTTGCCGCGCTCACAAACGCCTCGGCGGCCTCGAGCATCGCGACCGTTCCGGAACCGTCGTCGTCCGCGCCATTGTAGATCGAATCCGGACGCGCCGGCCGAACGGCGCGCAGGCTGTCGAGTATCGCGCGAATTCGCGGCCACTCAGCAGCGGTCGGCTGCCGCATCGGATCGTCGGCTCCTTCCGGACGCACCACCCGGTTGAAGGCGCGCAGCGAATCATGATCCACCGGAGCTCTGGTGAATCCGACGTGATCGTTGTGGGACCCGAACGCGACGTACTGTCCGCGCAACGCGGGATCGGTTCCCTCGATGATCGCGACGACGTTTCGCCTCCCTGCTGCGGCCGTCTGCTCGAGCACGAGCTGGCCGGTCAGAGCCTGGCCCGTCGCGCCGACAGTCAGCTCACTGGTGGGCCGTCCGAAGATCCGCTGCGCGAGCGCGGTGGTGCCATACATGAAGGCGGGCAGCGGCGTCGGCTCGCCTTCCGGCGCGAATCCTACGGCCACCTCGGCGAGTGCCGTCTGAAGAGGGCGCGGTATCGAGTCCAGACTTTCGATGATGACGCCCGCCGCGTTCCGGTAGAGTCCCGTCAGCGTGATCCTGTTCGCCTGCCACCCCTGCGGGACTCTGATGACGACGACCTTGCCCGCGGCATCGGCGGCCGGGAGAAGTCCGGTGGCATCGCCCGCCCACGAACCCCCGAACACGGTAGGCGCGCCGGAGATCTGGCGCATGCCGGGCCCCTGATCGCGCGGAAGGAAATCCTGCCACAGCGTGAAGGTCTGCCCGCCAACCGACAGCGTGCCGGGCGCGAAGGCCCGCCGGACGAGCGGAACTGTCTGGAAAAAGGACCCGTTGTCCCCGGCGGGGCGGAGGCCGATGCGCGCGGCCTCGGCGGCGATGTAATCGGTCGCCTTGTCGTTGTAGATCGTGCCCGCCTCGCGGCCCATCATGGAGTCGTCGGCCACGATCTCCATTCGGAGACGGAGGTCGGCGGGGGTGATGCCGGCCGTGGTGGGTCCGACCGGGGTGATGATCCCGGCGGGGGGCACGGGGGCGCAGGCAACGCAGGTGACAGCAAGAAACAGCAGGCGTGTGTTCGAGTGCATGATGCTCATGATTTGAGTTGGGGGGTCGCGGTGCGACCCGTGGAAGCTAGCCGCCTGCGCAGGAGCGGCGGCGCATAGGGCGGTCTTCTTCGCAGGATGTGGTGGTTGGCGGTATCATCGAGGCAGGCGCTGGTTCCCACGCAACGAGGTCGGCAATGAGTGACGTGTCTCCCTGCGATCGCCGCGCATTTCTTTCATACCTCTCCACCCTTGGCGTCGGTTCCGCCCTCGCGCCGGGCACGCTCTGGGCCAGTCGGGACTGGAACGGCGATATCGATCCAGCGACGATCGCGGCGGCGGAAGAGCTTGTCGGGGTGACGCTGGAGCAATCTGAACGGGAGATGATGGTCGAAGGGCTCAGGAGGCAGGCCGGGCGCATCGCCGGCCTGCACCGGGAGCGCCTTGCTTACGATCTTCAGCCGGCAATTGGTTTCAATCCTCTTCCTCCGGGGAAATCGGCGCCGGTCGCGGACCCCCGGTCCCCGCGACGCTCACGCGTAGCGCTTCCTGCGGTGCCGGCAGACCTGGACGAGCTGGCGTTTCAGCCCGTGACGGTGTTGTCGGAACTGATCCGACGGCGCCGGGTCACTTCGCTGGCATTGACCCGGATGTATCTCGCGCGGCTGGAGAAGCACGATCCGGCGCTCAAGTGCGTGGTGTCGCTGACCACCGACCGCGCGCTGCGGCAGGCGGCGGACATGGATCGCGAGCTGGCGCGCGGCCACTGGCGGGGCCCGCTGCACGGAATACCGTGGGGAGCAAAGGACCTGCTTGCGGTGCGAGGCTACAGGACCACGTGGGGCGCGGGGCCGTTTCGCGATCAGGTGATAGACGATGACGCGACGGTCGTTCGCCGCCTCGATGAAGCGGGTGCCGTGCTCGTCGCGAAGCTCACCCTCGGCGAGCTGGCGCAGGGCGATGTGTGGTTCGGCGGCCGCACCAACAACCCGTGGAAGCTCGATCAGGGGTCCAGCGGCTCGTCGGCCGGATCCTCTGCGGCGACGGCGGCGGGGCTCGTTGGATTCGCGATCGGCAGCGAAACGCTCGGCTCGATTTCCTCGCCGGCGACCCGCTGCGGGGTGACCGGCCTCAGACCGACGTTCGGTCGGGTTCCGCGCTCGGGCGCGATGCCGCTTTCCTGGTCGATGGACAAGCTCGGGCCGATCTGCCGGTCCGTGGAGGACTGTGCGCTCGTGCTGCAGGTAATTCATGGTCCGGACGGCAGGGACGGGGATGCGATCGCCGCAGGCTACCGTTGGGACGCGTCGGTGCCGCTGCGGTCAATGCGCGTCGGCTTCTTCAAAGCCGCCTTCGACACGCCCGAACGGGACCCTGCCGACCCGCAACGTGTCCTCCACTCCAGCAAGCGGTTCGACGATGCTGCTCTCGAGGTTCTGCGCCGGCTCGGCGCGAACCTGGTCCCGGTAAACGTGCCCGAGCTGCCGTACGACGCCATGCGGATCATCCTGACAGCCGAGGCCGCAGCATCGTTCGACGAGCTCACCCGCTCGAATCGGGATGCCGAGCTCGTGCAGCAGGGACCCGGCGACTGGGCGAACACCTTCAGGGTGGCGCGCTTCATTCCGGCGGTTGACTACATCAACGCCAATCGCCTCCGCAGCCGCGCGATCGCGGCGTGGGATCGTCTCTTTCAGGACGTGGACGTGATCGTCTCTCCGACGTCCGTGAGCGGATTGCAGCAGCTCGTCGCGACAAATCTCACCGGGCATCCCGCCGTGATCCTTCCCAACGGTTTCGCTGATGACGGCACCCCGGTTTCTCTCACCTTCCTCGGCGGACTGTTCGACGAAGCGAGGCTGCTGGCCGCTGCCCATGCGTACCAGGGCGCAACTAGCTTCCATACGGCGAGGCCGCGATTGAGCGCCGCCTGACCGGATCGTCGCCGAGCCCGCGTCCAGACTGCGTGGGGGACCGCCTGTCTCGTCAGTACTCGGTTACGGCGTCGTCGGGATAGCAGTACAGCCAGCGCTCCCCTGGCTCAGCTGACGCAACCACCGGGTGCCCGCGTTTGCGCGCGTGCGCAGAGGCGTGCCGGTTCGGTGAGCTGTCGCAGCACAGCGTGGTGCCGCACTGCTGGCAGGTGCGGAGGTGTACCCAGCGGGCGCCGATTGGCACGCACTCATCGCACTCGACGCGGGCGGGCTTTCTGACTTCGGTAATCGCACCGATGTGCGAACAGGCGCCCTGCTTCATCGGACTTTACTCACCAGGACGAGAGATCCAGTGACAGGATACGACAACGCCACCGGGCTCGCTGGCCCGGTGGCGTTTTGTCTTCCTTGGGTACCGCTTTTTTGACCAGTCGGGGCGACTGGATTTGAACCAGCGACCTCCTGCTCCCGAAGCAGGCGCGCTACCGGGCTACGCTACGCCCCGAAGCATCTAAAGTTAACGGCCATTGGCGGTTAAGGGAACGGTTCAGGACCCGTCAGGCAATCCTTGCAGGCGTGGAAATCGTTATCGGCGACCCCTCGGCGATCACCGCGTCGTACACGTCGCCGCTGAGCACCGGCTCGAACTCGGGCCCGTACACTTCCGCGGCGTAGCAGCGCACATCCGCCTGCCGCGCCCGCCACAGGCGCCAGGGTGGGTGCTGGACACGGTATTCCACCGTTCCGCCCTTTCGCTGAGCGGTATATCCCCACGGCCGGTCCGTCAGGAAATGCTCGCGGGAGTTGGGGGCCGCGATGAACGGTCCGTCACCCGCTTCCGCCCGCAGCCGGTTCCATCCGGAACGTGTCTTCCACTCGTACGTGAGCAGCCGCGGCGGCGTATCAGCGCGCCGCGGGACCCGGCTCCGGGTGCGACGGATCTCGTACTTCTCGTTGTACGCGAGATTTGCCGCGAACGCCACTCCAGGCGCAGACACCACTTCCTTTATGAACACGACCCCGCGGCGGGTTTCACCGCCGACCGTGCGGCGAACGTACAGTCGCAGGTTGATCTCGTCGAAGTTCCGGTGGAACGGCACGGACACGCCGAGCACCCGTGTTCGCAGGAATCGAAAACCGACGAGCGACAGGAAGACGCTCCCGTTCAGGTCGTCCAGCTCGGTCCCATCGGGCACGAAGGGCGCGAGCAGCGCCGCGTCGACGCGGTAGTGGGCCATCACCAGGTGACGCCACTCCGCTTCCACGAAGGTTGCCATCGAGCTGTGTGTAGCGGCAAACATCGCACCCAACCGCCCCGCGCCGACCAGCTGCCGTTAGCCTCCGGGGTACTCTGTGCGATGGCCGCGACGCACGGTCCGGCGGCGGGTCGGCGCCCTGCGCGGCGGCGGTGCTTTCGTTATCCTGCCTTTCGACCTTTCGCGGAGACATGATCACATGGCCCTCGACGAGAAGCCAAGCAGGAACGAAGACGAGTATTTCGTGAAACAGGATGCGGAGCTCGTTCGCGAGATGCGGGCGCGGCTCGACGCAGAGCGCGCGGCGGCGGCGAAGCAGGGAAGCGACCTCAACAAATGCCCGCGTTGCGGGACACCGCTCGAGGAGCAGCAGCGGGACTCGGTCAAGATCGACGTGTGCCTCAAATGCGGCGGGATGTGGCTGGACAAGGGCGAGCTGGAGATGCTGCAGCAGGTAACCCGCGGCGGTGGGTTCTTCGGGTCACTGCTGTCAGGGCGCCGATAGAACCAGCGCCGCGCGGATCAGTGGGCGGCCGGCGCTGGCGCCCCGCTCATGCCCCCTGACACGGTTTCGCCCGCGCGTGTAAGCGCCCGTTTGAAGAGGATCGGCCCAAGGAATGTGTTGACGGCGACCGTTGCGAGGAAAAGCGATTTGAGCTGCGCTCCTCGCGTCGGGTATATCTCACCGACAACCGTGGCGAGCCCGATCGCGACGCCCGCCTGGGATATCAAGCCCATCCAGACATCACGTCGAATGGCGGGAGTTGAATCTGCCCAGCGGGCACCCAGCTTCGTGCCCTGCCAGAGGGCCAGCGTCCGGACGACGATGATCGGCACCACGAGGTACCAGACGGACAGAATTTCGCTGAGCAGTAGCGAGGCGCCGGCGAGCGCGAAGAAAACCACGAACAGCGGCGCTGCCGCGCGCTCCATCGCCCCGCGGAGAGCCAGTCCGGCTTCCTTCGGGCTCGCGTTTTCGCTAACCACACCTGCTACCAGGAGCGTGAGCAGCGTTTCCACGTGGGCCAGCCGAGCGACCTCCGCCCCGAAAAAGGCGACCAGAATCGCGAACAGGAACAACTCCCGCTTCACGAACCTGATGTAGATGGAGATGGCGCCACCGAGCAGGACTCCGACCAGGACGGCGCCACCCAGCTCCCACGCGAGCATGCCCGCGCTTCCCGCCATCTCCCCCGCTTCGGTCGGCGGCACGAGCGCCTGCGTAATGCTGAGCGCGGCACTGAACACGAGGATGATCACGACGTCGGAGACGAGCACCACGCCCAGCACCGTGCGCGCGACGGGTCCGCGCGCGCCGGTCTCGGACAGAATACCCATGGTGACAGCGGGGGAGTGAACCGCGCCCATGGCGGCAAAGAGGAGACTGAACGCGATCGCATGCGACAGCGGCGCGTCGGCCATGAACGGCACAAACGGTCGCATCACCAGCATCAATCCGGCGACGGCAGCAAAGGTCAGCGGAATCTCAGCGGCGAGAATCTTCCCGATCGAGCTGGCGTACGGTTTCACTTCCTCCCATCGGAGCTCGGCACCAGCGAGAAACGCGATAAGCGCGATTGCGAGTGAGTTGATCGGAGCCAGCATGCGCACCGAGTCGCTGCCAACGACGTTCAGCAGAGATGGGCCGAAAATCAGACCGGCGAACAGGTACCCCACTATGCGCGGCTGTCCGACACTCACGGCTATCTCACCTACGGTGTAGGCGGCCAGAATCAGAAAGCCGAAAGTGAGCAGTGATTGCGAGTGGTGGCCGGCGAGCCCCAGCGGAAGGACGAGCTGCATGCCCACGAGCAGCAACCCGAGTATGAGCGCCCGCCTCATTTCTTCTCTTCCTCGACGCCGGCGAGGGTGTTCGCGACCGAGTGCGCGAGGCGCGCGGACGTCAGGTCCGTAAGCAGTACCGACGCGATGGTCGCAGTGAACACGATCGTCGCGAATGGCAACGCCTGCTGCTGGAGGTAATCCACGCCGATTGCGACGGCGATCCCACCCTGACCGAGCAGGGCCCATCCCCAGTGTGGCCCGAGTACAGGCATCAGCCCCAGCGTCCTTGCCGTCAGCCGTGCCCCGCCGATCTTGCCGGCGGCACGAGCGGTTAGAAACAGGAGCACAGGCAGGAGCCACGCCCGAAGACTCGGGCGCCACATGGCCCCCGCGAACACCAGGAGGACGAAAAAGAGCGGTCGCTCTATCCGCAGAAGCGCCGCTATGATCTCGGACCGGCGGCGCGATGTGTTCGTGAGCACGAAGCCGAATGCGACCCCTGCGAACAGCGGGGACAGCTGAAGGTACGCCGCAGCGCCGCTCACCAGAATTATCGCTCCGGCAAGCGCCACGAACAGCCGGTCGATGTGCGCTTCAGCGCCAAGGAAAAGGTGAAACAGCATACCGCCGACTCCGCCGAGCGCGACCGTCAGAACCATCCACTCCGTTGTGGTCAGCGGCCTCGCCGACGCGGCTGGTGCGGCGTGGTAGGCGCTCAATACCCAGGCAAAGATCGCCGCGGCAAGCACTGCGTTGATCCCGGCTGAAATGTCGAGCTGCCGTACCAGAGGATTTGTCGTGCCGAGGTGTGCACTCACCACGCTGTACGTCTGGCGCGAAGAGGAGACGGCAATTGCTCCCATCGTTATCGCCGCGGGGGCAGCGACGCTGATGCTTGTGTCGAATGCCCACGACAGGGCGAAGAGAAGCAGAGCAGTGACCGTGGTGAAAGTGAATGCACTTTCCAGCACCGCCGCCTGGTAAGTCACCGCAGGAATCTTCACCAGTTCCTGGAGGTTGAACCGCGTACCGGTGATGACTCCCATCCATCCCAGCGCCAGCAGCGGAAAGGGCGCCAGGCTTTCGACCAGGCCGGGCGTGAGGATGTCGGTAACGAGCGGTCCGAGGAGAATGCCCAGGGCGAGGTACTCGGCCCCGGAGACAATGAGAAAGCGCTTCGCCAGCCTGTCCGAAGCGAAATGGGCGGCGAAAAAAGCGGCCGCCACCAGTACCACGAGCGTGAGACCGGTCGTCACGCGCGCGCGTCGTGCAAGTAGCGTTCTACCTGCGGGTGCTGCACCATCACTCCTCCGGCTCCAAGTTTGCCGTTTCCGGGCAGCGCCATCACCGACGAGGAATCCTAGAATGCGACACGGACTTTCGCTCCTGCTCAGCGCAGGAATTCTTGCCTGCGCTCCGTCGGCTGCTGTCGTGCCGCCACCGGCTCCCGTCGGCGCGGCGCTGGCGCCGTGGCCGCGCGATCTGCTGTGGGCGCGCACGTCGGCCGAGCATCACGCGTTGTTCGTGCAGGGCTTTCGCGCAGCCCGCGAACGGCTCGCCGAGCTCGCGCGCGGGCGTGCCGCCGGCACATGGGCTGTGATCGTTGATGCGGACGAGACTCTCGTGGACAACTCCGAGTATCAGCAGCGTCTCCACCAGCGCGGCGCGTCGTTCGACTCCCTCTCCTGGGATGCCTGGGTCCGCGAACGCGCCGCGACGGCGCTGCCCGGCGCGACCGACTACGTGACAGCAGTCCGGCAGCTTGGCGGGCGTGTCGTCGTCGTCACCAATCGGGAGGATGACGTCTGTGATCCGACGCGGGAGAATCTGCGAAGCTTGGGGCTGACCGTGGACCTGGTGCTGTGCAGGCGAGGCGTGAGCGACAAGAACCCGCGCTTCGAGTCGGTGCGCGCAGGCACGGCCGGCGGCGGGCTGCCTGCGCTCGAGGTCATTCAGTGGGTGGGTGACAACATCCAGGACTTCCCGAGCCTCACGCAACGCGCCCGGGAGCAGGGGAGCGCAGCGTTCGCCCTTTTCGGCGACCGCTACTTCATCCTGCCGAATCCGATGTACGGATCGTTCGAGCGAAACCCGCCCCGCTGAGGCGGGCTAGCCCTGGAGCTTGAATACCACCGGCAGGCGCACGTACTGACGGACGGGCGTCCCGTTGACCTTGGCCGGTGAGAAGCGCATGCCGCCCAGCGCGTTGCGCACGGCGGCGGCAAAGAGATCGTGCGTGGACTCGACTACCTTCACGGTCCGCATGTCCACCCGGCCGCGTTCGTCCACGACGAACTCCACTTCGACCCGGCCTTCCACGCGCGACTGGCGCAGAGCGTCGGGGTATCGGGGCCGGATTCCGCCGCCGAGTGTGGCGGCCGCGATTCCGACCTCATAGTCGTAGTAGGCGTCCCGGTCGCCCGGCAGCCCGCCGACCTCGACTCCGGTCACGTTGGCATTGGCCAGGTCGGACATGCCGGCTTCCTGGACAGGCGGTGCCGGTGCCTGCGTCACCTGCTGAGTGGGGCGGGGTGGAGCTGGGCGAGGGGGCGACGGGGCCGGTGCGGCTGGTTTCGCCGCTTGCGGCACGGCGAAGGTGATGTTCTCCATCTTGCCGCTCGGCGCGATGAACACGTCTCCGCGCTGCGCGGTCGCATACACCATCGCGGCGATCAGCACCGAATGCACCGCGAGGCTGATGGCGGCCTCTCGCGGGTTCCGGTGTTTGCGTGGGCTCGACTCCAGAAGCCTGAACATGCCGGAAGCCGACAATCAGCAGGAATGCTGCCACACCGGCGGGGCTTGCCGGATAACGCGCCCGGAGGGACTCGAACCCCCAACCCCCTGATCCGAAGTCAGGTGCTCTATCCGATTGAGCTACGGGCGCGTGGCTGACGAAAGCTAACGCGACCGGAGAGCCACAGCGCCCTGCTGCCGCAACTGGGTTGTCCGGTGCGCAGATCATCCGGTGCCGGATCGAGCGCGGATTCATGACACCGCAGTCACCGCCGGGATCGCTGCGAGCCGCGCCGCGCCTGTGCTCGATGGGTGTCCGGCCTCCGTCGGAACAATAGAACAGCCAGAGGGTTGCCTTTAAGAGCGCGAACGGGCTCGAACCTGGTACGGAGGAGGGGTTCTGCGCTGCGGAAAACCGAGCCGTCGCTCTGGCTGGCGTGGTTGCTGCAACTGGACATCGTACTCGCCAGGCGTTTATTCGTAAGGGCCCCGGATGACCTGGCCTTCTATCGCCACTGATATCTACCCGGCGCCGCTGTATTTGCCGGGAAGTGACGCGAGCTGGAACCCGACGCAGGTAAGCCTATGGTGGTGGTGTTCATTGTTGTGATCGCGGCGTTGCTCGCAATTGCGGGCGCGTACATGGTCACCATGCGGAAGCAAAGGGAGCGCAAGGCGGCCAGGGCTCCGTTTCCGCTGATCTACCCTCTCCACCCCTCCAGTCCTGCAGAGGATCCCGCCCCGGAGCTGGTGCCACCGCCCGAGCGACCTTCGCGCGTCCCGGAAGCACGCGCGTTCAGCCAGACACCTGCGTACGTGCCCGAAGACCAGCCCGCCCCCGTGACGCAGTTGTCTGAAGGCGGCGTTGCCGTCGCCTCGGACAGCGAATCTGACACGTCACCCACGGTCCGCTTTCGGCGGCCCGCTGATGACGCCGTCGAGCTGCTGCCCGGACGGCTCGAGGTGCTTGCCGGCGAGCCGCGCCATAAGGAGATCCGCTTCGTCCGCGCTCCCGGCGAACGGCCGGAGGTCGTTCTCGGCCGGGACCTCGGCGACAGCCCGGGACAGGTTGCGCTGCACTCCAGGACGGTCAGCCGCCGCCACGCACGCCTCGCGTACCAGGACGGAGAATGGAGGGTGGCCAATCTGTCGCAAACCAACCCGGTCGTCGTGAACGACGAGGTGCTTCTTGTCGGCAACGGGGAACGACCCCTCGCCGACGGAGATTGCCTCGAGCTCGGCGAAGTCGTCCTGCGCTTTCATGCCCGATAGCCGATGAGCGGTGATGCGACTGCGGCTGCCCTGGCGAGCCTGGAGAATGACTACGAGATCGTCCGCGAAATAGGCCGGGGCGGAACGGCGCTCGTGTACCTCGCGCGCGAGCGATCGAGTGGTTCGGACGTCGCGATCAAGCTCATTCGCGCGAAATACGTCGAGGACGAGGAGACGCTCGCCCGCTTCGCGCGCGAGGCGCGGTACGTCGGAGGGCTGCACCATCCGCACGTGGTGGCGCTGCGTTCGGTGGTGGAGCTGGGAGACCTGGGCCTCGCGCTGGTGATGGACCATGTCCGCGGCCAGACGCTGAAGCAGATGATCCAGGAAAGCGGACCAATGTCTCCCGCGCAGGTGCGATCCGTCCTTCGCGATATCGCCGGCGCCCTTCAGGCGGCACACGCCATGGGCATCGTTCACAGGGACGTCAAGCCGGAGAACATCTTCATCGATACGGACGGCCGCGCGCTGCTCGCGGACTTCGGCGTCGCGCGTTCGATGACGAGCGATACCCAGCTCACCATGAGCGGTATCGCCATCGGCACGCCGGCGTACATGGCACCGGAACAGATCGACGGGATATCGCTCGATGGCCGCGGTGACATCTACAGCCTGGGGCTCGTCGGCTGGGAGATGCTCACCGGCAAGCGCCCGTGGGAAGGATCCAGCCTGTACGCGGTGATCTACCAGCAGAAGCATGAGTACCTTCCCGACGTTCGCGACATGCGCGCCGGCATCCCTGACGACCTTGCCGAGGCGGTTGCCGGGGCGATTGAGAAGGACCGCGAGTCACGGTGGCAGAGTGCGGACGAGTTCCTGGCCGCGCTGGACGGTCTCGTCTCGCGTCGGGCTGCGCAGCCCGTTCCTTCGCTTTCGGATCAGACACGGCAGTTCGTGCGGCCGAACACGCCGGTTCGAGAGGCGGCGGCACTGGTGGCCGCAGACACATTGACAGAACTGCCGGCGAACGATGGCCCGTACGGTTCAGTCGAACGAGAGCCGCCGGTGTCCACACGACGGCGCCTGGTGTATGGCGGCGGAATGAGCGTCGTGATCGCACTGGTCGCCGTCGTGGTCCTCGTGTCTTCGGCGCGCACGGACGTGGCCGCGGGTGCGTCCGGCGAGGCTGCTGCTTCGGCTGGTACGCCGTCGGGTATCCCGGTAGTCGTCGCGAGCGCCTCGACGGGACGCCTTGAATCACCCGCTACGCCGGACGCGGATACGGTCGCTCCGGCAGCCGCGATCGAGGACCCATCTGCGACCCCGCCGGAGGACGAGACGCCGGAACGCGACAGCGCGCCGTCGGTTGCCAAGGAACCGAATGGGGCTGTCGCCACGACGGCCAGCTCTCCATCGCCCCCACCGCCGCCGCCTCCCAGCCGACCCACGCCTGCGACCACGCGTGTCAGCATCGCCACCGGTGGCGCGCACAGCTGTCTCGTGACCGCGAGCGGTCGGGCCTACTGCTGGGGCGGAAACGACCGGGGTCAGCTGGGAAGCGGAAACACGACGCGTCACACGTCGCCCTCGGCCGTTGGCGACGATCTGCGCTTTGCCGCTATCACCTCGGGTTTGTCGCACAGTTGCGCGATCACCCGGGACGGTTCGGCGTGGTGCTGGGGCGAGAACGGGAATGGACAGTTGGGCGACCGTTCTCACACGGCGCGACTGGGCCCCGTTCAAGTTGCCGACGGTCACGCTTTTCGATCGCTCGAGGCGGGTGCGGCTCACACATGCGGTCTCGATCGAGGGGGAAGAGTGTGGTGCTGGGGCTCGAACGCGCGCGGCCAGCTCGGCGCGGGCGACGCCGGCACCCGCGACAGCCCAGTTCCAGTTGCCATTGACACCGACCGGCGGTTCGCGAGCATCGCGCTCGGATGGTCGTTCTCCTGCGGCCTCGATGGCTCGGGCAGCGCCATGTGCTGGGGAGAGAACGCGTCGGGCCAGCTCGGCAACGGCACGCGCGAGAGCCGGCGCAGTCCGACGGCGGTGCGCACAGATCTCGAGTTTGTGGCGATCACAGCCGGCAGCGGTCATGCGTGCGGGCTCACAGAGGCGGGCGAGGCCTGGTGCTGGGGGCGAAACACACGCGGGCAGCTTGGTGATGGCACCAGGGCAGACCAGGCCCAGCCGGTGCGCGTAAAGACCCCGGTGCGATTCGTCGCCGTGTCCGCCGGCGCGGTACATACGTGCGCCATCGCCACTGACGGCACCGCGTACTGCTGGGGTCAGAATACGTACGGCCAGCTTGGCGATGGCGGAACGACTGACCGTGACGAGCCCGTGCCGGTTGCACGCGATCACGTCTTCGCCCTGGTGCGGGCGTTCGGCTCGCATACCTGCGGTGCAACCGCGTCGGGGGAAGCGTTCTGCTGGGGTTACAACCTCGACGGCCAGCTTGGCGACGGGACGCGCGTCCACCGTACACGCCCCGTTTACGTCGAGCCACCGGGCGGACGATGATGCGCGCGGTCGAAACGCGTGGCCTGCGAGAACTGATGGCCGCCGAGCGGATGCTGCGGAAGCTCCTGCTGGTCGGTGCGTGCGGCGCGATGGCTTGCAGCGACGCCACCGGCACCGCCGAAACCGTCGTCGCCTCGCTGGCAGTCACGCCCCCCACATCGACGATCACCGTCGGAGCAGAGCTTCCCCTTCAGGTCGTGGTGCAGGATGCGACAGGCCAAACCATCACGGGTGTGTCGGTCGTCTGGTCGGTGAGAGATCCAGCTATCGCCAGCGTGTCCTCGTCAGGGGTGGTGACGGGCCTCGCGACTGGAGCGACTCAAGTGGCGGCAAGCGCGGGCGGAAAGTCGGCGATCGCCGCGATAACCGTGCAGAGGGTGCCGGTTGCGAGCGTGGTCGTGCGCCCCTTGACGGCGGAGGCGGCCACGGGGAGCCGCGTCCAGTTCAGCGCGACGGTCTATGACGCCAGTCAGATTGCGCTCACCGACCGATCAGTCACGTGGTCGAGCAGCAATGAAGCCGTGGCAACGGTGGACCTGAACGGGTTGGCGACCGCGGTCTCTCCCGGCGTGGCCACGATCACGGCCACGAGCGAAGTGAGAAGCGATGCGGCAACCCTCACCGTGACGCTCGTCCCCGTTGCGGCTGTGGAGGTGACGCCCAGCCCGCTCGTGGTGTCGGTTGGGCAGTCGGCTCAGCTCACGGCGACGGCGCGTGATGAAGGCGGCGCCGCGCTCACCGGACGCACCGCCACGTGGTCGAGCTCCAATACGAACGTAGTGACCGTGACGAACCAGGGGGTTGTGAACGCCGTCGCCGCCGGTACAGCGATCGTCACGGCGACGATCGAAGGCAGGTCCGGCTCGACGAGCGTGACGGTGACGCCCGTTCCGGTCTCGACGGTGACGGTGACTCCGAGCCCTGTGACGATACTCGTGCAGGGCACTGTCGCACTCACCGCAACGACCAGGGACGCGGGCGGCAACACGCTGACCGGTCGTGCGGTCACGTGGACGACAAGTGCTCCGACTGTGGCGACCGTGTCGTCGAGCGGCGTTGTCACGGGCGTGGCACCTGGGACCGCCATCATTACTGCGACGAGCGAGGGGAAGCTGGGCACGGCGACGGTAACTGTGACAGCGACACTTGCTCCGGTTGCGGCGGTCACCGTGGAGCCGTCCACGACAACGATCGCATCGGGTTCGACGAGGACACTCACAGCTACAGTCACCGATCAGAACGGCGGCGTCCTTACGAACCGAGTCGTGACCTGGAGCTCGAGCAATCCAGCGGTTGCCACCGTCTCGAGCACCGGAGTCGTTACCGCAGTCGCAACCGGCGCGGTTGCAGGAACAGCCACGATCACGGCCAGCGCCGAAGGCAAGAGCGGAAGTGCAACGGTCACCGTCATAGCCGGGCCCGTGGCTACTGTCCGCATCACCCCGTCGTCCACGTCCGTCCCGGCCGGCGCGAAGGTCTCTCTATCCGCGGAGGCTACGGATGCGGCGGGAAATCCCATCAGCGGCCTCACTTTCTCCTGGGCGTCCAGCAATCCCTCGGTTGCGAGCGTTGATGGCTCGGGCGAAGTCAATGCGAAACGGGAAGGCACGGTGACGATCACCGCCACCGCCGCAGGGATAACAGGCAGCGCCACGGTAACGATCACGCGATGAAGCTCGTGCAGTTCATCGTGCTGGGCTGCCTGCAACTCGTTCCGCTGGTGCTGGCGGCGCAGACTGCGCCACAGCAGCGCGAGCCCCTGAAGCGGGGGCAGCCGCCCACTTCCTCCTCGACGCCGTGTCCGTCCGCTGTCGATCCTGCAACGCCCACGGACGAACAGCGCCGCGAGGCGCGCGAGCTGGCGCAACGGGCGCTGGAAGCTGCGCTCCTGGGTGACAGCGCGACGGCCCGGGATGAGCTGCGGCAGGCAGCCGCGCTCGACCCTACGGATGCTGATCTTGCCTACCGGCTCGGTCGCGCGCACGAATCGGTACGTGCATCTGCCGAGGCCCTGGCGGAGTACTGTCGCTTCCTGGTCCTCGCACCATCGTCACCCGAGGCCGCCGAAGTACGCAGCCGCGTGGCCGCGCTCGCGACACCCGCAACGGACCCGCGCACGGCCGCAGTCATCGCGGCATTCCAGGCTGGCGCCGAAGCTTACGAGAGCGGCCGCATGGCCGAAGCCCATGTGGCGTTCAGCACGGCCATCCGCGGGGAGCCGCAGTGGGCGGAGCCGTACTACAACCGGGCCATGACGTCGCTGGCGCGGGGCGAAAGCGAGCCGGCTGTGCGCGACCTCGAGCAATTCCTGCGGCTCAGGCCGGAGACGGACGATCGCGCTGCCATCGTTGCCCGAATCGCATCGCTTCGTCGCGCAACGTTCTCCCCACGGACTGCGCTTGCCACCGGCCTCGTCCTTCCGGGAGCAGGTCACTACTACACGCGCCGGCCTGTGCGTGGCGTGATAACCTCGCTCGGCGTAGGCACCGCCCTGATTCTTGCGCTCATGCAGCAGACAACCACGTCCACGGTAGAGCAGACGGGCACCGATCCGTTCGGAAACGAGTACACGTACACGACCACTCGTCGATCGAAAGAGCGGCCCTACGCCGTCCCGGCGTCGCTGGCGGCCATTGCCATCTCGGTGGGCAGCGCGATCGACGCGTTCAGATACGCCAAGCGCACTCTGCGCTGAGGGCCTGCCGAGCGAGTGACAGGCGGCAACACCCGTTAAAGAGGAAGCCCGCGCGGCCGCAGAGCATGCGCGAGTGGCAGATAACCCGCTGCACCGTCAGGTGTTGACTACGCGCCCGAGAGGACTCGAACCTCTAACCTTCTGATCCGTAGTCAGATGCTCTATCCAATTGAGCTACGGGCGCAGGAACTACGGCTGTTAGCGATCAGCTGTTAGCGGAAAGCAACTGCGGTGAGGAAGGCGGCCAGCTGATCGCTAACAGCTAACCGCTGCCGCTATGGGCGGTACAAGACTCGAACTTGTGACCTCTACGATGTCAACGTAGCGCTCTAACCAACTGAGCTAACCGCCCTCATCAACCGACAGAAACGGCCGCCTTTCGCGGCCGTCCTTTGCTGCTGTTCCGCCATCGCTTTCCGCTAACAGCTGATTCGCTAACCGCTGCCTCTCAGAGCGGGAAACGGGACTCGAACCCGCGACCCCAACCTTGGCAAGGTTGTGCTCTACCAACTGAGCTATTCCCGCGTGCTGCAGCCGTTGGCCACGGACCGTAGGCTGTTGACCTAAAACTAACGGCCAATGGCTCACAGCCAATGGAGGCGAGGGGAATCGAACCCCTGACCTCTTGAATGCCATTCAAGCGCTCTCCCAACTGAGCTACGCCCCCGGCACGAAACCCATCCGGACGCCGGAGAACGTCCGTTTGGGAACCTCCAAGGATATCCGGCAGTAGTAGAGAAGTCAACCGATTTGCCTCTAGCGCACGACTCCATAGCCCGTATTTTGCAGCGCCGAGAAGCGCCGCGAACCAGCTACTCGCTGAGTCGTGGCGCAACGTGCATCTTGGCAGCCACGTTGCAAACAGAATCTGCGTCCTGGACCTGCGTCGCGGGCGCTACTGAAGGATAGGAATTCAAACCGAATGTTACCGGAGAAACCGACACCGATGGCTGAAACCAAGCGCCGGCGCCGCGCAGCTCCTCAGGGAATCGCACCGAACGAGCCGGAGCGCGATATCCTCGACCAGTATCTCTATGAGGTCAGCACTTATCCGCTGCTCAAGGGAACCGAGGAGATCGAGCTCGCGCGGAAGATCCGGGCGGGTGATCAGGACGCTATGCAGGAGCTGGTGAAGCGGAATCTCCGCTTCGTCATCTCCGTCGCCAAGAAATACCAGAACCGGGGTCTCCCGCTCATCGATCTGATCGGTGAGGGGAACGTCGGCCTGCTGACTGCTGCCAGAAAGTTCGATCCCGATCAGGGCGTGAAGTTCATCTCCTATGCGGTGTGGTGGATCCGCCAGGCGATCCTCTCCGCGCTCGCGCGCCAGGGTCGCACCGTGCGCGTTCCGCTGAACCGCACGGCGGATCTGTCGCGCATCATCAAGGCGTCGGAGATCCTGCGGCAGAAGCTGCGTCGCGAGCCGACCCCCGACGAGCTGTCGCAGCTCACCGGACTGTCCGTTGACGTCGTCCAGTCGCTCGCCGCGCTCAACACCGGCGACGTGCGACTCGACGCCCCGATGGATCCGGAGGGCGATCGCTCGCTCATCGAGCGGTTCGTCGCCGACGAGATGCCCGACACCGAGGAAGAGGCGATGAGCCGCTTCCTGACCGACGAGATCGAGTCCGCGCTGTCCACGCTCCCGCCGCGGGACGCGAAGGTCCTCAAGCTCTACTTCGGGCTCGAGGGCGGGCGCGAGCACACGCTGGAAGAGATCGGCTCGATGCTCGGCGTCACCCGTGAGCGGGTCCGCCAGCTTCGGGACCGGGCCCTCAAGCGGCTGCGCGAGGGCGATGTCGGACGCGCGCTCGGCAGCTTCGCGGCGTAGCGCCAGCTTCAGGGAGAGAAAGGGGCGAGCGAAAGCTCGCCCCTTTTTTTGTGCACGTCGCGGCGGCCAGGTTCTTGATTCGGTCGCCACCGTCGTGACGTGCTTCCGAACTCTTCAACGGTCCCTCCAATGACGGTTCCGCATCCCCGACAGTGGTTCGCTCTTCTCACCGTGTCAGCCGCGTTCGCCTGCGCGCCGGCCAGGCGTGCTCCCGCTCCTGAGCCTGCTCCAACCCCGGTCGCCCTGGGGCGCGACGTGCGCATCGGCGTGGTTCAGTCCGCCGACAGCGTCCTGCTCGGCAGTCCGAACGATTTCGAGATCGCTGATGCCGCATCCGGGCGCGTCCTTGCGAGCGGCTCCGGCGGTACTCTGGCAGTACGGCTCGCACCGGGCGATGCGCCGGCTCGCTACACCCTGGCGCAGGGAGCGGCAGTGCAGCAGGTCGCAGGTCCTGTCGTCGTCACGTCGCCGTCGGGGATCGTGACAATCGGGACCCGAACCTACCGCGGGCGAGGAGAGGCGCGGATCAATTCCGAGGGACGTCTGGCGGGCATCAACGAGCTCCCTGTCGAGCGATACCTGTACGGGGTGGTGCCACGCGAGCTGGGTCCCGTGGTATTTCCCGAGGTCGAAGGGCAGAAGGTGCAGGCGATTGCCGCCCGGACATACGCCCTTTCCTACCTCGGCCGTCGGGCCGCCGACGGCTATGATCTGCGCGCTACGGTGGACGACCAGGTCTATGGAGGCTACGCGGACGAGCACCCCGTCTCCAACGCGGCCGTGGACGCGACCGCGGGGGTGGTGCTCATTCACGAGGGGCGAATGGTACTCGCGCGGTACTCGTCCACTTCCGGCGGTCATACCGCTGACAACGAGGAGTCCTTCGCTGAGGGCCCGGTTCCTTACCTCCGTGGTGTGCCGGACGTCGCCCACGGCCCCCACCCGGGTGAGTTCACGCCGACGCTGGAGGCATTCAAGGCGTATCCGGATTCATGGAACCTCCGGCTCGCACCGCCTCCGTTCGACCTGAACCGACCTCGCTACCACCGGTGGACGTTCGAGTGGACGGCTGCCGAGATCAGCTCCGCAGTCTCGGAGTTCGCCGGTCGCTCCGTAGGCGCGGTGCACGCGCTCAACGCGGTTCAGCGCGGGCCATCGGGACGCATCATCACGCTCGAGATCGTGACAGACTCGGGGACGGTCACGGCTTCCAGGGGCAGCATCCGCGCGGCGCTCCGCTACATCAACTCCTCCGGCACACGCGCCAACCTGCCGAGCGCGCTGTTCTTCGTCGAGCCGGTCAGTGGGGATGCCGGCATTCCGGCAGCGTTCCGCGTTCATGGGGGCGGCTTCGGCCACGGGACCGGAATGGCGCAGGTCGGCGCCGTGCTGATGGCGAGGAACGGCATGCTGCACCCGGAAATCCTCCGGCACTACTACCAGGGGGCCGAGCTGCGGAAACTGTACTGACGCCTAGCCGCGCGGGCCCGGCGCCACCACCTTTGTGACTCGGTCCCCCCACCGTCCCTTTCCGCTAACCGCTGATCGCTAACCGCTGCCGTTGTGATTCGCCTCGTCAACATCCACAAGGCCTTCGGCTCGAAGCATGTGCTCGAGGGTTTCTCCCTCGACGTGGTGGAGGGTGAGACGATGGTCATCATCGGATACTCCGGGACCGGCAAATCAGTGGCGATCAAGCACGTGGTGGGCCTTCTCGAGCCGGATCACGGGACTGTTTTCGTGGACAACCGCGAGGTGCCGAAGCTGTCGCGCGACGAGCTCGCGGAGCTGCGGTCGAACGTCGGTTACGTCTTTCAGTTCGCGGCGCTGTTCGACTCGCTGACGGTCGGACAGAACGTTGCGATGGCGGTCGGCCGGCGCCGCACGCAGTCGAAGGACGTCCAGCGCCGCGTGTCTGAGGCACTAGAGCTCGTTGACCTGCAGGGCATCGAGAACCGCTACCCCGCAGAGCTGAGCGGCGGGATGCGGAAGCGGGTGGGGATCGCGCGGGCCATCGTGCGACGGCCGAAGTACATCCTGTACGATGAACCGACCACAGGGCTGGACCCGGTCACGGCCGCCGTGATAGACGAGCTGATGGTCCGCATGCGCAAGCGACTCGGCGTGACGAGCATCGTGATAACCCACGACATGCGCAGCGCGTACACGGTGGGAAGCCGGATCGCAATGCTGTACCAGGGTCGCGTGCGGCAGGTCGGCACCGTGGATGAGATACGCCACACCGAGGATCCGGTCGTGCGGCAGTTCGTCGAGGGTCGCGCTCATCGCGACGACATTGAGGAGCTGCCGGGCACCGACGCCGAGACCGATGCGCACGCAGTGGTGCTGAGCACCGATCTCTCATGACCGTGCGGACCTTCGTGCCCCAGCCGACCATCCTGGCGTACACGCCCCGCGAGCGCTCCCGGGCGATGCTCCGGGTCGCATTCAGCCGTCGCAGAGCGCGGGTGATTCCGGTCCGCACCCCTGCCGAGCTGGAATCGGCGGCCACGAGGCACCTGGTGGACGCTGTGATCGTTGACCTGGCCGCGGCCAGCGAGGAGACATGGAAGGTCGCCGCGTACGCCCGCGAGTACCCGAGCGCGCCTTTCTTCGGCATCCTGCCGATGCGCTCGGCGGACGCGGGTACGCTGGCACAGGCGACCGCGCTCGACTTCGCCGACGTGCTCGCCGAGGGCATCGACGACAGCGCCGCGCGCGATCTGATCTGTCCGCTGACGTTCACCGCGCGGTTCGCGGTCGCGCTGGACGAGCCTCCTCCTCAGCTCGGGCTTGCGACCGACAGGCAGCTCGTGGTCTGGCGTGCGATCGTGGCCTACGGTGGCCGGCCCGTGCGCACGGCCCCGCTGGCGCAGTCGCTGGGAATCAGCCGCGAGCACCTGAGCCGGGCTTTCGCCTCCACTGCCGCGCCGAACCTGAAACGGGTCATCGACTTCGTGCGCCTCCTCGCCGCAGCCGAGCTGGCGAAGAACCCGGGATACGACATCCGCGACGTCGCGGCCGTGCTCGAGTTCGCCTCCTCCTCGCACCTGTCGACGTCCGCGCAGCGCGTCGTTGGCACGAGGCCCGCCTCGCTCGCGCGGTTACGCACAATAGATCTCATCCAGCGCTTTGCGCAGGGGAGAAGCCGCAGCCGCGGGTGAGATGCGGAGCATCCCCTCTTCGCGTTCCGCCGAGCGTTGACGTTCGATGTATGTGAGATAGCCGGAGAGGAGCCGGCCGACCGTGGCCGCCCGAGTGATGATTGGCGTCACGACTCCGCCCGGAATCAGATCGGCGATCTTGGCGATCGCGAGCTGTGTCTCCAGTGCGCTCAGCGATCTCGCGCTCGCCTCGAACAATCGCTGCTGATCGAGGGCTTCGCTGCGGGCGTAGCCTTCGGCGATGGACTCCGGAAGCGCTGAGGCGGTGCTGATCAGCCGCTCGAGGAACATGTTCCTCTCTTTGCGCATTGAATGACGCGCGGCTCGCACCACCTCAGCGGCCAGTGCCACGGCTTCCTGCCAGAGCTTCAGGTCTTTGACTCCAGCCATGGCGCGAAGCTCGCTGTGAGATGCGCGAGATGCGGTACCAGATTCTTTCGCCAATCATCGGATGCGCTCTGCTCGTGCCCGGCGTGTCGTCGGGGCAGCGGCTGGACCCGGAGCTTCCCGGCCGCACGGTCATGGCAGGGCTCGGAGTCCGGGACGCAGGCGATCTGGGGACTGTCTGGGTGGCAACGCTGGGCGTGCGGTTTCCCGTGGCGCAGCGCGTCAATGCGGGGCTGACAGCATGGGGATCCGGCGTACCGGATCGGAGCTGTCCTCAGGAGGTTGGTGTCCGCTGTGCGGGCAGCGGCTCCCTCACCGGCCTGGACGTCGGTGTCGAGTTCTACTACGGACGCGGGATGGTCCACCCGTACGGCGTCGCATCGGTGGGAGTGGGTCACCTCAGCCTTCCGGATGAGGACGTGCGCCGGACGGCTTTTTCGTACTCGACCGGCGTCGGCCTTGGCGCCCGGGCCGGCTCCCGCGTCTGGCTTTTTGGGGAAGTGCGCTGGAGGCACGAGAGCTTCGGCGCTTACCGGGCGCACGGGGCGATGGGGACTCTCGGAGGGAAGTGGGGTTTTTGACCGGCCCGGCAAGCTCCGAAGGTTGCCGCGGCCCCCTGCTTGTGATATTTTTCACAAGCCAGGCCACGACTAAAATTCAGGGCTGATCCCGGACCTCCCGTCCGCCCGCTGCGCGCTCCGTTTC
>DASUUI010000128.1:0-7196 GCA_036374155.1 Gemmatimonadaceae bacterium | reverse complement strand
GCGGGTGCCGGGATTTCGGGCTGGCGCAGCCTGCAGTTCAGCCAGACCTTAGGGCGGCTTCGAGGCGTGTCTCAATCATGCCGCCATGACCCGACACTCCGGATTTCCCGCGCTCGTCTTCAGGATTGCCGCGATCTACGGGATCGCGACGCTGGTGCCGCAATACTTCCTCGAGGATTGGATCGGCGAGGCTTTCCCTCCGGCGATAACGCATCCGGAGCTTTTCTACGGCTTCATCGGCGTGGCGCTGGTCTGGCAATTCGTGTTTCTGCTGATTGCGCACGACGTTCGCCGCTACCGCCCGCTGATGCTGCTCGCGGTACTGGAGAAGCTGTCTTTCGGCCTCGCAGTCGTCGCGTTGTTCGCACAGGGGAGGATCCCTGGCTCCGGGGCGGCTCCCGGCGTGGTGGATCTCGTGCTGGCTGCGCTTTTCGCGCTCGCCTTCCGCCTGACGCCGCGTGACGCGGACACTTCGATGCGCGGGCAGCACCCATAACACCCGTCTGAGCGCCCCGATCTGAGGCAGGCACACGTGCAACTGGTCAGGTCGTACGACGGAACGCGGATAGCGGTATTTCGCAGCGGCGAAGGACCGCCGCTCCTGCTCGTCCATGGCGCGACTGCCGACCACACGACCACGTGGCGGTTCGTTCTGCCCGATCTCGAGTCGGGATTCACCGTCTGGGCGATGGATCGGCGTGGCCGCGGCGACAGCGGCGACGCGGCTGAGTACGACCTGGCTCGTGAAGCGGAGGACGTCGCCGCGGTCATCGAGGCGATCGGCGAGCCGGCCAACGTCCTGGGACACTCATACGGCGCTCTCTGCGCCATCGAGGCAGCTCTCGTCTGCTCCGGAATTCGCCGCCTGGTGCTGTACGAGGGCGTGCCGATCCGGGGCGCGGAGCTGTACCCGCCGGGGCTGGTCGAACGACTCGAGGCGATGCTTGGCGCAGGCGACACCGAAGGCGTCCTGATGACGATGTTCCGCGAGCTCGTGCTGATGCCGGAAGAGGAAATCTCCATGCTGCGGGGGCAGCCGGCGGCCTGGGAGCGCCGCCTCTCCAACGCGCACACCCTGCCACGCGAGCTGCGGGCGGACGCGGCATACGTGTTCGACGGAGCCAGGTTCTCGACCATGACGACCCCGACCCTGCTTCTCGTGGGTGGCGACAGTCCGGCCCGTGAACTGGAGAATGCGCGCGCTGTCGCCGCGGCGCTGCCTGACGCCAGCATCAGCGTGATTCCGGGACAGCAGCACGCCGCGATGTACAACGTACCCGACCTGTTCGTTCGCGAGGTCGTGAACTTTCTCTCTGGATGAGCGTGGGGACCGCAATGACACGATTCATGATCCCTGCAGCATTGGCTGCCTCACTTCAATTCACCGCGGCGTCTGCGCAGGCACCGGCGGAACCGCTCGTCTTCGGCGTTTTCATCGCCAGCATCGAGGAAGGCGCCCGCGTGTTCACTCCGACGCGGCTGCTGCCTTTCGAGCACGCCGATGCCTTCAATCACGAGTTTCCCACGGCGCTGGTGAACCACACGACCGAAGTTGACGCAATCGTGCACCTCGGTGAGCTGGCTGGATTGCGGCTGCGAACCACCCTGCTGCGCTATCCGCGACCTCCGGTCGAGGAATGGCCCTATCCGGAGTTCGCGCCACCACCGCTCGAATGCATTCGAGCTGCAGATGTCGAGCGGGCTGGTTCGCGGGCTGTCCTGCCTGGCCTGCGTGCGCTCGTCGTTCGGGACGGGAAACCACTTGTGTTCATCGTGGATACGCGCGGCCTCACGCTGGAACAACGCGGGATGCAGCGTGTGACGTCGATGGGGCTCGACCTTACACGCGCTCAGTTCCTGGAGCGCCTGGCCGCATCGATTCCCGCAGGCCGGGACAGCGGTTGCCGGATTGTGATTTATCCCGGCGTATGGGGCTCGTGATCGCGCACTGAACGGAGCGGCGCGGACGGGGTCAGGGCGCGCGCCGCGCGTACCAGCCGTCGAAGCCGGCGCGCCAGGTTCTGCCGCTGTCGGCTGAGGTGCTCCACAACTGACGGACCCGCCCGTCGGGCTGCGGCGTCCACGCAATCCGGTTTCGAATGGGCACGCCGGCGGGCGAGACGCCATCACCTTCGAGCACCATGCTGTTTCCGTCGAGCCCACCGGAAAGGCGGAGCACGCCACCGCCGCTCGCCACCCATACCTGGTGCCACTGCCCGGTGCGGCGGTCGTAGAAATTCATGCTTTGACCGGTGCCGCCACCGGCTCCCGTCCAGCGCTCCCGCAGCACGCAGCCGCTCTCCTCCTGCGTAATGACGTTCGAGCCAAGCACCCGCGTCCCGGTGCTGTCCGTCACCTGCCACTCGCCCACCCAGAAGTCGAACTGGCGGTGCTCGGCGGCCGCGCATCCCGGGGGTGGAGCGGGGGCCGGGGCTGCGACTGCGGGGGGTGGAGGCGGCTGCTGAGCATACGCACCTCCGGGGAGCACCAGCAGGGCGGCGATCAGTCGGAGGTGCATCGAACGGCCTCTCTGAGGAGGGTGGCGCGGCAGGTAATTTCAGGGACGCTAACGTGATCAGTCTCTCTACGGCAGTGTCCGCAGGTATGTGTCAGCAGCGGGGCACCCCGCGAAAATTCCGGGCGCGCGCACGCCTTGCGGGCCTTCCGCCGGTTGTGGCGGCAATGCTTTCCTGCGGGAGCGAGCTCGAGCCCGCGCCGCCCCCGCTCTGCGCTTCGCGGATCCTGGTCAACGAGGCGATCGTGACCATCGCCTGGACCGCGACCTCGGACGCCATGGATGTGCTGGTGCGCGGCACCGACAAGGTGCAGGCGGCATGCGATTTCATCACGGGGCGGAGCAGCGCGAACATTCCGTCGGGGCGAATCCTCGCCGGCTCCGCGCCGAGCGATACGCGGGTGCCGTTCCACTACATTCCCGAATCGGTTCAGTTCGTGCAGGTCGCGATCGAGTTGTGCGATTCCGCGCTGCTCAAGACGCCGGAAGCCGTTGTGGCATTCTTCCAGGGGACTGGGAGCGACCTGTCGGGGAGCGCTCCGTATTGCCCGTGGGGCGCTCGTCCGGTTTACGTGCGTTGACTGTGCCTGGCCTCGTTCCCGACACCGCCTCCGGCAGATGAAGACTTCAACCCAGATTGCTGGCCTCGCTGGATGGATTGCTCTCTCGGTCGTCGCGGGCGCCATCGGCGCCTTCGCATCTGCCGACGCGGGCTCCTTTTACCAGCAGCTCCAGCGCCCGGCCTGGGCCCCACCGGCGTGGCTGTTCGGGCCGGTATGGACTGCCTTGTACCTCATGATGGGAATCGCGGCGTGGCTCGTCTGGCGGGAAAGCGGCAACCCCGAGACGCGGTCAGCACTCATTCTGTATGGCACGCAGCTGGCTGCGAACGCTCTCTGGACGTGGCTGTTCTTCGCCTGGCGCCAGGGAGCCTGGGCGTTTGCGGAGATCCTCGTCCTGCTGCTGCTGATCGTTGCGACCACGGTCGCGTTCTGGCGGATTCGTGCCGCCGCCGGGCTCCTGCTTCTGCCTTATCTGCTCTGGGTGGGATTCGCGACCGCTCTGACTTACACGACCTGGCGAGGCAATCCGGATATCCTGGGGTAGGACAGGCATCAGCCCCCACGTTGAGGGGATCACATGGAGATCGCTATGGAAAGACCAGCAACCACACGGATCGCGCTCGGAATCCTCGCAGCTCTGACGCTGGCGTGCAGCGATCCGCTCGGTCCATTCGAGCCGGAAGTGACCAACGCGCCCGACAACTTCCAGATTCAGGCAACGGGTGTCACCGGCGTGACGCTCGAGCGCAACTATGTCTGGCAGAACAGCGGCACAAGGGCCACGGTCAATCACTCTACCACGACTGACAATGGGATCGCCCGGGTCGTCATTCTCGACGCGATCGGAGCCGTGGTGTACGACAAGACTCTCTTCCCGAGCCTCAACGAGCCGACGCTCGTCGGGGTGGCGGGCGCCTGGCGCATCGAGCTGCTGCTCACGGGGTACACCGGCACCCTCAACTTCCGCGTCCAGAAGCTCTGAGTCCGGCAGGGATCGCGGCCTCGCTCCGGTGACGCAGCAGGCGTCGCCGGAGCGTGTCGGACGGGCAGGTTAGAATTCGCTCATTACAGTGACTGTCGCCACCGTCGTTCCTGCCGAAGATGTCGTACCCTCGCCTTCCCAGCGGCTCGCGATCGAGGCTGAGCCTGGCGTACTGCTCGTGCTCGCCGGTCCCGGCGCCGGGAAGACGTTCTGCCTCACGGAGCGCATCCGCTTCCTGATCGAGCGGCACGGCTACGATCCCGCCCGGATCTGTGCCTTCACGTTCACCAACAAGGCTGCAGGCGAGATCGCACACCGGCTCGAGCAGACGCTCGGCGCCGCGGCGCATCAGATTACGCGGGGGACGATCCACGCATTCTGCGCGCAGCTTCTCCGCGAGCTCGGATCTCACATCGGGCTCGAGCCCGGGTTTGGCATAGCGGACGAGGATTACCAGATCGGGGTGCTGCGCAGGGTGGAAGGGCCACGACCACGCGCGTGGCACAGGGGCGCCCTGTCGAGATTCTCCGCGCACCGGTTCCGCAGCGCGCCGCTTAAGCACGAGGACGTGATACTCCTCGACGGATACGAGCGCTTCCTGGAGAAGCGGAACGTCCTGGACTTCGACACGCTCGTGATCCGGACTGCCGAGCTTCTGGACAACAAGGAGGCAGCGGCGCTGGCTCGCCAGCGGTGGGACGTCATCCTGGTGGATGAATTCCAGGACCTGAATCCGGTGCAGTACCGGATCGTCCGCTCCCTGGCGCGGGATCACCGGCACGTCTTTGCCGTTGGCGATGACGAGCAATCCATCTACTCGTGGGCCGGCGCCGACCCACGCGTCTTCCACATGTTCATCAGGGACTTCGCGATCGGCGCGCCTGTTCACCTCGAAGAGAACCGCCGCTGCCCGTGCGACGTATTCGAGCTGGCTCGCCGGCTCGTCTCGGCCAACGCGCCGCTTTTCGAAAGCCGTGAGGCGCCGCGCGCCGACCGCGTGTCGCAGTTTCCGGTGTGCGCGATCGGCTTCGAGAGCGAGGAGGACGAGTTCGCCTGGATCATCGGCGACGTGCAGAGCGACCGGGCCCGGGGCGGGCATCGCTGGGGCGAGGTCGCCCTGCTGTACCGAAAGCACGAGATCGGCGAGCGGTTGGAAGCGGTCTTTCTCAACGCGGGGATCCCCTGCCGTCTCGCGCAGGGGCGCGCGCTGGCGGATGACCCGGTGGTCGCGTACGTGCTCGCGGCAGCGAAGGCGATCGCGCGTCCGGGTGACGACGTGATCCGCGACGAGTTCTTCCGTGCGGTCCTGCCGAAGACGATCTGCGACGAGGCTGCGGCTGTAGCCGGTAACCGCGCATCGCTGTGGGACCAGCTCATTCACCTCGGCACGCAGCTGCCGCGCGCCGACGACCGCGCACGGCAGATCCGGCGTGCGAGGGCCAACTGGCGCAACCTGCTCGCGCTTGGCAGGCAGCACGCGACGCTCGCCTCGCTCGTGCAGGACCTTCTTTCCCGCAAAGTCGGGCGCGCGCCCTCGGTGCTGGATGAGCGGCAGGAGGAAATCACCGATCCGGCGACGAACCCGGAGGTCGTGCAGCTCGCCGCGCGCCTGCGCGATGCGCGGAGCTCACGGAGGAAGGTGTGGATTGCGCCGATGGGCGGGGCCGACGTGGCGATCATGGGCATGCTGGCTGAACTGGGAATCGCAGCCTTGCGTGGCAAGACCCCGCCCGCCGATGCCGATCGCATCGAAGCGCATGACGTGCCATCGCTCGGCGTGGCGCTCGGCGTGTTCAAGGCCGCACAGCTTCTCGAGATGGGCGAGGAGACCGGCGGGTTCACCAGCTTCACCGCGATCGATCTGGAAACGACCGACAAAGACGTCCGCAAAGCCGAGATCGTCGAGGTAGCGGCTGTCCGCGTACGCGACGGCCGGATAGCCGGTACGTTCGCCTCGCTCGTGAAACCGCGCGGCCCGGTGTCTCCGGAGGCGACGCAACGGGCGCACGGGCTCACCGACGCGGATCTCGCGCACGCGCGGCCGCTCGAGGAAGTGTGGCCGGAGCTGAAGGCATTCTGTGGCGGGGACGTGCTGATCGCGCACAACGGATACGAGTTCGATTTTCCCGTGCTCCGCCGGCTGGTGCACGGGCTTGGGGAGCAGTTCAAGGCGACGATGTACGACTCGCTTCCCATAGCGCGTGAGCTGTTCCCGACGAGCCGCAGGCTCGGGGATCTGGCGCGGCATTTCGGAATCGAGCTGAGCGAAGCGCATCGGGCTCTGCCGGATACCGAGGCGCTTGCAAAGGTGTTCCTCGCACTGGACCAGCTGAAGCTGCAGCGTGCGCGGAAGACGGCCCTCATCAACCTGCTCGATCACCTCGGCGTTGCGCTTGCATTGTGCGACGAAGACGCCTTGTGCGACGAGGCCCGCGTCTTTCGCGAGGTGTCCCGCGTGTTTGCGCTGAGCGCGTACAGCAGCTGCCTCGACTGGTACGAACGGGAGCAGGGCGATGATCTGTCGGTCCCTACCATAGAAGAAGTGATCGACCGGCTGGGAGGAGCGCAGCTGATGGTGCGCATCAGGCGGGAGAAGACGGCCGACCAGCGGTATCCCGCTGCAATGAGCCGGCTGCGCCGCCTGATCGCAGAGATCCCCGACGGTCCGCTCGGCGATCAGCTGTCATTGTTCCTCGAGCGGGCGGCGTTGTCGAAGTGGAACGGTGAGGAGCCCGAGACCGAGCGGCTAAATCTGCTCACACTGCATTCCACCAAGGGGCTCGAGTTTTCCCGAGTGTACGTCGTCGGCGCGGAGGACTCGCAGCTGCCCGGCAGCCCGCCAAACTCCCCACCGAAGCTCGAGGAGGTCGAGGAGGGGCGACGGCTGCTGTACGTCGGGATGACGCGAACGATTGACCGACTGGTGCTCACGCGAGCGGCAAGCAGGGGCGGCAAGCCGACGGGCGGACACCAGTTCCTCGATGAGATGGGACTTTCACCTGAATCCCCGACGTGACGCCTGTCGAATGGAAGATCCCGGTCGCGGATGCGCAGACGACCGCCATCTACGATGAGGCGGCGCCAGGTAACGCTGTGTTCATCTGTGCGCACGGCGCGGGCGGGAACATCGCTGACC
>DASUUI010000127.1:0-6437 GCA_036374155.1 Gemmatimonadaceae bacterium | reverse complement strand
CCGTACCGGGAGCGGCCCAGTGAGCGCCGCGCGTCGCGGGCGGGCGATCGTCCTCGCGCTGGGCACCATCGTGGTCGTCGGTGCGCTCGGCTATCTCCTCTGGGGCGGGCTCGACCGGAACCTCGTGTATTTCCTCACCCCGGAAGAGCTGCTGGAGCGCGGGGAGCGCGCCTACGACGTCCCCGTGCGGCTGGGTGGGCAGGTCGCACCCGGATCCGTCGAATGGAATGCCGAGGCGCTCGACCTGCGCTTCCGGCTGAGCGACGGGAAGAAGGAGATCCCGGTGCACGCGAAGGGAGCGCCACCGCAGATGTTCCGGGACGGTATGGGCGTGATCGTCGAGGGCCGATACAACCGGAATGGGACCTTCCAGTCCACGACGCTGATGGTCAAGCACTCCAACGAGTACCGCGCCCCGCACGACGGGGAGAAGCCGCCCAGCACGTTCCCGTCACTGCAGAGGCAGTCAGGTACATGACCCGTTATCTGGGTGTGGACGCGATCAGCATTGCGCTGGCCGTGTCGCTGTTCGGAATGGTCGCGGCCGTGCTCGGCGTACGGCGCAACAGCGATCGCCTGATCCAGGCTTCGTTTGCGGCCATGTACACGACGTTCGCGCTGCTCACCGTTGCGACCGTGGCGATGGTGTACGGCCTCGTTACTCACGACTTCAGCATCAGCTACGTCTCACAGGTCGGCAGTCGCTCGACGCCGCTGTTCTACACGGTCATCTCGCTGTGGGGCGCGCTCGAGGGCTCCATCCTGTTCTGGGCGTGGGTGCTTGCGATGTATGGGGCCGCCGTAGTCTGGCTGAATCGCCGCCATCCGGGACCGCTTATCCCGTACACCGCCGCAACGATGCTGGCGGTGAGCATCTTCTTCGGCATCCTGCTCCGCGGGCCGGCCAACCCGTTCAGGGAAGTCTTCCCGGTTCCGCTCGACGGCCCCGGACCCAACCCTCTGCTGCAGAACCATCCGCTGATGGGTGTGCATCCGCCGCTCTTGTATCTGGGCTACGTCGGACTGACGGTGCCGTTCGCCTTCGCGGTCGGCGCCTCACTCTCCGGCCAGCTCGGGAGCAGCGAGTGGCTGCGCCTGTCCCGCCGCTGGACGCTCGTGTCGTGGATGTTCCTCACGGCCGCGATCATCGCCGGGATGTGGTGGTCGTACGAAGTGCTCGGCTGGGGCGGCTACTGGGCGTGGGATCCCGTAGAGAACGCCTCCTTCATGCCGTGGCTCACCGCCACCGCGTTCCTCCACTCCGCGATCCTGCAGGAACGGCGCGGTATGCTGAAGCTGTGGAACCTGAACCTGATCGTCGCGACGTTCGTCCTCACGATCCTCGGAACGTTCCTCACTCGCAGCGGCGTGCTGTCGTCGGTGCACGCCTTCACGACCGGAACCATCGGCTACTACTTCCTGGCGTTCATAGCGGTGGTGATACTGTTCGCCTTCGCGCTGGTCGCCGGAAACACCGAGTCGCTGCGCACGCGGGGGAACCTGGATGCCGTGCTGTCGCGCGACACCATCTTCCTGCTGAACAATCTCTTCCTCACGGCGTTCACGTTCACGGTGCTGCTGGGAACGCTGTACCCGCTCGTGGCGGAAGCCATACGCGGCGTGAAGGTCAGTGTCGGCGCTCCATTCTTCAACAAGATGACGCTGCCGCTGTGTGCCTCGCTCCTGTTCCTGATGGGCGTGGGGCCGGCGCTGCCCTGGCGGCGGGCGACGACGGAGCAGGCGAAGCGCAAGCTCACCCTCCCGACCATAAGTGCCGTCGTCGTCGCGATCATCTCGATAGCGCTCGGGACGCGCGCGCCGTATGCAGTGCTCGCGTTCGCGTTCGGCGCCTTCGCCCTGACCGCCAACCTCGGGGAGTACGCGCTAGCCGTGAACGCGCGCCGCAGGACGCACCCGGAGAGCTATCTCCTCGCGCTCGCGCGACTCATCCGCGGCAATCAGCGACGCTACGGTGGTTACCTGGCCCACATCGGCGTGGTCATCACTGCCGTCGCGATAGCCGCTTCCTCTGCCTTCCGTTCCGAGTACGACGCCACCGTCCGGCCGGGGCAGGTCATGAACGCAGGCAGCTTCGACGTGCGGCTCGACCAGCTGTGGGCCCGGGATGAGCCGCACCGGACCGTGGTCGGCGCAACGCTGACGATCCTGCGCGGCGGCCAGCCCGTTGGAGAGATGCAGCCACGCACGAACTTCTATGCATCGCAGGAAGACCCCGTGCCCACGCCCGCCGTGAGAAGCCGGCCCGCGGGCGACCTGTACATCAACCTGATGGCTTTCGCCGAGGACGGATCCAGCGCGACGCTGCGCGTCATCGTCGAGCCGCTCGTGCCGTGGATCTGGTTCGGCGGCGGGGTGATCTGCATGGGGGCGCTCGTCTCGATGCTGCCCGGCGCGAGACGCCGGCGTGAAGCAGAGATGCCGCAGCTCGAGGAAGTGCCGGAGTACGCAGCGTGAACTGGAAGCGCGCGTCCATCGCCGCCGCGGCGGGGGTTCCGCTCATCGCGCTGCTCGGGTTCGGCCTCACCCGCGACCCGAAGGTGATACCGTCGCCGCTGCCCGGCCGCGAAGCGCCGGACTTCGCCCTGCGCGTCTTCGCGCCGGGCGACACCGCGTCCGCTCCTGATGCGACGACGGCGTCGGCACTGGCGGACACGATCCGGCTGGCAGCTCTCCGCGGCGAGGTGGTCGTCCTGAACTTCTGGGCGTCGTGGTGTGCCGGCTGCGGCGTGGAGCATCAGGCGCTGGTCTCGGTGGCACGGCGGTACGAGGGACAGGGCGTGCGATTCGTCGGCGTGCTGTACAACGACACCCTGGAGCCGGCGCTGCGCTGGATCCGTCGGATGGGCGGGCAGAACTATCCGTCGCTGCAGGACGACGGTTCGCGCACGGCAATCGATTACGGTCTGTACGGTGTGCCGGAGACTTTCATCATCGGACCCGACGGCCGCGTCGCGTACAAGCACGCGGGGCCCGTCACCGAACAACTGCTGATCGAGAAGATCGAGGCACTGCGCTCGGCCGGTACCGCACCCGCGGCCGGGTCATGACCATGCGCACTCCAGCGACCGGGCGACCTGAGCGAACAGGGCTGAGCAGCGGGCTCGGCTGGATCGGCCGCGCGCTGCTGCTGATCGTGCTCGTCACGTCCGTGGTCATGCTGTGCGCGCCCCGCGCGCAGGGGCAGGATGCAGCAGTGAGCCCGCCCGGTACCAACCCGGAGCTCGACGCACAGGTGCGCAAGCTGTCGGCCGAGCTGCGCTGTCCCGTGTGCCAGGGGCTGTCGCTGGCCGACTCGCCGTCGGAGCTGTCGCAGGAAATGAAAAGTGTGGTGCGCGCGCAGCTGGCAGCCGGCAAGTCGCCCGACGAGGTGAAAGCGTATTTCGTCGGCAGGTACGGCGAGTGGATACTGCTGGAGCCAAAAGCGCGGGGGTGGAACGTGCTCGTTTACGCGCTGCCGCTGCTGCTCGTGCTCGCCGGGCTCGCCGGCGTCTTCTTCCTGGCGCGGCGGTGGACGCTGGCCGGAGCCGGCAGCCGGGAGTGACGGATGCGGGCAGTGCGCCTGTAAGCACGCAGCCAGCGTTCTGCCCCGCCTGCGGAACGCGGCTTCTGGACGACGCGCGGTTCTGCCAGAGCTGTGGCCGCCCCACTCGCGAAGGCACTTCCGCGGCCCGAACCTCGAGACCGTGGCCGCCAGCGGTCCGCTGGGGCCTGCCGATCATCGGCTTCGGCGCCTTGATAGCGCTGTCTGCGATTCAACTCTCGCGCGAGGCAAAGGATGACCCCGAGGGGACGCTGCTCGCCGGTGGCAGCCCGATGGCCGCGCCCGACATTTCCTCCATGACGCCGGCGGAGCGCGCCGACCGGCTGTTCAACCGGGTGATGAGCCTTTCGAGCGCCGGAAAGACCGACAGCGCGGCGTTCTTCGCGCCGATGGCGATCAGTGCGCTCGAGTCGCTGGCGCCACTTACCGTCCACGGGCGCTACGACATCGGTCTCGTCGCGCTTGCTGCCGGCGACGCCCCGCGGGCCGCCGCGCAGGCGGACACCATCCTCGCGGAACAGCCAACCCACCTGCTCGGCCTCGTTCTGGCGTTCCGGGCAGCGAGCGCGATGGGGAACACGGCGGCTACGGGGGATTTTCGCCGGCGCCTGCTGGCCGCGGAAACCGCTGAGCGGGCTCGCCAGCTGCCCGAGTATCGCGACCACGACACCGACATCAGCGCCGCCATCGCGGAGTCTCGCGGCCGCTGATCGGGAACGCCGCATGGCAACCAGCCGGCGGCGTGTAGGGAAATCCCTGAGAAAAATCAGGTCTAGCCCGAATATCCGGGCAGCCGCCACGTCCTAAAGTCAGGGCGTGCAATTCGACGCGGCGCCCGATACTGGAGGCCGCGAGCTGGCTGCATGACCATCACGCGGAGGTCGTCCGATGTGCCTGGGAATTCCCGGCAGGATTGTCGAGCTTCGGGACGACGGCGGATTCCCGATGGGCGTGGTGGACTTCGGCGGTGTCAGGCGTGAGGTGTGCCTCTCATACGTTCAGGGCGACGCCCGACTCGGCGACTACGTGATCGTGCACGTCGGGTTCGCGATATCGAAGGTGGACGAGGCGGAAGCACGTCGCACCTTCGAAGTGCTGCGCGAGATGAGCCAGCTCGACGAGCTCGACTGGATCGGTGAGGTGGCCGCGGCATCCGCCGCCGTTCAAACGGCGGCGACATCTGGCGGTGCCGTGTCGTGAAATACCTCAGCGAGTACCGCGACGCGTCCATCGCGCGCCCGTTGATCGACCGCATAAGGCGCACGGCGAGTCGCCCGTGGACGCTGATGGAAGTGTGCGGCGGCCAGACGCATACGATCGTGCGCCAGGGGCTCGACGAGCTGCTGGAAGGCGCAATCGAGATGATCCACGGGCCGGGGTGCCCCGTGTGCGTGACGCCGCTGGAGCAGATAGACAAGGCACTCATTCTCGCGGCCCGCCCCGACGTGATCTTCACGTCCTTCGGTGACATGCTGCGCGTGCCGGGCAGCGACTGCGACCTGCAGCAGGTCCGGTCACGCGGCGGCAACGTGCGCGTGGTGTACTCGCCGCTCGACGCTCTCGAGCTGGCGCGGCGGCAGCCGGATCGTGAGGTGGTCTTCTTCGCCGTCGGGTTCGAGACGACTGCACCGGCGAATGCGATGGCCGTGTGGCGGGCGCGTGAGCTCGGCGTGTCGAATTTCAGCGTGCTCGTGTCGCACGTCACCGTCCCGCCCGCTATCAGCGCGATCATGGAGTCGCCGGACAACCGCGTGCAGGGATTTCTCGCAGCGGGTCACGTCTGCACGGTCATGGGCTGGACAGAGTACGAGCCGCTGGCGGAACGGTATCGCGTCCCGATCGTCGTTACTGGCTTCGAGCCGCTCGACATCCTCGAGGGGATGCTGATGGCGGTGCAGCAGCTCGAGTCCGGCCGGCACGTCGTGGAGAACCAGTACGTCCGGTCGGTACGGCGGGAAGGAACCCCACCCGCGCGTCTGCGCGTGGAGGACGTCTTCGAGCTCGCGGACCGGAAGTGGCGCGGGATCGGCGAGATACCGATGAGCGGACTGCGGCTGAGGGACGAGTTCGCCGCGTTCGACGCAGAGCGCAAGTTCGGCCTCGGCGACCTGCACGTGAATGAGCCAGCCGAGTGTCACGCGGGCGAAGTGCTCACCGGCAAGCTCAAGCCGCCGCTGTGCCCTGCCTTCGGCGCCCGCTGCACGCCCGAGCATCCGCTCGGCGCCCTGATGGTCTCCACCGAGGGTGCGTGCGCCGCGTACTACCATCTGGCCCGGTATCGCGGACCGGCTGAAGCTGCCACCGCCGGGGCCGTGTCATGACGGCCGTGAGCCCGCTGGCACTCTCCTGCCCGGCCCCGTTCGATTCCGCCGATCGCGTTCAGCTCGGCCACGGTTCCGGAGGAAAGCTGAGCGCGGCCCTGCTGCGCGATTGCTTCCTCCCTGCCCTCGGCAACGTCGCCCTGGAGCAGCTCGGCGATGGCGCAGTCATGAACGTCAGCGGGATCGAGATAGTGGTCTCGACCGACACGTTCGTCGTGAGCCCGCTGGAGTTTCCGGGCGGCGACATCGGATCGCTGGCCGTGCACGGCACGCTCAACGACATCGCGATGATGGGGGCGCGACCGGTGTGTCTCACCGCCGGCTTCGTGCTCGAGGAGGGACTTCCGCTCGACATGCTGGACCGCATGGTCCGCTCGATGGCGGCAGCGGCAGACCTCGCCGGCGTCCCGGTGGTTGCCGGCGACACGAAGGTCGTCGAGCGCGGCAAGGCTGATGGGCTGTATGTGAACACCACGGGGATCGGTGCGGCCGATCCGCTATTCCGCCCGGCACCACGGATGGCACGGCCCGGTGATGCGGTGATCGTGAGCGGC
>DASUUI010000126.1:0-5372 GCA_036374155.1 Gemmatimonadaceae bacterium | reverse complement strand
GGTTCGAGTATCATCGTCGCGAACAGGAACGTGGCCAGGCTGACCAGCGCCGGGGTCGCCGGCAGGCCCAGCAGCTGAATCACGACGAGAGCGTAAACGGCGAGGGTTCCGAGCCGGAGAATCGAGCCGAGCCCCCAGCCGACCAGGACTCCCGAATCCCGGGTCCGGCGGAGGATCGTGAAAGCAACCAACTGCACCAGCAGCGCCACCGCCGCGCTCAGCGCGATGGCGACCGTGCTCGGCCGACCCGGAAAAACGAGCAGCAGCAGGGCGCCAGCCGTGACTATCACGCCGGCTGAAACCAGCCCGAACAGCCCGGTCCGTCTCACCGTTTTTCGCTCCTGTCCTGAGCAGCCATGAGCTTGCGGTACATGCTGTAGAAGGCCGCGGCGCCGCCAACGAAAACGCCGAGTATTAGGAAGAGAGGTGAGCTGCCGACACGCTCATCCAGCCAGTTGCCGCCGAAGGCGAAAAGGACGATCGCGATCGCGAACTGGATCCCGACGCCGGCGTAAGTGGCGGGCGAGGGGGCGGGCGCCTTCCCGCCGGTGCCCTGCGGTCTTGGCTCCTCCGTCATCGCGCCTGGAAATATAGACTTTGTGAAATTTTTCTCAAGCTCGACTGGTCGGGAATGGAAAACCAGGTGGCATCGTGTTTGTGACCAAGCAAGTCGTGGAGCGCCAAACACTTACCCGTGACCTTCGGCTTGACCGGTCGTCGGTTTGTTGATAAGTTCGCGCGTTCGCCGCCCTGTTTCGCTCTAAAAGTAGAGGTGCCCCCTGGTTCAGCTCCGCGTGATCGTCCCCCTGACGTCCGCAGCCGCGATGATGTTCGCGTGCGGCCCGTGGAGCGTGACATCGCAGTCCGACGAACCCGCGCGGCATACCAGAGTCGAAAGTGATGCACCGATGGGAAGCGCGCTCGACGTGCGCGTTGCGGATGGCGTCGAGCTCGCACTCACGGTGACGAACAACACGAAGCGCACCGTCGAGCTCGAGTTTCCCACCGGACTGACGCACGATTTTGTCGTGCTCGACGCATCGGACAAGGAAGTGTGGCGCTGGAGCGGCGGGCGGATGTTCACGTCAGCGATGCAGACGAAGCTGATGAAGTCGGGCAAGTCGGCGACGTATCACACGCACTGGCATCCGGAAGTGCACGAGGGCAAGTACGTAGCGGTGGCGGTGCTGCACGCCACGAATTATCCGGTATCGGCGCGGGTACCGTTCACGCTGCCGTAGTCTGATGGGGGACCGGCGGCGCGTCCCGATTGCACTCAGCGCCGCACTCGCGCTCGGAGCGTGCGCGCCCGCAGTAAGGCTTCCTCCACCGCCACCGCCGCCAGTAGTCGCCACGTTCGTCGCGCAGCTCGGAACGGACACCGTGCAGTTCGAGTGGTTCGAGCGCACGGCAACGGCGATCACCGGCCGCATGCTCACGCGCAGTCCGCGAACGGTCGTGCGCGACTTCTCCTATCGCTATCGCGAAGACGGGACGATCGAGCGAATGGAGTTTCTGTCGCGCGCCGCGGATCTCTCCAGCGACTCGGTGATAGCGCGCACCGTCGTGACGTTCGCCAACGACACCGCGTACATCGAGACGGGGATCGGCGACAACGCGCGCACGCAGTGGATCCCGGCGCGGGCACCGGCCGTGGCGTGGAGCGGCATTCCCTCCTACTCGATGTACGAGTTCGCCGCGCAGCGCGCGCCACAGACGGTCGGCGACAGCGTCGTTCTCACCGTGCACTTCCCTCCCGCGCTGGGCGGCGTGCAGCCGTTCGTGGTGAAGCGCGTGGCGCCCGACAGCGTCACGCTGTGGGACCGCAATCTCGGCACGATGCGCGCGGTGCTGGACTCGGTGGGAAGAGTGCTCGCGTTCGACGGAACCGGCTCGTCACTGAACTACGTGGTTACCCGCGTCGATTCGGTCATGATAGACTCGGTCGCCGTGATGTTCGCGGCGCGCGACGGCAGCGGCGGACTCGGCCCCGTCTCGCCACGCGACACGGTCACGGCCACGGTGCACGGCGCGAACTTCATGATCGAGTACGGGCGCCCCGCCGTACGCGGGCGGCAGATATTCGGGGCCGTGGTTCCATGGGGGCGCGTGTGGCGTACGGGCGCCAACCAGGCCACCCACTTCAGCACTGATCGCGACGTCGTGATCGGGGGGCTGATGGTGCCGCGCGGCACCTACACGCTGTGGACGCTGCCGACCGAGACGGGCTGGCACCTGATCGTCAACCGGCAGACCGGCCAGTGGGGAACTCGCCACGATCCCGCCTACGATCTCGGGCGCGTGCCGCTCGAGGTTCGACGTCTAACCGACCCGGTCGAGCTCCTCACCTTCCGGATCGAGCCGCGCCCGGTGGGCGGCATGCTGATCGTCGCCTGGGACACGTACGAGGCGAGCGTGCCGTTCAGTCCGAGGTAGAGGTATCGCGAGGTTCTGCCCCGCCACGGGCGGAAGCGAACAACAACGCGCAGTTCACCCGCTCCGCGCGTGGTGCCTGGGGTACGGCCCGGGAGTCAGGCGCGGCGATCAGAAGCTGAACACCGCCCGCCAGTGTAATCGTCGCCGTGTCGCGGGTGAACCTGCTCGGTGGCCGCCGCGTGACGTACACCGCGCGCTGCTGCTGACGGAATACTGCAACGTCGTTGACGACGTCCCTGTAATGGTGGCGAAAGCAGTCGGTCGGTGTGCCCAGTCGCGATACCCAGTCAAGCGCGAGTGAATCGCCAGCCTGAACGGTTCGTACGACGCGCGAGCTGGCAACGCCGACGACGCGCGCGTCCGCGAGCTGTGTGAGCGGATCGCGATCCTGCTCGCGCCCGCGTGGTGCCGGGCGGTCGAGGAGATACCAGACCGTGTCCGCTCCGATCGTCTCCCGCGCTCCGGAGCGCGGTGCACTGACGATGTGCGGCCTGATCACGCGCAGTTGCGCCACGGTCATTCCCAGGCGCACCTCGCTCAACCCGCTCAGCGCTGCGAACTCAGGAAGTGCGACGGACGGGGCCTGCGCCCGCCCGCTGCAGCCGAGGAGTGCGACAGCGACAATACCGCGCGCGTGCCATATCCGGCCGCTGCCTGACCGCCGGCTCCTTACGCCGGTGTGAGTGACCTGCAGCAGCTCAGCCGCTCGCCGGAAAACCGAATATCCAGACGCGAAATGCGCCGCCGTCCATTCTGCCTATGTCGAGGTCGATCCGCGCGCCGGACTCGCGATGGCGGAAGCGGCTGCGCCGGATCCAGACATTGCGCGGCTCCCGCTGAATCTCCTCCCAGGCATCCGCCGGCAGCACCCCGCGGATCTGCACCAGCAGCGTGTCATACGTCCCATGCGCGGCGTACTCGGTCCGCCGGTCCACGTAACAGGCGACGTCCGCCTCGGTCTGGCTGACGACGCAAATCTCCATCGGGGAGATTTCCAGCTTGAGCCTGTGCCTCTCGGCGTCCACGCGGAGGCCGCGCAACTTCTCGACGGCCGTCGGACCGGCGACGAGCGCGGCGGCCAGCTCAGCGATCGGGTCAGCGGTCGACCCAGCATTCAGGAGCTCAATGCCTGTCCCCGAAACGATCGCATGCAGTCCTCGCGACTGCCCCTCGGCCGAAGCTCCGGTTGCACCCAGGATCAGGAAACCGAGCATCAGCAGCGGCCAGGCAACCCGTGGATACGGCCGTGCGGCGTCAGACACGGTACGGCTCCGTGAAGGCGGTTGGCGGCAACATGAGATTCGCTGAGAGCAAGCGCAAGACGCTGCATCGTCTCGGCAGCGCGACCGGCCCACGATCAAGGGGCGACGGCGATCACTTCAGCCACCGTCGGGATCATCATGAGCTGTCCGGAGCTGGCGATGCGCCCGATCGCACCGGTCAGCCGGTCGCCCGTCTCGCGTGACACGTCCCCCGTTTGCACCAGCCGCTGCATGCCGGTGGTGGCGAACGCCATCGCCCACTCCCAGCGCGGGCTGCCGGGGCGCACGATATCGCTGAGCGAGCGCACGTGCCGCACTTCGAGCCCCGCTTCACGCAGGAGCACAGGCAGAGCGAAGCCGATGTCCGGATCGCCGCCGCGCTTGCGCCAGCTCGCGATGACCTCAGCGACGTACTCCTCATGCTCCGGATCGCGCGGGAAGAATTTCCACGCGCGATAGTCGCAGTATTCCTGCAGGACGACAACGCCACCCGGTTTGAGCGCGGCTGCGACGGAAGCGATCACTGCCCGGGGCTCGTTGACGAACGACAGAACCCAGCGGATCCAGGCGCCGTCGAACTGTCTGGCGGGGAGCGACATGGCCGTCACGTCGGCGGTCATCGTTTCCACGGATTTTTCCAGGCTGTGTGCGGCCGCCATCTGCCGGAGGTGAGCGAGGAACCGCTCGGATTGATCCACCGCCAGCACCCGGCCGCGTGCACCGACGAGCTCAGCGAGGTCGAGCGTGGCGAAGCCGGGTCCGCACCCGACATCCACGATCGATTGACCTGGCGCGAAGCCGGCGCGCTGCCAGGCGGCGGCCGCGTCCGCGCGCCACACGCTGTGCTGCAGCGACAGCCGCGCGATCTCGGCGTCGTCGGTGCCGAGGACGTATTCCCGTTCGGGATTGCCAGTGCTCATACGGTTGGGAGGAGGTCGGCTTGAGCCGGGTCCTGAACAGCTACTGACCCGAGCCAGGCGATCTAACGATAGTGCGTGGTGGCAGACAAATTCATGACAACTTTCCCGAGGCACCGCTTTACTTTCCCGCCGCGTCGAAACGCGGGGACGGCAGCATGCCGCGGCTACCGGGCAGTCACAAACAGCTCCTGCTCTTCCTCGGTGCCGTGCTGGCGCCTGGCATCCTGCTGGTCGCGTCCGCCGTGCGCGAGCAACGCCGCAGCGAGGTGCTCGCCCGGCAGACAGCGGCGGAGTCACGCGCCCGATCCGTCCGGTTGATCGCCAATCAACTTCGCCTGACGCTGGAGCAAATCCGGCTCGACGCGACTACAGCAACAGAGCGCCCGGACTCCGCCGCTACAGCGCTGGTCGTCGCGCGGCACACCGGCGGCCGGCGCACCGAGCGGACGAGCAGTACCGCGACGCCGAAATCGTCCGCCACCGCCAGTCAGCTACGGGAGGCAGAAGCCGCCGAGTTCGCGGGCCGCAGCCGCGAGGCGATCGAGCGATACGGCTCGCTCCTGCGCAGTGCGCAGGAGCCGTCACTGGCGGCGAGCGCCCGGCTCGGATTGGCGCGCACACTCGCGCGCGCCGGCCGCCGGTGTGCCGCGCGACGACCAGCGCTGTAGCGGCGGAGTCCGGGCGCTCTGTTGCTGTAGTCGCGTCGAGCCGGATTTGCTCCAGCGTCAGGCGAAGTTGATTGGCGATCAACCGG
>DASUUI010000125.1:0-4281 GCA_036374155.1 Gemmatimonadaceae bacterium | reverse complement strand
GACGCACGCATCGCTCTCCGGAACGGAGACGACGCACGGGTGCTCCGCGTGCTCGACGACGCGCTCGCGGACGTGCTGAGGTCCCGCTCGCGCGGCGAGTGGGAAGCCCATGCACTCCGGTCAAAAGCTCTCGCCCGGTCCGGGAACGTCGAGGCGGCGATAGCTGCCGGCCGACAGGCCGTCACTGCGGCAGAGCGCGTCAGAACCCGCATCACCTCAGCGCCGCTCCGCACCAGTTACACGTCGGACAGAAGCAGCGTGTATGCGGATCTGGTCATCCTGCTGCTCCGCTCGGGCAGGGTGTCGGAAGCGTTCGAGACAGCCGATGCAGCGCGTGGGCGCGCGCTCGTGGAGCACCTCTCCGCGGCGCGAACCACGCTCGGCTCAGCTGTGACTGGTGTGGCAGCGGCGGAGCGGGAAACGATGCTCCGACGGATTGACGAACTGACCGATCATCTGCGGTCGGCGGAGAGGGCCAGGCCGCGGGAGCGCGGGGCCGTCAACGCATCGCTGGAGTACGTGGTCGAGCAGCTGGCACAGGCGGAGCGGCGCTACGAGGAGATGCTCACGCGCAGCGCCTCACCTGATGAAGCGGCGTTCTTCACCCGCGCGTCTGCGGTTGAGATCCAGCGCGCTCTGAGCGACGGCGAGCTGCTCATCGAGTATCTGCAGACTCCGGAAGAGCTGCTGGTGTTCGCTGTCAGTCGTGACACCGTACGACAGCTGCCCGTGCGGCTGGGGGAGCGCGATCTCGCCGGACGCGTCAGGCTCGCGCGGGAGCTGATCGCCCAGCCAGGCACGTCGCGGCGTTCTGCGGAGGTCCTGGAGGGCCTCCATGAAGTGCTGATCCTTCCGCTTCAGCAGGCTGGATTGCTGGCGGGGCGGCACTCTCTCGTCGTCGTGCCTCATTCCTCGCTGAGCTACCTGCCGTTCGCAGCTTTGCGCAGCGGCAGCACCGGCCGGTATCTCATGCAGGACTTCGCCCTGACTACACTGCCGTCCGCGGCAGCGCTCCCCGCACTCCGCTCGCAGGAAGACCGCGCGAAGCCCGCTCGAACGGCACGAGCCACCACGATGGCCCCGTTCCCCCGCGCGCTCCCCGCGACGAGAGCCGAGGTGCGCGCGATCCGTGGGCACCTTCCGCGGGTCCGCGAACTCGTTGGAGCAACGGCCTCAGAGCGCCGGCTGCGTGAAGCGCTCACACTCAGCACGATCGTCCACATCGCCACGCACGGCGTGCTCAACCCGCGCAACCCGCTGTTCTCCCGGATCGAGCTGTCCCCCGGTGACCGTGCCCGCTCCACCTCGACTGACGATGGCGAGCTGGCGGTACACGAGATCATCGGCGCCCGGGTGAACAGCGAGCTGGTCTTCCTCTCCGGCTGTGAGACGGGATCGGGTATCGCGTGGAATACTGCGTTCGACCGATCGGAAGATTACGCCAGTCTTGCCCAGGCTTTTATGTACGCCGGGGCCGGTGGCGTGGTGGCGACGCTCTGGCGCGTCGAAGACGAAGGCGCCGCAGCCTTCGCCGAGTCGTTCTACGCAGCGCTTGGCGGCACCCGGCCCGCTGAAGCCCTTGCGAAAGCGCAGCGCCGGATGCTTCGTCACCCCGCTTTTGGAGCGCCTTTCTACTGGGCCGGTTACCAGCTCGCCGGCCATGACCGGCCCCTGCTTCCGAAAAAGAGCAGGTGGCTGCCGTTCAACTAACCGCCTGCACTCACGCACTGTTTTCAACCCATAGCGTCACGACCATGAAGAGCCACTTCCGGTTGATCCTCGCGGCCACGTTCGGGCTCGCAGCCCTCGTGAGTTGCACGGACGTCCCTTCGCCCGTTGACCCAGCGGCCGCACACTCGGCACGTGGCGGCACATCCGGGCCAACGGTTGCGCGGACGGACCCGACCGGAAGTCCGCGCGGTCTCACGCTCGACGTTCGCGTGTTCGGCTCCGGCTTCGACGCGGGGACGACAGTGCGCCTGGGGCTGGACGGCAGTCCTTCGCCCAACGTCACCACGAACTCCACGAGATTCGTCAGCTCGAAGGAACTCGTGGCGAATGTCACCATCAGTTCCGGCGCGGAGCCCAGCCTGTACGACGTGATCGTCACCACCGGCGGCGGCAAGGGTGGCATCGGGACCGAGATCTTCGAGATCATCGGCCTCGAGGACCTCGGCGCACTCAGCACGACGCTCTCGCCCTGGGCCGTGGGGATGGCGCTGAATACCACCGCTGAGCCCGCAGACGTTGTGGTAGTCGGATCGAGTGCGCGCGGCTGCTGCGAGCACTACTACCCGTTCTCCTGGACGGCGGGCACAGGGATGCGCGCTTTGCAGGCGGACGCCGGCGTCACGGCCGCGTGGCCATTTGGCGTGAGCAACAACGGCATCGTCGTCGGCGTGCTCGCGAATGTGCCCAGTCGCGCGTTCTGGGCACTCGAGGGCGGCACCACAAACGAGCTGCCAGTGTTGACCGGAAGCGTCAGCAGCGAAGCAAACGGCATAACGTCGAACGGCAGTGCCATCGTCGGCTCCAACAGCATCCTGCGCCCGGGCAGCTCAGACACCACAACGCACCTCGTGGTGTGGCGCAACAGAACGAGCGCACCGGACAGCATCGGCCCCGGCACTGCCGATGGCATCAGTGACAATCTCACGATCATTGGCGGCTCGCTTTACGGGGTAACGGTGTGGACCCACGACGGAACGAAATGGGTCGCGTCCGCGCTGCCGGGTCCTGCCAGTCGGGCAACAGGGATAAGCAGAGATGGTAGCAGGATCGTCGGCTACGTCGCGACCGGCACGGGTAACGTCGCTCTGCTGTGGCGGCGCGTCGGCACCGGCTGGGAACGAATCGAGTTGCCCGCCATCACCACAACGACCACGAAGAAGCGCCCCTTTGACAGCTCGCCGAGCTACATGGCAATGGGCGTCAACAACGCGGGCGTGGCGGTCGGAGTGAACGGGAGCTCGGCGGTGCTGTGGTATCCCGATGGCAGCTCCTACAGGGCGCGGCTGATGCCGGAGTCCAATCGCTTTGGTGGATCGTGGGCCCAGGCGATCAACGACAACAATCAGGTCACTGGACGGGTCAAGCCTGCGAGTGGCGGCTGGCACGCGGTGCTCTGGACGCTGCCTTAACTGCTGACTGCAACGGCCGGAGGTGAACCCGACCTCCGGCCGTCCCTCGCCCCTCCCGGGCGCGCCCAGACAGAGAGACAGACAGCAGGCCCGCTTCGTGAAGCAGGAGCCTGACTGGTAGTCAGCTGGTTTCGCACGGTAGATTCGCGCGTGCCCAGACCCATCACCGTAGCAGCTGTGGCGCCGCCGGCACTTGTGCCCGGTTTCTCCTGGATGAGATTCCGCCGCGCCCTGCTGCTCGCCGTCGCTGCGTTTCCCGTATCCGCCTCGGGACAGACTGCGCCCGCGCAGCAACCGGCCCGGCGAACGATCCTCGCGATCGGTGCGCACGCCGGCGACATGGAGCTCACCGCAGGCCCCCTGCTCGCGCGTCAGCGGAGGCTTGGCGACAGCGTCGTCTTTCTGCACCTCACGCTGGGCGAACGCGGCAACCGGCGGATGACGCCGCAGGCCTATGGCGAGCAGAAGCGACGCGAGGCTGTCGAGGCGGCTGCGGTGCTCGGTGCAGGGGTCCTCTTCGGACCGTGGGCCGACGGTGAGGTCCCGAACGACGAACAGGGGCGCCGCTGGGTCGCTGACATCATCCGCACGGTGAAGCCGTCGTACGTGGTCACGCACTGGCGCAACAGCATCCACAAGGACCACTCGGCCACGCACGCCCTGGTTAAGGACGCAGTGCTGCTCGCGTCGCTTGAAGGGATCGGCACGATCCCGCCGCATCGCGGGATTCGCGGGGTGTACTACGCGGAGAACTGGGAGGATGCCGAAGGCTTCACGCCATACCTGTTCGTGGACGTCAGCGACGACCGCGACAGCTGGCGCGCCGTCGTGACGAAGTACGAGTTCGTCCGCGGCGGGATCTCGAGCTTCACCTACCTCGATTACTACGACGCACTCGCGGTAATGCGCGGTGCACCGGTCGGCCGGGCGCGTGCGGTAGCGTTCGACATCGACGATTTCGGCAAGCGCCGCGTACTGGATTCGCTCCCGTGATGCACTATCCCTTTGCCGCGGCGTTCAGCGCGGCCGTCCTCCAGATCGCGGCTCCGGACGCGAGCGTGGACACGGCGGAGCGGGTCTTCGTGCGGGTGAATCAGGTGGGTTATACCCCGGACGCGCCGAAGGCGGCCGTCGTCTGCGC
>DASUUI010000124.1:0-6839 GCA_036374155.1 Gemmatimonadaceae bacterium | reverse complement strand
GCTCGCGGGCGACGACGTCGCGGACGCGCTGGAGCTGGTGATGAAAGGCGAGGCGTCGGCCACCCAGATCGCGGCGTTCCTCATGGGGCTGCGCGTTCGGGGCGACACCGCGGAAACGGTAGCCGGCGCGGCGCGCGCGCTCCGGCGCGCGATGGTTCCGCTCGCCGCCGACGATCCCGAGTCGCTCGTTGACACGTGCGGTACCGGTGGCGGCACGGTGCGCACCTTCAACATATCCACCGCGGCTGCGCTCGTCGCCGGTGGCGCCGGCGTCCGGATCGCTAAGCATGGGAACCGATCGTTCACGTCCAGCTGCGGCAGCGCCGACGTGCTGGAAGCGTTGGGCGTGCGCATTGACGTTCCGGTGGCGACGATGGAGCGGGCGCTCCGCGAGGCGGGGATCGTCTTCATGTTCGCGCCGCTGATGCATCCCGCAATGCGGCATGTCGGCCCGGTTCGCCGTGAGCTGGCGGTACCGACGGTGATGAACGTGGTCGGTCCGCTCGCAAATCCCGCGGGCGCGGGGCGCCAGGTGGTCGGCGTCGCTGATGCGTCACGGGTACCCGTTCTGGCCGGGGCGCTTGCCGCGCTGGGCGCGCGCCACGCGCTGGTTGTCCACGGCGAGCCCGGGCTGGACGAGTTTTCGCCGCTTGGCCCGACCCGCGTGCTGGAGATCCGCGACGGAGAGGTGACGGAATGGACCCTCGATCCCGCGCGATTCGATCTCACGGCCGAATCGGCGGAGGAGCTGGCCGGTGCCTCACCGGAGGAGAACGCGCGCGTGATCCTCGACGTACTCGGCGGGAGGGGAACGCGGGGCGCGCGAGCGGCTGTGCTGCTGAATGCGGCTGCGGCGGTTTACGTGAGCGGGCGGGTGAGCTCGTTCGACGCAGCCGTCGAACAGGCGACGCACGCTCTGGAATCGGGCGCGGGGACGGAGGTGCTCGAGCGGCTGCGCGTCGCCTACCAGTAGTGGCGCCGGCCAGCCGCGCCGGAGCAGCCCGGCCCGCTAGTACCTTCGCATCACTCCGACCACGACTCCCTGGATGAGCAGGTCGTTCTCGCTGACGTAGATCGGAGCGAGAGCTTCATTGGCGGGCTGCAGCCGCACGCGACCGTCCTTCTCCCGGTAGTACTTCTTGACCGTAGCGGACGTGTTGTCGATGAGTGCGATCACCATCTCGCCGTTGGACACGGTGCGCCGCTCGTTGACGATGACGAAGTCGCCGTCGCGAATCTGTTCGTCGATCATCGAGTTGCCACGGACCTTCAGCACGTAGTGGCTCCCGTTCCGGCCGATCAGCTCCTCGGGGACGGCGAGCGACTCACTGGTCTCGATGGCTTCGATCGGGAGACCCGCGGCAACGGTGCCCATCAGCGGCAGGTGAACGGAGCGTCCGAACGCATCTGACGGGATCAGCTCGATCGCGCGGCTCTCGTTGTAGCTGCGCTTGATGTAGCCCTTGCGCTCGAGATTGCTGAGGTGCTCGTGCACGGTGGCGAGGGAACTGTACCCGAAACGCTCGGCTATCTCCTCGAAACTGGGCGCGTATCCGTGGTCGTCGGAGTACTCGGCCAGGAACGTCAGTATTTCGCGCTGCCGTCTGGTAAGCGACATTTGTGAGTTCCCCTGCCGGAAATAAGTAGTGGTTGCCGGGAGACTTTCGACCGAAGATTTGCCGAAAAGCTACGATAGCCGAACACCCACCGAAACGCAACAGCGGGCCGACCTCGGCCTTCGGAGTGCTGTCCCCGACGGGCTCGCGCTCACGGGCGTGCTGGGCGAACTGATCTCTGCCGCGCGCACCCGGGCGGAACTGCTGCGCTCCAGCAAGGGCGACCTCGCCCGCCGGGCCGCTGAGTCTGCTGCCCCGCCGTCAATGCTCAGCGCGCTCCGGCGCGACGACGTTGCGGTGATAGCGGAGATCAAGCGCGCATCGCCGTCGATGGGGAGCATCAGCGCTGCGCTCGATGTGGCAGTGCAGGCGACCGCCTACGCCCGCGGCGGCGCTGCGGCCATCTCGGTGCTGACCGAGCCGTCGCTCTTCTCCGGCTCCCTGGCCGATCTCGAAACGGCTTCAGGTGCGGTGGGGATCCCGTTGCTCCGCAAGGACTTCATCGTGTCGGAGGAGCAGGTTCTCGAAGCGCGCATCGCCGGTGCGTCGGCGGTGCTGCTGATAGCCCGGGCGCTCAGTCGCGAGCGGCTGCTCGAGCTCGCGGCGTTCAGCCGGGCGACAGGGGTGGAGCCGCTGGTCGAAGTTCGAACTTCGGGTGAGCTGGCAGTGGCGCTGTCCGCCGGTGCGATGCTCGTGGGCATCAACGCGCGCAATCTCGAGACGCTCGAGATTGACGATCGGGTGGTCTCGCGGCTCGCGCCCCTCGTTCCGCGTGACTGCGTGTGCATTGCGGAGAGCGGGCTGCAGAGCCGATCGGACGTCGAGGCTGTTGCCGCGAACGGCGTCGATGCGGTGCTCATAGGCTCAGCGCTCTCGGCCGCGGCCGATCCCGCGTCAGCGGTGCGCGAGCTCATCGGGGTGGAGCGGAGGCCCCGTGCAGCCCGCGATTAAGTTCTGCGGCCTCATGCGCCCCGAGGATGCAGCGGAGGCGGCACGGCTCGGTGCGGGCTACGTGGGCGTCATCTTCGCGGATGGTCCACGCCGACTGACGGCTGCTGCCGCGCGCGCGGTGTACCAGGAGACGCTGCAGAACGAAGAAGGGACAGGGCCGCTGCGGGTCGCGGTGTTCGGCGCGGCGGAGAAGGATGCAATCCTTGCCAGCGCTGAGGCTGCAGGCGCTGACGTCATCCAGCTGCACGGCGATCCGGGTCCCGAGACCGTGCGCAATGTGAGTGAGCGGTTCGACGGTGAGGTCTGGTCGGTGGTCCGGGTGGAGGGTGAGCTTCCCGAAAAATCCTATGAGCTGTTCGACGTCTCTGACGCTATCGTTCTCGACAAGCTCGACGCGCGGTTGATCGGCGGTACCGGCAGAAGCTTCGACTGGGGTGCGGCTGCGCGGTCGCTCGGGCGGCGGCGTCCTGCCAGGCTCGTGCTCGCAGGCGGACTCCGGGCAGCGAACGTGGGCGACGCGATCCAGCTGCTCCGGCCCGATGTCGTGGACGTTTCATCCGGGGTGGAATCGTCAATTGGCATCAAGGATCACGCGTTGATGAATGAGTTCGCCGCGGCGGTCGCGGCCGCCGGCCGCAGATGACGTCCGCGCCGCCGGACAGATTCGGCGTGTTCGGCGGGCGCTATGTGCCCGAGACTCTCATTCCAGCGCTGGACGAGCTCGGCGCGGCCTTCGACGCAGCGATGTCGGATGCAGGCTTCCGCCGCGAGCTGGGCGCGCTGCTGTCGGATTTCGTGGGTCGCCCTTCGGCGCTTACCGACGCGCCGCGGCTGAGCGCGGAAGCGGGCGCGCGGGTCTTCCTCAAGCGCGAGGACCTGAACCATACCGGAGCGCACAAGATCAACAACACGGTCGGCCAGGCGCTTCTGGCGATGCGGATGGGGAAGCGTCGGATCGTCGCCGAGACCGGCGCCGGGCAGCATGGCGTTGCCACAGCGACGGTGTGTGCCCGTTTCGGGCTGGAATGCGTCGTTTACATGGGCGAGGAGGACATGCGCCGGCAGGCGCTGAACGTATTCAGGATGCGGCTGCTGGGAGCGAGCGTCGTGCCGGTGACGAGCGGTACGAGAACGCTCAAGGACGCGACGAGCGAAGCGATACGCGACTGGGTCGCGAACGTGAATGACACGCATTACATCATCGGCTCCGTGGTCGGACCGGCGCCGTACCCGCGGATCGTGCGCGAGCTGCAGGCGGTGATCGGGCGTGAAGCGCGCGCCCAGATGCTGCAGCGCACCGGCGGTCTTCCCGCAACAGTGGTCGCGTGCGTTGGCGGCGGCTCCAACGCGATGGGCATCTTCGCGGGGTTCGTGGACGACGCTGCGGTCGAGCTCGTTGGAGTCGAGGCGGCCGGGCATGGTCTCGAATCGGGGGAGCACTCTGCGTCGCTGGCGCGGGGGCGACCCGGCGTGCTGCACGGGTCGTTCAGCTACCTGCTGCAGGACGCCGAAGGCCAGGTCAGTCCCGCTCACTCGATCTCGGCAGGGCTCGACTATCCCGGCGTGGGGCCTGAGCACTCGCACCTCATGGAGACCGGCCGGGCGACCTACGTCTCAGTGACAGACGATTCCGCGCTGCGTGCATTCGAGCTGCTGAGTCGCACGGAGGGCATCATTCCGGCGCTGGAGACGGCGCACGCCATCGCCTGGGTGGTGGAGCAGAAAGGGAAGTGGTCGCCGGATGACACGGTGCTCATCTGCCTGAGCGGTCGCGGCGACAAGGACGTCGAGCAGGTGAGCCGCATGGGAGGGAGTGCGTGATAGACGCGCCCACTCGCACACAGCCCGAGCCCGAGAGCGAGGAGAAGCCGCATTTCCCTCTCGCGCTCGCAACGGAGGTGGCGCGCAGCTTCAGCCGCGCGGTCAAGGCGCACCAGCTGTACCTGCCGAACAATCCGATGCGGGCGAAGGCCGACGAGTCGCTGCGCCTCGCGTTCGAGATGCTGTGGCGGCATACCGACCGGCTCACGTTCGAGATCGGGGAGACGGAGTTCCGCTGCTTTGGGCAGCGCGTCTTCGAGGAGCCGGAGAAGACGAGCGAGAGCATCGCGTGGACGTTCTACAAGGACGGCGTGCGCGAGCTGGAGATGCGGCGCGGCTTCGAGCGCAGCGACCTGCAGCTGCTGCTCGACCTGCTGCAGCGGGTGCGCACCGCTTCACCCGACGACGACGACCTGTTGACGCTCCTCTGGGAGGAGGAGTTTGCCAATCTCGAGTATCGGTACATAGAAGCCGGCGGCGGGGAGCTCGCATTCGATCCCATCGTGACCGGCGAGATGCCGGTTCAGTACGAAGCCCCCGCCAACATGGCCGATCTGACGCCGGAGCGGCTCAAGTCTTCAGCACCGGCTGGCGGCATCGTCAGCATGGCCGACTTCGACTCGACGCTGTACTTCCTGGAGGAGCGCGAGATCGAGTACCTGCGCTCGGAGATCGCGCGGGAGTTCTCCACCGACCTCCGCCCGAGCATCGCGGCGGCGCTGCTCGACACGTTCGAACAGCAGCAGGACGGCAGCGCGCGCGAGGAGATCGCCGGGATCCTCGAGCATCTTCTCATCGTGCTGTTGTCCAGCTCCAGCGTGAAGGCTTCGGCGTACCTGCTGCGCGAGATGGCCGTGACCGCTCAGCGCGCTCCGAATCTGCAGGATTCGCTGCGGCGCAAGCTGGAGGACCTCCCCGAGAGACTGAGCGAGCCGGCGGCGCTTACGCAGCTTCTCGAGACCGTCGACCTGATGCCGCTCGCGCCGCCGCAGGTCGATCTCCCCGAGCTTTTCGGCCTGCTCCGGCCTGCGGCGCTGGAAACGGTGTTTCTCTTTCTGACACGGACGCAGAACCCCTCACTCCGCACGCTGCTCGAAGGCGCCGCCGACAGGCTTGCCAGCATGTACACGTCGGAGCTGGTGCGACTCGTTCGCTCACCCGAGCCTGGCGTGGCGCTGGAGGCGATTCAGCGCGCGGGGGCGATGAAGGCAGCGGTCGCGGTGCCTGCGCTGGCGCAGGTGTCGAACGACGGCCTCACGGCCCAGCTGCGACTGGCAGCCGCGCTGGCTCTCGCCGACATCGGCTCTCCCGGCGCGCTGCAGGCACTGGAGCGGACGCTGGAGGATTCGGAGCGCGACATCCGCGTCGCCGCGGCGCGCGCGCTCGCAGCGCGCGGCTACCGTGCGGCGCTGCCGCGCGTGGAGCGCGCGCTCCGCGGCAAGACGCTCAGAGACAGCAATCTCCAGGAAAAGCTGGCGTTCTACGAGGCCTACGGCACGCTCGCCGGCGATGCCGGCGTTCAGTTTCTCGACCAGATCCTCAACGGTCGCAGTGCGATCGGGCGGCGGGAGGATGCCGAGCTGCGGGCGTGCGCCGCCGCCGGGCTCGGCCGGATCCCCAGCCAGAAGGCGCTGCAGGCGCTGGAGAAGGCCTCGACCGACAGAGACGTCCTGGTGCGCAACGCGGTAGCCCGGGCCATGCGCGAGGGGACGCGATGACGTCTCCCATGAGCGGGGGGACGCGCCTGCGCAGCACGCCCCCGGAGGGGAACCCCGCCTTCATCAGGCGGTCCGGGCGGCAGTTCATCATCAACTGCTACTCCGCTGCGCGCGCGGCCCGTCTTTATCCGCCCGAGCACAGCGGCGTGCAGCGAGCGCTGGAGGACCTGGTCGAGGTGGCCGAGGAGATCCGCAGCGTGGAGGGCGATCTCGAGATCCGTTTCTCCGGCGAGTACATCTTCATCAACGACACCAGGCTGCGGCTCGACCTCACCAACTACGCGAGCTTCAGCCGTCTGCTGAGCCTGTGCCGCGCCTCGGGAGTCGGCGCGATCCATTGCGCGCGCCCCGCGGGACCGCGCGACTGGCTCGTGCTGCTGTCGCAGCTCGACGCTCCATCGGCCCCGGGGAACCCGGAAGCGAGCTACCAGGGGCTGCTCGAGCGGCTGCATGCGGCCGGCATCGGACCGTTCGAGATAGAGCCGCCGAGCGAGACCGAGGCGGAACGCGAGGTGCACGAGCAGGTGCGGCAGGCGGCGGTGCGCACCTACGCGCAGTCGGTGGCCGTGACCAAGGACGTGATGAGCTCCTTCCGGCTGGGCAAGACGCCGAGCGTGCGCCGCATCAAGCGCCTGGTGCAGAGCATCGTGGACCAGATCCTCACGGAGGAGACGTCGCTGATCGCGCTGACGACGATCCGCGATTACGACGAGTACACGTTCACCCACAGCGT
>DASUUI010000123.1:0-6953 GCA_036374155.1 Gemmatimonadaceae bacterium | reverse complement strand
CGCTTCCACAGGAGTACCGCGGCGAGCGGCGCGAGCAGCAATCCGTGACCCGCATCCGGCTCGTTCCACCAGTCCCACACCAGCATGCGCGCCGGCTCCCAGAACAGGACCGCGAACGCCATCGCGGCCGCGATCCAGGGCGCAAAGCCAAGCAGACCGTCCGGGCCGGCCCCCGGGTGCGCGATCGCGTCCCCGGCCTGCTGGTTTTCGGCCGGGGTCGGGACCCTCGTTACCGCGGGCACCTACGCCTCGCCTCTGCTGAAGAAAAGCCCAGGAATCGGCCTGGGGATATGGGAGTCGCTGCCGACGTACGCCGGGATGGGGACGACAGGGGCGGGACCGGAGAGATGGGTGCTTCGGATCGGTTGACAGCCGCCAGCGGCACGTGGAATCGGAGGGTGGTGGAGCGCGACCGTCCGCACCGCTACCAGCCACCTTTGCCGAACAGCACCACGGGCACCGTCCGCAGCATGATCTCGATGTCGCGGCCGGCCGTGGCATTGCGCACATAATCGAGATCGTACTCGATCTTGCGGCGCACGTCGTCGATCGTCTGATCGTACGACTGGTTGATCTGGGCCCAGCCGGTAATGCCCGGCAGCACGCGCTGACGCTCGTGGTACTGATCGATGACGTCGCGCAGCTCCAGGAAGATCCGTGGCTGCTCCGGCCGCGGACCGACGATGTTCATCTCGCCCTTCAGCACGTTGATCAGCTGCGGCAGCTCATCCAGGCGGTAGGTCCGCAGAAAACGGCCGACGCGGGTGACGCGGCTGTCGCCGGGCTGCGCCCACTGCTCGGACTCCATCTGCTCGACCTGCATCGTGCGGAACTTGTAGATCGTGAACAGCCGCCCGCCGTAATCGACCGTGCGCCGCCAGTTGCCGCCGCTGCCGCGCCGACGGTCGATGCCTACACGCTTCTGGGAGTACAGGATGGGACCGCGCGATGAGAGCTTGATCGCGAGTGCGATCACGAGCATCACGGGGAGCAGCAGAAGGAGCGAAATCGCTGCGATCGAAACGTTCAGCAACCGGCGCGCCCGTTCGGCGGGGGCGGTGCGCGTTCTCGGGCGGATCAGAATCAGACCCGGCCGCCCGCTCCACGTGTGCTCGCCAGTAACCAGATCAGTTGCCGTACTGGATATCCTCTTCGCCGCGCCTGGCATTCAGATTGACCCCGATGTGCAATGCAAAGGGTGGCCGCTGCTTCCGCTCTCCGAACACGAATCGACGTGACGCGGTTGAGCATGGGGCGTGCACAACGGGCGCAGTCTCCGGACGATACGCTCAAGTCGTTGAAACAACAGCAGATACGCGCACTTTCGCGTAATTCGTCGAGCCGCGGCAGGCGTAGCATTGTGACGACTGTTGTGGGGTACCGCCCACACGTGGGCGATGGCGTGGCGGGAACGCTACAGGGTGCTGGCCGGAGGCAGATCGAGCCGGAACGAGAAACGGGTCCCGCTGCCCTCCTGCGTCTCGAGCTCCAGCTCGGCGCCGAGTGCGGTGACCAGGCGACGGCAGATGGCGAGACCGAGACCGGTACCGGAGAACGCATAGCCCGTCTGGCGCCGCGGCTCGCGGCGGAACGGCTGATACAGCGTCTCCATGGCGTCCGCGGAGATGCCGGGACCGGAGTCGCAGACCGCGAACTCGACGATGTTGCCGTCCACGGCGCAGGCGGAGAGCTCGACCCCGCCCTCGTGCGTGAACTTGAGCGCGTTCGTGGTGAGATTGAGCAGGACGCGGCTGAGCGCGGTCGGGTATCCCAGCCGATGTGCCGAGGACAGGGGGGCGATGCGGAGCTCCAGTCCCTTTTCCTCCGCAGTCGGCGTGACGAGATCGCCGATCGAGGCGAGCAGCTCGTTGATGGAGAATGGCTGCGGCTGTGAGCTCGAGAGGTGCTTGCCGCCGCGGGCGACCTCGATCATGTCGCTCGCCATCCCGACCAGACCCAGCGCGGCGCTGTATATGATTCCGACCTGTCGCTTCTGGACCTCGTTGAGCCCACCACTCTGACCGCGGTGCAGGATCTCGGAGAGGAACAGTATGGAGGTCAGCGGGGACCTCATGTCGTGCGCCACCTCGACGACGAGGCCCAGTCCGCCGCGATCGGCCAGCTCGGCGGCGAAGGACTGCTCGAGCACGGGGCGGCAGGCCGCGCGCGCGGCCTCGAGCGCCTCCAGCGTGTCCAGCATGTGCCGCGAGCGGGGCAGCTCGACCGACCAGGCCCCGAGCAGCTCGGTCATGAGGACGTCGACGATGCGGCGGCGGAGCACGAGCGTGGCACCGTGCGTCTCGCCATCGCCCGCCGCGCCGACGCCGTGCGCTGTATGGATGATCCACAGAATGTGACTTGCGAGAACGCCCTCACCCAGCTCGGCCAGGTCGGAGGGCGGCGCCGCAAGCAGGCGGGCTGCCGCTTCGCGCAGGTGCGATCCGGCCAGGCGACCGACCTCGTCCAGTACCTCGGATTCGTCAGTTCTCTCACTGCCTGACGCGCTGCGAGCGGCAGGATGTGGAATCACGCGGCTACTTGGCGGTGATGATCGTGTCGCGCTGGAGTCCATGCTTCTCCATGAGCCGGTACAACGTGGTTCGATCCACGCCTGCGATCCTGGCCGCCTTGGACATGTTGCCGCCGGCTCGGGCCACGAGCCAGGTGAGGTAACCCAGCTCGAACTGCATCAGGACCTTTTCTCTGACACCATGATAGCTTTCGTCGCCCATGTCGTCCATGTCCATGACGGCGGCAGGACGTGGAACCGTGGAGCGCGCACCGTTGCTCAGGTCGGGCAGATCCTCCGGTCCGATCTGCGTTCCCGGCTCCAGCAGCACGACGGAATGCTCGATGACGTTCTGCAGCTCGCGAACGTTCCCGGGCCACGCCCGCGACTGAAGCGCCTCCATCGCGGCCGGCGTGAACGCGGGTGCTGCCGCACCGTTGTCCCGGTGCTGCGTCCAGTAGCGCGACAGGAAGTGCTGCGCGAGCACCGGGATGTCCGCCGGCCGCTCGCGCAGCGGCGGGATGTGGATCGGGACGACACACAGCCGGTAGAAGAGGTCCTGGCGCAGCACATCATCGCTGCCGCCGTTGCGGATGTTCCGGTTCGTCGCGGCAATGAAGCGCACGTTCACGACCGCGTCGGTCGTCGTGCTGCCGAGCCGCCGCACCACACCGTCCTGGATCACGCGCAGCAGCTTCGCCTGAAGCGGCGGCGGCATCTCCGTGATCTCATCGAGGAACAGCGTGCCGCCGTTCGCCACCTCGAGCAGCCCCGCCTTGTCCTTGACCGCGCCCGTGAACGCGCCATGGACGTGTCCGAACATCTCCGTCTCGAGCAGCGCCTCGGGCAGCGCCGCGCAGTTGACCGCCACCAGCTGCCGGCTGCTGCGCCGACTGTGATGGTGTATGAACTGCGCGATCTGCTCCTTGCCGGTCCCGCTCTCGCCCGAGATGAACACCGACGCGTCCGTCGCCGCGACCTTCCGCGCCAGCGCGATCACCTTCTGGAACGCCACCGACGTCCCCAGCAGCGTCACCTTCTCGCTGTGCCCGTGCTTCTTCTCGAGCGTGCTCTCCAGAGCCCGCGACTCGCGTGCGACCAGCACCGCGTGCGCGGCTCGCCCGATCAGGATCTGGAGGTGGCTCGCTGCAAACGGCTTCGGCAGGTAGTCCCACGCCCCCGCGCGCAGCGCCTCGATGCTCGACTCCACGCTCGGGTTGCCCGTCATGATGATCGCCACCGTGTCCGGGTGCGTCTCCAGACACGTCTCCAGGAGCTGCATCCCCGTGACCTGCGACATGTGCAGGTCCAGCAACACGATGTCGAAGGGACGCCGCTTCAGCATCACCAGCGCGTCCATGCCCTTGCCGCACACGCTGACGTCGAATCCCTCCACGCCCAGAACGCTCGCACAGCTCTCCCGCAGCGTGTGCTCGTCGTCCACGATCAGGACCCGGATCGATTTCCTGACGTCCTCGGTCAGCGACAGCGATTCTGTTGCGTTCACGTTTCCCCGTCCGGTCCTGCTGCGGCTGTGGGTGTGCGGGGGGGCGCCCGTGACTGCCGGCAAGCGCCTCCCGTGGTGTCTTCCGAGCATGCGGTACCCTCAGCCCTCATGACCCCGGTCGCAGACGGTGCGACATGGTCCGGCGGTGTGTGCCTTGCGAAGTGCGCCCAGGCTGGCCGCTCATCGAAGGATCGGGTCCGCGCCGTGGGGCATTGCAACGGCGGGACCCGGCTGTTGTGGCGCGACCTCAACAATAAGCAAAGTGTTGGGATTACGTCAATAACGGCGTTTTTGCATCCAATCGGAGAGGCCTCATCGGGCGGCCGCCGTTGGATGCGTGCAACGCCCTGAAAACGCCCGGCGTTGCACTCGCGCACCAGAATCGCACTTCCCGCGTGCGCGCGGTCACGTAAACTGTTGCAGGAGTGCGTTCCCCAATCCCGGCAAGCACCTTGCCCGGAATCCGCGCATACCTGTGCACGCCTACACGATTCGTACGGTGACCAGTCGATCATGAACGAGCACGAGAATCTGCCCGCCCCGCACGGCGCGAGTCCGCCGGCCGTCCCGTCGTGGAACGGGGCGTCGATGGCGCCGCCCGAGGACGAGGCCGGGGGTGGGCTCAACCTGGGCCGGTACAAGCAGGCGCTACTGCGGCGCAAGTGGCTCATTCTGCTGCTCGCGGCGGCGGGCACGGCGGGTGGCGCCTACGCGTCGCGTTTCGTCGAGATGAAGTACCGGGCGCAGACCACGGTTCTCCTGGGTTCGATGTCGCGGCAGGATGCGTCTCAGGGACCGATCCAGACGTCGGACCTGCTCGGGGGCACGGACTGGCTCTCGCTGCTGAATTCGTACGAGGTTCTCGACTACGTGGCCTGGCACGAGCGGTTGTATCTGAAGCACGCGGCGAAGGACCGGTCGGTGCTGAGCACGTTCAGCCTCGATTCGACGTTCGCACCGGGCAGCTATCAGCTGCGGGTGAGTCGGAATGGTCGACAGGTCGAGCTTCTCACGGCGGAAGGGGTGCAACTCGAGGTGAGGAGGCCGGGCGAGCCGATCGGCGTGTCACGGGGGTTCGTGTGGCGGCCCGACCGCAGCGAGCTCACGGCGGGCCGCGTCATCGAGTTCCGGGTGACCACGGCACGGGAAGCCGCCGGGTCGCTGCGCGGTCAGCTGGGGACGAGCCTGCCGAAAGGCAGCAGCTTCATAGCGATCTCCTACACGGCGAACAGCCCGCAGGTGGCGGCATCGGTGGTGAACACGGCGGTGGACCGGTTCATCGAGGCGGCGACGGCACTGAAGAACGCGAAGGTGGTCGAGCTGCGCGACCTGCTCGAGGAGCAGCTGCATCGGGCGGAAACCAACCTCATGATTGCCGACCAGGCGTTGCAGCAATACCGCGCCCGGACGATCACGCTGCCGCGTGAGGGCTCCGCCCTGCCGATGACACCGGGTCTGGCGGAAACGACGGGACCGATCACGAGCGCGTACTGGAGTCTGAAGATGCAGCAGGACGCGCTGGAGCAGGACAGGCAGCGGGTCGTCGCGGCGCTCCAGGGCGCTCGGCGCGATTCCCTGTCGGTGGATGCGTTCACCCTGATTCCGTCGGCGCAGCAGTCACCGGAGCTGAGACAGGCGCTCGACGCACTCGCGACGGAGCGAGCGGGCATCCGCGCTCTCCGGCAGAGCTTCACGGACGAGCATGCGCAGGTCCAGCAGGCGCGCGCGCGCATCGATGAGCTCGAGGACAAGGCGATCCCGGAGCTCGCGGGGCGCGTCATCCAGAACATCGATGCCCAGACCGCGAATCTCGAGCGCCTGATCGGTGCGGCCGGCAGCGAGATGGAGGACATCCCCGTACGTGTTGCGGAGGAGTGGAAGCTCAAGCGCGAGCAGAACTCGGCGGAACGCCTCTACATGGACGTGCGGCAGCGTTTCGAGACGACGCGCCTGATCACGGATGCCACCGTCCCGGACCTCCAGGTGCTGGACCGGGCGAGCCCCCCGAACCGGCCCCTCTCCGACCCGCGTCTCAAGCTTCTCGGCATCGGCATCGCACTGGGCCTCGGACTCGGCATCGGCCTCGCGATCCTGCTGGACATGGTCGATCCGCGCCTGCGCTATGCGGAGCAGGTCACACGGGGAATGGGCCTGGCGGTCGTCGGTGCCGTGCCCAGTGTGGCGAAGCCGCAGCGGCGCCGCTTTCTGCCCGCGCCGGAATCCGGAAAGCTCGTCATCGAGGCGCTGCGCGCGGTGCGTCTGGGCCTGTCACACGCACACGGCAGCGCGCGCCCGCTGATGGTGACGATCTCGAGCCCGGGCAGCGGTGACGGGAAGACGTTCATCACATCCAATCTGGGGCTCACGTTCGCGAGTGCGGGCAGCAGCGTGCTCCTCATCGACGGCGATACGCGGCGCGGCGACCTGCACCGGTTGTTCGACACCACCCGCAAGCCCGGACTGACCGATTACCTCGCCGGAACGGTCGATGTCGATGAAGTGATCCGGAACACGAAGTATGACGATGTGGACGTGATCTCGAGCGGCAGTCGCGGTGACCGGTCGCCCGAGCTGCTGTCATCGCCCAGAATGGGTGAGCTGCTGCAACACATCAAGACGCGCTACGACGTCATCCTCATCGACAGTCCGCCTCTCGGTGCAGGCGTGGATCCGCTCCTGCTCGGTACGCTCTCCGGCAGCCTGCTGCTCGTCGTGCGCACCGGCAACACCGAGCGCGCCATGGCACAGCAGAAGCTCGAGATGCTGCACCGGCTCCCGATCCGCCTGCTCGGCGCAGTGCTCAACGGCTTCGACGCGACCGAGGGGTACCGGTACTATTCCTACATGCCGGGTTACGAGACGAACGAGGAAGCGGATGCGGACAAACTCCTGCACCCGGCAGGCAGATAGACCGGCGGCTTCGAATGCGGCGTCGCG
>DASUUI010000122.1:0-5345 GCA_036374155.1 Gemmatimonadaceae bacterium | reverse complement strand
TTGCTGGACCCGGAAACAAAAGCGAGCGCGTCAACCAGTGTGGTTTTCCCGCTCGCTCCGTGTCCGACGACTGCGATGTTCCGGATGTTGTCGCTTGTGTACTCCCTCATAGGGACGGCACTCCAAACAGAGGTAGCGGTGGCGCCAGCGCTGCCGGCCGCGCAGGCCTGGTCCGCGTTCGACGTGGGCGGAGATGAAGCGGCCGGGCGAGGGCCCGGGCGGGCGTCAGGATAGAGGTAACATGAAAGCACGCCCCAGCGGTAGGGAAGGGGGCTCGATCGCGTAATGCGCCAGTGCGCTGGGCGCCGCGGTTCGGCACCGCCTCGCGGCGCCGCAGAGCTTCACCCCCTGCGCAACGGCGCGCTCGTTTACTGGGTTCCCGAGGTCGAGGAGCCTTCGCCGCGACGCAGTTGATCGAACCAGTTGAGGACGATCACGAGGTCGCTGGATGCCTGCGGTCCCTGCGCCGTCACGAAGCGGCCGTCGGGCGTCACGTCGTGCTGAGCGTGATACTGGCTGGTTGCGTACTGACCGCGAAACAGCTCGGCCCGCCGTTCGACCGAGAACTCCGGCTGGCGCTGTACCGACGCTGCCATCATCCGATCGGCATTCCTGTAGAACAGCTCCCGCCCGTCCCGCGACCAGACCGGCTCGGTTCCGCCGTCGAGCGAGATCTGAATCTTGCCGCCCGGCTCGGGGAAGGAGCGAACGTAAACCTCGACGCGTCCGGACTCATCCGAGGAGTACGCTACCCATTGTCCGTCAGGTGAGATCGCCGGAGCAAACTCATCGGCAGGTGTCTGCAGATAGGGCCGCGTTGTTCGTGCACTGTCCAGGCTCAGCAGCATGATGTCGTTGCGCGTCGTGGAGGCGTTGTTCTGATGGTACAGGAGGGCGGTGCCGTCCGGCGTCCACGCGTCTGCCAGCTGCCGACCTGGAGCCACGAGCAGCGATTCAGCAAGAGCGCTTCCGTCGGCGCGGATCCGGAAGATGTTCGGATCGCCGTCGAAGACCGTGTATGCTATGTACCGGCCGTCGGGACTCCACACGGGGCGGCCGGCTTCCTTGTGGAAAGTCAGCCGGGTGAGTGTCTTCTGGGCGATGTCCAACACCCAGACCGCCATGCCACCCGCCTCGAGGATGTCCACCGCGACCCGCCGCCCGTCCGGCGACACGCGAGGCGATCCGTATGCCCGCAGTTCGCCTGAGACAGGCTGCGGCACCCCTTGCCGATCAACAGCTACCACGGACCGCACTCCACCAGCCCCTGAGGCGTACACGAGCGTCCCGCTCAGCGAAGTTCCGATCTCGGCAGCCCCCAGCTGACCCACGGGAACGCCTTCCACCACGGGGACCGCCTGACCCGTTAACTCCAGGCGCCGAAGGTCGAAGGGCACGACCGCGATCGTGCCATCCGTGTTGCCAAACAGAACGTGACCGGTGCCGATGTAACGGGGGTTGGTGCCGGCCTGATCGAACCGCTTGATCGCCCCGCTGGCGAGTGTGATGACGCCGACCCGATCCACGTTGTCCTTGCCGCGTATCTGGATCAGCGCGTTCCGACCGTCGGGAAGCGCGTGCGGCCAGCCGTATCCGATGTCCCGGCTGGTGTCGATCGCTGCAACGAGCGCCGGCTTGCCTCCCGCTGCCGGCACTGTCTTGATGCCTATGTCGTCGGCAAACACGATCAGATCGGACGGAGCCCAGCTCGCCCCGTAAAAACCGCTGTCAGCAGAGAAGATCGTGAGCGCAGGACCGCCCGCGAGCGCCACCTTCTGGACTCTGGCACCGACGTTGAAAGCCAGCCAGAGTCCATCGGGTGAGAAGAAAGGCCCGAAAGCCGCATTCGTACCCGGGACGGTCACCGGCTCCAGCTGGCCCATGGCGCGCAGGCGGACCGCGACCCGTCCTGCCTCATCGCGTCCGACATAAGCCAGGCGGCTGCCGTCAGGTGCCAGTGCAATGCTGACCCCGGGCGCGTCCACGAACTGCGCCTCATCGGGAAGCGGCAGAAGGAAACGCGCCACAGCGGCCCGCGGGACCGGCGTTTCGTGCATCCATCCCCATGCCGCCGCCCCGGCGGTGAGGACCAGCAGGACTGCCAGTGCCGCGACGGCGAACCGTCCGGTGAGCAATTCCGGCCACTTTCCGTTCCCGCTCTCCTTCTCAGCCACCTCGCGCCGAGCCGCCGGCAGCAGCAACAGGTCCGGGTTGGAGAGTGCCGCCGCGAACTGCGCCGCACTCGCGAACCTGTCCGCCGGCAGCTTCTCCAGCGCCTTGCGTGTGACCGCCTCGACGTGCGGCGGTATCGATCTTCGCTGAATGGTGAGTGAGCGCGGCTCCTCGGTCACGACCCGCGCGATGATCGCCTGCGCAGTCGGCCCGGTGAACGGCGGCTCGCCGACGAGCATCTCGTACAGCACGCAGCCCAGCGCGTAGATGTCGCTCTTGGCCGAGATCTCGCGCTCCCCCATCGCCTGCTCTGGGCTCATGTAGTGCGGCGTACCGAGCGACATCCCGGTCTCGGTCATCCGGGTGCCGCCACCAGCGGAGCTCACCGCGAGCGCGATGCCGAAGTCGGCTACCTGAGCCCGGCCGTCGTGCAGCAGGATGTTCTCCGGCTTGATGTCGCGATGGACGACACCCTGGCGGTGGGCGTAGTCGAGCGCGTCGGCTACTTCCCTGGCGATGCGCACCGCGTCCTCGACTGGCAGCTGCTTCTCGCGGTTCAGCAGCCCGCGCAGCGACTCGCCCTGCACGAAGGGCATGACGTAGTACACGATGCCGTCGGCTTCACCTGAGTCATGCAGCGGCAGGATGTGCGGGTGCTGCAGGTTCGCCGTGGTGCGAATTTCGTGCAGGAAGCGCTCGCCGCCGAGGATCGCCGAGAGCTCCGGACGCAGCACCTTGAGCGCGACCTTGCGGTCGTGCCGGACGTCGTGCGCGAGATACACGGTCGCCATCCCGCCCTGTCCTATCTCACGCTCGATCTGATAGTGGCCAACGAGCGCGGCGGTCAGTCGGTCAATCGGTGCCGTCACTGGCTGTTTTCCCGGAGAAGAGAGGGGTCAACAATACCGGCCAGCGGCAAAACTGCCAGCATCGCCTCCCGGGCGAGGGTCTAGCTGGTGCCTGCCGCTCTGAGCCTTGCCAGGTTCGCCCGTGCCGCCCGTACCCGGGGCTGCAGTTCTGCATCGGCGCCCTCCCAATCCTCGATAAAATCGCTGAGGTGAGCAGCTGCGCGCGCCCGGTCACCTCTCTGCTCGTACAACTCGGCCAGTCGTTCCCGGATCGCCTGGAGGAAGAATCTGTCCTGCCACACCCGGCGCATGTCCGTCGATCCCAGAAAACGCTCGTAGACCGTGACTACTGAATCGCGCATTCCCGCCGAGTCGTAGGCCATGCCGAGGACCGGGAGAGCGCAGAGCGGGCACGGGCCGTCGAGGGCCGCGCGTATTTCGGTCGCTGCATCGGCGTACCGTTGCTCGGACATGAGGATGACTCCCTGTACAGCGCGGCGCTCTTCACCGGCTTCATTCCGCTGTGCGGGGGTCGCATTCGTGTCCCATTGCTGCAGCAGGTCCCGCGCCTGTTGGGTCCGTCCCAGCAGCGCGGCTGCGTTGGCGAGGTCCAGGTATCGTCGTTCCGCCGGTGGCAGTTCGCGGAACGCACTCGACCGCAGCAGGCCGTCAAATCTGGCGGCCGCCTTTTGCCTGTCTTTCAGGAGGAGAAAAGCGATCGCCGCGCTGTCCATGGAATTCCGGAAATCCACCAGCGCAGGGCGGACGGTACGTGAGCGGGCGAGTGGGGCAATTTCCGCCTGAATCCGGTGGAATTCGGACAATTTGCCCTCGAGAAGAGCCATCCCCGAGGCCAGATTCGCGAGGATGAGGCGCTCGTTGGCACTTCGCATTCGGGGAGCTGCGGCCGCGATGCGTTGCCTGTAGCTGGTGTCACCTTCCATGTATCGCAGGTCCATGTCCGTCGAGAACAGCTCGGCGCTCGCAGGAAACCGTCGAACGGCGACATCCATAGTTCTCCTGGCGTCCTGCAGCTTTCCGTTGCTGACCTGCGCGAAGACGAGGTTAAGATGCCCGCTCAGGAACATCGAGTCGGTTGCGACCGCACGAGCGAGATATTCCTCTGCCTTGATGTAATCCTGCTTGGCCAGGTACTGCAGCGCGACGTTGTTCAGCGCGGTCAGGTTCGTTGGCGACACTTCCAGCGCAGCCTCGTATGCAGCGATCGCGCGCGGCCTGTCGCCCATTGCCGTGCCCCAGTACGAGCCTTCGGTGAGATACTTCTCCAGCGCCGGCAACCTTTCCCTGTAGGCATACGCGCGCTCGATCATCGGGCGCGCGCGAGCCATCTCGCCCCGGTTCGCGTGCATCGTACCCAGACGCCGATACGCCATCGCGAATGTCGTATCGAGGGCGATGGCCTCTTCGAGAAGCTGCAGCCCGCGGTCGTACTCCATCAATGGGTCGACTGCCTGCGTATACCTTCTGAGCGCTTCGAGCGAGCCGGTCGTCACCTGCTCGAGCGGGGGTGAAGCGCGCACCGCCTTGATGGACTCACCGATCTTCTCGCGCGTCCGCTTCGACAGTCGGTCGATGGCGGGGATCAGGTCATCGCCGGACGACGCCGTCTCCCGGAACGCGGCGAGGATTTCCCCCGACGCCGGCGAGACGAGTCTTGCCGACAGCAGATAGCCGGCGCCGACAGGGCTGACCTCGCCATCCACCACGAGCTTGATCCCCTCGCGGGTCGCCAGCTCGCGCGCAACTTCGGCAGTCAGTTTCGTGTTCGGGTCAGCCTGCATCCGCTGCAACGCCTCGCGGATGAAGACCGGCTGCACAGCCGTCACCGCACGGGACTGACCGAGGTCGGTGCGGAAGGCTTCGGTGACCACGGAGCCGAGCAGCGTGTCCTGGCCGCCGCTCTGGAACTCCGCCACGAGCACGGGGGCGCGCTGATCGAGAACGCCCGCCGCAAGGAGCGACCCGGCAGGGCCGATTCCCATCATCCGCATCGCCATGTAGCCGGCGATGCTCAGCACGAAGATGCCCATCGCTACCGCGCCGCCGATGGCAGTTCGCCTCCACGTCACGTGCGGGCTCGCCCTGACCGATAGTTGCGTCACGGTCGAGTACTGCTGTCGGCTGCCGCCGGGTGTCAGCGTAAGCACTGTGTGCGCCATGCGCGACTGATGGTGCACGAGGCCGGTGAACAGGAGCACGGGCAGACCCATTGCCATCACGATCAGAGCGCCGGGGAAGACCCACTCCGGCAGCCCTATGCCGACCACCGCGGCGCGCGCAAGTATGGCCACCGCCGCGAACGCA
>DASUUI010000121.1:0-8400 GCA_036374155.1 Gemmatimonadaceae bacterium | reverse complement strand
TGCGATCACGCCCCGGGGTGATCTGGCCGTTCGTAAACGGGCGCGAGACGAAGTGGCGGTACAATACGGCGCACGATCCGGCAGCCAGTCGCGCGCGTGGCTCGTTCGATTTCTATGGACACCCCGATGGCCGCGCCTGGGTATGGCTGCGCCCGCACGAGCCACCGGCAGAATCGCCTGACCGCGAGTTTCCGTTCTGGCTGCGAACCGGTGAGGTCCTCGAGCATTCAGAGACCGGGACGCTGACGCAGCGAGTGCCCACGCTGCACCGCGCGGTGCCGCGCGCGTACCTGGAGATCAACCGGGAGGACGCGAACCGGCTCGGCATCCGCAATCGCGAAACAGTCCGGCTCGTAAGCCGTCGCGCCTCGGTGGAGATCGAAGCGCGCATTGACTATCGATCGCGCCCGCCACGCGGGCAGTTGTTCGTTCCGTCGTTCGATGAAGGCGTGCCGGTGCGGCGGCTGATGCCCGATGCATTTTGCCCGCTGTCGGGGCAGCCTGAGCTGAATACCTGCGCCGCCCGCGTGGAGCGGCTGCGAGCCCGGAGCGGCGCGTGAGATCCCGGGGGCTGCGCGCGAGTGAGGTGACGCTTCGGGTATTCCTGATAGCATCTGTCGTCGTCGCGATGGGGGCGCTGATCGTTGCGGGCGGTCGGATGGCGGAGGAGCGCAGCGCTCGCAGCGATGACCTCCCTGTCGCCGTGCCGGTGACTTCCGGGGACGCGATTGCAGCCGAAGCCGACGTCTTCCGCACCCATGCCGGCGTGCTCGCGATAGATCCATCCTCCGAGCGCCGCCGGTCCGCGCACCCGCGCACGCTGGCGACGTACCGTTCGCTCAGGGCCTACCCCGGAGCACCGCCGCGCATCCCGCACGGCCTGACGCCCGAGGAATTTCAGACCGGCGGGTGCAACACCTGCCACGAGCGCGGCGGTTACTCCCAGCGGTTCGGCGCGTACGTGCCGATCACGCCGCACCCGGAGATGGGCGCGTGCCTGCAGTGTCACGTGGGGGACGGGGCCCTGATGGCGATCGCACTCCCGACGACCGATCCGAGCGCGCGCTGCCGCCAGTGCCACAATCCCGGTGCCGGGCGATGGACCGAGGCGACGATCGACTGGCAGACGATCGCGTGGCCGCAGGTCGCGCGCGATGCACCTGAAGGCCAGCCGCCGCCGATCCCCCACACGCTCGAGTTCCGCGGAAACTGTCTCGCCTGCCATGCCGGCCCCGCCGGAGTGCTGGAGCTTCGCACGACTCATCCGGAGCGCGCGAGCTGCCGCCAGTGTCACCTGACCGCGGAAGCAACGTCTGCCGTCTTCGTGCGACCGTCGCCGCAGCGTTCCGAAGCCGAGGAGGGCGCCTCGTGATGCGCCGCGCTCTGGTGATCGCGCTGTGCACGGCCGCGGTGGCGGCGGCTGCGTGCGAGCGCAGCGACCGACCCGCGCAGGATGACAGGGCGGAGCTTGGCTCCGCGCACGGGGATCCGGTGCCCGACACCGCCCGCGCGAACCCCGATTCGGCCGTGATCGCGGCGAACGCGAGACTCGAGCCCGGCGCGCTGGGCAGCGTGGCAGCGGCGCCCGTGGATCTCTGGAAGGGGCCGGGCGACCAGCCGTTCGAGGTCACTGTCCGCACAGGCGACCCCGCGTCGAACACCTCGCGCAGGTTCGGCACCATCGCGAGAAGGACTTCACTTCGCGAGCGCGCGGCGGATCTGGGCCAGTACCCGTGCACCTCCTGTCACCTGGGGCGGAGGATGGTCCTGGCTGACGACCGTGTCGCGGACGCACATCAGAACATCACGGTGTCGCATCCCGTGCAGACCGGCGGTGCCTGCTCCACCTGCCACTCGCCCGACAACGTCGAGCTCCTCGCGCTGAAGAGCGGTGAGCAGGCAACGCTGGATCACACGTACCGGCTGTGTGCTCAGTGCCACTTCTCCCAGGCGGAGTCGTGGGCAGCAGGTGCGCACGGCAAGCGTCTCGACGGCTGGCAGGGCCGGCGTGTGGTGATGGGTTGCGCCGACTGTCACGACCCGCACAAGCCGGCGCTCGAGCCGCGCATCCCGTTCCGTGCTCCACAGATCGAGAGAACCAGAGGCAGAGGCCGATGAGTGCTGACGAGAAGCCGGCAGCGGCAAGCGACGCGAGCGTGTTTCAGAAGCGCGTGGACAGGCGCAAGGCGCTGGGGATCCTGCTCGGCGGCGTGACCGCGGGTGCGGGAGTGGCCAGCGCGTGCTCCCCGCTCAGCGCAATGCCCGATGAGGAGAAGGAGGCCAAGCTCCTCGCGTGGCGCGAGTACATCAAGGGCAACTACCGCACGATGACCGAGGAGGAGCGGGCCGAAACGATCGCGCGTCTCGAGCGCCTGGCGAAGGTGAAGCAGGGAACCGACATCACCATTCAGTCAACCGGCGCCCAGCCGGGCGTGGTGTTCGGCTACGCCTTCAACATCTCCAAGTGCCAGGGTTTCAGGAACTGCATCGAGGCCTGCATCAACGAGAACAACCTCGACCGCAAGGCCGCCACCCAGTACATCCGCATCTTCGAGATGGAGGACGGGGTCATAGATCTCGACCATGCGGACGCCACGTTCGAGCATGAAGTGCCGGCCGAAGGCCACTTCTATCTCGGAACGCAGTGCTTCCAGTGCGCCGATCCGCCGTGCGTGAAGGTCTGCCCCGTGGGCGCCACGTGGCAGGAGCCGGACGGCATCACCGTAGTTGACTACGACTGGTGCATCGGCTGCCGCTACTGCATGGCCGCTTGTCCCTACTGGGCGCGGCGCTTCAACTGGAGCGAGCCGGTGGTGCCGCGCGAGGAGGTCAACACCAACCAGCACTACCTGGGCAATCGCGCGCGCAAGGCGGGTGTGGTCGAGAAGTGCCACTTCTGCATCCACCGGACGCGAAAGGGGCAGCTTCCCGCCTGCGCCGAGGCGTGCCCCACGGGTGCCCGGGTGTTCGGCAACCTGCTCGACCCGAACTCGGAGATCCGCTGGGTGCTGGCGAACAAGCGCGTGTTCAGGCTGAAGGAAGACCTGAAGACCGAGCCGCGCTTCTGGTACTTCACCGACTGAGCCGACCGTGCACCTCAAGCCCTTCGCACTCAGCGCGCTGCACGCGGCCACCACCGGGGGACGTCGCTACCACCTGTGGATGGGGACGCTCACGCTGATCATGCTCGTCGGCGCGTACGCCTACTCGGTACAGCTGCGTTACGGCCTGGGTGTCACCGGCATGAACGATCACGTGAGCTGGGGGCTGTACATCTCCAACTTCACGTTCCTCGTCGGGCTGGCCGCTGCCGCGATGATGCTGGTGCTTCCCGCCTACATCCTGCGCGACGTGGATTTCAGCCGCGCCGTGCTCATGGCCGAGGCGGTTGCGGTCGCCGCCCTGATCATGTGCCTCGCGTTCGTCGTGGTGGACATCGGCAATCCGCTTGGCGGCTGGCACCTGATCCCGGGCGTCGGCTTCCTGAACTGGCCCCGCTCGCTGCTGGCATGGGACGTCCTGGTGCTGAACGGCTACCTCGCGCTCAACCTCGCGATCCCGTTCTACATCCTGTACAGCCGCTACACGGGGCGACAGCCGGACAAGAAGAAGTACCTGCCGTGGATGTACGTCGCCGTGATGTGGGCGGTGAGCATCCACCTCGTGACCGCGTTCCTGCTCGCGGGGCTGCCGGCGCGCCCGTTCTGGAACACGGCGCTGCTGGGACCCCGCTTCCTCGCCTCGGCGTTCACCGCCGGCCCTGCGTTCGTGATCCTGCTGCTCGGGTTCATCCGGCGGGAGACGAAGTACGAGATCGCTGAAGGAGCGTTCTCCAAGCTCGCCCTGATCACGACCGTCGCGGCTCAGATCAACCTGGTGATGCTCGGCTCGGAGCTGTTCTACAAGTTCTACTCACCGACGCACCACGGAATCAACGCGCGCTACCTGTTCTTCGGGCTCGGCGAGCACAACGCTCTCGTTCCGTGGATCTGGGTCGCGATCGCGCTCAACACCGTGGCGACGCTGGCGCTGATGATCCATCCCATCCGGCGCAACCACCGCTGGCTGATGATCGCGTGCGCGGTGCTGTTCGTCGGGATCTGGGTGGAGAAGGGGATCGGGCTCGTGGTGCCGGGGTTCGTGCCGTCGCCGCTGGGCGAGATCGTCGAGTACACCCCCAGTCTCGTGGAGCTGGGTGTAACCGCCGGCATCTGGGCGCTCGGCATGTTCGTCCTGACCGTTCTCGTCAGGGTGGCGCTTCCGATCGAGCTAGGCGAAGTGCGCAGTCCATACATCGAAGACGCGCGGCCGAAGCACATAGTGCGTCCGCGCAGCACACGTCCACAACGCAGCGACGTTCGCCCGGTGCGGACGCGATAACGACTGGCGCAATGCCAGCCGACTTCCTCATGAGGTGACGAAGATGAGCACACATTCTCCGAACGACACCCGCTATCCGCTCGCGGCTCTCGCTGCCGGCCTGATAGGCGGAGCCGGCGTGGCGGGAGCGCTGTTCCTCGCGGGCCTCCCGTTCCCGGTCGTGGTGGTGGCAGCGGTCGCAGTCTGGATGTTCCTCGCCGCGGCCATCAAGTACACCGACCAGTGGGAGCGCGCCGTGCTCATGCGGCTCGGGCGCTACCGCGGCCTGCGCGGGCCCGGGTACTTCGGCATCGTGCCGATCCTCGACCGGGTGGCGTATGTGATAGATCAGCGCATCCGGACCACGGCGTTCGGTGCCGAGTCGTGTCTCACGCGCGACACGGTGCCGGTGAACGTGGACGCGATCGCGTTCTGGATAGTGCGCGACGCGGAGCGCGCGGCGCTCGAAGTGCAGGACTACGACGAGGCGGTGATCCTCTCGGCGCAGACCGCGCTGCGCGACGCCATCGGCAAACACGATCTCGCGGAGCTGATCCAGTCGCGCGTGGAGCTGGGACACGGCCTCAAGCTGGCGCTCGAGGAAAAGATGAAGAACTGGGGAATCCAGGTGCAGTCGGTGGAGATCCGAGACGTGATCATCCCGGCGGCGCTGGAGGACGCGATGTCACGGCAGGCGCAGGCCGAGCGGGAGCGGCAGGCACGCATCATCCTGGGCACCGCGGAAACCGAGATCGCCCACAAGTTCGTGGAGGCCGCGGACTCGTACCGCGATCATCCCGCGGCGATGAATCTGCGGGCGATGAACATGCTGTACGAGAGCATCGTGAAGCGCGGCTCGCTGATGGTCGTACCGTCAGGGCTGGCGGATTCGCTGAACGTGCCGTCGCTGCTGGGTGTTGCCGGCGCGGCGGGACTCATTCCACAGAACGGGGAGGAGACGCCAGCGGGCGCGCCGGAAGTGACACCGGATGGAGCGGTGGAGCCGGTGAGGGTCACTCGACCGTCCTAGCACAGGCGGGTTGGCCGCGACCCGACCATGCGACGTCGCGGCCATTCTGCTGAGGTCGCGACCCCGGGTGGGTGGTACGTACAGTGCGGGGAGGTCTTGCGGCCCCGCGTGAGGCACGTGGGTGCAGGGAGCTGAAACCGTTCATTCCGGAGTAGCCATGTCATCGGTCGCCTGCATGGGGCATCGCTGCCGCCTGGTCACAGTCGCGGCAACGATTCTCGCCCCGCTGTGGACACCTCTCGCCGGCCAGACGCCGGAATTCGAGTGTGGCCTGCTGGTCCATGCGTCGGAGGCCACCGGTGTAGCGCCTCTCCCGCAGGGAGATGTCTTCTGCCCGCTGGTTGCCGACCCGAAGGAACCGCGCTCGTTCGTCTCGTGGCAGCGGGCGCGCTCTCCGCTGCAGACGGAGGATGCGGAGAACATCGGTCTCGCACCCTTCGACACTGATATCGGTGCCATAGGTCTCGGAGATTCCTTTGGCCTCATGCGCTGGGGCGGCAGGCGACCTGGTGATGGCGTGCAGCTGAGCATCAGCGCAGGGATCTTTGCGCAGTTCGACGTGACGACTGACTCCTACGACCTGATCAACGCCGATTATCTGATCGGCGTGCCCCTGACACTCCGGCGCGGCGGCTTCTCGAGCCGGTTGCGGCTGTATCACCAGAGCTCGCACCTCGGCGACGAGTTTCTGCTGCGAGATCAGCCCGAGCGGCTGAACCTCGCCTTCGAGTCGCTGGAGCTGATCGTGTCGCAGGCGTTCGGCCCGCTCCGCGTTTACGGTGGTGGCGAGGCGCTCTTCAACCGCGATCCTGACGATCTCGACCCGATGCTGGCGCATGCAGGCGCAGAGCTGCGCGTTGGTCCGAAGGGGAGACGCAGTTTCGTCGCGGCGGCGGACGTCAAGTCATCGGAGCAGCAGGACTGGAAGCCGGCCTGGAGCGGCCGCGCAGGCTTTGAGTTCGGCTGGGGTCGTGACCGCGAGCATCCACCACGCGTTCTGCGGCTGCTGTTTGAGCTGTACAACGGCCCTTCACCCTACGGGCAGTTCTACAGAGAGCAGATCCGTTATTGGGGTTTCGGGCTGCATCTATTCCCGTGAGCGGGAATGATTCCGCGTCACTGCGCTATTGCGGCGTCCATACCGGCTGCGCGGTGAACAGCCCGTCTATGAACCCGACCTTGTAGCCGAGGTACATCCCGAAGGCGAGACTGAGGACGCCAGAGGCGAAGCGGATCCGGTCCTGCATGCGGGAGAGCCTCGCTCCCGCGTACATCGCGGGAGCCACGATGGCCATCGTTATCGCGGCCATCCCGACGACGGTGCCGAGCCCGAACACGCCCAGGTACAGCAGTGCGAGACCTGCCTCGTCGATGAGCGGCAGGATAATCAGCGTCGCCGCCGCGGAGCCGGCCATGCCGTGCACCATCCCCACCAGGAACGGACGCAGCGACGAGACATCCCGGGGTGCAGCGCTCGGCCGCGTGAGATTGAGGTAACCGAGGATCACGAGCATGAGCGCGACGCTGAACTCCATCGAGAGCCCGATGCGCGGCGTGAAGGCGAGCTTGAACAGCACGATCGCGCCGCCGACGACGCAGATCGTGAGCGTGTGCCCGAGTCCCCACATGACGCCAAGGCGGCTCGAGCGCCACGTGGACCGCTCGCGGTCGATGATGGTGGTAAGCGCGACTATGTGGTCCGGATCGGTGGCGTGCCGCATCCCGAGCAGCAGACTGGTGCCGAACGCGAGCAGCAGGCCGTACACCTTCAGCCCCTGTTCGCGAGGAGAGACGCGGCTATCGCGGCCTGACCGAAGCTGATCGCGCCGTCATTGGGACCCAGCACTCGCGGGATCAGCACGCGCAGGCCGCGGGCTTCGAGCCCGCGCCGGACGCCGCTCAGAAGGCGCGCGTTCTGGAACGACCCGCCGCTTAGTGCAACCACGCCGATCCCCGCACCTTCGGCTATACGGACCGTCACGTCCACGGCCGCCCTGATGACGCTTCCATGGAACTGTGCTGCCAGCAAACCGGCATCAACTCCCCGCTGCCGCTGCTCCCCAAGGGCTACGAGCATGGGAAGCGGGTCGAGGACGAGGCAGTCTCCGTCAGGCCGAACCGGCAGCTCGAGCGGCTCGGGCGCGTGCGCCCCCGCAAGTGATTCCAGCTCCATCGCGGCCTGTCCTTCGTAGCTCGCGCGCGACCGGAGGCCCAGGACGGCAGAAGCCGCGTCGAACAGCCGTCCCATGGATGAAGCAAGAGGTGCGTTGAGCCGTCGCTCGATCTGCCGTGCTGCAACGGCCCGCTGCTCCGGCGGGACATCACGGAATGCCAGCTCGAATGCGGCAGCTGCGTCCGGCTGCAGTGACAGGTATCCCAGCGCGACTCGCCACGGCTCACGCGCCGCGGCATCCCCGCCGGGAAGCGGCACGTACCGCAGTCGAGCCATCCGCCGATAGCCGTTCAGGTCGGCGATCATCGTCTCGGCGCCCCACACATTGCCGTCGTCGCCGAGCCCCGTGCCATCGAACGCAAGTCCGACGACCTCGTCGGTCATGCCGTGCTCGGCGGCGACGGCGGCTATGTGAGCATGATGGTGCTGCACGGCGATGATCTCGCGCATCCCCAGCCCCTCAGCGACACGTGTTGACAAATAGCCGGGATGCTGGTCGCGCACGGCAACCTCGGGGGTCACGCGGAACACGTCCCTGTACCTGTCGAGAGCGGCGCCGTAATGCGCGAGGCTCTCGATGCTGTCGAGATCGCCGATGTGCGGGCTTACGTGTGCGGCGTCGTCACACACCAGTGTGAACGTGTTCTTGAGGTGCGGACCGACTGCGATAAGCGGGCGTGGAGAAGGCACCGGGAGTTTCAGCGTGCGCGGGGCATAGCCCCTGGCGGCACGCAGCAGCAGCGGGACGCCGTCAACGACGCGGGCGACGGAGTCGTCCACCCGCGAGAGGATCTCCCGGTCGTGCAGCAGGAAAAGATCGGCGATGCCGCCGAGCCGG
>DASUUI010000120.1:0-17263 GCA_036374155.1 Gemmatimonadaceae bacterium | reverse complement strand
CGGTAATCGTTCGGCACGCGCAGGTGCACGGTGAATGGGCCCGCCTCGTTCGGATTGCCGGAAACGACGGCCATCTGTGCTCCGGCCGGCAATCCGGGTGCTGCGACCCAGTCGTGAGTTGCGGGGGCGGCAGTGTCGGGCACTCCCGTTGCGGCGGGCGTCTGCTCTTCGGCGTCCTTCGGGGCGCACGACACCGTGGCCGCCAGGATGAGCCCCAGCGTCAGTCTTCCTGCACTCATTCGTCCTCCGTTCAGTTCGAGGGAAAGAGGGCTCCAGCCCGGGCTCGCGGAGCAATCGCCAGGCAGTCCACGAGGCCCGTGCTCCAAACGTAGCTTCGCGAGCCCCCACTGCCCCGCGGTTGCCGCGAGACCGGTCCCGCGCAACCGGCGGCGGCTCGCGGCGAGGGGTCCGATGGTGTGTCCCTAAGTCACGATCCAGCAACGCCTTAGCGCTGCCGTTTTCGTTGCATCGACACCCTTGAAATGCTATATTCCGGGAATCGCCCGACCGGCCTTTCTCCAGTCCGCCGGTCCCGTCCCGGCTACGTCCAGCCGCCTACTTCCGCCGCTCCCAAATGACGGCCCCGAACAATCGCGAACGCATCGTCCGTCGCGTTATCGACGACGAGATCAGGGAATCGTTCATCACCTACTCGATGAGCGTCATCGTGTCGCGCGCGCTTCCCGATGTGCGCGACGGTCTCAAGCCCGTGCACCGCCGCGTGCTGTACGCGATGAACGAGCTGGGGCTCGTCCCCGGCCGTCCGTACAAGAAATCGGCGACCGTCGTGGGAGACGTGCTCGGCAAGTACCACCCGCACGGTGACGCGTCGGTGTACGACGCGCTCGTGCGAATGGTGCAGGATTTCTCGCTGCGGTATCCGCTTGTGGACGGGCAGGGGAACTTCGGCTCGGTGGACGGCGATCCCGCGGCCGCGTACAGGTACACGGAAGCGCGGCTCACGCACTTCGCAACGCGGATGCTCGCCGACATCGACCGGAACACGGTTGACTACCAGCCGAACTTCGACGACCGGCTGCTGGAGCCGAAAGTGCTTCCGGCCGAAGTCCCCAACCTGGTCGTGAACGGCTCCTCCGGCATCGCGGTCGGAATGGCGACCAACATTCCGCCGCACAACATGAAGGAAGTCGTCAACGCGCTGGTCGCGATCATCGACGACGCCGACGTCACTCCTGGTGAGCTGCGCAAGCTCATCAAGGGCCCCGACTTCCCGACCGGCGGCTACATCTACGGCCGCGCCGGGATCAAGGACTATCAGGAGACGGGCCGCGGCAAGATCGTGATGCGCGCCCGCGCCGTGATCGAGGAGAAGGAGTCGAGCGGCAAGTCGCAGATCGTGGTGAACGAGCTCCCGTACCAGGTGAACAAGGCGAAGCTCATCATGGACATCGCCGATCAGGTGAAGGAAGGGAAGCTCGAGGGGATCTCCGCGCTGCGCGACGAGTCGGACAAGGACGGCATGCGCATCGTGATCGAGCTCAAGCGTGACGCGATCCCGCGCGTGGTGCTGAACCAGCTGTTCAAGCACACGCAGATGCAGGCGACGTTCGGCGTGATCATGCTCGCGCTCGTCCCCGACCCGCAGACCAGCCGGCTCGTGCCCAAGGTCATGCCGCTCAAGGACGTGCTGCAGCACTACATCGCGCACCGGCACGAGGTGATCGTCCGCCGCACGCAGTTCGAGCTGGACCGCGCCCTCGAGCGGGAGCACATCCTCGAAGGCCTCAAGATCGCGGTGGACAACATCGACGCGGTGATCAAGCTCATCCGCGCCGCTGCCGACACGCCGACCGCGAGCGCTGGGCTGCAGAAGCGGTTCAAGCTGTCGGAGAAGCAGGCCGAGGCGATCCTGAACATGCGCCTGGCGAAGCTCACCGGCCTCGAGATCGAGAAGCTGGAAGCCGAGCTGAACGAGGTGCGCGCGTTCATCGAGGACCAGCGTTCCATCCTGGCTTCGAAGCCGCGCCGGATGAAGATCATGCGCGAGGAGCTGGCCAGCGTCGTCAAGGACTTCGGCGACGAGCGCCGCTCCGAGATCATCAGCGACGAGGGCGAGTTCACCATCGAGGATCTGATCGCCGAAGAGGACATGGTGATCACGATCTCCCACACCGGCTACATCAAGCGCACCAGCGTCTCGACGTACCGCAAGCAGCGGCGTGGCGGGCGCGGCCTGACCGGCCAGGATCTCAAGGACGAGGATTTCATCGAGCGGTTGTTCATCGGCTCGACGCACGACTACATCCTCTGCTTCACCGACGACGGCCGCTGCTTCTGGCTCAAGGTGCACGAGATCCCGCAGGCGGGGCGTGCCGCCAAGGGCAAGCCGATCGTCAACCTGATCAACGTGTCGCCCGACACGCGGGTCAAGTCGATGGTGCCGGTGCGCAAGTTCAGTGACAGCGAGTTCCTGCTGTTCTGCACCCGCAACGGGACCGTCAAGAAGACCGCCCTCTCGGCTTACTCCAACCCGCGCGCGGCCGGCATCAAGGCCATCAAGATCGAGGCGGACGACGAGCTGATAGACGTGCAGGTCACGAGCGGGACGAACGACATCGTGCTCGCGACCAGCCACGGCCTCTCCATCCGTTTCCACGAGCAGGACGTGAGGGAGATGGGCCGCGACACCACCGGCGTGAAGGGGGTGGAGCTTCGCAAGGGTGACGCGGTAGTGAGCATGGTCGTCGTAAAACGCACCGCTACGCTGCTGGTCGTCACCGAGCGCGGGCTCGGCAAGTGCTCGAACATCGATGACTACCGTGTGCAGCGCCGTGGTGGCAAGGGCATTCTCACCGTCAATCGCACCGACAAGACAGGAAACGTCGTTGCGCTGATGGAAGTTCTGCCGGAAGACGAACTGATGCTGATCACCAGGGGCGGTGTGATCATCCGTTCGCCGGTGGCACAGGTTCGGGTGACCGGACGGAATGCGCAGGGCGTGCGGCTGGTGCACCTCGACGAGGGAGATGTCGTGACTGCCGTGGCTCGCGTCGTTCCTGAGGATGGCAGGGAAGAGGAGGAAGCGGCGGCCGGCGTTGCTTCAGCGCCCGTCGTTGGTGACGTACAGGGAACGCTGGAGCTGTCCACCGAATAACCGGACCTTGTGAACCCACCTGTGCCGAAGGAACAGCCGGAGATCTGCGAGCTCGTCGCGCAGCTTGAGCGGGCGCAGGCGGAGATCGAAAGGCTGACAGAACAGCTCGACAGCCGCCGCCACATCGTGGACATCCTGCACGACGTGATGGGCAATCTGTCGTCGGACGAGATCTTCCACATGCTCGTCCGCCGCGTCGGTCGTGCACTGCAGTTGAGCCAGGCGTCGGTGGTTCTGGCGCGCCCCGGGGACGTCGTGGGTCGCGTGGTCGTCGCTTTCGAGCAGCCCACCCTCTCCGAGATAGACGTTCAACTGGACCGTTATCCGGAGATCCTGCTTGCCATGGAGAAGCAGAGTCCGGTGCTGATCCCCGACGTCGCCACGAGCGTGATCTATGCGCGGCTGCGGGAGCTGTGGGCGCGGGAAGGGATCAAGGTCCAGGTCCGCTCGGTGATCGCACTCCCCTTCGAGCTGGACAAGGAACAGACCGGCGTATTCCTGTTGCGTCGCAGCGTGGATCAGCCCGAGCTCGTAGCCGCCGACGTCGAGTTCGCCACGGCCGTCGTGAGCGGTGCGCTGCGAGCGATCTGCCGCGCGCGTGAGGTCGAGGAGACCATCGCCGCGAACGAGGCGCTGGACGCGCTGGCGCACCTGGATCCGCTCACCGAGCTGCTCAACCGCCGTGCCCTGGCCGCGCAGCTCCAGAACGAGATAGAGCGCGTCCGTCGGTATGATGCGCCGCTTTCCGTGCTCATGCTCGACCTCGATCACTTCAAGACGGTGAACGACACGTACGGCCACCTGGTGGGCGACTCGGTGCTGGCCGAATTCGGCCGTGTGCTGCAACGCGGCACGCGCACCGTTGACATCGTTGCGCGGTACGGCGGCGAGGAGTTCGTCGTCGCCCTGCCGGAAACAACCTACGAGGGCGCCATGGCGTACGCCGAGCGACTGCGCGAGCGGATCGAAGCGCATCCATTCCGATCGGCTTCGACACAGCCCGTGAGTCTCACCGCCAGCATCGGGATCGCGACGTTCCCGGCCCCGGGCGTGGACGGAATCGACTCGCTGCTCGCCAGCGCGGACGCTGCGCTGTATCGCGCCAAGCAGGAAGGCCGGAACAGAGTAGCGGTTTAGCTACGCCCGGGGCAGCTTTCGGCTCATGCCAGCCGCCCTCCGCATCTCGACAGCAGCCGCCATCGTCGCGCTCAGCGCGTGCACGACCGAGCGCGCTCCCCAGGACACCGCCGACACGACCAGGGTCCTTCGCCCCGTCGTGACCGCCACGAGCGTGAATGACGGCACGTACGGGATGATCGCGCGCGTGCGCTGGATGCTGTCGCCCGATCGCGATGCGATCCTGGTCGTCGTCAACGCGGTGGGTGTGGAAGCGGAGCCGGTCCCCGATGGATTCTTTTTCGGCGTCGAGGAGCCGGCGTTCGCCGTGCAGGTGGACACGGTGTGGGATGTCGCACCCGCCCCCGACTGGCGCTCAGTCGCATTCAGCCGCGCGTACGTGATCTCGCACGGTGAGTCGGTGATCGTTCCCCCCGAGCGGTGGGACGCGGTGGCCCGCAGCAGCGGCATCGACACTGCCGCGCTGAGGGGTGCTGCATTCGAAGCGAGCGGGATGGCGTACGCCAAGGGCATCGCCCAGCCGGCCGTGATAACAGTCCCGGCGGACCCGCGCGCAGCCGATGCTGCTCAGGCATCACAGCCGCGTTTCTTCCAGGTGCCCCGCGGCTGGCGCGTGCGCTGGACTGCGGATGGATCGCTGCTCGCCCTCGGCGCGAACCCGCAGATGGTGCAGGACGACTCACCCTCTGAGAGCTGGTCCGCGCTCGATCCGCGCACCGGCGCGGTCAGCGTGGCGCTGCCCTCCGGCACGCAGCTCCTCGAGCCGCGCTGGATACAGGGGCCCGAGCTCGGGATCGGCATGCCCGTGAATGTGACCGACGCGCCGCCGATCAACATCCGGAGCGGTGGGCTCAACTACATAATCGAGAGCCAGCGCGGCGTGATCTCGGTGCGGGATCCCGCCTTTCAGACGCGGGCCGCGATTCCTGTCGGCAGCGGCGTCGCGCTCGCCGCCACCGCGAGCGGCCGTTACATCGTGGCGGTGCGCCCGCGGCAGACCGCGCAGCAGCACGAGATGCCGGTCGAAGTCGTCATCTACACGCTCACGCTGTAGAGGTCAGTGCGCCATGCGGCGCAGCTCGACCATGAGGCAGTGGTCCTGCACGACGTCTATCCCTTCCTGCGCGAGCCGCTCCGCGACTGCGTCGTTCCTGATTCCGAGCTGAAACCAGACTGACTGCGGCCTCTTGGCGAGGATGTCGTCAACGTGCTCGGGGATGTGTCCGGGCCGGCGGAAGACGTTGACCATGTCTATCTCGCCGGGGATGTCCGCGAGCCTGCGGTAAACGGGCTCGCCGAGGATCTCCTTGAGCTCGGGGTAGTAGACCGGCACCGGCACGATCTCGAGGCCTCTGCTCTTCGCGTCGGCGGGGACGAAGTGCGCGGGCTGCAGCGGGTCGGGCTTGATGCCGAGGAATGCGATGCGATGCGTGCGCGCGAGCAGCCGCTGGATCCCTTCGCGCGTCTCGATGAGATGTTTACGCCACGTCTCTGTTTGTGATAGCATGGGCGCCCACCCTGCGAGCGTCGTGCCGCGCGCGTTTGTCCGTGCCTTTTCCGCCCGCGCGCGGGATGGGGCATCCCCGTCGCTCCGCCAGCCCGCGGGTTGGTTGCCCGCGGGTGTTTTGTGCCCGTCGCTCCGCCTGCCTCGGCGGTGCCCGCGTGGGTTGGTTGTGCCCGCGTCGCTCCGCCAGCCTCGGCGGTGCCCCCGTGTCGCTCCGCGATGAACAACCCCATCATCGCGTCGCGCCACGGAGGCACGCGCCGGTCGCGGCGGAGCGAGCGTGCATTGGTGTTGGTTCGCGACGCGAAACGACCTTCGCTCGGCCGCCGCGCCGGGAGGAGTCCTGGAGGCACGGCGCAAAGCTGGGGTTGCGCTTTGCGCCGGGCTCTCCAGGGCTCCGACCAGGCAGGCGGCCGCGCGCAATAGTGCAGTTCGACGCAGGATCGGTTGCCGCACGCGACGCGACGTGGAGACCCGCGCGCGTTTACTTTTCGCGGACATGAAAATGCTCGTACTCGGCGCCGGCCTGCAGGGCTGCGCGTGCGCCTATGACCTGCTGCAGCAGAGCGACGTCGAGGAGGTCCGCCTCGCGGACCTGCACACCGACCATCTGCCTGAGTTCCTCCGCGGCTATCAGCAGCCGCGGCTCATTCCCACGCCGCTCGACGTCCGCGACCGCGAGGCCGTGCGCGCGCTCATGCGCGAGGCCGACGCAGTGATGTGCGCGCTGCCGTACTACTTCAATCTCGAGATGACGCGCCATGCGGTGGACTGCGACGCGCACTTCTCAGATCTCGGCGGCAACACCGAGATCGTCTTTCAGCAGAAAGAGCTGAACGAGGCGGCGCGCGAAAGGAAGCTCAGCGTCATCCCCGACTGCGGGCTCGCGCCGGGAATGGTCAACATCCTCGCCGAGCATGGCATCAGGCAGCTCGACTCGGTCGAGAGCGTGAAGATCTTCGTCGGCGGGTTGCCGCAGGACCCCGAGCCGCCGCTCAATTATCAGATCGTGTACTCGCTCGAGGGCGTGCTCGACTACTACACGACGCTCTCCTGGGTCATCCGCGACGGCCGCCGCGCGCAGGTGAAGGCCCTTTCGGAGAGAGAGCGCGTGCAGTTTCCCGCGCCGGTGGGCGAGCTGGAGGCGTTCCATACCGCCGGCGGGCTGTCCACGATGGCGTTCAGATACGAGGGGCGCATTCCGGAGATGGAGTACAAGACGCTCCGCTATCCGGGGCACGCGGCGATCGTCGAAGCGATCCGCGATCTCGGCTTTCTCGACCTGGAGCCGGTGGATGTGAAGGGCGTACGCGTCGTCCCGCGCGATCTCGCGATCACGGTGATGGCGCCGCGGCTGCGACGCCCCGAGGCGACCGATCTCGTCGCGCTCCGGGTCGTGGTACGCGGCAGGAAGGGCGGCGCGACTCGCACCGTCGGGTGGGAGCTGCTCGACTACTTCGATGAAGAGCGGAAGATCAGCGCGATGATGCGCGCGACCGGCTTCTCGCTCGCGATCACCGGGCTGATGCAGGCCCGCGGCGAGATCGAGAAGAAGGGAGTGCACACGCCTGACGAGGCTGTGCCCGCGGAGCCGTACATCGCGGCGCTCTCGCAGCGCGGAGTGAAGATCAGAGAGATCCCGGTGCCGCCCGCGGCCTGATGGCCGACCTGATCCGGGCGAATCTGCTGTCGCCGATCGTCCTGGCGTTCGCGCTGGGGGTCGTCGCGAAGCTGATCAGGAGCGAGTTCACGCTCCCGAAGGATCTGTACGTCGCGCTCTCCATCTACCTGCTGTTCGCCATCGGGCTGAAGGGCGGCGTGGAGCTGTCGCAAACGCCCCTCTCTACGTTCTGGCTCCCCGCAGTCGCGACCCTCGCGGTCGGCGTGCTCACGCCGGTGCTGTCCTACATCGCTCTCCGGCAGCTCGGCCGCTTTTCCGTCGCGGACTCTGCCGGCATCGCCGCGCACTACGGATCGGTTTCCGCCGTCACGTTCATCGCTGCGCAGGAATTTGTGGCGTCCGCGGGCACGCCGGCGGAGGGCTTTCTTCCCACGCTGCTCACTCTCCTGGAAGCACCCGGGATCCACGTCGCGCTTGCGATCGGGGTCGTGCAGGCGTCGCGCGCCCGCGCGGCTGCTCCGGCCTCCGAGGCGCGTGCGGCCATTCACTCGGAGCACGCGCACTGGAGCGAGACGCTGCGCGCGGTCCTCACCGGTCGCACGATGGTGCTGCTCGTCGGTGGCCTGATCATCGGCCTGCTCATCGGTGAACGGGGGTGGGAGCCGGTGCGCCCGTTCTTCGAGGGAGGGTTCCGCGGCGCGCTGACGATCTTTCTGCTGGAGATGGGATTGCTCGCCGCCGAGCGGCTCGGCGACCTCAGGCGCGTCGGTGCGTTCCTCCTTGGCTTCGGAACGCTCATGCCGCTCGTCAACGGCGCCGTCGGTGTCGCACTTGGCCACTGGGCCGGACTGTCGCCCGGGGGAGCAGCGGTTCTGGGGACCATGGCCGCGAGCGCCTCGTACATCGCCGCCCCGCCCGCCGTCAGGCTGGCACTTCCCGAAGCCAACCCGACGTACTATCTCACCCTCGCTCTCGGCGTGACCTTCCCGTTCAACCTGATCGTGGGCATTCCTGCGTATCACCAGATGGCATTGTGGCTGGCCCGATGAGAATGAAGCTCGTCACCATCGTCGTGGAGCCCGTTCTCGAGCCACGTATCACCGCTGCGCTCAAGTCGCTCGGTGCAACCGGCTGGACGGTGACGGAGGCGCGCGGCACAGGCTCGCGCGGCACGCGCATGGGCGAGGTGCCGGGTGAAGGCCGCCGCATCGAGACCGTTGTCAGCGCCACCGCCGCCGGCAGGATCCTGACCTACATCTCGGACCACTACTTCGCGGACTTTGCCATCATCGCCTTCGTCAGCGATGTGGAAGTTCTCCGCGGCGAGAAGTACGGGGCGGACACCTAGCGGCGTCCCAGGGGGACGCCCCTTGGAAACTTCTGTTGCCTGAGGGGTGTGTCGGGCGTCCGTGCCTAGGACACCCGATGCGTCAACGACCCACCCCCGCATATCCGGCGCTGCGCGCCGCAGGCGAGCACGCGCCCGCGGTGCTCGCACCGGCGCTGTTCTCGCAGATCCTCGAAGCCGTGCCGCTCGGCCTGGTGCTGGTGGACACCGACGGCGCGCCGATCTTCACCAACCGCTGCGCCCGCGATCTCCTCGGCTCAGGCATCGCCAGCCCGCGCAACGTCGGCGCTCTCGGCGGCACCTACCAGCTGTGCGTGGCCGGCACGGGAAATCCGTATCCCGGCTCGCGCCTCCCCATCTGGCGTGCGCTGCGCGGCGAGCGGGCGATGATCACCGATCTCGAGGTGATGCATCCCAAGGGACGCACGCCTCTGTCGATGGAAGCCATCCCCGTCACGACCGACCGGCAGGGAGTCGTGCTCGCCGTCGCGGTGCTGCTCGATCCGAGCGGTGACAGGGAAACCGCGGCCATGCAGGCGCATCTCGCCGCGATCGTGGATTCCAGCGACGACGCGATAATCCAGTGCTCTCTCGAGGGACGGATCGAGACCTGGAATCCCGCCGCCGAACGGCTGTACGGCTACAACGTGCTCGAGGCGGTGGGAAAGCCGGTCGAGATGCTGATCCCGCGCGAGCGGAAGGATGAGCTGACTTTCATCCTGCGTCGCGTCGGTGCTGGCGAGCGGTTGCAGCAGCTGGAGACGACGCGGCTGCGCAAGGACGGATCGCTGGTGCACGTCACGGTCAACGCACTGCCAGTGTGGGGCGCGAGCGGCGGCGTGGTTGGCGCGACGATCACATCGCGCGACACGAGCGACCTGATGCGCGCCCGGCACCGGCAGCGCGACCTCGAGGACCAGCTGCGGCACGCGCACAAGATGGAGGAGGTAGGTCGGCTCGCCGGTGGAGTGGCGCACGATTTCAATACGCTGCTCACGGTAATCTCGGCGCACGCCCAGTTCGTGCGCGACGGTCTGCCGGCCGGGAGTGATACCGGAAACGACGTCAACGAGATATTGCGCGCGGTGGAGCGTGGGTCGCGGTTGACTGCGTCGCTGCTCGGCTACACGCGCAAGCAGCCTGCGACGCCTGCACCGGTCGAGATCAACGAAGTCGTCCGGGAGACGGCGGAGATGCTGCGCCGCGTGATCGGCGACAACATCACCATGCGCATCTCGCTCGACCCCACGCTCGGCCGCATACTGATCGAGCGTGGCGAGCTGGAGCAGGTGATGATGAACCTGACGCTGAACGCACGCGACGCGATGGCCGGCGGCGGGGAGCTGGCCATTCGCACTGCGCGCGCATGGGTCGATGCGGACTCGGACGGAGACTCCGAGGGGATGCCGCACGGCGGCGCCTATGCCGAGCTGACCGTTTCTGATACGGGAATCGGGATGCAGGCCGACACCGCCCGCCGCGTGTTCGACCCGTACTTCACGACCAAGGACCAGCATGGCACGGGACTCGGGCTGTCCACGGTGTACCGGATCGTCACCCAGAACAACGGGCACGTCGCCGTGCACAGCGAGCCCGGCCGCGGCACCCGCTTCTCCCTGTTCTTCCCGCTACTCGGCGTGCTTCGCGTTGAGCCGAAGGATGCCGGTCCTGCGGGGGACGGGCTGTCACGCGGCAGCGAGACGGTGCTGATCGTGGACGACGACCCCAGTCTGTGCGCGACGACCAGCCGGATCCTGGAGTCGGACGGATATACCGTGCTGTCGGCCGCGTTCGGGGGCGACGCCGAGGACATCGTCCGCAACCACGACGGCGAGATCCATTTGGTGGTCGCCGACGTGACGTCGGATCACCGGGTCCGTGATTTCCTGGAGGAGCTGAGCGAGTCGCGCCCGTACGCCCGCATGGTGTTCATGTCCGGCTATCTCGATGAAGCCGGACGGGCGGCAATGGTCGGACCCGGCGTATCGTTCATCGCCAAGCCGTACATGCCCGAGCAGCTGGTGCGCACCGTTCGCGAGCTGCTCGACGCGCCGCTTCTCTCCGCCGACTAGGGGCGCGCGAAAGCCGCCAGCGTCTCGCCCATCACGTCAATCGTCGAGCGGGCGTTCCATCGGTCGGTCCCGTTGTACAGGAACGAGAATGCGAGCACCTCGCCGTTCTCGGCGGTGACGTAGCCCGCGAGCCCGATCACGTCGTTGGTGGTGCCGGTCTTTGCGTGCAGATTGCCGTCAGCCGGCGAGCTCCTCATCCGCGTGCGCAGCAGCTCCGACACGCCGGCGACCGGCAGCGATGCGTGGAAAGTCGGGCCCCAGTCAGCGTGATGCGCGTAGTGCAGCAGCTGGATCATCTGCCGCGACGTGATCCTGTCGAGGGTCGAGAGCCCGCTGCCGTCGGCCGCGACGAGGGTGGACGCATCGCTCTTCACCTTCTGCGCGTAGAACTCGCGGACGGCCGCTTCGGCGGTTGCCGCTGAGCCCTGCCGCTCGCGCTTCGGTCCGCGCGGCGTGTTCCTGAAGAGCAGCTCGGCAAAGATGTTGATGCTTTCCCGGTTCATCGGCGCGACTATCTGGTCGAGCGGCGGTGACACCAGCGAGCCGATCTTCGCGGCGCCCGACGGCGTACCACCGAGCCGGACGCCATTGCCGACCGTGATTCCCTGCTTGAGCAGCGCGGCGTGGAAGGCGCCTGCAGTGAAGCTTGCCGGGTCCTGGACCACGAGCCCGTAACGGCGGACCGGGGAGCGGGCACCGATGGAGCCCCTCACCTGCACGGCGCCGTCGCGGGAGTTGATGGCGCGCACGGAGGCGCCGCCGCCTCCCACGGTTCTCACTCCACCGCGCAGCGGGATCGTCGTCGTGGCCGGCTCGAGCCAGACGCGCGCTGGTTGGCCCGCCCTTCCCGGCGCGACCGTCACCCACACGACGTTCTCGTTGAGCGACAGCGGCGAGATGCGGGCCGCGTAGCCTGCCCCCTGGTAGCGCGTGAGCCAGCCGGCCGGGTACGTCTCGCCGTCGAACGCGGTCGCGTCGCCTATGACGCTCCCCGTCACCCGCTTGATTCCTGCTCGTGCCACGAGCTCGGCGAGCGCGTTGACCGGGGCGGAATAATCTCCTGGATGAAAGCGCCGGGAGAAGGTCGGATCGCCGTCGCCGCGGATGAAGAGATTGCCGTTCAGCGTGCCGTTCGCGTCCACGTTGCCGTCGCGCAGCACGTCCGTGCTGAACCGGTAGTCCATCCCGAACTTGTCGAGCGCGATCGCGGCCGTGATCAGCTTCATCGTCGAGGCCGGAAGCAGCAGGTCGCCGGGGTTCGCCGCGAACAGCGTATCGCCCCGCGTGACCGACGACACCATCACGCCCCACTGGCCGCTGCGCACCCGCCGGGTCAGCATGAATCCGAGGTCCGCGCGGAGCTGCTCGGCTGAGCGCGGCGACGTGCGGTTGAGCGATGGCGGCGGTGGTGCGGCGCGTCGTCGTGCCGGCCGGCGGCGCTGAGTTCTGCGGCGTTGCTGCTGCAGTTCGCCGCGCACTTCGCCGCCGGCGCTCACGCCGTCGGCGCGGGGCTCGACGTACACCGGCCGCTCATGCCCTGCGGCGCCCAGGAGAACCGGTACAGCGAGTATCACGACAGCGCGCGCGGCGCGCGAAACAGAATTTCTAGTTGGCGTCATTCTCCAGGTGCATTAGCAAGCCGCAGGCCGGGAATCTCTCGTACGCGCACGGGTGGGAGTAGTTCCCGCCTTCCGGTTGTTCCTTCCGGCGTTGTCCGCCGTTGCTTTCCGCTAACAGCTAACCGCTAATCGCAGTCAGACTTTCAGAAAGATCTTTCTCCGGTACAGGACCCAGAGAATCCCCAACCATACTGCCACGTAGGTCAGCGCGAACATCAGCGACGCGAGCCGCGGCGGCAGCCAGCTGGCATAGGCGGACTGGTAAATCGCCGACTGCAGCGAGACCGTCTCGCCGTTGTACTCGACCTTGATGATCGAGTATATCAGCCGGGCCATCATTCCCGAGCCGACGAACGCGATGATCGGGTTCACGCCGTATATGACGAACGGTTTCGTCCACCACGTCACCCGATGCCCGTCGATGACCCACATGCACGTCGCGAGCGTGACGGCACCCATCCCGGCCGTGAACAGCACGTAGGAGCTCGTCCACAGGCTCTTGTTGATCGGGAACGACCAGTTCCACATCAGCCCGGCGACCATCAGCAGTGAGCCGACTGCGAAGAGCCCCGAGATCCGCTCGGCGAGCGCCTGGCGGGCCGCGATCCACCTACCCGCGACTATCCCCAGCATCACGGTGCCGATCGCCGGGATTGTGGACAGGATCCCTTCCGGGTCCCAGGTCTTCGAGCCGACCCAGAGGTGCCGTTCCCCGATGATCAGCCGGTCGAGCCATGCCGCCAGGTTCCGGTCCTTCGTGTCGAGCAGGGTGTACGGGTGGGCCTGTTCACCCGGAACCGGGACCAATCCCATGATAATGAAGTATCCCAGCAGTAAAGTAGCGATGATGGCTATCTGCTGTCGCAATGATGTCTTGAAAGCAAGGAGCGCCCCGCCCATATAGGCCAAACCGATCCGCTGCAGAACGCCGGTGAACCTGAGGTTTGCGATCCGGCTGGGCTCGAACGGGAAGGCGTTGAGGATCAGCCCCAGGAGGATGATGATCGCCCCGCGGCGGAGGACCTGGCGGAGCAGCTCCCCCTCGTCGGCACCCCGCGCCCGCCGGCTCTCCAGCGAGATCCAGGTCGTGATCCCGACGATGAACAGGAAGAAGGGGAATATCAGGTCGGTCGGCGTCCACCCGTGCCAGTCGGCATGGCGGAGCGGCGGGTAGATGTGCGACCAGGTCCCGGGATCGTTGACCAGCAGCATGCCGGCGATGGTCAGCCCGCGGAACACGTCGAGCGACAGGAGCCGTTCGCGCCCGCTCGGGGCAACGGTCGTCACGAGCGCTGGCTCTTCAGCCGGGCGGGCCGCCGTCGGCTGCATTCCCGGTGCTGTTGCGGATGGCTCGGCGATCACGGCGCGTGCCCGGTTGAAGTGCGCTCAAGATGAGGCACCGTGTACCGGTGGAGCAATCGTGGCGTTGGGGCTAGCTTGCGGATAGCCCCCGGAACTGGAGCGCTAATGAGCGGTCGGCACAGTCTGATGAGGGAAGGAATCCTGGCGGGCGCGATCGGCGCAACGGTGATCGCGGCGTGGTTCTTCATCGTGGACATGATCACCGGCAGGCCATTCTTCACCCCCGACGTGCTGGGCACGATGCTGCTCCGGATCTTCGGCGCGCCCAGCGCCATGGATACGACGTTCCAGCACGTGGCGCTGTACACCGTATTTCACTACGTAGTCTTCGCGATCATCGGCATACTCGTCGTCGCGATCGTCCATCAGGGCGAGCGGACCCCCGGGATCCTGGCCGGCTTTCTGATCCTGTTCGTTGCGCTGCAACTCGGCACGCTTGGAATCACGGCCCTGTTCGCCGAATCGCCGCTGGGGCAGGTTGCCTGGTACCAGATCTTCACTGCCAATCTGCTGGCCGCGGGCGCGATGGGATGGTGGCTGTGGCGCCGGCATCCTGGAGTGGGCGGTGAACTGCGCGCCGCGCTGTCGGGTACTGATGAGTATCCAGGGCGATACGACACCAGCGAGCCGGAGAAGGCACGCGACATGAGTGCAAGGTAAGGAGAAGGGATGTTCGCATTTCTGCGGGTGCTGTTCACGATCGCGATCGTCGCGTTCGTCGTGATTCTGATCCGGAGCATCAGGCGCGGAGGCGGCTGGGGCGACGGCGGTGGCGGACGCGGGGTCCCCGAGGTCCCGCCGCAGCCGAAGGAGAGAGTGAAGCCGCCGCGGCAGAGAGAGCCGGCAGGTCGGTAAAGCTGCTGGCTACTGGCTCATGGCTGCGGCTACTGGCTCAAGACGGATGCGCCAGGCTGTCAGTTGTGAGTGCGTCAGTGATGAGTTGGCAGTAACCACGGAACCGCAGCGGCTTTCCGCTAACCGCTAACCGTTGCGCTTACTGTGGGTACAGCCTGAAGGGGGCAACCTCCGCCTGAAAGCGCGCAGACTCGGCTCGCCATTTTTCCAGCACGCCTTCTATCCCCCCGGTCTCGACCGCGGCACGCAGGTCGCGTGACCCGGACAGCCGCTCGATCCCCTGCTCGCGCCATCGCCAGTCGCGCTGGTGGCGGCGATAGATCTCTCGCAGCATGTGCGCGCCCACGGCGGCCGCACGGACGGAATCGCGGGCCGTGACCGTGACATGAATCATCGGGATCGTGCGTCCCGCGTGCTTCTGCCCCGCGCCGATCGTTCGCGATGTCGAGTCGAATCGCACGCCCGGCAGTCGTTTCTCGTTGAGCGCACGAGCGATCGCGCCGGCGTCGCTGAGCCACGGCGCGCCGATAAGCTTGAATGGCGCTTCCGTGCCGCGACCTTCGCTCAGGTTGGTCGCCTCGAAGAAGACCGTACCCGGGTAGAGCAGCGCGGCATCAACGTCCCTGATGTTGGGTGATGGATTGCGCCACTCCAGCCCCGTCTGGTCCCACCACATGGACTGGCGGTAACCTTTCATCGGCGCGATCGTGACGTCGGCATCGATTTGCTTCGTTCGAGCGAGATACGCCGCCAGCTCACCGGGAGTGAGGCCGTAGCGCAGCGTCACGTTGTGCAGCCCGGTAAACGAGCGGTAGCGCTGCTCGATGAACCCGCCCTCGATGACGTCCGCTCGGATGGGATTCGGGCGGTCGAGCACTATGAGTTTCTTTCCCGACTGCTTCGCCGCCTCTGCCGCGAGCGTCATGGTCCAGACGTAGGTGTACATCCGCGCTCCCACGTCCTGGATGTCGTACAGCAGCACGTCCACGCTCTCCAGCATGCGCGGGCTTGGCACGCGGGTCTCGCCGTACAGCGAGTGGATCGGTACGCCGGTCGCGCTGTCGGTGCTGGACGCAACGCGCTCACCTGCTTCTGCCGCGCCGCGGATCCCGTGCTCTGGCGAGAACAACGCCGTCAACTGTACGTCGCTCGCGCGGTGCAGCAGGTCTATCGTGCTGCTGCCGTGCTCGTCCCGCCCCGTATGGTTGGTGATCAGCCCGACTCGCTTGCCGCGAACGAGGTGCAGCGAGTCCGTGAGCAGCGTCGTGATGCCGAGTGAGACCTGCCGTGTCGTCGTATCCGGTGCGGTGGGCACTTCGGTAGCGCGGGCTTCACTGGAAGGGCCAGTGGTGCATGCCGCGGCTATGGCGACGGTGATCAGAGCTGCTGCGGTGAAGCGGCCTGGAGCGTGGCGGGATATCATACCGTACTCTACCCCCTGAAGCAGCAAACTGCTCGCCGGCTTATCCCACGACCAGCGCCCGCAATGCTACCTGTGATCACTTTCCAGCCGCTCAACCCCGACGTGACTCCACCGCGCAGGCAGACCGCCGAGTCAGCCGGCTATGACGTGCAGGCGTACCTGCTCGGTTCGCCCGTCACGGTGATCGAGAATGGGCAGGAGGTCGCGCGCACAGCACACCCTGCCAGCGATCGGCCGCATGTCACTCTCGCCCCCAATCAGCGCGCACTCATACCGCTCGGCTTCAAGGCGCGGATTCCGGAGGGATATCACGGGGAAGTGCGGCCGCGGAGCGGGGCCGCGTTCAGGAAGGGACTCGAGATCCCGAACTCGCCCGGCACCGTTGACTCGGACTACAACGGAGAGTGGATGGTGGTGGTGAAGAACGGGAGCGACGTGCCGATCACGATCGAGCACGGCGAGCGCATCGCGCAAGTGGTGTTCGTGCCGCACGTGGGGGTCGAGTTCATCACGGGCGAGGTCACGCAGACGACGGAGCGGGATGGAGGATTTGGATCGACGGGGAGGTGATCCACGCAACTGCGAAGAGCGGAGCCGCCAGCTGACAGCTACCAGCTGGCAGCTATCAGCTGGCAGCTCTGCGGTTCTCAGTTGCCTTTTCTTGTCCGGCTATTGCCCCGTCGCCGCCGTCATCACTTCGGTCACTTCCACGATCAGGTCCGCAGGAAATGACCCGCGCTTCGCGTGCTCGCGCACCGCTTCGACGCTGGGCGCATCGTACACGCAGTAGATCTTGTCGCCCGCCACGTAGCTGTGGTGCCAGACCACGTCCTTGCCTTCGTCGTTCATCTCCGCCAGGACGCCGTTCGACTTCTTCGCGATCTGCTTGTACTGCTCGTAGCCGACCTTGGAGATCCCGGGGATGTTCCGTTCGATGATGTACTGGGGCACGCGTTTCAGCTCCTGAGCTATGAGTTTGCCTGAAGCTATTGCGCCGGTGGCGGCTGGGAAGAGGAGGCCGAAGGATCAGGTCCCGGCATACCATTCGTAGCCGCGATCGCTCCAATAGCCGCCGTTCCGTTCGGCCATGAACACGATCCTGGTGAGGTACTTCACGCTCTTGTAGCCGAGCTTGACAGGGGAGTGCAGGCGGGCCGGCGCGCCGTGGCCGGCACCCAGGTACATCCCGTCCATCCCGTAGGCGACG
>DASUUI010000119.1:0-2260 GCA_036374155.1 Gemmatimonadaceae bacterium | reverse complement strand
TATCTCCTTGAGGAACCGCTCAGGCCCGAGCACCGCGGAGAGCTCGGGGTGCAGCACCTTGATCGCCACCTTCCGGTGATGCCGCACGTCCTCGGCGAGATACACCGTCGCCATCCCGCCCGCGCCAAGCTCCCGCTCGATGCGGTACCGGTCAGCCATTGCTGTCGAGAGCCGATCGACAGGTGAAATCATTGCGCGAGGCGGGTTCGGATGTCCCTGAACCAGTTGTCCACGCGGACTACCTTCGTTGATCGGGCGCCAGCAGTCTGACGCGGAGCTACGAAGAGAAAATGGTCGTCGCTGAACTCGTACGATCGCTGAAACTGATCAAGAACGAACCCGCGCACGGAAAAAAGCGGCTGAAGCGATGTCACTTCGAATGCGGGTGTTTCGCGAACACGGGCGCTCGTCAGTTGGCCCTGGGAGTCAAGGAAGAAAAGTTCACTCCCGTCGCGAGACCAGACCGGCTGCGACCCGCCTCCGGTCGATACCTGAAAGAGTCCGCTGCTGGTTACTGGAAATGGCCGCGCGTACACCTCGTTGCGCCCTGATTCGTTCGACGTGTACGCGATCCATCGTCCATTGGGTGAGACGGCTGGATGCAGCTCGGTGAAGGTGCTCGCGACCAGCGCGACCGGCGTGGAATCACCGTTTGTTCGTACCCCTATCAGGTCGCCTGCACCGGGGCCGGAGTTGTCGGTGCGGACGACAATCCACTCGCCGTTCCGGGACCAAGTGACCTCCTGGATCTGCTGCGGCAACCGGAGCAGCTGTCGTTCGCTCCCTGTCCCATCGGCTCCGCGCACGACAACGATACCCGTAGTGAGCGTGTCACGCACGAATGCGACGAGCCGTCCGTCCGGCGACCAGACAGGACGCCGGTCTCTCCCGCCGAATGTCAGCCGTGTAAGTGGTCCCCGATCGAGCTGCTTGACCCAGATGTTGAGCGCGCTGGAGCCGCGGCCGACGCCGACCGCAAGCCGTCGTCCATCGGGCGAAAGGGCTATGGAGTTGAATTGCCCGGCCCACGAAGTGTCCACCGGCGTCGCAAGTCCCTCGCGCGTCACACGCACAATTGCGTTGTCCCGCGCCTGCGACCCTCCGGATATGTACACGACACTACCGGACGGCGCCCACGCAAGTTGCGCGAAACCCTCTGCGCCAAGGACGTTCTCCAGCACAGGGACCGAGCCGCCGGCGACGTCGAGCTTCTTCAGGTCGAAAGGAGCAACCAGCGCGACGCCGTCACGTCGCACATACAGGAGATGCCCGGTGGGCAGATACCAGCCCTGCACCGCGTCATTCAGTACGACGTGCTGAGTGCCGGTTCGAAAATCGGCTACGTGCAAAGCGGATGTGACGCAGCCGGAAGAGCACAGGCTGAACAGCACGCCACGCGCATTCGGCAGTGCAGCAGGATTTCCGATGCCGCGGCCGCCGAGCGCCGTGTCGAGCATAGGCACCGTATAGTCCCCGCCTGCACTGCTCACCCGCCTCAGCTCGTACTGCGAGGGAGCAACGTATACGATCGTTCCGTCATCGAGCCAGGTGAACCCGCCGTAGCCGCCAAGCGCCGAGTCGGCGAGAGTGACAGCGCCTCCACCGGTGAGGCGCACCTTCTTCAGCCGGCCGTCGGCAATAAAAGCGAGCCAGTTTCCGTCAGGCGAGAATGCCGGATGCTGCGCGCGCTCGGTTCCCGGGATGATCTGCGCATCAAGCCCCCCACGACTCCTGATCCATAGCGGGGTGCCCAGCGTGTTGTCGCGGAAGACCGTCAGCGCGCCGTCCGGCGACAGGGCGATACCCGGGAAGTTGAGCGTCACGGCGAGGCTGTCATGCAGCTCGACGTACTGCCAGCTGGTGGAGGTGTCAGTGCCGCTCATCCCTTTGAACAACCCCCAGGCGGCCAGGGCGATGGCGGCGACCGCAATCGCCGTGGCCGCCAGGAAAGCGTTCCGCCACTGGGTTGCTCGCGGGGCCGCCGCTGCCGCGGCTGCTGCATGCGCTGGTCGCGATGCAGACCCGTGCCCCGCCAGAGCCTCAGCGAATTGCGCCGCGTTGGGAAAGCGGTCAGCCGGCATCTTTTCGAGCGCGGTGAGGACGGCATCGCTGACGTGCGGCGGGATCGAGCGGCGCTTGACCGTGAGCGACGTCGGATCGGTCGTCAGCACCTTGGCCACGATCGCCTGCGAATTGGGACCGGTGAACGGCGGCTCGCCCGTGAGCATCTCGTAGGCGATAGCGCCCAGCGCGTAGATGT
>DASUUI010000118.1:0-6106 GCA_036374155.1 Gemmatimonadaceae bacterium | reverse complement strand
CTCCATCGTGACGCGTGAGCGCGGCGAGCTGATGTTCCCGGCGTTCGTCGATCTCGCAACACGCCACCCCGAGCTGAGCAGCTTCGACCGGGTGACCGCCCAGGGGCGCGTCTCCAAGGAGATGTGGGAGGCGTTCATGGCGCGCCTGCTCCGGATCCGCGCGCGGGCGGAGGTTGCCATCATCCGCCGGCTCGACCAGTTCCCGCCACTGATCGGCAAGCTGCATGAGAACGAGATCGCTGCCTGGCTGTGGACCGAGGACGAAATCGTCGTACTCGACGTGCTCGGCTCGGAGTTGAGGGCGCTGCTGCGCGCGGATGCGCGGGGAGAGCTTGCGACCAGCGGGATAGATGTGACGGAGTGGACGGTCCAGGGGCACAGACTGGACGACCAGACCTACTATCGGGTCGCCACAGTGGACGTGCTGTACGAGGGAGCGCGCAGCTTCTCGGGTGGCCGCCGTGTGCGGCGCAGCTTCGTCGTGGGCCGGAACGGCGATCTGGTCCCGTCGGGCAGCGGGAGCCCTCTGGCGCTCCGGGACTTCATATTCGGCGAGCTGAGGCGCATCCGCAGCGAGGGAAAGGGCGACGCGCATCTCGACGCGATCGCGGCGCTGGTGTCACCGGACCCGCCGTACGCGAATCTGCTCGCCTTCACATTTGACCGTCCCACGCTGTGGGCCTCGCTCAACAGGGTCAACGGGCGGGACGGCTACGGAGGGGTGCAGGAGAGCAGAGTCATCGGGAACGACTCGTGGGTGGCCGGTGTCAGCGGGCGTTTCATCGTCACGCACGAACGGCTGCACAACGCGACCGACGTGGGTGTTGCCGTGGCCTATGCGCGCCAGGGAGTGCGCGCCGGCGGCTCGAATCATATCGGCGAGTCGGCCGACGACCTGCGGTTCGACGTGACGTTCCGGCCGTCCGTGCACGCCAGCTCCGGAGGACGGCGACGGCCTTTCGTGCGTGCGCTGTTCGATACCGAGTTCACCCCGACGGTTGACCCGCGGACCTCGCTGGCCAATGAGCATCAGCTGCTGCTTCGGGGGAGCGCGGGGATGCTGATGCTGCCGGGACGCTATTGGCGACGTGTCGAGTTGGCGCTCGCGCTGGAGAACGATCTGGGCCGGCCCAATCTCCAGTACGGCGTCCAGTCTGCGACAGACCTGGTAATCCCTATAGGACTGTTCGGGCTGGGCAGAGGCCCGCGTCCCACATACCGGCTGCGCAACGATTTCACGTACCTGTTCCCAGCCAAACGCGACGCACCGCACAACCTCGCGCTGCGGTATAACATGGTGCACGAGATCCTGATTCCACTCGTTGACGAGCTGTCGCTGTCGATCGCCGCCGACATGTTCTTTTTTCAGGGCAAGGTCCAGGCGACGCGCGACCCGGGGATGAGTGCCCTGTTGCGCGTTGGCGTAACGTACGATCGTCTGTGGAAGCCACGATATCAGCCGTTCCTCTGACGCATACCCGAGCCCGGGCCGCAAAATGATGAAACGATCCCTCCGGGTACCACATACGCTCGTCCTGCTGTTCGCGATGATCGTCGTGGCGCTGCTGCTGACCTACGTGCTCCCGGCCGGGACATTCGAGCGAGTCGAGGTCGAGGGTCACCGGCAGGTGGTCCCCGGGAGTTATCGCGCCACGCCCGAGGTTTCACCGCCATCGCCGATCGCGGTGTTCACCGCCGTTCCGCGCGGCATGGCTGCAGCGGCCGAGATCATCTTCTTCATTTTCATCATCGGCGGCACGTTCGCGGTGCTGCGCGCCACGGGTGCGATAGACGCTCTGCTCGGCGCCTCGATCCGCCGGATGGGCCACAGGCCGCTCTGGCTGGTGCTCGGCGGGATGCTGGTATTCGTCGCGGGCTCGAGCACGATTGGAATGGCCGAGGAGTATCTGCCGTTCATTCCGGTGCTCGTCGCTCTGGCTCTGGCGCTGGGTTATGACGCAGTGACGGGTGTGGCCATCGTTGCCGTCGGGTATGCCGTCGGCTATGGGGTCGCTGCGATCAATCCATTCACCGTTCTGATCGCGCAGGACATCGCCGGCCTGCGACCCGCCTCCGGCCTCGGCGTGCGGCTCGCGCTCACGGCGATCTTCGTCCCGCTCGGGATGCACCACGTGTGGCGGTACGCGCGGCGCGTCCGCAACGACCCGTCCACGAGTCTGGTCGCGGACATCGCTCCACCGGTAACAGACAATGCGCACGAGACCGCTTCGTTCACCGCCACGCGCAAGCTGGTGCTCCTGACTGTCGTCCTCGCGCTTGTCCTGCTGGTGTATGGGCTGGCGCGCCGCGGATGGTATCTCACCGAGATGGGAGCATTGTTTCTGGCGCTCGGGATCGTCATCGCACTGATCGCCCGCATGCATCCGGACACGGCTGCCACCGAGTTTGCGCGGGGCGCCTCCGAGCTGACGACAACGGCGCTGCTTGTAGGGTTCGCGCGCGCCATCCAGGTCGTGCTGGAGCAGGGGGGAGTGATAGACACCATCGTGCACGGCCTCTCGGTGCCGCTTCAATCGCTCGGACCGTCGCTCGCGGCGGTGGGGATGTTCCTCGTGCAGAGCGTGACCAACCTGTTCATACCCTCGGGCAGCGGCCAGGCCTATGTCACGATGCCCATCATGGCGCCGCTGGCGGACGTGGTCGGGGTCTCCCGACAGGTCGCGGTGCTGGCATATCAGTTCGGCGACGGGTTCACCAACATCATCGTTCCAACCAATCCCGTGATCATCGGCATTCTGGCGATTGCGGGGGTGCCGTTCGACCGCTGGCTCCGCTTCGTCCTTCCGTTCATGATCAAGGTCTGGGTGGTCGGCTCGATCGCACTCGCGGTGGCAGTCTGGATCGGCGTGCAGTAGGGGTGCAGGGAAGTGAAGACTGAACGCGCTGTCACGTGGCCCGCGCTGCCGCTGAGTGAATGGAAGGACACGTACGCCACGCTGCACCGCTGGACCCAGATCGTCGGCAAGGTGCGCCTCTCGCAGTCGCCTTGGGTGAACCACTCCTGGCACGTCACGCTCTACCCGAGCGCCTGCGGGCTTACGACGTCGCTCATCCCGCGCGCAGATCGCGGCTTCGAGATCGAGTTCGACTTTGTAGCGCATCGCCTCCAGATACGGTGCACGGACGGGAGCACGGGCGGGTTCCCGCTCGAGCCGCAGTCGGTCGCAAGGTTTCACTCGCGGCTGATGGCCGAGCTGGCGCGACTTGGCCTCGACGTTCGCATTCACGGCAGGCCGAACGAGCTGGCCGATGCGACGCCTTTCGCAGAGGACAATCTGCACCGGTCGTACGACCTGGAGTATGCGAGCCGTTTCGGACGGGTGCTCGTGCAGGTGGCCCGCGTGCTTGGGGAGTTCCGCTCGCGATTTCGCGGCAAGTGCAGTCCCGTCCAGTTCTTCTGGGGGGGAGCGGACGTCGCGGTCACGCGCTTCTCGGGCCGCACCGCGCCGGAGCATCCCGGGGGGATTCCGCACCTGCCCGACTGGGTGACGCGCGAGGCGTATTCGCACGAGGTGAGCAGCTGCGGGTTCTGGCCGGGGGGCGATCCCGTGTCCTACGCGGCCTTTTACTCGTATGCGTATCCCGAGCCACCAGGTTTCATGGAGGCGAAGGTGGCCCCGGAGGGCGCGTTCTACAGCACGGAGCTGCGCGAGTTCATCCTTCCGTATGACGTCGTGCGCGAAGCTCCCTCTCCCGACGATGCGCTGCTGGCTTTCCTGCAGTCCACGTACGAGGCTGCCGCCGATCTCGCGTACTGGGATCGGGCAGCGCTCGAGCGCGACGACGACGCGATCCTGCGACGGTCACTCGCGTGACTCACGCACAACGGCGGCGGCTGCACTTCCCCTGCACTTCATGCTGGTCCGCTCAAGAAAATGACTATCTCTCCCTCGAGGCTTATCGCGTGAGATCCATTCTGATGCTTGCCGCTGCTGTCGGAGCGCTGAGCGCCTGCGCCGTCCGTACAGCACCCCCGCCTGCGACTGCGCAGCTGTCCGCAACCGAGCCCGGCGGCGGCGCGCTGCTCCCGCTCCGCTACGACGCCGCGACAGGGAAGGTCTTTCTCACCGTGCCGAGGCTGAACGAGGAGCTGCTCTACCTGAACACTCTTGCTACCGGGCTCGGCGCTCGCGCCGTTGGTCTCGACCGCGGCGAGGTCGGTGCCAGCGCTCTCGTCCGCTTCGAGCGCCATGGCGCGCGGGTGTATCTGGTGAGCGCGAATACGGACTACGTCGCGGTGACGCAGAACGAGGCGCTGCGCAGGAGCGCGGAGCAGTCGTTCCCGCGATCCGTGCTGGCATCGTTTACCGTGCAGAGCAGCGGACCGGGCGGAGTCGTCATCGATGCGACCGATTTCCTGTTGAGCGACGCCTTTGACGTGATCGGAAGAGTCCGCGCGGCCCGCTGGGGCACGCTGCGTCTCGATCGCGAGCGCAGCTTCATCGACGCCGCGAACACTCGGTCGTATCCGTTGAACACCGAGGTCCGCGCCGTCCTGAGCTTCACGAGCGATGACCCGAACGTCGAGCTGCGCCGCGTCGCACCTGACGCTCGCGTCGTGACTTTCGAGCAGCATCACAGCTTCGTGCGCCTGCCCGAGCCACCGCTTGCGATCCGGCCGTTCGACCCGCGCGCGGGCCTGTTCTCCAACGCATACCTCGACTTCGCGCAGGGGCCGGAATCGGACTACCGGCAGCGTGGCGTAGTACGCTGGCGGCTGGAGCCGTCAGACACGGCTGCGTACCTGCGCGGCGAGAAGGTCGAGCCGGTGAAGCCGATCATCTACTATCTCGACCCGGCCATCCCCGAGCCATACCGCAGCGCGTTCATCGATGGCGGCCGGTGGTGGAACGAGGTGCTGGAGGCCGCCGGCTGGCGCAACGCGTTCCGCGTGGAGCCATTGCCCTCGGACGCAGATGCGCTCGACGCGCGCTATCCCGCCATCTACTGGGTTCACCGCCACACGCGCGGGCCATCGGTCGGCCCGTCGCTCCGCGACCCGCGCACCGGAGAGATCATCACCACGATCGTGCGGATGGACTCGTATCGCTCCCTGGTGGATCACGACATCTACATGGGGCTGCTGCCCGCGGCCGCGGGAGGGCTGCAGCTGACCGCCCAGGAATTTTCCATGGCGCGGCGCAGGCAGCACATGGCGCACGAGATCGGGCACACGCTCGGCATCGCGCACAACTTCCTCGCCGCAACGCAGGGCCGCTCTTCGGTGATGGACTACCCGTATCCTCTGATCACGCTGAATGCCTCTGGCGGGCTGGACGTCTCGTCGGCGTACCGGGCCTCGGGCGGCGCGAACGATACCCTGGCCATCCGCTATGCGTACACCTGGTTCCCGACGCGAGCCGCGGAAGCCGCAGGGCTGCAGCAGATCGTGCGCGAGGCAGAGGCACGCGGACTTCGCTTCATCAGTGATGCGCACGTCGGGCCCGCGGGCTCATTCCCGGCCGCGACGCAGTGGGTCGAGGGGAGCAACATGCTCGAGGCACTCGAGCGTACCATGGCGGTTCGACGCGTGCTGATGGAACGGTTCGACGAGCGGGCCGCGCAGCCCGGCGAGCCACTGGCAGTCCTCAACCGCCGGTTCGCGCACGTTTACCTGCACCACCGCTACGCATTGCAGGGCGCGACGAAGTACGTCGGTGGAATGGAGTTCGGCTATGCGTTGCGGGGAGAGCCAACCGAGACTACACGCATTCTGCCGGCGAACGAGCAGCGACGGGCGCTGCGTCTCGTTCTCGCGAACCTGCAACCGGCCGCGCTCAGGATACCGGAGCGTGTCGTGCGTCTGATTCCGCCCGTTCCTTCGGGCTACGACTCGGATCTGACGCTGATTCCGACGCCGGCCGGCACCGCCTTCGATCCGCTCGCTGCCGCGCACAGCCTCGCACAGGAGATCGTGGATGGCCTGATCCATCCCGAGCGGGCGGCGCGCCTGGTGTCGTTCAACGCCCGCGACAGGGCGAATCCATCTTTCGACGAAGTCGTCGGCGCGCTGCTGGACGTGACGTGGGGCGCGCCGACCGCCGGTGACGCGCACGACTCGGCCCTGCGCCGGGTGGCGCAGCGG
>DASUUI010000117.1:0-3531 GCA_036374155.1 Gemmatimonadaceae bacterium | reverse complement strand
CCATGACGATGCGCTTCATTTGACTGCAGCTCCGCCGGCCACTGCCGGAGCTGGTTGTGCGCCAGACGTTCACGCCGCCTGCGCGCATGCTCCGCGACCGGCGATGCAACGGAAACACTTGTTCTGGCGGGACGCAAGGGGGAGTCCGCACAGAGGAGCACCGACCACCGTACAGCCGGCGGTGAACCTTTCGACTACCCGGGCCGACTCAGTTGTCAGGAACGAGGCGGATTCGATGATTTCTGCCATATCACACCCCATAACGCATTGGCCACGGAGCACCACCACGTCGATCGACTCCTCCGCTGATGCTCCATCCGACGCGACGCTCATTACATCCGCGGTAGGCGGCAGCGAGGAGGCGTGGCGCCAGCTGTTCCGGCGTCATACGCCACGCGTGCTGGGCCTCGTCACCCGGCTCAGCTCGAGCATGGAGGACGCTGAGGACGTGGTACAGGAAACGTGGCTCCGGGCATTTCCGCGACTCGGCGCTTTCCGCGGCGAGTCGAGCTTCTCGACATGGCTTTGCGCGATCGCGGTTCGTGCAGCCGCGGACAGTGCTCGCCGGAACCGTTTCATCGACACACACGCCGATGTCGAGACCACGGGATCGACCCCGGCGCTGCTCCACGAGAACGGACTCGACATCGAGGCAGCGATGAGGCGGCTACCGCGCCAGGCGCGCGCCGTTCTTCTGCTGCACGACGTGGAAGGATTCACCCATGAGCAGATCGGCGAGCTGCTGTCGATCGCACCCGGCACATCCAAGAGCCATCTCTTCAAAGCAAGACGCGCCATGCGCGCACTTCTCACCGGTTACGACGAATCATGACATACGACGAAGACGAGCTGACCCCTCAGGAGCGCGACGCGTTCGCATCACTCCGTCGCGAGATCCCTGTGTCCCACGACCTTGAGGAACGGGTGGCAGGAGCGCTGAGGCAGAAGGGCTATTTCACCCGTCTGGGCCGAGCACCCTGGCGTGTCGCCGCGCTCAGGATCGCTGCCGCGATTCTCCTGTTCGCGGCCGGCGCTGCGACCGAGCGATACATCCTGGGCTCTCGCAGCGAGCTGCCCGCCGGTACGGACGCACCCGCCGCCGTCGCAGACGAACCGGCAGCCCGGACATCAGAAGTGGAGATGTGGTTATGAAGAGATCACCTGGAAGGTGCGCCCTGACTGTGGTTGCAGCCTTCAATGCCCTGTTCTCGACTGCGACAGCGCAGTCTCCGGCCGCATCGTCAGCGGAGCCGCCGGTGGGGTTCCTCGGGATTACCGGAATCGAGTGCGACTGCACGCTGACTTCAGGCAGGGACGGCCGCGTAAGGAGGTTCGTCTTCCGGTCAGCGCCGGTGGTTCTCGCGGTGGCGCCAGGCAGCCCCGCGTCATCCAAGCTGCATCCCGGCGACGTCATCACCGACGTTAACGGCGCCTCCATCCTGACCACCGAAGGTGCCAGTCGATTCGCTCACATCGTGCCCGGCGAACGGGTCATACTCGGCGTTCGAAGCGGGGGCACGGCAATGCGCGTCGAGCTGATCGCCACCGGCATTCCGGCCGACCATCCCTCCGCAATGGGAATGTTCACTCCGCGCGTCGCCCGCGGCGCGCGCCCGGTGGTCGCTGGAGGGCGAGTTCCGCCTGTCGTCCCGGAGAGCGACGCGTCGCCGCGTGGCTGGTTCGGATTCTCCATCCGCTGCAGTGGCTGCGGCTGGTCGCTCAGCAGGGGGGATACAACGCCCGTATGGGAGTCACGCGAGCCGCCCGAGATCGCCCGCGTAGATGAGGATGGGCCCGCCGGTAAGGCCGGCTTCCGGCCGGGCGATCGCATCACGCACGTGGATGGCGAGTCCATTCTCACGCCACGCGGTGCTCGCCGCTTCGGCGCCGTCGGCCCCGGAGACGCCGTGCGGCTCACTGTACAGCGCGATGGCGCGGCACGCACCGCGACGCTCACGCTCGGAAAAAGACCGGAGATACCCGCTCGCCGAGGCACGCCGGCAGCTGCGCCACTGCCGCCGCTGCGACCGACGCTCAGGTACTCGGGCGACGTGGGCGCGCTTTCTGTCGAAGTGTGGAGCAGCAGCGGCCCAACCGTTACGCGTAGCGGCGACACCCTGACCATCAGCGTCAACGGATCGGTGATAGTGCTGAAGCCGACAACCCCCTGACAGGGATTCAGTCAGCCGGGAGGAACGCCCCCCTGAACTCGTCGAGGATTGCGAGCAACTCAGGTGGCAGCCGCTCCCTCACCTTTTCCTCGATCTCTGCCGGCACGCCCCACGCCGCCTCGGCGATCCCGCCCGCGATGCACGCCTGCGTATCGGCGTCACCGCCGAGCCAGACCGCGTTCCGGATCGCTCCCTCGAAATCCCCGGCGTCGAGAAACGCGACGATCGACTCGGGCACGGACCCCTGGCAGGTGACGTCGAAGCTGTAACCGGGCTGGATCTCCTCGACGGTGCGCTGCAGATCGTAGCCGAACTCGCTTTCGATCCGTGACCGGATCTCCTCGCGCGATGCACCGCGCCGCGCCATCCATACCGCGAGGGCCGTGGATTGCGCGCCCTTCACTCCCTCGGGATGATCGTGCGTCGGCATCGCGGACCAGCGCGCCTGCTCGAGCACGACGTGTTCCTCATCGAACGCGAACCCCACGGGGCTAACCCGCATCGCAGAGCCGTTGCCGTAAGAGTTGTACGGCCGCGGCTCGTCGAGCTGGAGCCATTCGCGGAACATCTCACCGTAGCCGCGTCCCCGGTATCGGCGCCCGAACTCCAGTATGCGCGCCTCGTACGCTGGCGAATCAGAGCCTGCTGCGCGGGCGTCGAGTATCGCGCGGGCAACCGCGAAGGTCAGCACGCTGTCATCGGTGAAATCCGAGCGCGGGCTGAACAGGGGGAAGTCGCGGGTCTGCGCACTGCTCCACTCGAAGACGGAGCCGATGATGTCGCCCGCTATCGCGCCAAGCACGGACCCGCGCTACTGCTTGTCGAGGATGAGCCCGCCGCTTGTAAGCCCCAGGCAGTCGTTGGAGCTGTAGCTGCCCGTCGCGCGGGTGCCGCTCGCGGCCATGTCCAGCGTGCTGGTGGCAGTGCCGGCGCACAGGTCGGTCCAGGTCCAGTTCGACGTCAGGCGCGAGCCGATCACCGTGCCGGCAACCGTTGCGCTGCGTCCGGGCGACGTCGTGAGCGTGCCGGACACGCTGGTCCCGCTCTGCGTCAGCTGCAGGGTCGCCGTGAAAACCGACCCCGGGTTGTTGCTGCTGGTGTAATCGCCAGTCCAGGTTCCGGCGAACGAGGCGTTCTGCGGGCCGGTAATAATGGACGAAAACCCTTCGTGATCCTCGCATGCGCCGAGCACCAGGACGGCGCCGAGCAGGATCGTGAGCCGCTGCATCATCTGCTCCTCCAGTATGGGCTCAGCTCCGAGCATAGAGCAGGCCACACGGGCTGGCCACGGACCGGGCCACCTAACGCCAAGCTGTCAGTCGTGAGTATTGAGGGATGAGTCGTTAGTACAGTCGGAACC
>DASUUI010000116.1:0-2990 GCA_036374155.1 Gemmatimonadaceae bacterium | reverse complement strand
CTCAACGCCTACGGCGCCACCTGGGATGAGCCGCTGCACCGCATCTGGGGCGAGCGCATCTGGACCTACGTCGTCACCGGCGACGCCAGCGCGGTCGCGCATCTGCCGGGCAACGGCATGTACTACGGGCCGATCTTCTATATCCTCAGCTATGGCGTTTCCGAGTTCGCACACAACGTGGTCGGCATATCGTTCACTGCCGCGAACCACCTGCTCACGCTCGTCACCGCCACGCTCGGGCTGTTCTGCACTTATCTGCTCGCCGAAGCTCTGAGCACGCGGCGGGCCGCCCTCGCGGCGCTGCTGATGCTCGCGCTCCTGCCGCCCTTCCTGGCGCACGCACACTACAATCCGAAGGACATCCCACTGCTCACGCTCACGGTCGCATCACTTCTGTTCGCGACCCACGCGTACCGCACACGGCGCATCCTGGACGCGTCGCTGTCGGGCGCATTTCTCGGTATCGCGCTGAGCATGAAGCCGACGGCAGTCGTGCTCCTCCCGATCATCGGCGGTGCTGTGGTGGCGGACCTGCTCGCCCGCAGATCGTGGCACGCCGCAGAGCTGCGCTCGATCGCAGCCATGGTCGGGATCGCCGCGGCCGCGGCGATCGTCAGCTTCGTGCTCGCGTGGCCGACGCTCTGGCGCGATCCGTACCTCCTCGTCGAAACGATCCGCTACTTCGGCATCGGTAACTTCTGGATGGGCGACGTGCTCTATTTCGGCGCGCTCGTACCGGCCTCCGAGCTGCCCTGGCACTACATGCCGGTGATGCTGCTGATGTCGGTACCGCTCGTCACGCTCGGCCTGGCCACGGGCGGATCTGCAGTCGTCATGCGCCGCATGCTCGAGCAGATCCGGCGCCCTCGGGAAGTACCCGGCCTGCACGTGTTCGCTGGCGTGCTCCTGCTGCTGTGGGTCCTGCTGCCGCTGCTGATGTTCATGAAGCCGGGACTCCCGCGCTACGACGGCATCCGTCAGCTCTTCTTCATGATCCCGGCCGTCATGATGCTGGCCGGCATCGGCTGGGACGCCCTCTGGTCACGGTTGGAAGACCGTTCGCATCCAGGGCGCGCGAGCAGGGCGCGCATGCTCCACCATGCCGTCGCACTCGCCGCGATCGCCTGGCTGATCGCGGAGAACGTGCGCTTCTACCCATACGGCGGCGCGTACGTGAGCGATGCTGCGCGCGTGGCTCTCGGCCCGCACGTCGAGCGCAGATTCGAGCTCGAATACTGGGGCGCCAGTTATCAGGAGGGCACGCGCTGGCTACAGTCGCAGGCGCGCAGGGCCACCGTCGTGTGCGTACCCGTCGGACCACACCTGATGACGTGGGCCGAGCGCGACCTCGAGCACGCATCGGCCGACCGAATCTTCTTCGATTGCAGCAACCGCTCCGATTTCGTCATGATGATCACCCGCGTCTCGCAGTGGCCGTACGAGTACCGGCACTATGCGACCGAGGCGCCGGTGTTCACGGTGTCGCGCGCAGGCTCCGACCTGCTGTACGTGTATCGAGCAGTGCCGGAGCCTGCAAACCCGTCGCCGTGATACCGCCGCGACCCGCGTCGCCGGCCAGGCAGCGGCGCCCGACGGTGCACCCGCAAGGCAGTCGGATCGCCGAGCGAGGGCGCCGGCGCGCGCACGCCCGATCCGTCGTCCCACAGGCATTACGTAAACCTGAGAAAAGGGTTAGATTACACTACGGCGAGCGTGCAACGCTCCCCTCAGACACCCGCGGCGGGCACTCGCGCAGTGCCTGACAGGGTGTCTTCCTATTTCCGCAACCGCGGAGCACAGCCAATGGCGAGAATCAACATCCTCCGGAAGAATGGAACGCCGACTGCCTACTTCTGGTCGGACAAGGATCGCGCGGACGAGACGCGGAAGACGGTGTACAAGCAGACGTCGGACGGCATCAAGCGTATGAGGGGCGTGCATTTCAATCCCTCGACCCGCCGCATCCAGAAGCACTGACGCAGTGACCGGTCCGCGCCCGCTGAGGACCGCTGCGCCAGCATGCGGTCCCCGGGCACCGACCGGGTCAGGCAGTCCGCGATGCGCTCAGCGTCGCGGTATGTGCCGGTAGAACTCGAAGCCGTCGATCACCTCGGCGGCGTCGCCCACCGCAACGCGCTCGCGGCTCTCTTCGTCCGCGGGCTGCATCGACCATTTCGGATCACCGCCATTTTCCGCGACTGCACGGAGGTATGACCTGACGCCCTCGCGCGTGGAGCCTGCGTTCAGGTAGTAGTGGTTTCCGCCGTGGCGCACCCACAGCCAGGCCGGGCCTGCGTGACTGTCTGCGTCACCGACCCGGCTGTCGTACGACTCATCGAGCCAGTGCTTCAGCGCCTGGTGAAAGTCCTCCCGGCGCAACGCCGACTCCCGCGTATTCTGTGGCAGCATGGCTTGTTCCTCCTGGGGAGCGGGTGCACCGAGCTGCATGCGTGCAGACCGTCGTGCGCATCGCCGCATGGAGAGACGAAGGCCCGGCTCGACGATGTCGGGCCGGGCCTTCTCTCGTTTCACTGCTGAACTCGCGGGGAACCATTCCCCCGCATCATTCTTACTGCGAAACGCGGACGACGTTCTGGGCCTTGGGGCCCTTCGTGTCCTGGATCACGTCGAACTCGACGCGGTCACCCTCGGCGAGGGACTTGAAGCCGTCGGCCTGGATGGCCGAGTGATGAACGAAGCAGTCCTTCGCGCCGTCCTCCGGCGTGATGAAGCCGAAGCCCTTTTCGTCGCTGAACCACTTCACAGTTCCACTAGTACGCATACCTGCTCCTCTGATGCAGATGACGTTGAGGTGCGGGTAATTCCGTACCGACCCATCATCTCTCGTGCGGGCGAGTTGCGCCTCGCCCTTGCGTGCACGGTCCGGAAAACAAAAAGACCCGGGAACAGGAGTCCCAGGTCTGATGATCCGGCAGGCATGGGCTGTCGCCCTTGCCATTCACTCGTGCGACGTAAAGGTAGCGGCACGA
>DASUUI010000115.1:0-4108 GCA_036374155.1 Gemmatimonadaceae bacterium | reverse complement strand
GGGAGCCAGCGCAGCATCACCGCGAAAACAAGGATCAGGATCAGCCCCACCCAATAGACGGGGAATGAGATTCCCAGGTAGGCCACACCCAGAGAGATCCTGTCGAACCAGCCGCCCGGGACGCGCGCGCTCAGCACACCGATCGTGATCCCGAGCACGGACGCGAACAGCATCGCCGCCCCCGCGAGCTGCAGCGTCTTCGGGAATCGCTCACGAATGTCCTGCGTTATCGGCCGGCGGGTGATGTACGAGTTGCCCAGGTCGCCGCGAAGCACTCCGCCGGTGTAGTGCATGAACTGCTTGTACACGGGCTCGTCCAGCCGCAGCTCCGCCCGCAGCCGCGCGATCGTCTCGGCGTCGGCGCGCTCGCCGACCATTTCCTGCACCGGGTCTCCCGGCGCCACGTAAATGAGCAGGAACACGACGACCAGCACGCCGAGCAGCGTCGGGATCGCCAGCAGCAGGCGGCGGAGAATGAAGGAGATCACGAGTAGCCGCCGCTTTCCAGCTCGATCACCGGCGGCACCGGCTCGCTTGCGCCATTACCGACCGCCGATCGACACGCCTGTGAAGCGCTGCCCGTTGAAGATCACCGGAACCTCGAACCCCTGAATCCACGGCTGCACCCCCAGCATATCGGTGTAGAAGAACAGGAAGATCATGGGTGCGTCGCGGAAGGCGATCGCGTCCGCCTGCTTGTACAGATCCGTCCGCCTCGCGTCATCCAGCTCGGTCCGCGCCGCGGTCACGATCCTGTCGAACTCGGGGCTCGAATAGAAGGAGATGTTACCGCCCTGGCCGCGATTTGCGGAGTGCAGGAGCGGGTACAGGAAGTTCTCGGCGTCCGGGTAGTCGGCGAACCAGTCCTTGAGGAACAGATCGACCTGTCCATTGCGCGCGGCTTCGCGCACCGACGGCGCGTCGCGCTGCTGCAGCCTCACTCTGATCCCGGCCTCCGCCAGGTAAGCCTGGATGGTCTGCGCGATTCGCGGCGACGGCGCTGTCTGCGAGGACCAGAGCTCCACGTCTATGCCATTCGGATAGCCGGCCTCGGCAAGAAGCTGCCGGGCGCGCTCCACGTTGCGCTGGTACGGTTGCCTCGAGGGGTCGGCTCCGGGGAGCGAAGGGGGGATGACTCCGGCCGCGAGCGTTCCCCGCCGGCTCATCATCCTCTCCCAGATCGTGCGCACGTCCACCGCGTAGTTCAGCGCCTGCCTCACCCGCACGTCGCGCAGCGGACCGCGCGTCGTGTTGATCCCGACGTACCAGAGCCGCAGCGCTGGAGCGGACACCAGCCTGGCCCGCTTCTCGTCCGTCTCTTCCCAGTTTCGTGTCTCCGCCTCCGGGACGTACAGGATGTCCACGTTCCCCGCCTCGAACTCCGCGACTGCCGTGCTTGGCTCGGGAATGATCCGGGCGCGGAGCGACTCGGCCTGCGGCACTCCGTCGAAGTACTCGTCGTTTCGCGCAAAGAGGATGTAATCGTCATGCCTCCACTCCACGAACTTCCACGGTCCCGTGCCGATCGGCCGCTGGCCGAAGTTCTGCGGCGTGGAATCGGGCACGATGTGCGCGGCCGGCATTGCCAGGAGCTTGGTGAACACGGCGAATGGCTCGGTGAGGCGGATGACGACGGTCGAGTCGTCCGGGGCAGCAAGTCCTGCCACGGTGCTCGCCCGTCCCTCGGTAAAGTCCCGCGCGCCCAGGATCGGGTACAACGGCCAGCCGATGCCGCCCGTGCTCTTCGGGTCGAGCACCCGGAGGAAACTGCGGACGACGTGGCGGGCGACGAAAGGCGTTCCGTCGTGGAACTTCACGCCCGTTCTGAGGTGAAAGGTGTAGGTTCTGCCGCCATCGCTGATGTCCCAGGACCGCGCCAGGCCGGGAACGACCTGGGCATCCGGAGTGAAGCGCACCAACCCGTCGAACACGTATGACACCGCGCGCCCGGTTGGGACGTCGGTGGACAGGGCGGGGTCGAGCGAGCGCGGATCCTCTCTGTCACGCGAGTCGATCAGCGTCCGGCGCGACGGCGTGGATTCGACTCCGCGGCAGCCAATACCGATAACGAGGAAAGCGAGGAGAAGTGCGGCGGGTGATGTCAGCGACGCTTGGAGCGATGGGCGGCGCATGGGGCCTCTTGTGGATTGACGGTCGGGGGCGGAACGCGAGAACTTTCCCGGCGCACACTTACGCAGGAACTAATGAGCGCGGAATACACGTATCGGCGCAAGCTGCGCGCCACGGAAATGATGCCGGCGATTGCGGCCGGAGTCGGAGTCGGCCTCGTCGGCTTCTATCTGGCACGTCTGATGTTGCAGAGAACACCGCTCGTTCCGAGGCGCAGCCGCGGCGGTATCCCCACGCGCACGCGGCCGCCCGAGCCGCCCGCGGTCATACGCACCTCCGGGTGAGGATTCGCCGGCGTGCGTGGCTCGCCCACGTTGCGAGCCTGCTCGTCGTCCTGGCGGCACCCGTATCCCACCTTCGTGCACAGGCATACAGTTGTGAGGAAGGGGACACGACGGTTCGCAGGGTGAGCTTCAGCGGAAACTCCGCCTTCAACGATGCGGAGCTCGCTCGGGCAATCATCACGACACCTTCCTCCTGGAGCCGGAGATCGCTTCGCGTCCCCCTCGGCGCCCGCCGCTGCCTGGATCCCGACGAGCTGCCCAAAGACCGCCTGCGGCTCGTCCTCTTCTACAGGACGCGCGGCTACCCCGACGTGGACGTCAACGTGCGCACGCGCGACGTGCGTCGCGGGACGGTTGACGTCGAGTTCCGCATAGTCGAAGGCGAACCCGTCATCCTGAGCACCCTCGTGGTCACGGGGGTGGAGGGCCTTCCGCGCTCGACCGAGCTCACCCGCCGGCTGCCCATCCGCCCCGGTGAGCCGGTGGACAGGCTGCGCCTCGACGCCGCGCGGGACACGCTTCTCAGCAGGTTGCGAAACAGCGGCTACCCTCACGCCGAGGCGCATCACGTCCTGATCGAGAACGACGCCGCGCGTACGGCGGTGGATACGATCGTGGTCGCGCCGGGCCCGCTGACCCACATCGGTTCAGTCAGGGTCCAGGCGACCCCCCTTCCCGGAAGATCCCAGCAGATCCCCGACCAGGACGTGCGTCGCATCGCGGGGGTGAGGGAGGGCGACATCTATCGGGAGCAGCAGCTGCTCGACGCGCAGCGGGCTCTTTACCTCACGGACGCGTACCGTCAGGTCTCGGTCCGGGTGGACACCGCGGCCGCGGCCGATTCAGCGGCCGTCATCACACTGGTCGTGGCTGAGGACGCCATGCGCGCCGCGCGGGTCGGCGGCGGCTACGGCACGCTCGACTGCTTTCGCGCCACCGGTGAGCTGACGAATTACAACTTCGGGGCCGGCGGCCGGAGGCTGGAGCTCACCACACGCGTCTCGAAGATTGGAATCGGCCGGCCGCTGGGCGGCGCGGGACAGCTCTGTCCCCAGGCGCGTGACGACCCCTACAGCGACCGGCTCAACTACTACAGCGGCGTGACCGTGCGGCAACCGGGCCTGTTCGGGTTGCGCACGCTTCCGACGCTCACGGTGTTCAGCGCGCGGACGTCCGAATTCAAGGCGTATCTGCGCACGACGACGATCGGCGGAATCGCGAGCGTCGAGACCCGCCGCTCCCGCAACGTGCCGATCACTGCCGCGTACCAGCTCGATTTCGGCCGAACGGAGGCTCAGCCGGCACTCTTCTGTGCTGTTTTCAACCGCTGTGATCGCGAGGAGCGGGAACGGCTGCAGGCCACGCAGCGACTGGGAACATTGAGCCTGAGCGCCTCACGCAACTCGGCTGACGACGCGCTCTTTCCCCGTCGCGGGGGGACATGGCGGGTGGAGGCGCGACATGCCTCGCGCGTCACCCTCGCCGACAGCGGGCTGGGCTTCAGCAAACTCGTGGGCGACATCGCACGTTACTGGCCGGTGGGGCCCGGGGTCTTCGCGTTCAGACTGCGCGCGGGCAGCGTGTTCTCGCCGGGGTTCGGATCGGTGAGCTCCTTCGTTCCCCCGGAAGAGCGGCTATTCGCCGGGGGGCCGACCACGGTACGCGGCTTCCCGCAGAACGAGCTCGGCTCGGCG
>DASUUI010000114.1:0-16481 GCA_036374155.1 Gemmatimonadaceae bacterium | reverse complement strand
AGAACGCTCACTACATCGAGCAGGAATACCATTTCGCGTCACCCCCCTTTTCGTGAAGTCGTACGCGACGCTCGTCGTCGTACGCTCGCTTGGATGGGCTCCGCTCCTACAGCTCTACTGATCCTGCCCGCTAACTCCGCTCGTTCCGGGGTCGGGGGTTCGCCTGTTCTCCTTTAGCTGTCGCTGTGAAGGTCCGGGCCGCGCACAATGCGCCGCCCGTGCTGCTACCTGTCGAATTCAATCCAGCGGTTGATCGCATCGAGCACAGCCAGCGCTCCGGCCGTCTCCGCACTCTCCCGCACTTCACACGTACCCGTCAGCAGCAACGTGTCGCGGCCTACCTGCACCGCCACGGCCGCCATCACGATCGTCCTGTCGAAGACGCCAATGACCTTGATTCCCTCAAGCCCGAGCTTGCGCGTTCCGCCGTACGCGAGACCTATCGCGTTCAGCGTCGCGCGGCCCGCCAGCTCCAGCCTGGAACGGTCGCTCTCGACGCCCTCAGATTCCCCGACATATGACTGGTTTCCACGCCTCAACGTCACTCGGCACATGGTGCCCTTCGTGCGCGAGCCGCGGACCTCCACATCCTCGAAATACAGCTCGCGGCGACCCACGCCGCGTGCCTCAGCCTTGCCCTGCTCCCCCCGGGGCTGCTTCGACTCACTCGTCGTCGCGACCGACACCTTGCGGTGATCGACACGCATCCCGAGGTGCGCCAGCAGCGCACTCTCGATGTTCCGGACGGTCTGTTTCGGCGGCGATTCCGCGCTCGTGAGCACGTGGATCTCGGCAACTGCACCGGAATCGTCCGGGACAATGCGCGCTGAAATCACGCCTGGAAGCGTGACGATGAGATCCTGCGCCCGTTGAAGCGGGAGAACGCTACCAGCGATGGGTGACGTCAAAGTTGCAGTAGGCGCGATTTGCTTGACCCGCCGGTAACCACCGTAATGTCAGCGCCGCAAACGTCGCAGTGGCTTCAGGATGCGGCCCTGTTTCGAGCGAGCAACTTTGGGCTCACGAGCACCGAAGTCAAGAATTATCGGGGCCCGTTGCTCGCCTTCACGAGCCGGGCTCCGGACGGCCTGTTTTTTCGCCTCGCCTAACCCCGGCGGGGGTGCTCCTCAGGCCCGTACCTCTGCCCCTTCTGCATCCGGCTGAAGGCCGTATTCCCTGAGCTTCCGGTACATCGTCCGCTCCCCGATCCCCAGCAGCTCGGCCGCACGACGGCGGTTCCCGCGGGTCTCCCGCAGCGCCGCCTCGATCGCCGCCCGCTCGATCTCGGCCATGGTCATGCCGGGGGTGACCGTCACCACGTTGGGCGGTGGCGGACCGGGGGGCTCCAGTGCCCCGAACTGCGGGAACCGCAGAACAGGCACCTCTGCCTCCAACTCCGGGTATCGCACGCGCTCCTCGTCCAGCCGCCGGCGCAGCTCCTCGACCTGGAGCTTCAACTCCACCAGCGATCGGACGATGAACTCGAACTCCCGCCCCTCGGCCGGACCGCTCTCCCGCAGAACCGGGCCGATCCGCACGGGCAGAAAGCGGGCAACCCCCCCTTCCCTGATCCCACGCGGGATGTCCTCCGGCCCCACCTCCCTGTCGGGCGCGAGCACCACCATGCTCTCCAGCAGATTCCTGAGCTCGCGCACGTTGCCCGGCCAGGGATAGTCCACCAGGAGCTGCATCGCATCCGCCGAGATCCCGCGGAACGGGCGGTCGTGCTGGGCTGCGAATTCACGCACGAACCGGCGGACCAGCAGCGGGATGTCTTCCCGCCGCTCGCGCAGCGGCGGCAGGTAGATCCGCAGAACGTTAAGCCGGTAGTACAGGTCCGACCTGAACGCGCCCGACTCGACGCGCTCGCGCAGCGGCTGATTCGTTGCCGCCACCACCCGCACGTTCACGGTGATCGGCACCGTGCCGCCGACGCGCATCACCTCCCTGTCCTCCAGCACGCGCAGGAGCTTCACCTGCGTGGAGGTGGGAATGTCGCCGATCTCGTCGAGAAACAAGGTCCCCGTGTCGGCCAGCTCGAAGCGGCCGATCCGCCGTTCGGCAGCACCGGTGAACGCGCCCTTCTCGTGGCCAAACAGCTCGCTCTCCAGCAGCGTTTCCGGGAGTGCGCCGACATTCACAGCAATGAACGGGCGGTTCCGCCGCGGGCTGAGCCGGTGGATCGCGCGCGCGACAAGCTCCTTGCCCGTGCCGCTCTCACCTTCAATGAGCACCGTGCTGGAGACCGGCGCGATCTGCTCGATCTTGATCAGCACTTCGCGGATCGCCCCCGACTCGCCTATGAGCCCCGTGATCCGCGACAGTCGCTGCCGGTCCAGCACACGGCGCACAGAGTCGAACAGCTCCTCCGGTGCGAGCGGTTTGGTGCAGATGGTCCCGAACCCGACGGCGCGAAGCCGCTCGTCAAGCGCCGGATCTATCACGTCCGCAACTCCCACGACAGCGGTGTCCTGCCACGCCAGCTCGCGCGCAAGCTGCACGTTGGAAGGCTCGGCAAGGCCGCCGGTGAACACGACAACGTCGGACTTCGCCCGCTCTATCTCCGTTCGGATGTCGTCGAATGGGGAGACCAGAACAGTGGCGTAGCCATCAGCCTCCAGCAGTGCGTTGAGGCGCACCGCCAGCTCCACGTCGGTGAGCGTTATCGCGACGCTCGCGCGATCAGACGGTGCCATGCTCCGTCACGTCGCCGCGCAGCACGTCACATGCGTGCTGCGCGATCGGCTCCAGCGCGACGAGCGAGTCGCGCACGCCACCGGGAGAGCCGGGAAGGTTCACTATTAGCGAGCTGTTACGGACGCCGGCAATGCCGCGCGACAGCGCCGCCCGCGGAAAGGCATCCATGCACGCCACCCTCAGCCGCTCCGCGATTCCAGGCGCGTCGCGCTCGATCACGACGCGCGTGGCTTCCGGCGTGACGTCACGCGAAGAGAGGCCGGTCCCACCGGTGGTGAGGATGAGGTCGGCCGCGTCGGCATCTGCCCACTCGATGAGCTGCCGGATGATCGCAACCGAATCGTCGCTCACCAGCGCGCGCGCCACCAGCTCACGACCATCGCGAGACGCCCAATCAGCAATGATGTCGCCTGAACCGTCAGCCCTCTCGCCCCGCGCGCCCAGCGTCGAGATCGTCAGCGCGGCAACCCGCACCGGTTACCGGCCCTCACGCTTGTAGAAGGGGAGCTTCGTCACGGTCGCCGGTACCCTTCGTCCCCGAACCTCGAACTCGAACTCCGTGCCGTCCTTCGCGCTGCCGGTCGGGAGATAGGTGGTGCCGATCGGAATGCCGAGCGTGGGACTCATCGTCCCGCTGCAGACTTCACCCACGTTCTCGCCACGCGAGAAGACCGGCATGCCATGCCGCGGGATCGCGCGCTCCTTCGTGGTGAACCCGACAAGCCGCCGCGGCACTCCGACGTCCCTCTGCCGGACGAGCGCGTCGCGTCCGGCGAACTCTCCCTTCTTCAGCTTCACGAGCCAGCCGAGTCCGGCTTCGAGCGGCGTGACGGTGTCGTCGAGGTCGTTGCCATAAAGGGCGAGTCCCGCTTCCAGCCGGAGCGTGTCGCGCGCACCGAGCCCGCAGGGCGTGACGCTGCCCGATGCGGCGAGCGCGCGCCACATCGGCTCACCTTCGGTCGCGTCGAAGTACAGCTCGAATCCGTCCTCACCGGTATATCCGGTGCGCGACACGATCACGTCGTCGATGCCGGCGACGGTCGCGACGGCAAATCTGTAATAGCCGACCGTGGTGAGATCCAGCTCTGTGAGCGGTTGCAGCACTTCCTGGGCACGCGGCCCCTGGAGGGCGAGCAGCGCCATCGCATCGCTCACATCGTCCAGCCGCATGTTGTAGTCGTCCACGTACCGCTGAACGCGCTGCAGGTCCTTCTGCCGGTTCGAGGCATTCACCACCATCATCACAGAATCGGCGGCACGGTACACGAGACAATCGTCCTCGATCGTGCCACGCTCGTTGAGGATCGTGGAGTAATGGGCCTGTCCGACCTCCAGGGCCGCGACGTCGTTGGTGGTCACCCGGTTCACGAAATCCACGGCGTCCGTTCCGTGCACCACGAACTCGCCCATGTGGCTCACGTCGAACAGACCGCAGCCGGTGCGCACCGCGTTGTGCTCGGCCGTGATCCCGCTGGGGTACTGGACCGGCATGTGGTAGCCGGCAAAGGGGACCATTTTCGCCCCCAGCTCAACGTGGATCTGATGGAACGGCGTGTGGCCGAGCTGGACCGGGGTGGCCGCGGTCGGAGGGGTGTCGAGCGCGTTCGGCGGAACCTGGTCGGGCGATATGGAGGTCATCAGGGCGAATTATCGCCGCACCGCCGTAGCGGGGCTACCCCTTGTACGCCAAATCGGCGGCGTGCCCTGCCAACACGAGCTCAGCAGCCTCTCCGCGGCGCTAATTCAGGAACTGGCCGAGTGGCCAGTACCGCTGCCTTCTCCCTCCGGCCTCGAGCGTTTTTTGTCACGCCTCCAGCCGCGCCAGGCGAGGGGCCGTGAATCCAGCTGCGAACCGAGCCCTACCAGCTCTGGGCTACCAACTCGTAGGACTCGGCGCCTACGACCTTACCGTTCATAGCCTCTGCCACTTCGGTTCGCATGGACTTTACTGCTTCGGCGCTTTGCTGGAGAGCGGCCTCGTCCTGCCAGAATGCAACCGCCATCAGCTTTCCCGCCGCCCTGTCGGCCAGGAAGTTTGCTGCGGTGAACCCATTCATGCCCTTGAGGGTCGGCAGGATCGTTTCGTTGATGATCCTGACGGCGGCATCGATCCTGGCTCCGTCACCTTCGATTGTGCTGATTCGTACATGCATGGCCACGGTCTCCCCTTTTCCCCAGGTACAGGAGCCAATTTAATGCCCGCCGCCCGTGCGGCTGGAACACGCGGACACGCTCCTCCTCCGGCTCGATCTGCACAGAAACAGCTCGGCCCTTTTCATTATCAGGCTATCCAATCATGGCAAACCACTGGCTCCTCAAGACCGAGCCGTCCACTTACGGCTGGGACGATCTGGTGCGGGAGAAGACCACCGTATGGGACGGCGTGAGCAATCCCGTCGCGCTGAGGAATCTCGCCGCGATGAAGCAAGGGGATGACGCGCTCATCTACCACACCGGGAACGTGAAGGCCGTAGTGGGGCTGGCCCGGGTGACGAAGGGGGCGTATCCGGACCCGAAGGCGAAGGACCCGAAACTGCTCGTCGCGGAGATAGCACCGGTCCGCGCGCTGGCTGCACCGATAACGCTGGCGGAGATAAAGGCCGATCAGACGTTCGCGGACTCGCCGCTCGTCCGGCAGGGACGGTTGTCCGTAGTTCGGCTCAGCGACGAGCAGTTTGCCCGGTTCGATAGTGGACGGCCCAGTGAGCCTCCTCAAGGCGCGAACTGACGTGCAACCGATCGCGATCGAGCACGAGGAAGACGGTCACCGGGGCGCGTTCTTCATCCAGCAGGACGGCAAGCGCGTCGCACAAATGACCTACAGCCGCGCCAATCCCACGCTGGTGATCATCGACGGTACCGAAGTCAGCGCTGCTCTGTCCGGCCAGGGCGTGGGGCGGCGGCTGCTCGACGCCGCAGTCGCCTGGGCGCGAACGACGCACACAAAGGTTGTTGCCACGTGCCCGTTCGCCAGCGCACAGTTCGCGAAGGATCCGTCCATTCGCGACGTCCTCACCTGACCCCGGTTCTCAGGCGGCCGACGCGAGCGCGCGCAGGTCGCGCATCTCCAGCACTTTTTTCGGCGCTCCATCCCGCGCGGCACGAATCATCGCCCGACCCAGCTCCTGGGTGCTGATCACCATGCCCGGCGCTGCCGCCTGCAGCAGCGGCCAGAGCGGCCGCGCAATCGCATACAGCATGCGTGCCCAGCCGGTCTTCGAAACTTCACCATGCTCCGGTCGCAGCAGGCTGAGGCGGATCATGTACCCATTCGGGAACAACTCGAGTAGCGCGGCTTCGGTGCGCCCCTTCACCTGCGCCCACATGGCCCTGCCGCCTGTGCCGGCACCCGAAACGTAGAGGAAGGCCATCGCCGGATTGAGCCGCGCCAGGGTGCGCGCCCACCCCAGCGTCAGATCATAGGTGAGCCGGGTGTACTCGGCCTCCTTCATGCCGACGGACGACACGCCGAGGCAGAAGAAGCAGGCATCGTGCCCCTGCAGCTCAGCGGCAGGGCTGAAGTCGAACATGTCGCGGCGGATCAGCTCACGCAGTTTCGGGTGAGTCACGCCGGTGGAGTTGCGGCCCACGGCGAGCACCGTATCGACTGTGTCGTCGCGCAGGCATTCACGCAGGACTGCCTGACCCACCATGCCGGTTGCGCCGAACAGGATCACCCGCATCAGGATGACGCGAAGCCAGCGGTCATCGTGGATTCAGCACCACGGCTGCCAGGCTCTTCGCAGCCCGCTGAGTCGCGCTTCACGGGATCTGCGCGAGCGCCTGCTCTACTTCTTCGGCATGTCCTTTCGGCTTCACCTTGCGGAAGATCTTCGCGATCCGCCCGTCACGGTCCAGGACGTAGGTCGTGCGCAACGTCCCGTGATACTTCACGCCGAACAGCGACTTTTCCCCCCAGCTCTCGTACTGATCGGCTATCGCGTGCCCCTCGTCCACCAGCAGGGTGAATGGGAGGTCGAACTTCTTCCTGAACTTCTGGTGTGAACGGACGTCGTCCGGGCTGACGCCGAGTACCACTGCATCTTTACCGACGAACCGTGGATGGGCGTCGCGGAACTCGCACGATTCTATGGTACATCCCGGGGTGTCGTCCTTCGGGTAGAAGTACAGGACCACTTTCTTGCCACGCAGGTCGGAGAGAGAGAGTTCCTCACCCTGGTCCGTGACCGCCGTGAAATCAGGGGCGGGGTCGCCTTCCTTCAGCTTCGCGGAAGCAGTCTCCTCAGTCATCGCTGGTACTCCGCTCGGGGTAACCCGCACAGCCTGGATCAGACCCGTATCATAGCGCGTCGCGAGACCACATCGGTACTAGCCGGCTGCCGCCGCTTCGGCCTCTCGTAGAACGGTCGCAAACCGCGGATGATCGCGAAGACCGGCAATGTCGGGGTCGTTGAGCAGCCAGTAGATGTTGTGCAGACCCAGGTGGATCGCCCGCTGCAGATAATCGAGAGCCACGTCGGTCCGACCGGCGAGGGACTCGAAGCACGAAGCATTGTAGAATGTGATCGGATTTGTAGCGTCGAGCTTGAGCGCGCGCTCGAGCCACTCCCGCCCCGCCTCCTGATCGCCCATTCGCAGCAGGGTGGCCGCGCCAAGGGTCAGCGCACGGGTGTCAGCCGGGTTGATGGCAAGGGCGTGCGTGGCTGCCTCCACTGCGCGGAGACCGGCGTCACGGTGCTCCGCCTCCCGACCGAGCCTGTGGTACATGTTGTTGGCGAGCGCGAGCGCCTGATAATCCTCCGGGCGCAGGCTGGCGGCCGTTTCGAACATTCGGGCCGCTTCCTCCAGTCGCCCGGCCGATACCAGCACACGCGCATAATGGTACGCGTTATCGTACGATGTTGGATCGAGGCGGATCGCCTCCCGGAGCTCGCGATCCGCCTCGTCGAATTGTGCGTGGTACGACAGGGCGAGCCCGCGGGCCGCGTGCGCCTCGGCAAGCGTTGGATCGAGCTCCAGCGCACGCTTGCTCGCGGCGTCTGCCTGCGCCAGCGCCTCCTCCCCTCCACCGAACGAGCCGTGGCGAACGCCGGACGCATCCGCCAGGCCGGCGTACGCCAGTGCGTAACCAGGGTCGAGCGCGATGGCGCGGCGGAACATTTCCTCCGCAGCGGCGAGTGGCTCCGGTTTCCTCTGGTGGTACAGCTGCCGGCCCCGAAGGTAGTACTCGTAGGCACGTATGCTCTGCGTCGGCACCTTTCTTATGGCGACTTCCTCGTCGCCGCTGAGTACGACCTTGAGAGCGTCCACAATGCTCGTCGCTATCTCATCCTGAATCTCGAACACGTCTGCCAGCTCCCGGTCGTAACGGTCCGACCAGATGGTGTCACCACCGGGCGCGGCCACTAGCTGCACCGTTACGCGCAGCCGGTTCCCCGCCCTCCGGACGCTTCCCTCCAGGATGTTGCTGACCCGCAGCTTGCGGGCGATTTCCTCGATCGCTTCCGTCTTGCCCTTGAATGCAAAGCTGGCCGTACGGGCAGGCACTCGCAGCGCACGCACCCGGGTAAGGGCGTTGATTATCTCCTCGGTGATGCCGTCGGCGAAGAACTCGTTCTCCGCGTCAGCGCTCGTGTTCGTGAAGGGAAGCACCGCCACTGATTTCGGCGACGTATCGGTTTTCGCGGACGTTTCAGCCGCCTGAGCTCCGCGCGCCAGTTCCTGCGCGAACGCCGATGCGGTGGGGAACCGGTCGGCCGGCTCGAGCGACATCGCGCGCGTCAACGCATCGGCGAAAGGTCGGGTTACCTCCGGAACGATCCCGACCAGGCTTTGCGGTCGCTCGGTGAAGCGCTTTGCGATCACGCCTTGCGACGTGCCTGCGATGAACGGCTGGGTGCCCGCCACCATCTCATGGATGGTACAGGCGAGGCTGTACTGATCGCTCCGGCCGTCAAGGCCGCTGTCGCCGCTCGCCTGCTCGGGACTGAGATAGGCCGGCGTGCCGATGGCGATCCCGGTACGCGTGAGGTTCTCCCCGGCGGCAGCCGTGACAGCACGGGCAATTCCGAAATCGAGAACCAGCGGCTCGCCCTCGAAGAGCATGATGTTCTCGGGCTTGATGTCACGGTGGACGATTCCGTTGCGATGTGCGAAGTCGAGCGCCGACGCGATCCGAAGCGCGATTCGCGCAACCTCGATGGGGGGCAATCGCTTGCCGCCACTGAGCTGCTCTCGCAGCGTGGTCCCCTCGACGTAAGGCATGACGTAGTACACCACGCCGCCATGCTCCCCGGAATCGTAGACGGGAACTATGTTGGGGTGGCTCAGCCCGGCCGCGGTCGCGATCTCCTGCAGAAAGCGCGCGGTGCCAAGCGTGGCGGCGACCTCTGGGTCGAGCACCTTGATCGCAACCCGGCGGTTGTGGCGTCGGTCGTGAGCCCGGTACACCGTCGCCATGCCGCCGCGACCGATCTCGCGTTCGATGACGTATGACGGGCCGATATCCGGCGGCTGATCCCGGAGGGTCAAAGGGCGAATACTGTCGGGTTCAGACAGGGTTGAAACCGGGGCGGCTGTTTCTGAATAGTATCACAGGCGGGGCCAGAGGCATAACACGGTGTCAGCCATCACACTGTCGAGTGAAAAGTGAATACACGACTGCGCGCGGGCGCTGTTGCACTTGCCATCTCCGTGGCGGCCGCGGCCGGCTGCGGCGACGTCGGACCTACGGATCCGTATACGCTCGTTGCGGGACCGTACATCCTCCATTCCATCGACGGGCAGCTGATGCCCTTCGTCTTCCTGGAGACCGAAGAAGGCACGGTCACCATCACCACGGGAAGCATCACCCTCCGGACCGACCGGACGTTCTCGGAAACGTGGACGGCGCGGTTCGATCCAGTGGAAGGAGAGCCGATCGTTGGCGGCTTCAGCGAGCAGGGGACGTACGAGCTGTCGGGCGAGAGCGTCGTGTTCAACCTCCCGGCCATCCCCGGGCGTGACGAGGCGACTGTGACCGGCTACAGGCGCGGCGACACTCTCAGCTATACCGCCGGCGGGCGCGTGGTGGTCTACCTGGACTGAACGAGCGGCCGGATGGCGCCGCGGACGTCAACCGCTGGCGCCCTCCACCTTCGCCAGAAGCTCGCTGAAACGCGGATGGCTTCGGATGTTGCCGAGGTCGGGGTCGGTCTGCAGCCAGTCGGAGTGATGGAAGCCGAGCTCCATCGCCCGCTCCAGATGATCGAGCGCGAGGTCCACGCGGCCGGCGAGAGCATGGAAGCAGGCGATGTTGTACAGCATCACCGGGTGGCTGGGATCGATCTGGAGCGCGCGCTGCGCCCATTCCTGCGCCCGGCGTGAATCGCCACTCCGCTCCAGCATGATCGCGCCGAGGTACAGGGCGCGCGTGTCGCCCGGGTTGAGCGACAGTGCGTGCTCCGCGGCAGCAACCATTCGGCGCGCTGTATCCACCATCCTGGCCTGATCGCGCATTCCGTGGTACGCGGTCGCGGCAAAGGCCAGCGACTGGTAGTCGTCGGGCCGTAGCGCGACGGCTTTCTCATACATCTCTACTGCACGCTCGGGCTTCCCTCCGGTCTGCAGGGCGCGGCCGTAGTAGTACGCGGCCTCGTACAGGGTGGGGTCGAGCTGCAGCGCCTGATCGAACTCGCGTTCCGCCTCTTCCAGCTTTCGCTGATGCGAGAGCGTCAGCCCCCGCGAGGCGTGCGCCTCCGCGGAATGCGGATCCAGCTCCAGAGCGCGCTTGCTGGCCGCGTCCGCCTGCGCCAGCGCCTCTTCCCCGCCGCCATGGTACGCCGCGCGGAACGCCGAGCAGTCGGCGAGGCCGGCGTAGGCGAGCGCGTAGTTCGGATCGAGGGCGATCGCGCGCCGGTACATGTCCTCCGCCGCGTCGAGCGTTTCCGGACGGCGCTGGTGGAAAAGCTGGCGCCCGCGAAGGTAGTACTCATAGGCACGCACGCTCTGCGTGGGCGGCTTGCGCGTGACCGCCTCTTCCTCGCCCGTGAGGACGACCTTCAGAGCGTCCACGATGCTTTTCGCGATCTCGTCCTGAATCTCGAAGATGTCGGCCAGCTCCCGGTCATAACGCTCCGACCAGAGAGTATTGCCGGTGCCCACGTCCACCAGCTGCACGGTCACGCGCAGCCTGTTGCCGGCCTTGCGGACGCTCCCCTCGAGGATGCTCCCGACCTTGAGCTTGCGGGCGATCTCGTCCACGTCCTGCGTCTTGCCCTTGAAGGCGAACGACGCGGTGCGCGACGGAACTTCCAGCGCACGCACCTTCGTGAGCGCGTTGATGATCTCTTCGGTTATGCCGTCGGCGAAGAACTCATTCTCGGCATCCGCGCTCATGTTGGTGAACGGGAGCACTGCCACCGACTGCTTGGACCCCGGCTCCTCCCTCACTGCGATCTCCCCTGTGCCCGCGCCGCGCGCGAGCGCCTGGGCGAACGCCGCGACAGTGGGAAACCTGTCCTCGCCCTCGAGCGAGAGCGCCTTGCCAACGGCATCCGCGAACTCCTGTGACAGGCCGGGCACGAGCTCGGCAAGGTTGCGTGGCTTCTGGGTGAACCGCTTGGCTATGACACCCTGCGGTGAAGCGGCTGTGAAGGGCGGCTCGCCGCTGACCAGCTCGTACACGGTGCACGCGAGGCTGTACTGGTCGCTCTTCCCGTCCAGGTTCGTTTCGCCGCTGACCTGCTCGGGACTGAGATAGGCGGGAGTTCCAATTGCGACACCGGTGCGAGTGAGGTTGTCACCGCCGGCAGCGGTGATCGCCTTGGCGATCCCGAAGTCGAGTATGAGCGGCTCACCCTCGAACAGCATGATGTTCTCGGGCTTGATGTCGCGGTGCACAACACCGTGCCGGTGGGCGAAATCGAGCGCCGCCGCCACGCGGGTTGTTATGCGCACCACTTCCTGCACGGGCAGCCGCCTGTCCCTGTTGAGCAGCTCGCGGAGGGTGTGTCCCTGAATGTGCGGCATCACGTAGTACACCACGCCATCGTGCTCACCGGAGTCGTGCACCGGCACGATGTTGGGGTGACTGAGCCCTGCGGCGGTCGTGATCTCCTGCAGGAAGCGCGTGCTGCCGAGTGCAGCGGCGACGTCGCGGTTCAGCACCTTGACCGCGACGCTGCGATGGTGTCGCCGGTCGAGAGCGCGGTACACGGTGGCCATGCCGCCGCGCCCCACCTCGCCTTCGATGGAGTACGACGAGCCGATGTTCGGCAGAGCCGTTCCCTGAGCAGTCACTGGCTAGGACGCCGGCGTCTTGTCGGTGAGCAGCGCCTGGAAGCGCGGATCGCTGCGGATGGATTCCAGGTCGGGGTCGGTCATGAGCCAGTCACGGTTCCGCATTCCCAGTTCCATCGCGCGCTCGAGGTGGTCGAGAGCGAGTCCAGGCCGTCCAGCCGTGGCATGGAAGCACGCCACGTTGTACAGCAGCAGCGGGTGCGAGGGGTCAGTCTGTACCGCGCGTCGCGCCCACTCCTCCGCACGCTGGGAATCGCCAAGCCGCTGTAGTGCATTTGCTCCGAGATACATCGCGCGGGAGTCGCCCGGATTGAGCGCGATCGTTCGCTCGGCGGCCGCGAGTCCCCGACGGTACGCGTCCGCAGCCTTCTCACGCCGGCCAAGCCCCGAATACGCGACGGCCGCGAATATCAACGCCTGGTAGTCATCAACCCGAAGCTCCGCAGCCTTCTCATACAGCTCGACTGCTCTGTCCAGTTTGCCCTCGGCCTGCAGCGCGCGCCCGTAGTACCACGGCGCCTCGTACAGGTTCGGGTCGAGCTCCATTGCACGCTCGAACTCCCGCGAGGCCTCGTCGAACCGCCGCTGATACATGAGGGTCAGACCTCGCGATGCGTGCGCCTCGGCCAGTTCCGGATCGAGCTTCAGTGCACGACTGCTGGCAGCCTCGGCCTGCGCCAGAGCTTCATCGCCACCGGCGTGCTCGAAGAAACGGAATGCCGAGCAGTCGGCGAGGCCGGTGTACGCCAGCGCGTAATCGGGATCGAGCGCGATGGCGCGGCGATACATGTCCTCCGCGGCATCAAGCGTCTCGGGCCTGCGCTGGTGGAAGAGCTGCCGCCCGCGCAGGTAGTACTCGTACGCGCGAACGCTCTGCGTCGGGATCTTCTTGATCGCCGCCTCTTCCTTGTCGCTGAGCACGACTTTCAGCGCGTTCGTGATGCTCGTCGCGATCTCATCCTGAATGGCGAACACGTCCTGCATCTCGCGGTCGTACCGCTCGGACCAGAGATGAAAGCCCGTTGCGACGTCTATGAGCTGCGCCGAGATCCGCAGGCGATTGCCCGATTTTCGCACGCTTCCCTCGAGGACGGTGTTCACCTTCAGCTTCCGTCCTATCTGACCGATGTCCTCCTTCGATCCCTTGAAGGCGAACGCGGAGGTGCGCGAAGCGACGTCCAGCGCCCGCACTTTCATGAGGGCGTTGATGATCTCCTCGGCGATGCCGTCGGTGAAATACTCATTCTCCGGGTCGGCACTCATGTTGGTGAACGGGAGCACGGCGACCGAGCGCTTGCCGGAATCGGCGGCGGGGCTCAGCTCCGGCCCGGCAGCCTGCGCGAGCGCCTGGGCAAACTCGCTGGCGGTCGCGAACCGGCCCGAGGGCTCGAGCGCGAGGGCCTTGAGCACCACATCGGAAACGGCGGCCGACACCCCTTCGGCGGTAAGCGGCTTCACCTTCTGCGTGAAGCGCATCGCTATCACCTTCTGCGGCGTGGCGGCGATGAACGGCGGCGTTCCCGAGAGCATCTCGTACACCATGCACGCGAGACTGTACTGATCGCTGCGGCCGTCGATCACCGTCTCGCCGCTGCCCTGCTCCGGGCTCAGATACGCCGGCGTCCCGATCGCGACGCCGGTGCGCGTAAGGTTGTCGCCGCCTGCTTCGCTGATCGCCTTGGCGATCCCGAAGTCGAGGATGAGCGGCTCGCCCTCGTACAGAATGATGTTCTCCGGCTTGATGTCGCGGTGGACGACGCCATGCCGGTGAGCGAAGTCGAGCGCGGCGGCGATCTGGCGCGTCATGCGCACGACTTCGGAGAGCGGGATGCGCTTCTCCCGCGCGAGGCGGTCGCGCAGGCTTCCTCCCTCGATGTGCGGCATGACGTAGAACAGCATGCCTTCCGCCTGACCCGAGTCGTGCACCGGCACGATGTGCGGATGCGTGAGACTGGCGGCGGTCTTGATCTCCTGCAGGAACCGGTCGGTGCCGATCGCTGCGGCGACGTCGCGGTTCAGCACCTTCACGGCAACGCTGCGCTCGTGCCGGCGGTCGTGCGCGCGGTAAACCGTCGCCATGCCGCCGCGGCCGATCTCACGCTCTATAGTGTAGTGGTCGCCAAGGGCGCCCACCGGGGGAGTCGATGAAGTCACGATTGTAGGATTGTACTCAATATCCCGCCGGGGAGCCGCTTGCGTCAGTCCCGCACGACCGGGCACCCGGCTATGTCAGCCGCTCTCCGCCCATGAGCACTGCCATTATCGCCTTCTGCACGTGCAGCCTGTTCTCGGCCTCGTCCCAGACGCGCGACCACGGGCCGTCTATGACCCCGGCCGTGACTTCCTCACCACGATGCGCGGGAAGGCAGTGCAGGAAGATCGCCCGCGGCGAGGCGCGCTCCATCAACGCCTCATCCACCACGTAACCCGCGAACGCCTGCGCGCGCGCGGCCTGCTCCTCCTCCTGACCCATGGAGGCCCAGACGTCGGTACTGACCACGTCCGCGCCTTCAGCGGCTTCCGCCGGATCGCGGACGACGGTTACCGGGGCCTCGGCGCGCGCTCTCTCCAGAATGGCCGCGTTCGGCTCGTACCCCTCCGGGCATGCAAGCCGGAGCTCGAAGCCGAGCCGCCAGGCAGCATTCACCCATGAGTTCGCCATGTTGTTGCCGTCGCCTATCCAGGCGACTTTCACCTTGCCCACGTCGCCGAGGTTCTGCCGTATGGTGAGCAGGTCGGCGAGCACCTGGCAGGGGTGGAGCAGGTCGGTCAGTCCGTTGATTACAGGGACGCCCGAGTACTCCGCGAACTCCTCCACCTCGGCGTGGGAGAAGGTGCGGATCATTATCCCGTCCACGTATCGTGAGAGCACTCTCGCGGTGTCGGCGATCGGCTCGCCGCGGCCAAGCTGGACGTCGCGCGGCGAGAGGAACAGCGCGTGACCACCGAGCTGCCACATCCCGACCTCGAAGGAGACCCGCGTACGAGTCGAGGCCTTCATGAAGATCATCGCGAGCGACTTTCCGGCGAGCGGCCGCAGCGTGTAAGTGCGGCGGTGCATGCGCTCAGCCAGGTCGAACAGCGCGTGCAGTTCCTCGGTTGAGAAGTCGGGAATGGCGAGAAAATCGCGGTGCGGACAGTCAGGCACGAAGGCAGTCTTTTCTGGTAGGCAACAGGGCGTCGGTGCCGTGAATATACCGGCGGTTCAAACGACCGCACGCCGGGTAACAGTGGGGAGCCAACCGTCATTTTGGAGGGATCATGAGACGCGGTGTCGCTGTATGCGTCGGTCTCCTGGCGCTGCTGTCGCATCCCGCCGGCGCGCAGACCACGGGGACGCGAGCTTTCGCGATCGAGGCGGCCGGAGCCACGGCAGGGTCGCTGCTGGGGTTCGGTGTCGTTTACCTCGCCCGGGACAGCTGCGGTGTGGAGGATCTCGGCTGCACCATCAGGAAGGCCGGACTGGGGATCGGGCTCTCCACAGTGGGTGCGGCGGCCGGAGGCTACTTCGCCGGCCGGGCAGGCGGAACGAACCCGTCGGGATGGGGCAGCGCGCTGGGAGCAGTTGCTGGCGCGGCCGCCGGAGTGGGAGCCTGGCACCTGTTCACGGAAGAACTGGATGTCGCCAACAGCCCAGCTGCGGCGATCGCCGTATACGCAGTGACGCAGGGTCTGCTCACCGCGGCGGTGTCGCGACTTGCGTCCCGGTCCCGTTGAGCTTCAGCCCTCTGCGCGACCTCGAGCCTACAGGATGTAGCGGCGCAGGTCCTCATCCTCGACCACGCGCTTCAGCCGTTCGCGCACGAGCGCAGCGTCCACGCTGATCGAGCCGTTCCGGCTCTCGGGAAGATCGAACAGCACGTCCTCCAGCAGCGTGGTCATCACCGTGTGAAGGCGGCGCGCACCGATGTTCTCCATCCGCTCGTTCACCTGGGCAGCCGTGCGCGCGATTTCGGCGACGCCGTCCTCGGTGAAGGTGAGCGCGGCGCCCTCGGCGCTAACGAGGGCCGCGTACTGCTTCGTGAGCGCGTTCTCCGGCTCCGTCATGATGCGGATGAAGTCGGCCTCCGTCAGCGGCTTGAGCTCGACACGGATGGGAAAGCGCCCCTGCAGCTCCGGGATCAGGTCGCTCGGCTTGGATACGTGAAACGCGCCCGCCGCGATAAACAGGACGTGGTCGGTGCGCACGGTGCCGTGCTTCGTCTGCACGGTGGAGCCTTCGACTATGGGGAGGAGGTCTCGCTGCACGCCCTCGCGTGACACGTCCGGGCCGCCGCGCTGGCCGCGCTCGCCCGCGATCTTGTCTATCTCGTCGAGAAAGATGATTCCCATGGACTCCACCCGCTCGAGAGCGTCGGCGGTGACGTCCTCCTTGTCCACGAGCTTCTCCAGCTCCTCGTCACGCAGGATGCGGCGCGCTTCGCCGACTTTCATCGTGCGTCGCTTCCGCTTCTTCGGCAGCATGTCCTTCAGCATGTCGGAGAAGTTGTCCATCCCCTCGGGCGCGCCCTGCGGCATCATCACGTCGAACATGAGCTGCGGGG